>NZ_KB890629.1 GCF_000373185.1 Segatella paludivivens DSM 17968 = JCM 13650
ATTTAATGTCACTTTTAGGCCGATAATGTCACTTAATGTCACTCGCTCATCCCTTATAAACAAAGGGTTTGTGGCAAAGTGACATTAGTGACATTGGAAAAACTTTTTCTGGTAGAGTGTTGCTTTCAGCCATAATAGGTTTACATTTGTTATTAAATAAGTTGTCTACCTCACCTGATTGGTTGTCGTTCAATCCAATATGGTTGTCACCTTCCCGAATTAGTTGTCGGTTGATGGTAATTTCGTTACAAATATCTTTTATTATCATATCCTTGTCTACAAATTAAGAAATAAAATCTGATACAACAAAATTAAATCAATGAAAGACATTCGGAGGAAGCTGTCGGCTGTGGGCAGACTGTCTTTAGCTGAAATAGAAAACGACATTATAAAGTATATTTGATTATTTTCATGGAGATAATATATAACAGTCTTGTATATTTATAGAAAATGATGGGTGGTAAGAGACCATAAATATATTCAAACAATGTTATGAATGACTATTGAATTTCTTCGAAGTTAGACTTACTAATGTTAGCGCAAAATCATATAATGCTGTAGAATTCGATATTTGTTCAAACAAATAAAAACAAAAAAGGAGTTACATTTCTGTAACTCCTTGTAAATTAATGCGCTTCAAGATGGGCTTGAACCAACGACCCCCTGATTAACAGTCAGGTGCTCTAACCAACTGAGCTATTGAAGCATTGCTTTATCATTTCTGATTTGCGGTTGCAAAGGTAAAACGTTTTTTTTAAACTGCCAAACTTTTTTGAGAAAAAAATCACATTAAAGCTATTTTTTTGAAATTTATCACTTGTTGTGTTGCTTTTTACATCTTTATATATTACTTTTGTCAATCAATATGAGAAAGATAATAATATACATCCTAGCTCTGTTGGCTGTGCCTGCCGCAGCCCAGCCTGGAAAAGATCATAATTTTGAAGTAGCTAAGAATCTTGAAGTATTTAATTCAATATACAAGAATCTAGACTTGCTTTATGTTGATACACTGTCTGCTGACACTGTTGTAGGTAATGCAGTTGACGCAATGTTGGGTTCTCTTGACCCTTACACTGAGTATTTTCCTGACGCAAAAGTTAAGGACTTGAAAACCATGCTTACTGGTAAGTATGCAGGTGTGGGATCGCTTATACGATTTAGCCAGAAATATAATAATTCGTTTATCGACGAACCTTATGAAAATATGCCAGCTGCAGAAGCTGGACTGAAAAAGGGTGATCTTATTTTGGCAGTAGATGACTTATCAATGGTTGGTAAGAGTAGTCAATATGTTAGCGATCATTTGCGTGGTGATGCTGGCACGACTTTTATGATAAAGGTGAAGCGTCTTTCAACAGGAAAGGTTTTAAAGATGAAAATTACACGACGTGCTATAAAAATGCCATCGGTGCCATATTATGGATTACAGCCAAATAATATTGGATATATAAATCTTAATCAGTTTACGGAAGATTGTTCAAAAGATTTTCGTCGCGCTTTCCTTGAAATGAAAAAACAGGGTATGAAGGGTCTTGTTATAGATCTTCGCGGAAATGGTGGTGGTCTTGAAAGTGAAGCAGTAAACATTGTGAATATGTTTGTTCCAAAAGATGTTCTTGTTGTTTCTAATCGCGGCAAGCTTAAACGTATGAACCATGATTATAAAACTACCGTAGAACCAATTGATACAGTTATGCCGATAGTTGTACTTGTTAATGGCGGAACTGCCAGCGCAAGTGAAATCACAAGTGGTGCTTTGCAGGACTTTGATCGTGCTGTTGTAATGGGTACACGTACATATGGAAAAGGACTTGTGCAGATGACGGTAGATCTTCCATATAATGGAAATCTGAAACTCACGACAAATAAATATTACATTCCAAGTGGTCGCTGCATTCAGGCTATAAATTACAAACATGGACGTGGAGGATACACTGAACATGTACCTGATTCTCTTACAAAAGTATTCCGCACATTGCATGGACGTGAGGTTCGTGATGGTGGTGGAATAAAACCGGATGTTGAAATCAAACCAGATACGGCTTCGAATATTCAAACCTACCTTACAAGTATTATAGATTCAACAGAGACGGTACTTGATTATGTTGTTGATTATGTGGCTAAGCATCCTACTATTGCATCTCCAGATAAGTTTGAGCTTTCGGATGCAGATTTTGAAGATTTCAAGCAGCACGTTATAAAAAGTGGCTTTAAGTATGATGGCGTAAGTGAGAAAATCTTACAGGAACTAGTTAAATCGGCTAAGTTTGAAGGCTATTATAATGATGCTAAAAATGAGTTTGCTGCTATTGAAAAAAAGCTTAAACATAATATCGGAAAGGATATTGAATACAATAAGGAAGATATAAGAGAAGCCCTCGCAAGTGACATTATATCAGTATATTACTATCAACAAGGCAGTATTGAATATAGTCTTAAACATGACCGTCAAATGGCTGAAGCTATGAAACTTTTGTCAAAACCGGTTGAATATAAGAAGATTCTATTGCCAAAATGA
The DNA here is from genome assembly GCF_000373185.1 of Segatella paludivivens DSM 17968 = JCM 13650. Lineage (GTDB taxonomy): Bacteria > Bacteroidota > Bacteroidia > Bacteroidales > Bacteroidaceae > Prevotella > Prevotella paludivivens. The sequence goes on from NZ_KB890629.1 coordinate 2,522, forward strand.
GAAAATATTGCAAAATATTTGCATGCTAACGAAATTATTCGTAATTTTGCAGCATTCAGTGGAATGGGGGGCTCCGAGAGAGTTCCTCATTTTATTTTAATATAGCATATATGATTGACAAAAACGTCGTAAAAAAACTAGTAGATGAGTGGTTGAAAGATAAGGAATATTTCCTTGTTGGTATTGATATCAGCCCAAACGACAAGATTGTAGTTGAGATTGATCACGCTGATGGCGTTTGGATCGAGGATTGTGTTGAATTAAGTAGGTATATAGAGGATCATCTCAGTAGAGATGAAGAAGACTATGAACTCGAAGTTGGTTCGGCAGGTCTTGGACAACCGTTTAAGGTTGCTCAACAGTATGTAAACTTCATAGGTAAAGAAGTTGAAGTCCTTGATATGGATGGTAAAAAGTATCAAGGTATTTTGAAAAGCGTTGACGGTGACAGCTTTGTAGTTACAGTTAACGAAAAAGTTATGGTTGAAGGTAAGAAGCGTCCTCAGAAAATGGACGTCGATCATACTTTTGTTATGAATAATGTAAAATATACAAAATATTTAATAAGTTTCAAATAAGCTATGGCAGCAAAAAAGAATGATGAAGAGCAGATCAGTATGATCGATACTTTCCGCGAATTTAAGGATACAAAGAATATCGACCGTACAACTCTGGTAAGTGTATTGGAGGAAAGTTTCCGTAATGTGCTTGCTAAAATCTTTGGTAGCGATGAAAATTTCGATGTTATCGTAAACCCTGATAAGGGAGACTTTGAAATTTATCGTAATCGTGTTGTAGTTGCAAACGGTGAGGTTGAGGATGAAAATAAGCAGATCGCACTTAAGGATGCACTTAAAATAGAACCAGACTACGAGGTTGGGGAGGATGTTTCAGAGCCTGTTAACTTCGCTAAGTTCGGTCGTCGCGCGATATTGAATCTGCGCCAAACTCTTGCTTCAAAGATTCTTGAGTTGGAACATGACTCTTTATATAATAAGTATAAGGATAGAGTAGGACAGATTATTTCAGGTGAAGTATATCAGATTTGGAAACGTGAAGTTCTTATTGTTGATGATGAGAATAATGAGCTTATACTTCCTAAGACAGAACAGATTCCTGCTGATGTATATCATAAGGGTGAAACTGTTCGTGCGGTGATACTTCGTGTTGATAACGAAAATAACAATCCTAAGATCATTCTTTCTCGTACAAGTCCATTATTCCTTGAGCGTCTTCTTGAAGCAGAGGTTCCTGAGATTGGTGATGGTCTTATCACTATTCGTAAGATTGCTCGTATGCCAGGTGAACGTGCTAAGATTGCTGTTGAAAGTTTCGATGAGCGCATTGACCCAGTAGGAGCTTGCGTCGGTGTTAAGGGTAGTCGTGTTCATGGTATCGTTCGTGAATTGTGCAATGAAAACCTTGATGTTGTGAATTATACTTCAAATATCAAGCTGTTTATCCAGCGTTCACTTAGTCCTGCACGTGTAAGCAGTATTAATGTTGACGAGGAAAATCATAAGGCAGAAGTTTTCTTGCAGCCAGAAGAAGTCAGCTTGGCTATCGGTCGTGGTGGACTAAATATCAAACTAGCTTCTATGCTTACAGAATTCACAATTGATGTATTCCGTGAGGTTCCAGAGGATGAGGCAGACGAGGATATCTACTTGGATGAATTCTCAGATGAGATTGATCAGTGGGTTATCGATGCAGTTAAGGCTGTTGGACTTGATACAGCTAAGGCTGTAATTAATGCTCCACGAGAGATGCTTATTGAAAAGGCTGATCTTGAGGAAGAAACAGTTGATCATGTTCTTAAGGTGCTTCGTGCAGAGTTTGAACAATAATTAACAATAAAAAGGAAAGAAAGTATTTAATGAAAATGAGGAAATAAATATAATTAAGGTAACGGAATGAGTGGTTTTCCCTTTTTGCCGATTTCATTCATTACCTTCAAATAGATAAATATGAGCATCAGATTAAATAAAGCATTACGTGAATTAAACATAGGACTTCAAACGGCAGTTGAATTCCTAGAGAAGAAAAATGAACTGGGAGAGGTAAAGTCTGACTTGAGCTACAAACTCTCAGAAGGGCAGTATAACGCTCTTGTTGAGGCATTCAAACAGGATGCAGAAGTTCGTAGCGAGGCAGAAAAGCTTTTCCAGAAGAAACCAAAGGAAAAGAAGCGTACGCCTGAGGCAAAGGAAAATCGTGCCGAGAATCTTCTTGAATCTTCTAATCAACAGCGTTTCAAACCTGTTGGGAAGATTGATCTGGATAGTATTGGTAAGAAACCAGCGGCTCAGAAGTCTGTTGCTCCTGAAGTAAAGGCTGCTGCCGTCAGCCATGAGCCTATAAATAAACATGTTGATAAACCAGTGGATAAACCAGTAGTAAAAGCTACTGCGGCACCTAAACCAGTTGCTGCAAAGGTAGAAACCCCGAAGCCTGCTAAACCGGTTGGACAGCCTAAGGCTGCTGCTCCAAAAGTTGTTGTGGCTCCAAAATCAGTAGAGTCTGAAAAACCTGCAGAGAAAGCCGACGATGGAATCTTTACATTAAAAAGTGAAAAGAAAATCCTTAATGCTCCTAAGATGAATGTTGTTGGTAAGATTGACCTTGATTCATTGAATCAGAGTACTCGACCAAAGAAAAAGTCTAAGGAAGAAAAGCGCAAAGAACGTGAGGAAAAGACTGCGCAGCAGCACGCTGGTGTAGAAAGAAAGAAGCGCGTGCGTATAAACAAGACACGCGTGGATATTAATGCCGCTGCTAATCAGGGCGGTAATAATAACCATAATAATAATAATAATAACACCAACCGAAACAACAACAATCGCAATAACAATAATAGAAATAATAGTAACCAGAACGGTGCTAATAGAGGTCCTAATAACGCTGCTGGAAACAACAATAATAATAATAATAGAAACCGCAAACGTGGTCAGAAGCCTTTAGAGGTTGATGATAATGCAGTAGCACGTCAGGTAAAGGAGACTCTTGCACGTTTAACAAGCAAGAGCCAGAACAAGAAAGGCGCTAAATACCGTAAGGATAAGCGTGATGCTGTTCAGGTAAAACTCCAGAAGGTTGCTAATGCAGAGCAGAAAGATGCTAGAATCCTTAAACTTACCGAATTTGTAACTGTAAGTGAACTTGCCACCATGATGAATATTGGTGTGACTCAGGTTATCTCTACTCTTATGAGTGTCGGTATCATGGTTTCAATAAACCAGCGCCTTGATGCAGAGACAATCAACATGGTAGCTGATGAATTCGGTTTCAAGACAGAATATGTTAGTGCCGAGGTTCAGGAGGCTGTAAGTGAAGAGATCGATGAAGAAACTGATTTGTTCTCTCGCGCTCCTATCGTTACAGTCATGGGACATGTTGACCATGGTAAGACATCTTTGCTTGACCACATCCGTAATACTAATGTGATTGCCGGTGAGGCTGGTGGTATTACACAGCATATTGGTGCTTACGGTGTTACTCTTAAGAATGGTCAGAAAGTTACATTCCTTGATACTCCAGGTCATGAGGCATTTACTGCTATGCGTGCACGTGGTGCTCAGGTAACAGATATCGCAATCATTATCATCGCAGCTGATGACTCTGTTATGCCTACTACAAAAGAGGCTATCGCACATGCTCAGGCTGCTGGTGTTCCAATGGTATTCGCAATAAATAAGATTGATAAGCCAGGAGCTAATCCTGATAAGATTCGTGAAGACTTGTCACAGATGAACTTGCTTGTTGAAGAGTGGGGTGGTAAATATCAGTGTCAAGAGATAAGCGCAAAGAAGGGCGTAGGAGTTGAAGAACTTCTAGATAAGGTCCTTCTTGAGGCTGAAATGCTTGACTTGAAGGCTAATCCAAACCGTAAAGCTACTGGTACTATCATTGAGTCTTCTCTTGATAAGGGACGTGGATATGTAAGTACTGTACTCGTAAGTAATGGTACTCTTAAAATAGGTGATGTTGTAATCGCCGGAACAAGTTGGGGACGTATTAAGGCTATGTTCAATGAACGTAATCAGCGCATTGATGAGGCTGCTCCTGCTGAGCCAGCTATTATCCTTGGTCTGAATGGTGCTCCTACAGCTGGTGATCAGTTCCACGTTTTGGAGTCAGAACAGGAGGTTCGCGAGATTGCAAACAAGCGTGAGCAATTGCAGCGTGAACAGGGCTTGAGAACTCAGAAACGTCTTACTCTTGGTGATATTTCACATCGTATTGCACGTGGAGAGTTCCATGAACTTAATATCATCGTCAAGGGTGATACCGACGGTTCTATTGAGGCTTTGAGTGATTCGTTCATTAAGCTTTCTACAGAGAAAGTCTTGGTAAATGTAATTAGTAAGGCTGTAGGTCAGATTAGTGAGAATGATGTAATGCTTGCCAGTGCATCAGATGCTGTCATCGTTGGTTTCCAGGTTCGCCCTTCTTCTGAAGCTCGCAGACTTGCCGATCGTGAAGGCGTTGAAATTAATACCTATTCAATCATATACGATGCAATTGATGATATCAAGAGCGCAATGGTCGGTATGCTTGACAAGGTCAAGAAAGAAATTATCACTGGTCAGGTTGAAGTTAAGCAGGTATTTAAGGTGTCTAAGGTTGGTACTATTGCCGGTGGTCTAGTTACCGAGGGTAAGGTACATGCCAAAGATAAGGCTCGCCTTGTACGTGACGGTATCGTTATACGTACAGCAGACATCAATGCATTGAAGCGTTACAAGGATGATGTTAAGGAAGTTCCAATGGGAATGGAATGTGGTATCAGTCTTGTCAACTTTAATGATATTCTTGGAGGTGATATCATTGAGACATTCACTGAAATAGAAGTTGAACAGAAACTATAAAGTTTTCTATACTCCCTAATATAATGGGAGTTGGAATCCATTATGTAATAAAGTAGTGACATCCTTATATTCTATTACAGGGATGTCACTGCTGTAATTAATAACAAATGTTGCCAGTTTGTTTGTGGTACACTATTTGTATGTATCATATATAAAATAGGTATTTTTGCAAAATGGAAGAAAAAGGAAAAAATGAGTTTGTTAGTCAGGTAGCTGAAAAGAAATATGAATTCGGATTTACTACTGATGTACAAACAGAAATCATAGATAAAGGGCTTAACGAAGACGTTGTGCGCCTTATCTCTCAGAAAAAAGGCGAGCCCGATTGGATGCTCGACTTTCGTCTGAAAGCTTATAATTATTGGGAAACCCTTACCCAGCCTACTTGGGGACATGTGCATGTACCCGAAATAGACTATCAGGCAATTTCTTATTATGCTGACCCTTTGGTTAAGAAACCAAAGAACAATGAGATTGATCCAGAACTTGAAAAGACATTCGACAAATTGGGTATACCTTTGGAAGAACGTTTGGCATTAAGTGGCACTGCTGTTGATGCTATTATGGATTCAGTTTCAGTGAAGACAACTTTTAAAGAAAAATTGCGTGAGAAGGGAGTTATTTTCTGTAGTATTGGTGAGGCCGTAAAAGAACATCCAGAACTTGTAAAAGAATATCTCGGAAGTGTTGTCCCTTATCGTGACAACTTCTTTGCCGCTCTTAACAGTGCTGTGTTCAGTGACGGTTCGTTTGTCTATATTCCGAAAGGAGTGAGATGTCCGATGGAACTAAGTAGTTATTTCCGTATAAACGCACGTAATACAGGACAGTTTGAACGTACCCTTATCATTGCAGAAGATGATGCCTATGTTAGTTATCTTGAAGGTTGCACGGCTCCTATGCGTGATGAGAATCAGTTACACGCTGCTATTGTCGAGATTATAATCAAGAATAATGCAGAAGTGAAATATTCTACAGTTCAAAACTGGTATCCTGGCGATGAAAATGGAAAGGGCGGAGTGCTTAATCTTGTTACAAAGCGTGGTGATCTTCGTGGCGTTAATTCAAAACTTAGTTGGACTCAGGTTGAGACTGGTTCAGCTATAACATGGAAATATCCTTCATGCATTCTTCGTGGTGACAATTCTATAGCTGAATTTTACAGTGTTGCTGTAACAAATCATTATCAAGAAGCAGATACTGGAACGAAGATGATCCACATGGGTAAAAATACTAAGTCAACGATTATCTCCAAAGGTATCTCTGCGGGTCATAGCCAGAATAGCTACCGTGGTTTAGTAAGAGCTACAAGTAATGCTGACAATGCAAGAAATTACAGTTCATGTGATTCATTGTTGTTAGGAAGTGATTGTGGTGCACATACATTCCCTTATATGGATTCACATAACGATTCTGCAGTATTTGAACATGAGGCTACTACTTCAAAAATCAGTGAAGATCAGCTTTTCTATTGTAATCAGCGTGGAATACCTACGGAACAAGCTGTTGGACTTATCGTTAACGGTTATGCAAAGGAAGTGCTCAATAAACTTCCTATGGAGTTTGCTGTAGAGGCTCAGAAACTACTAAGCGTAAGTCTTGAAGGAACTGTAGGTTAATAGTTTAATAAGGAATAAAATACAAGAGATATGTTAGAAGTTAAAAATCTGCATGCTACTATTGCAGGCAAAGAGATATTAAAGGGCATTGACCTTACTGTGAATGACGGTGAGATTCATGCTATCATGGGACCTAACGGCTCAGGAAAGTCTACTCTTAGTGCCGTACTTACAGGTAATCCATTATATACAGTTACTGAGGGTGAAGCTATCTTCAATGGCAACGACCTCTTGAAGATGAAACCTGAAGACCGTGCTCGTTCAGGCTTGTTTCTTTCTTTTCAGTATCCTGTTGAAATTCCAGGAGTTTCAATGACAAACTTTATGCGTGCGGCGATTAATGCAAAGCGTGAGTATGAAGGCCTAGAATCTCTTAATGCAGGCGATTTTATGAAACTTATGCGTGAGAAGCGTAAACTCGTTGAACTAGATTCAAAACTATCACATCGTTCTGTAAACGAAGGATTTTCTGGTGGTGAGAAAAAAAGAAATGAGATATTCCAGATGGCTATGCTTGAACCAAAGTTGAGTATCCTTGATGAAACTGATTCTGGTCTTGACGTAGATGCAATGAGAGTTGTAGCTGATGGTGTGAATAAAATGCATACAAGCGAGACTTCAGCTATCGTGATTACTCACTACGAACGACTCCTTGATATGATTAAACCTAGTTTTGTTCATGTTCTTTATAATGGTCGTATCGTTAAGACTGCCGGACCTGAACTGGCAAAGGATATTGAGGCTCGTGGATACGACTGGATTAAGGAAGAGGCTGATGCAAAGTTTGGACAGGATTAATATTTTCCCTAAAAGGGAAATATAGCTTTTTTATTTGGATTTTTATTATGCAAGAAGATATTAATAATAATAAGGCTCAAAACCCTTTAGGTTCTTCACAACCTAAAGCCGAGGCTCAGTATGTGCAGTTGTATGAAAGTACATCGGCTACTATTAAGAATCATTCTGCCGATATCATGAACTCGGTTCGTGATAAGGCTTTTGAAGATTTCAAAAAGTTGGGATTTCCAACTCGCAAGGTTGAGCGTTATAAATATACCGACATGGTTAAATTGTTTGAACCTAACTATGGTTTGAATATTAACCGATTGGATATTCCTGTTAACCCTTATGATGCTTTTAAGTGTGATGTTCCTAATTTAAGTACATCACTATATTTTGTTGTCAACGACAGCTTCTATACGAAAGTCCTTCCTCAGGCACATCTTCCTGAGGGTGTGATCGTTGATTCTTTGAGTAGTGTTGCTTCAAAAAAGCCTGATTTCATCGCTAGATATTATTCTAAAATTGCATCTACTGATGAAGATGCAATTACAGCTCTTAATACAATGCTTGCTCAGGACGGACTGCTTGTTTATATTCCGAAAAATGTAAAGGTGGACCGTGCTATACAAGTGATAAATATACTTCGCTCTGATGTTGACCTAATGGTTAATCGTCGTGTGCTTATTATTCTTGAAGAAGGCTCTGAAGCAAAGTTCTTGTTTTGTGATCACTCAGCTGATGATCGTAATTTCCTATCTACTCAAGTTATTGAGGCGTATGTTGGAGAAAATGCGAATTTGGAACTGAATTGCCTTGAGGAGACACATCTTAAAAATACGCGTGTAAGCAATGTGTATATTCAGCAGCAGGCTAACAGTAGTGTAAATCACAATGTTATCACTTTGCATAACGGTATGACACGCAATTGCCTTGATTTAGTATTTGAAGGTGAGGGTGCAGAATGTCACTGCAATGGTTGTGTTATAGCCGACAAGAATCAACATGTTGACAACAATACTCTTATAGATCATAAAGTGGGTCATTGCACAAGCAATGAACTATATAAATATGTTCTTGACGATGAGGCTACTGGCGCTTTTGCAGGAAAAGTCCTTGTACGTCATGGAGCACAGAAGACTATAAGTCAGGAAACCAATAGAAACCTTTGTGTCACAAAGAAGGCTAGGATGTACACGCAGCCAATGCTTGAGATATATGCAGATGACGTGAAATGTGCACATGGTTCAACTGTTGGTCAGCTTAATGATGCTGCAATGTTTTATATGCAACAGCGTGGTATCGGAGAAAAGGAAGCTAAACTGCTCCTTGAATTTGCATTTATCAACGAAGTCATCGATAAAATGGAACTGGAACCATTACGTGATCGTTTGCATCATCTTGTAGAGAAACGTTTCCGTGGTGAGCTCAATAAATGTGAGGGTTGTAAACTCTGCAAGTAGTTTCATTTTAGTGATGATGTTTAATTTGTAATGATTATGTATAATATAAACAAGATTCGTAAGGATTTCCCTATATTATCAAGAAAAATTTATGGTAGACCGTTGGTGTATTTAGATAATGCCGCAACGACTCAGAAACCATTATGTGTTCTTGATGCCATGCGTGATGAATATCTAAATGTCAATGCTAATGTGCATCGTGGTGTACATTGGTTGAGCCAGCAGGCTACTGAATTGCATGAGGGAGCTCGTGAAACGGTAAGAAAGTTTATCAATGCTAAGTCTACTACAGAGATTGTCTTTACTCGTGGAACTACGGAAGGACTTAATCTTGTAGCTTCTTCATTCTCTGATGAGTTTATGAAAGAGGGTGACGAGGTTATCGTTTCAGCCGTTGAACATCATTCAAATATAGTACCTTGGCAGTTACAGGCACGCAAAAAAGGTATTGTACTGAAGGTTATCCCTATTGATGATTTTGGTAAGCTGAATCTCGATGAATTCGGCAAAATGATAACGTCACGTACTAAAATCGTAAGTGTAAGTCATGTAAGTAATGTTCTTGGAACTATCAATCCAGTAAAAGATATTATTCGCATTGCGCATGAACATGATATTCCTGTAATGATAGACGGTGCGCAAAGTACTCCTCATTTTACTGTGGACATGCAGGATTTGGATTGCGATTTCTTCGTGTTCAGTGGGCATAAGATATATGGTCCTACTGGTGTTGGCGTACTTTATGGAAAAGAAGCATGGTTAGATAAGCTGCCTCCTTATCAGGGTGGTGGCGAAATGATTGAGAACGTTAGTTTCGAAAAGACTACGTTTGAGCGTCCGCCATTGAAGTTTGAGGCAGGAACTCCTGATTACATCGCTACAACCGGACTTGCTAAGGCTTTGGATTACGTTACAGCTTTGGGTATTGACAATATTACCCGCCATGAAAAGGAACTTACTGCCTATGCTATTGAGAAAATGTTGGCGATAGACGGCATGAAGATATTCGGAATAGACGAAAGTAAACCTATTACGGAAGAAACTCTTCGCAATCATGATGCTGTGATAAGTTTCCAGTTGCGTGATATTCATCACATGGATATGGGTACACTTCTTGACCGTCTGGGGATAGCTATACGTACTGGTCATCATTGTGCACAACCGCTCATGGACCGTCTGGGAGTGTTGGGTACATCACGCGCCAGTTTCGCTCTCTATAATACAAAAGAAGAAATAGATGTTCTTATTGCAGGTATAGAGAGAGTATCAAAAATGTTTTAGAGGTTTTTCTTGCATGTCAAAACAGCTTTAACGAACCATGCACAGCATACGGCACGAGCAATAAAGCCGATGTTAGCCGGGAAAACAGCAAATACGAATGCTATTTGTGCATTGAGTAGTAATAGTGTTTGTTTCATGCCAATCTCGCGTTCTAATACTATTGAATAGTATTTGGCTAGTGCAGTGATTGGTGACTTTGCTTTGTTCGCGATGCTACTCATAATGTTTTGTACACTGCTAGATGTAGAAACTTCTCTTTTGATATAGATATTCTTTTCCATATTGTAATTGTATTAACTTGTTTGACTTTTACAACTGCAAAATTACTTGTATTAGTGGAAATATATTTTCACACCAAATAATCAAACGTTAATTAAGTTAACTGGCAACATTTATTAACAATAATATGTTAGAACCACATTATTATAAGGAACTTATTGAGGCTGGATGTGATGAGGCTGGACGTGGATGTCTTGCTGGAAGTGTCTATGCTGCTGCAGTGATATTACCTTCTGACTATGATAATCCCGAATTAAACGATAGTAAGAAGTTGAGCGAAAAGAAGCGTTATGCATTGCGTGAACAGATTAAACATGATGCTGTAGCTTGGGCTGTAGGTATAGTTACTCCTGAGGAGATAGACAAGATTAATATCCTTCATGCTAGTTTCTTGGCAATGCACCGTGCAATAGACCAACTGAAAGTCCGTCCACAGGGTCTTATCATTGATGGTAACCACTTTGATCCTTATGTATATTCTGAAGGTCAAGAAAAGAAACAACTTCCTTACACTTGTATTGTGAAGGGAGATGGAAAATATCAGAGTATAGCCGCTGCTAGTATACTTGCTAAGACATATCGTGATGACTATATGCAGCAACAGGCGCTTATTTATCCACATTATGACTGGGAAAACAATAAGGGATACCCTACAAAAAAGCATAGACTTGGCATACTGAACTACGGAATTACCCCAATTCATCGTAAAAGTTACAATCTGCTAGGTGGTGAACTGAGCCTTAATTTTAAAGACTGATATCATGAAGAAACTGGGAAATGAACTTACATTGATTCAACTTATGACTGACGGAAATGATTATACCGCTGAGGATCTTTGCAATCATTTGGGATGTACTCGTCGTAATCTCTATTATTACCTTCAGTTTCTTCGAGAATATGGTTTCGGCGTACTTCGCAACGAAAATTATTATAGTCTTGATGTGAATTCTCCTTTCTTCTCAAATATTGCTTCTTCTGTGAACTTTACATTGCAGGAAGCTGTGCTGATTCATAACCTTGCTGATAGTGCCGAGCAGAAAAATCCAGCGGTTTTATCGGTTAAAAAGAAACTTGAACGTTATTATGATCTTCGCTTTTTCTCAGATTCTAAATACAAGAAAAAGCAGTTGCGCAATTTGAAGGATATTAGTGACGCTATTGCTGCTAAACGAATAGTATGTTTGAAAGAGTATTCTTCTCCACATAGCCATACATTTACCGATCGTGTTGTCGAACCTTTTTTGTTGTTCAATGACAATCAGGACGTGCGCTGCTATGAGTTGGTATCAGGAAAGAACAAAACATTCAAACTATCAAGAATAACAAATGTAGAAGTTTATGATGCTCCTTGGATACATGCATCCGAGCATCGGAAGGTTTTTACAGATGTGTTTTCATTTAGTGGTGAAGAATTGTACCCTATAAAACTCCTTGTGGGACAGCTTTCTTATAACTTGATGATGGAAGAATTCCCCATTTCATCGGCTTCATTTTCTCAGAAAGATAAAAATCATTGGATAGTGTCTCTTGACGTAGTAAGTTATCTGGGTATTGGTAGGTTCGTACTTGGACTTTACGACGATATAGAAATCCTTGAAGGTGATGGCTTCAAGGATTACATAAAGTCGAAAATCGTCAAAATGATACAATAGACAACTTTTGTTTATTCTAAGTTGTATTCTGATATTACAGTTTAATTACCTTCTTTGTAACATTGCCTTGTTTGATAATATAAATACCTTTTGTGGAGATTGTATTCCCTTCTGTTGTTGTATTTATAAGTCTACCGCTAATATCGTAAATCCTCTTGGTTTTATCGCTGTTTTCTTTCTCCGTTGTTACTTTATCTATGCCTGTCAGAGTAAGTCCTCCATCACTAGCCTTTGTCAAGGTATAAGATATTACATCATGAGTAATAAAACTTCTAGCAGGACTCCAGTTAGTTTCATTTGTAGCCTTACTAGCTAGATAAACTTGGTATGTACCAGCTTGAAGATCAGATATATCTAAAGTAATTGAACCAGATTTTAATCCGAATCCTGAGTACGGAATATATGAGTTTTCCTTGGTTATAAGAGTATCAGCCGTGATTGCTGTTGTAGCTATATTTTCGAATATAACAGCAACATTGCCGGTAAATGTCTTGTATGATAAATTATAAAAAGCTGTCATTACTAGATTCAATTTGTTGTAAGTAGCTTTTGTAAATTCACAATTTTCGTCTGTTGCCCATATTGAGAAATCGCTTCCACTTGATGTTGCTTGTGGATCGAAACCTAATATCATATCATTGCCTTCTGAAAATGTTGTTCCTGAACTGAATTCCTCGCCAAAACCTGAAGGAGTCAGATCAAAAATATCATACCAGCCGTCGCATGCACCGCCCCATCCCCAATTTACGTCAACGTTTCCTTCTGTATTTATACCATCAAAGACAAATGCATGTCCTTCTTTTGTTTTTGTAGATCCTCCGTATAGAATAGGACGGAGTTGTTTTATCTCATTGTAAATGATTTGTGCCCATTCATCGTCTGTATATAAATCCTTCATCAAGTATTTTAATGAATATGGATTATATGTAAAGTTGTTTGCAAAAGCTTTTGTTGCATCAATATTTGTAGCAGCGCTTCCGTCAGTACCATATTCCATGTTAGCTCCATAGCCAGCATCTCTCATAAGTTCTGCTACCGCTATATTTGCTGGGGTTGTTGCGCTGTTATTCGAATATGTGTTTGACATATTGCTCCAGTTGTATGTTGTATTGATTGTTGCCAACCTTACTATAGTATCATTTCCTACAACAGTTGAATAGCCTCCGCTACCTTTGCTAGTTGATGGATAATTATAATACTTTAAAATTTGTGACATAGCCGTTGCTACACATCCAGTATAGCCATGCGTAAGTGAGCCAACCTTAGGACATAATAAATTATATGGTGAGCCTTGATTCCATTTTGTTATTATAAAAGGATATATTGTTGTAGAAACAGATATAGAAGTTCTCCCAATATTATTGGCATCTCTGTAGGCCAAAGATTTAGATATGTTTTCCATCCACCATTTAAAACCTGGAGCAATATTCGCAGAGTCAAAGTCGTGTGTTGATTCTCCAATGATTGCGGGAAATGTATTGCTGCGGCTAACAACGATGAATCCGGAACCTTTTGCGCCATAAATAGCAAATTGGTCTGTGTCTTTCATGACTTTTACTTCGTTGTCTATTATTGAAGAACCCTTTGCCATGCTTCTAGTGGCGAATTTCTCTTGTGCTATCTTTAACATTTCGTTGCGGTTACGGTTATCTGCAAAAGTATTTAGAAAAGAAGCAAATATCGTAACAAAGAGAACTAATAATCTTATCATAAATTTATAATGTCTAATGTGAATAATGCAATTGCCTTTATATTTTGCAAATATAACTTCTTTTTTCTTATGCTCAAAATATTTTCATTAATCCTTCGTTTTTTCTTTTCTTTGATATGTTGCTTTGTCTAAAAAGTGCTTATAAATTGTAATAAAATCGTTACGAAAAGCGTATATCTACGGTATTTATATCAATAAAAGTGACTTTTTGCATAAAAAATTTGGTTATATTCCAAACATTCATTAATTTTGCGCGCCACATACAACATATGTAATTTTTAGTTTTTATTGAAGTACGAGAAAAGAATGTTCATTCATTCTTGATTAAATATATTCCCTGCATTTTGTAATGTGGGCTGATAATGTAGCCAAAATAAATAAGAAAACAATACAATTTAATTAAGAGAGAGATTTTTATGAAAAAAAGACTAATGATGTTTTTAGCCTGTCTGTTTCTAAGTTTAGGAATAGCGATGGCTCAAACTCAGGTAAGCGGAGTAGTAACCTCTTCGGAGGATGGACTACCAGTCATTGGAGCCTCTATTAAGGTCTTAGGTACCAATACGGGTACTGTGACAGACGTAGATGGCGCTTTTTCACTTTCAGTTCCAGAAGGAGCTAAACTTCAAGTTTCTTATATAGGAATGAACGCCAAAACCGTCATTGCGAAAAAGAGCCAAAAGATAGTTTTGACACCTGATAATAAAACGCTTGATGATGTTGTTGTCGTAGCTTACGGTACAGCAAAACGTAGCAGTTTAACAGGTTCTGTGTCTGTAGTTGGTGAGGATAAAATAAAGAAAAGCCTAGCTACAACAGCTACCGCGGCCTTGGAAGGTGCTGCCCCTGGTATACAGGTTAACTCTTCTTATGGAGAGCCTGGATCGGATCCTAAAATCCGTATTCGTGGTATCGGTACCTTGGTAAAAGGTGCAGAAGAACCTCTTTATGTAGTAGATGGCGTTCCTTTTGAAGGCAATATCTCAGAAATAAATCCTAATGACATTGACAATATGTCTATATTAAAGGATGCTTCTTCATCTGCCTTGTATGGTAGTCGTGCAGCGAATGGTGTTGTTATCATTACAACAAAGAAAGGACAGAACAACGGTAAACCATCTGTTACATTGAATATTAATCAAGGTGTTTATACTCGTGGTATGAGCGAATATGATCGTCTTGGAGCAAATCAATGGATGGAAACCTCATGGCAGGCTATGAAAAACTATGCTATGAGTGGCTCTTTACACAAAAACGCAACGGATGCGGCCGCTTATGCAACAGAGCACTTGGTTAGTGATTATACGCAACGTAATATTTATGACGGGGCAGACAATAAACTATTTGATGCTAATGGAACTTTGATAGCAAAGATGAAGCCAGGTTATAATGATTTGGATTGGTTTGATAATATTCAGCGTACAGGTTGGCGTCAGGAATACAATATGTCTGTAAGTGCAGGTAATGACAAGTTCAATGTTTACTCATCTGCAGGTTATTTGAATGAAAAAGGATATATAAAGAATATAGGTTTCGAGCGTTTTTCTGGTTTGGTTAAGGCCGAGTACAAACCTACAACATGGTTTAAGTCTGGAATGAAACTCACAAGTTCATATTATAACCAAAGATTTAATGATAACGCTAAAGGTGCGGCTTATTCAAATCCATTTAACGTAGCGCGTTATATGGCTCCAATTTATCCTATCTATATGCATAATGCTGATGGAAGTTATGATTTAGATTTAGCAGGAAACAAACAATATGATACAACTTCTTCATATTTAAGTAACCGCAACATTTCTTACGAGATGGATATGGATAACGACAAGAATCATCGTGCCGTAATTGGTGCTAATATCTTTGGAACAGTGTTGTTGCCTTATGGCTTCTCGTTCACTCTTACAGGTGACTTGAATCATATCAACAACAATCGACAGAGATATAATAATCCTGTAATAGGAGATGGTGCAACTAACAATGGTCGTTTAGCAAGCTACGCATACCAGTATAATTATTATACTCTTCAGGAACTTTTGAATTGGACCAAGGATTATGGAGTACATCACATTGATGCAACTTTAGGCCATGAAAATCATAGTTGGATGAGTAGCTATACTTATGCATTGAATACAGATATGGTTGCCCAAGGCAATATGACTATGGGTAACTTTGTTAAGAATTCATCTTCTATAGGTTCAGATGATACTTACAAGACTGAAGGCTATCTGTTCCGTGCACGTTATAACTATGACGAAAAATATTTTGCTGATTTTTCTTATCGTCGTGATGGTAGTTCACGTTTCAGTAAGTCTGCAAGATGGGGAAATTTCTTCTCTTTCGGTTTGAACTGGAATGCGAAGGGCGAAAGTTTCCTTCGTGATGTAAAATGGTTGAACACTTTGCGTGCAAGGGCTTCTTATGGTGAGGTAGGTAATGATAAGGCTGCTTCATATTATGCTTATCAGTCTCTCTATTATATAGACAAGAATGGTAATTCAGAAACAGGTGCTCTTATTAGACAAAGTTTGCCAGCTAATAATTTGAAATGGGAGACAACACAGACTGTAGACTTAGGTGTACAAGGCCGTTTGTTTAATTGCTTGAACTTAGAACTTGGTTATTTCGATAAGCGATCAAAGGATTTGCTTTTCCAGGTCCGCCTTCCTTACTCTGCAGGTTCATTCCCTTATGTAGGTGATGATGCTCCTTCAAACCTTACTGTGTGGAAAAATATAGGTACGATTTCTAACCGTGGTTTTGAGTTCTCTGCTGACGTTGATGTCATTCGCAAAAACAACTTGACATGGAATGTTTTCTTTAATGGTACAACTGTTAGTAGTAAATTGAAGAAACTTCCTGATGGGAAAGATATTCTTAACGGTTTGATGAAATTCTCAGAGGGACATGACCCATATGAGTATTTTACATATCATTTTGAAGGTGTTGACCAGATGACTGGTAATTCATTATATACATTGGATCCAGATAGTAAGGCAAAAGCTATTGCAGGCGGTGCTCTTGTGACGATAAATGGAACAGACTATACAACCATGACTGCTTATGCTAAGAAACAATGGGCTGGCTCAGCAATTCCTGATATATATGGTTCTTTCGGAACGAATTTGTCTTGGAAATCCTTTTCATTTAGCATGATGCTTTCATATAGCCTTGGTGGTAAAATTTATGATAGCAGCTATAAAAGTTTAATGTCAACGGCCTCAGCTTCGTCAGCATCAGCTCTTCATAAAGATTTGTTGAAATCTTGGACTAGTGTACCAGAAGGAATGACTGAAACATCTAATAATCGTATTGATACAAAGGGCATTCCTGTGCTTGACTTCAATAGAAGTACCGATAATAATGATACAAGTGATCGTTGGTTGACTAGTGCATCTTATCTTATTTTCAAGAATGTAACACTTGGTTACACTCTTCCTAGAAATATTGTCAGTGAATGGGGACTTTCTGGAGTTACATTGAATGCAGGTGTTGAGAACTTGTTTACTATGACTAAGCGCAAGGGTTTGAATCCACAGCAGTCTTTCACAGGAAGTATGGATGATACTTATGTTCCTGCTAGAGTATTTAACTTTGGACTTACAGTCAACTTTTAAATTGAAAGGATAAACAAAATGAAAAGATATATTAATAAATTTTTCTTTGCTGGCCTCTTTGCCGTAGCTTCTTTGTCTTCGTGCAGCAGTGATTATCTAGATACTAATCCAACAGAGTCGGTAAGCTCAAGTAGTGTTATCAGTAGCACTGATAATATGAAGAAAGCTCTGAATGGTATTGCTAAAACAATGACAACACAGCAGTCTGCTTTTAGTCAGGGCTTTGCTGGCGAGAATGCAATTATACGCCTTTATGAAGACCTTCCTAGTCAAGACTATAATTATAATTATATTGCTTCTGGCTGGTCTTCTATAATTAATCAGACATTTCATTTTCGTACGAATTCTATTTATGATGGATACGCTTGGTATTATTATTATCAGATAGTAGGAGCTGCAAATGTAATCATTAATCATGCTGATGATGCTTCATGCTCAGGATCAGATGCTGACAAGGCTTTTGTTAAGGCTTCTGCGTTGACATTTCGTGCATATGCATTCCAAAAGCTTGTTAACTATTATTGCTATCGTTGGCAAGACAGTAATAATGGAGCAACCCAGGGACTTGTGCTTCGTCTAGATGAGTCAACAGGTGATTTAGCTTATTCAACGCTTGCTGAAACTTACAAGCAAATTTATGATGATTGTACTAATGCAATAAATCTTTTCGAAAAGAGTGGTGAGAACCGCCCTTCTGGTAAGGTTTGGTTGCCTAATGTAAATGTTGCTCATGCAGTCTATGCACGTGCTGCATTGACAAAGCAGGACTATTCCACTGCATTGGATCAGGCAAAACTAGCGCGTATAGGATATGATCTTATGGATAATGCTTCATATGCTGGAGGTTTCTGTAAACCAACATCTGAATGGATAATGGGTAGCTATGGAGCTGCTGATCAACAGAACTGGTATTGGAGTTTTGGAACCCAAATGGCATGTAACGGTTATGCAGCCAATCGTAATCCTACAGGAGCAGGTACGATTGGTCATGAGTTGATTGAAAGAATTCCTGATAACGATGCACGTAAGCAATTATTTATAACAGAGGACAAATTTAGTAAGATAAATATTAAGTCTGCTAGCGATGTACATCAGAATTTTGGTATTTTGGGTTTAGGCAACGATGCTGTCTTTGCACAAGCAGATTCAATCTGTAAGTCACATACTCCTTCTGGTATGGCAGCTCCTTATCAAAGTGGCTATATTTATTTAGACGGTCAGCTGAAATTCTGGGTTGATGACCAACCTGGTGTAGGTTATGTTCCATTTATACGTTCATCAGAGATGTTATTAATTGAGGCTGAAGCTGATTATTTCTTAAATAAGCCTACGGATGCTCAAAATGCACTTGTTGAATTAAATGCGACATCAAAGCGTAATCCTAATTATACATGTACTAAGACAGGAGACGAGCTTTTTGCTGAAATACGTGACTATCGTAATTTGGAGCTTTGGGGCGAAGGTTTTGAGTGGAGTGATTTTAAACGTTGGAATTTACCAGTAGTGCGTAATAGTTTTGCTAATGGTGGTAATGCACATACTTCTGTTGCAATTACAATTAAACCTAGTGATGGTAATAAATGGACATGGGAAGTTCCTTTGAACGAGACGGAATACAATGCTGCCTTGAAGACTGCAGATGCTTCAGGAAGTACTCCTAAATAATTTAAGACTATTCTTACTATTAGTAATAGTATAAAAAGTTTTGGCAGCAGTAAGTAATTACTGCTGCCTTTTTATTATATAATTTATGATAAGCATAATTCTATTTATCTGATACCTTTTAATGCCTTGATATATTTATCTATAATATACTTTTTTGATAAATTTATGTTAAGTATTGTTTGCCGTGATTAGTCGTGAATGCATTATGTTTTGTTTTTGATGCAAATATACTTTTAAATATTACTTTACTGTAAAAACAAAAGATGCTGTTTGTGAAAATAATCTATCAAAAGTATTTGTTTTTATTGTTTATAGTTGCTTAATGGTAATATTTTTGGCTAAAATGTAAGATAATGATATTTTTATTTGCAAATTATAATGTTTTTACTTATTTTTGCGAATGGATAATAAAATTAAGTTATTAATTATTAATAGAGACTTTTTATGGAGAAAAAACTAACAATGATTTTGGTATGTCTATTCCTGTCTTTTGGAATGACTTTTGCTCAAACTAAAATCACCGGTACTGTTGTATCCCAGGATGATGGAGAACCTGTTATAGGCGCATCCGTATTTATTCAGGGAACAAAAACAGGAACCGTTACTGATGGAGAAGGAACATTCTCGTTAAATGTTCCTGCAAACAAGAAACTAACGATTAGTTATGTTGGAATGGAAACTGAGAGTGTCCAAGCAAAACCGGGAATGAAGGTTGTATTGAAACCTTCTACTTCTCTTCAGGAAGTAGTTGTTACTGGTATGCAGAAAATGGATAGACGTATGTTTACTGGCTCAACTACTAAGATTAATGCACAGGATGCTAAAATTGACGGTTTGCCTGATATAAGCCGTTCTCTTGAAGGTCGTGCGGCAGGTGTATCTGTTCAGAATGTATCAGGAACATTCGGAACTGCGCCAAAGATTCGTGTTCGTGGTGCTACCTCAATTTATGGCAGTTCAAAACCATTATGGGTTGTTGATGGAGTTATAATGGAAGATGTTGTAGATGTCAGTGCTGATCAGCTTTCTTCTGGAAATGCCAATACACTGATCAGTTCAGCAATAGCAGGTCTTAACTCTGATGATATTGAGAGTTTTCAGATTTTGAAAGATGGATCTGCTACATCAATTTATGGTGCTCGTGCTATGGCAGGTGTTATTGTTGTTACAACAAAGAAAGGAAAATCAGGACAGAGTCACATCAGTTACACAGGTGAATATACAATGCGTTTGATACCTAGCTATTCTACTTTTAATATAATGAACTCACAGGACCAGATGTCAATATATCAAGAGCTACAGCAAAAAGGTTATCTTAATTATGCTGAAACATCGACAGCTGCAAATAGTGGCATTTATGGTAAGATGTATCAGCTGCTAAATACATATGATTCTACAACAGGAATGTTTGGCTTAGCTAATACGACAGAAGCTAAGGCAGCTTATTTGCGTTCTGCTGAGTATCGTAATACAAATTGGTTTAAGGAACTTTTTACAAATTCTATCCAGAGTAACCATTCTGTAAGTATTACTGCAGGAACAGACAAAGCACAATATTACGCATCTGTAAGTGCTATGTATGATCCCGGGTGGACAAAGAGTAGTCAAGTGCAGCGCTATACTACAAATTTCAATGCGAATTATAATGTATCTTCTAGAGTTACTTTTGGACTTATTGGTAATGCTTCTTATCGTAAGCAGAAAGCCCCTGGAACTATCAGTGCGACTACAGATCCTGTATCAGGAAAAGTAAACCGTGCTTTTGATATAAATCCGTATTCTTTTGCTTTGAATACGTCTAGAGCATTGTCAACTACGGATTACTACACTCGCAATTATGCTCCATTTAATATTTTCAATGAGCTAGAACAAAATTATATTGACGTAAATGTTTCTGATTTCCGCATGCAGGCAAAATTAGCTTATAAACCATTGCGCCAGTTGGAACTTTCTGTCTTGGGCGCTATGAAATACAGTGCAACGACTCAGGAACACAATATAAAAGATAACTCTAATCAAGCAATGGCTTATAGAGCCATGGGAACATCAACTATACGTAAAAATAATACTTATCTTTATACAGACCCCGACGATATTTATGCATTGCCCGTCTCTGTGCTGCCTTATGGAGGTATCGTGGATCGTACTGATAACAATATGTTTGGTTATGATTTCCGTGCAACCGCACAATATAATGATTCTTTCAATAATGATACACATATAGTAAACCTGTATGGTGGTATGGAAACTAATAGTGTAGATCGTCATAATACATGGTTCCGTGGTTGGGGTATGCAGTATGATATGGGTGAAACACCTTCTTATGCTTATCAGGTGTTTAAGAAGAGTGCTGAACAGAATGCTGATTACTATACAATGGGAAATACAAGTGAGCGTAGTGTTGCTTTCTTTGGTAATGGAACATATTCTTATAAGGGGCGTTATACCTTAAACGGAACAATTCGTTATGAAGGCACCAACAGACTAGGAAAGAGTCGTTCTGCACGTTGGTTGCCTACATGGAACTTGTCTGGTGCATGGAACGTTCATGAAGAATCTTTTTTCAAGAGCTTGGAACCAGTTATGTCACATTTGACATTCCGCCTCTCATATTCGTTGACTGCTGACCGTGGTCCGTCAAATGTAACGAATTCACGTGTTATTATCAAGTCTAATAACCCTTGGCGTCCATTCGCTGATGTTAAGGAAAGTCAATTGTACATCTCTGATTTGGAAAATAGTGATTTGACTTATGAGAAAAAGCATGAACTAAATTTTGGTATGGATATGG
The DNA here is from genome assembly GCF_000373185.1 of Segatella paludivivens DSM 17968 = JCM 13650. Lineage (GTDB taxonomy): Bacteria > Bacteroidota > Bacteroidia > Bacteroidales > Bacteroidaceae > Prevotella > Prevotella paludivivens. The sequence continues at coordinate 24,245 of NZ_KB890629.1, forward strand.
GATTTCTTAATAACCGAATTAATTTAGGAATGGATATTTATTCTCGTCGTAATTATAATCTTATTGGTCTTGCAACAACAGAAGGTGTTGGTGGAATGGTTATGAAATATGGTAATATCGCATCTATGAAGTCAAGTGGTGTTGAGCTTTCTCTTTCTACCACTAATATTAAGGCGAAGGACTTTAGCTGGACATCAAGTTTTATCTATAGTCATACACATAATCAAGTTACTGACCTACGTACTACATCAAGTATAATGGATCTGGTTTCTGGAAATGGATTTGCTCAGGAAGGATATCCTGTAAGAAGTTTATTTTCAATACCTTTCAAGGGACTGAATCGTGAAGGTCTGCCAACATTCCTTGATCAGGACGGTAACATCACTACAACAGGTATCTATTTCCAAGAAAGTGATCCTGAAAAACTTAAATTCCTTAAGTATGAAGGAAGTATTGATCCAACAGATGTTGGTAGCTTCGGAAATATCTTCACATATAAAGGGCTTTCACTTAATGTGTTTATAACATATTCTTTCGGTAACGTGGTTCGTCTTGATCCTGTATTCTCTAACGAATATGATGACCTTTCATCAATGCCAAAAGAGTTTAATAATAGATGGACTATTCCTGGAGACGAGGCTCGCACAAATGTGCCAGTTATAGCAAGTGCAATTCAAAATAAGAATGATGCAAATTTATCTTATGCATATAATGCTTACAACTATTCGACAGAGCGTATCGCTAAGGGTGATTTCATTAGAATGAAGGAAATTTCATTAGGTTATGATTTCCCCAAAACATGGGTTTCTTCATTAAAGTTGAGCAACCTTTCCTTGAAGTTTCAGGCTACCAACCTGTTCCTTATTTATGCTGACAAGAAATTGAATGGACAGGATCCGGAATTCTTTAATACCGGTGGTGTTGCAGTACCAGTTCCAAAGCAGTTTACACTTACATTAAAAATAGGTATCTAAAAAGAAAATTATGAAAAAGAATAATATATTATACTTGATAGTATTACTGGCTTTTACTAGTATATCACTAGCTTCTTGTGATAGTTATCTGGATAAGATGCCTGATAACCGTGCAGAGGTTGATTCAGAGGACAAGATAGCAAGTCTTACCACATCAGCTTATCCTAATCATGATTATATTCTTCTTAATGAATGTATGTCTGATAATGTTGATGACATGGGGCCTACTTATGCAAATTATACATCACGTTTTCTTGATCAAGTATATTCTTGGAACGATGCTACTGATGATGATAATGAATCTTCAGAGTATCTTTGGCAGAGCTGTTATAATGCTATTGCTTCTGCCAATCAGTCATTGAAGTCAATAGATGAACTTGGCGGGGCGACAACAACCAAACTTAAAGAAACAAAGGCTGAAGCTTTACTTTGTCGTGCATATTCTCATTTTATATTGACTAATGAGTTTTGTATGAATTATAATTCGAAGACAAGTAATCATGATTTTGGTATTCCTTATCTTACAGAACCTGAGGCAACGCTTAATCCTAAATATGAACGTGGAACAGTAGCCCACGACTATGAAATGATAGATAAGGATATACAGGAAGCATTACCGCTTGTTGGTGATACACATTATACCGTGCCAAAGTATCATTTCAACAGTCAGGCAGCTTATGCATTTGCCACACGTTTTTATTTGTTTTATGAAAAATGGGATAAGGCTGCCGAATATGCATCTGTATGTCTTGGTGCATCACCAAAGACAATGTTGCAAAATTGGGACAAGATGCAATCTTATGGTGTAACAAACAGTCTGACGCCACGTTGTAATCTATATATAGACGCAAGTTCAAATTCAAACTTTTTGTTACTAACGTCTATTTCTGAAGCTGGATTGTTTGGAAGTAACTATACATATTTCACCAAATATTCTCATAATACATATCTTGCATCAACAGAGGACTTGCTGGCAACTAATATATACGGTAACAGCAGTGATATGCGTTGTAAACCTATGACTTTCTCTGGAAGTGGAATGGACCGTGTTATCGTGGCTAAGTTACCTTATATATTTGAAGAATTAGATCCTGTAGCAAAAACTGGCAATTATCGTACAGTATATCCAGCATTCAAGGCAGACCTTACTTTGTTGGAACGTGCTGAGGCTTATATTATGTTGAAAGAATATACAAAAGCTTGTGATGACCTTAATACATGGATGCACAATTATACAAACTCGAATGTAGTGCTTACCCCTCAGAATATTGAAACATATTATAAGGCTCTTAGCTATGCTACATGGGATGTACCAACGATAAAGAAACATTTACATCCAGCTTTTACAATTGATGCTGAAGGAAGTATTCAGGAATGCATGTTGCAATGTGCTTTGAGTTTCAAGCGAATCGAGACAAGTTATGAAGGCTTTAGATGGTTTGATATTAAGCGTTATGGAATAAATATCGTTCGCAGAACTATCAATGCAGCGGGAACTCCTGAAGCAATAACCGATTCTTTGACAACAAATGATTTACGTCGTGCCATCCAAATACCTTTCAAGGTAAGACAAGCAGGACTTCCATCAAATCCTAGGTAGAATTTAAAAAGCAACAAAATGAAAAAGAATATATTTTATTTATTATTATTAGTGTGTGTCGCTATGTCGTTCTCTGCGTGTTCAGAGGATAAGCTGAGCTCGGAAAGCGTAATCACATCGGATAGTAATAATAATGCAACAAAGACGAACTTCGATAAATGGTTGATAGTAAATTATTTACAGCCATATAATATAGAATTCAAGTATCGTTACGAGTATAATGAGACCGATAAAAATTTTTATACAGTACCAGCAGACTATAATCAGTCTGTGGAATTGGCTCATATTGTTAAATATACTTGTGTTGAGGCCTACAATGAGGTAGGGGGTGTTGAGTTCACTCGCCGCTATTTCCCGAAAATGTTTTTCCTCATCGGAGAATTTGAGTATAAAAACAACGGAACAATGATTCTTGGTACAGCCGAAAGTGGAAAAAAAATATTGCTCACGGGAGTGAATAATCTTGATCAATATAAGAATAATTTGAATTATCTTAATGAATTATATCTTAAAACAATTCATCATGAGTTTACTCATATTCTTAATCAGACGAAGGATTATTCATCAGCCTTTCAGCTAGTTACATCTACGGGTTATGTTGCTGATAGTTGGAGCGTTCCAGAATATGCTTCAGGATATCTGCAGAGAGGTTTTATCACAGCTTATTCTCAGCATTCGCATGTTGAGGATTTCGCAGAGATGCTTTCTACATATATAACCAATACACCTGAGCAATGGGAGGCTTGGATGGAAGAAGCTGCTGGAACTCCTGATGATCCAAAAAGTGGACGTGAGCTTATTGAGGCAAAGCTTAATATGGTAAGGGCTTATATGAAGAATTCTTGGAATATTGATATTGATATGTTAAGAACTTCTGTATTGCGCCGTGAATATGACGTTGTTGCTGACAAGATAAACTTAAGTGATTTAACAATAAAATAACGAAAGCATACAATTATGAAAAATAATATATTAAAATTATTACTATTGCTCCTTCCTTTGTTTGTCTTTCAGTCTTGTATGAAAGATCAAGAAGATGTTTTCAACGAACCTTCGTCATTGCGCATGCAGAATACTTTAGATAAAACAAGAAAGGTTCTCGAGGGATCAGATAAGGGTTGGATAATGGATTATTATGTAGGTGACAATCAACAATACGGCGGTTATGCTTTTACAGTGAAATTTGATTCACTTACATGTACTGCGTCTTCAGAGTTGTCTGCTGACACAGCCACATCATATTATAAACTCACTACAGACGATGGACCTGTATTGACTTTTGATACCTATAATACAGTCTTGCATGCTCTTGCTACACCAAGTGCTGATAATTACGAAGGTTTTCATGCTGATTATGAATTTATAATACTTAGTGCTGATGCTAACGAAGTTGTGTTGCAAGGGAAAAAGACTGGCTCTATTATGAAGATGCATCCGTTAACTGAAACGCCATCAGCTTATCTAAATAGTGTACAGTCTACTATTGGCAATTTCGTTATTAACGGTGCATCGGGTGTGGTAGATAAGACTAATCTTGATATATTGGTGAATATTGATAACAGACAAATCGTGTATTCAATTAGTAATGATTCTACAATAACCGGTTCTACTGCTTTTACTATTACGGATAAAGGGGTGCGCTTGTATGAACCTATAATAGTTAATGGACAGAAATTACAAAATTTTATATTTGATGCAGAGAATACAACTTTGACTTGTACGGATGCTTCTAACGTTACACTGAAAGGAACTTTGCCAGTAGGTTATATTAAATATTCTGATTATGCTGGTGATTATTCGTTTACATATAGTTTGCCGGTTTCTGGAAAACAGACGAAACAAATGATGGACGTTAAATTGACTCCATCAGGTGATGGTACTACGTATAAGTTGGATGGTTTGAACTCTAAGTTTAGTCCTGTACTTAAGTATAATAAATCTAAAGGTAATTTAGAACTTAATAGTCAGGTTATTGGTGATTATCAAGGTTCTAAGATTTGGCTTTGTGCATGGGGGGTAGCTGCTGGCGGAAGTCTAACATGGAATCCAAGTGCAGGTATGGTGTTAAAGTATAATCAAAGTCTTAGTACTCCCGAAAAACCAGCTTTTGACTGGACTTCAAATGGGTACACCGGATTAACTTCAGATTCATTTATTATGTGGCTTATAGACTCAAATAATGCAAGTGTTGGATCTTTTGTTAATCCTAGCTGGGCTGTGAATGGCTCTAATCGTTTCTATTATTTGAAGTCATTAATTAAAAAGTAAATTAGTATGAAGAAGATTATAAATTTATTTGTTGTATTATTGGGTATATTCGTATTTGCCGCTTGTAGCGATAATATTGATAATCCTTATGCGAAAGAATCCACAATTAGTATTGTGAAAAGTAATCTTGTATTTCCTGCTAGGGCATCTAATGGAGTAGTAGAATTCCATTCTCAAGGCACAGTAAGCGCATCTTCAAATGCTACATGGTGCAAGACCAGTGTCGTAGGAGATACAGTAAAGGTTGCTGTTGAACAAAATAATAATAATGATGGTCGCTCAACGGTTGTTACATTACATAATGGAACTGATTCCGTAAATGTTTCTTTGGTACAAGGAGGTCTTATTTTCCAGCTGTCAGTTTCTTCTGTTGTTAATAGTTCAGATCTAGCGTCTTCTTTCGCTTATGCAATGTCTGCCAATCTTGACTTCAATGTTTTATCAGCTCCTGATTGGATAACGGTTTCAAATACTGAAGATAGCTTGAAGGTTAGGATGTCTGCTAATACTACTGGTCATCTACGCTCTGACTATGTTAAATATAACGTAGGAAGTTATAAAGATTCAATAAAAGTTGTACAAGGCGACTTTGATACAGACTTAGCTGGTGATTATTATCTTGTTTCTCTGGATGGTGATGGACAACAGCAGGTTTTTGAGGCAGTCGTTTCCCAAGATACGTTGTTCTTGCCTGAATTTGATTTTAAGATTCCTACAACTTTTGATGGATCTAATATGGCAATTTCAACTACATGCGGACAGTATATAGGAGCTTATAGCAAATACTATATCTATACAGTTTTTGCTGATGCTAATAATAAATCTTTAACAGGATATAATGTTGGCGGTGCAACATATAGCGCTGCTTTTGATTATGATAGTAAAGATGGTACATATGCAAAATTCAGTGGAACTGTTGGTGGGGATGAAATAGGTACATTATTATTCATGGCTTGTTCCGCTAAAGCGCTCAACGCAAATACTAAATTAGGATTTCTAGTAGATCTACATTCGCCTTACTTGGTGAAAAAAACAGATTCACCAGCAAAGATGGCAAGTCTAATAAAGAAAAATCAATTAAAATTTGTCTTGCGATAAATTATTTGCTAACTATTTTATATATATAGGTGTGCTTTTTAAGCACACCTATAATATTTTAATAATCTAAGGTTCTTCGTCAATTTAGGGGGCATCCTTCATAAATGGGCTTGAATAGGCACTCTACCAGAAAAAGTTTTTTTAATGCCACTAATGTCATAATGTCACAAACCCTTTGTTTATAAGGGCTGAGCGAGTGACATTAAGTGACATTATCGGGGCAAAAGTGGCATTAAGCCCTAAAGTAAACCTGTTTTTAGCGTTTTTTTCGCAATTATGCTATTTGCATAATACATAATTTGTGCTTATGGAGTTTTGGCGAACATAAAGGCAGGCTTCTTGAATAATATGAATAGTTAAATATCTACTCCCTACATATATATCAACATGAGAGAATGAATTTGAAGGATGCAAATATATTTAGAAACAGTGCGCGCAAACTATTACCTAAGTTTTCACAATTTTTGTGTAATCCGATTACATCAGCATGTGTGCAATCCGATTACACAACGTGTGTAACCGTGTTACACAACGTGAACAACTCGATTACACACGTTGGGCAATTGAATTGCCTAACGTGAAAAAAGTGATTACTTAGCACAGGTAAACTAATGGTTATCAATAAGACTACAAGAATAGGATTGATGGTAATTACCATTATTTTATTTTTTAATATATTAAGTCTTTTACGAACTATCAATTCTTTATAATTTAACATTCTTGATGTTATAAGAAGTTGGAAAATATGCGATAAGTATGCGTAAATGTAACCAAAATGTGGTATTTTTGCTTCTAAATGAAAGTTTTTGCACAAAATATTTGGAGATATTCTAAACATTCCTTAATTTTGTCGCCATATACAATGAGGCTTTTTTAGTTTTTTTATTGAAGTATGAGAAAAGGATGTTAATACGTTCTTGATTTAAGATAAATAAAAATAATCCGTTTAATTAAATAAGCGGATTATTAACTAGGCAAAATAAATTAGATGACAATATAATTTTTAATTAAGAGAGAGATTTTTATGGAAAAAAGATTAATGATGTTTTTGGCCTGCTTATTTCTAAGTTTAGGAATGGCTATGGCCCAAACTCAGGTTTCAGGTGTCGTGACCTCTTCTGAGGATGGACAACCTATCATCGGAGCTTCTATTAAAGTCGTAGGTACTAGTACTGGTACTGTAACTGACGTTGATGGCGCATTTTTACTTCCTGTTCCTGCTAATGCGAAACTTGAAGTTTCATACATTGGAATGCAGAGAAAGTTGGTTAAGGCTTCTTCAAGAATGAAGATAGCTCTTGAACCTGACAATGAGACCTTGGATGAGGTGATGGTCGTTGCTTATGGAAAGCAGAAAAAATCATCATTTACAGGTTCTGCCGGTGTTGTTGGTGAACAGACTTTAAAGACACGTGTTGTTACAAATGCGACAAATGCACTTGCTGGTCAGGTTGCAGGTGTACAGATTGTAAATGCAAACGGTCAACCAGGTCAAGATGCTGTAATTCGTGTACGTGGTATAGGATCAATGAGTTCAAGTAATTCACCACTGATAGTTCTTGACGGTGTTCCTTATGACGGTAGTATTTCTTCTATCAATCCTACTGATATTGCTTCACTTACTGTACTAAAAGATGCAGCATCTAATGCGATTTATGGTGCGCGTGGCGCAAATGGTGTAGTTTTAATTACTACAAAGACAGGTAACTCAGGTGATGCTCAAGTAACATTTGATGCAAAATGGGGTACAAATACTCGCGCTGTTCCACAATATAATGTAATTTCTGATCCAGGAGAGTATTACGCTACCCAATTTAAGGCTCTTTATAATTCTCAAGCTTATCATGGTTCAAACGCCGCAGATGCTTATGCATACGCTAATAAGAACTTGTTTGATGAGAAAAATGGCGGATTAGGTTATCAAGTATATACTGTTCCTGCTGGACAAAATCTTATTGGTACAGATTTCAAGCTGAACCCTAATGCAAAATTAGGATATTCAGACGGTAAGTATTACTATACTCCAGATAATTGGTATAATGAAGCTTTTAGCTCAAATTTAAGACAAGAATATAATGCTACTGTTTCAGGGAAAAATGATAAATTGACATACTATGGTAGCGTTGGATACCTTGATGATTCTGGTATTATAAAGAATTCTGGTTTTAAACGTTATTCTGGTCGTGCTAATATAGATTATCAGGCAAAAAAGTGGTTGAGAGTAGGTGCAAATATGTCATTCTCTAATTCTGATAATAAAGCTCCTTCAGCACAGACTTCTGATGATTGGGGTAATTCTGGTAACCTCTTCTATGTGGTAAATAGTATAGCGCCAATATATCCGTTGTATGTTCGTAATGCTGATGGTTCTATTATGATAAATCAAGCTACAGGCAAACCAGTATATGATGCTAGTACGACAACCAACTTCCATAGAGCAGGTGCCACAGGAAATGCGGTACGTGATATAGATTATAATATCTATGAAGATAATCGAGATTTGTTTACAGGTAAATGGTATGCTCAATTAACTCCAATAGAAGGACTTGTCATTACAGCAAATATTGCGGCTAATCTTCAGAATGATCGTGCAAATAGACTTTATAGTACATTTGGATCTAGCTCGGCAGTAGATGGTGGAGCTTATGTTTATAGTGAAAGAATGTTCTCGGTCAATAATCAATACATGGCAGACTACTCACATACATTTGCTAAAAAACATAATTTTGAAGTTCTTGCAGGTTATGAGCAATATAAAATGAAGGACCAATTCCTTGATGGATATAATGATCATCTTTATGATCCATTTATAGGAGAATTAAGTAATGCAGGTGGTTCTGCTTCAAAAACTACAACATCTTATACTAATAGCTATATGTCAGAAGGATTCTTTGGACGTGTTCAATATGATTATGATGGTAAATACTTCGGTAGTGTTTCTTATCGTCATGACGGTTCTTCACGTTTCGCAAAGGATAATCGTTGGGGTGATTTTGGTAGTGTTGGTGCTGCATGGCTCATTACCAAAGAAAAATTTATGGAAAATCTTAGATGGCTAAACGTGTTAAAGTATAAAATAAGTTGGGGTAAACAAGGTAATGATAATGTTTTGGATCCAACAGGTAGTACAGCTAATATTGAAGTACCAGAATACTATGCATATTTGGATCAATACAAGCCATCTTACAGCAATGGAAATTATTCTATGACTATGTATTATAAAGGAAATCCTGATCTTACTTGGGAAACATCTTATTCGTTTAATACGGGTATTGAATTTGAACTTTTTAATCATCGCTTGAATGGTAGCTTTGAATATTGGAGTCGTAAGACAGATAACTTGATATATAATAAACCTGTACCTGTTTCATCTGGTATAACGACCGGTAGTATCCCAACAAATATTGGTAGTGTGATGAATAAAGGTATAGAGTTTAATTTGGATGGAACTGTCATTAAGACAAAAGATTTATCATGGGCTCTGAATTTCAACATTAGCCATTATAAAAGCAAAATCCTATCTCTTGACCCATCACTGGAAGCACAAGGAGGACAAAAAGGTTCATATTATATTCGTAGAGTTGGCGGATCAATGATGGAAGCTTATATGAAACGTTGGGCTGGTGTTGATCCTGAGACAGGCGAAGGTCTTTATTATATTGATCCTGATAATGGTAATTGGAAAACAACAGCAAACTATAGTGATGCCAAACAAAGTGACTTAGGAGATATATTGCCTAAAGTATATGGTGGTTTTGGAACACGTTTAGATTTCTTTGGATTTGACTTCTCTGCAATGTTTTCATATCAATTAGGTGGTAAATATTACGATGGAACATATCAGTCTTTCATGCATACAGGATATGGAAGCATGGCTGGTACAAACTGGAGTACGGATATAAGAAATGCTTGGACACCTGATAACAAGTATACTGATGTTCCTAGATTAGATGCCTCAGATAATAGTTATCAGATTGATAGCAACCGTTTCTTGACAAGTTCAGATTATTTAAGTATTAATAATCTCACATTAGGATATACTTGCCCTAAAACGTGGTTACATACTATAGGACTTTCTGCACTTCGTCTGTATGTATCTGCTGACAATTTAGCTGTAATATCTGCACGTAAAGGTTTAGATCCACGTGGTAGCTTTGGTTTAGGTAGCTCTACTGCTGGTAGTGGTGCATCACAGAGTAATTATTCGGTAATGCGAACAATCGTTGGTGGTATTCAAGTTACATTTTAATAATTAATGTAGAAACTATAAATTGAATATAAATGGAACATAATAAATATATTTTAATAGCTTTGGGGTTATTGTCATTAGCAAGTTGTACTGACATTAATGACCAAAAACCAGATGGTCAATATATCTCTGGTGATCAAAAAACAGAAACAGTCGGAGCTATACCAAGTCGTATAAAGGCTGATGTGGTAGGTATGTATCATATGATGGCAGTACCAGCTACATATTTTGGAGAAGCTGCAGGAAGAGCTGATGATGGAGGCTATTTTTCTTTAGCATTGTCTTCCGACTTGAATGCAGCAGATATGGTATGTGCTAACAGTGGTTATAATTGGTTCTCTGTTTGTTCAAATTATTCAGACCGTACTGCAACATATGCAAACCCTCGTATGAGATATGGATTACCTTATAACCAAATTAAGGTGGCAAATGATATTATAGCAGCAATGGATTCTACATCTACAGATAAGACAGTTACTGCCTATATTGGACAGGCTAAAGCTTGTAGAGCTTTTGCATATATGACAATCGCACCATTTTTTCAGTTTAGGTACGCTACATCTGCTGATAAAGCATGCGTCCCTATAGTAACGGAAAAGACGACAAACTTTAGCGATAATCCACGTGCAACAGTTAAGCAAGTGTATGACTTGATCATAAGTGATTTATCAGATGCACGCGTAAGATTATCAAGTTTTAGCAGAGATGATAAAAGCTATGTTAATTTGGCTGTTGTAGACGGATTGTTGGCACGTGCATATTTGAATATGGGGAAATATGCTGAAGCTGCCGCTGCTGCAAAGAATGCAATCTCTGAAACTGATGCAACCCCAGCAACTCGTGCAGATGTATCAAAGCCATATTTCTATGATGCAAATGAAAGTGATTGGATGTGGGGATTATTATTATCAGCTAGTGATGTCTCAAGTAGTGCTAAGAATGAAGCGACTGAAGGTGCACAATTGGCCTCGTTTTCATCAGATGGTTATGCACCTATAGGTTGCTATAAAAGAATCAATTCTTTGTTATGGAATAAGATACCAAGTACTGATATCCGTAAACAATGGTGGGTTGATGATAATTTAAAATCTAGTTTGCTCGATGGTCAAACATGGACAACAGGTGACGCTGTGTTTAATGGACAAGATATTCCAGCAGGAGTAATTACTGATGTAAAAGTTGCGTTTGATCCATATACAAATGTTAAGTTTGGCATGAAGAGTGGAATAGGTAATTCTGTTAACAATAATGACTACCCTTTGATGCGAGTTGAAGAAATGTATCTCATTGAAGCAGAAGGCTTAGCTATGAGCGGTAATTTACCAGACGCTAAGACAATTCTTGAGAACTTTGTAAAGACATATCGTGACCCTAGTTATACGAGCAAAGCTACTTCTGCTCAAGATTTCCAAAATGAAGTATGGTTCCAACGCCGTATTGAATTGTGGGGAGAAGGTTTTGCTATGAGTGATATTATGCGTTTAGGTAAACCAGTTGTTCGTATACATGGAACTGACACTGGTAATTGGCCAAGTACGTTCGCTTTTAATATGTCTCCAGATGATCCTTGGCTTATTATGCGTTTCCCACAGAAGGAGCTCAATAATAATTCTGGTGTTGTAGATAATACTGGTGGTACTCAGCCAAAGTCTCTGCAGAATTCTAATTTAACAGATGGTGTAACTGACTAATTATATTGTGTTTTATATATCAATATAATAATATAATTGGTTAATTATTTATATAAAAAGACAGGTGTTTCTACATCTGTCTTTTTTATGTATTTATGTAACCTCTTGTATAATATTTAGTTTTGATAATATGGAAATAGTATTTGAATATATTGCTGTCCGATAAAATGTGTACCTTTATTCATTGTTACATCGTTTTTATAGTAAAAAACAAAGGTAACAAAAAAAGACTGAATTCCAAGAGAGGAATTCAGTCTTACTTTTATATTCAGATTAAACTTTTAGAGGACAGCAATAATTTTGAAAGACTCGTGAAGAAGTATGATGATAGAACACAGAAGTGGCAACTAAATCACAGGAATCAGTTGATGGTCCTGATCTTTGGACAGCTCGACGGATGCAGAAGCCTTCGAGAGTTGATTGATATCACAGCGGCTCATGGCAAGAAGTCTTATCATCTCGGAATGGGTAAGAAGCCTGGCAACAGAAATGATCTTGTCAGGGCCAAAATGGTGCGTGACTACCGTATCTTTGAGGAGTTCGCATATCATATGGTTGAACTTGCACAGGGCAAGAGAATCTATCGTGGATTTGATGTGTCAGGCAAATACTATGCCTTCGACTCTACTACGATCTACCTATGTATGTCCCTGTTTAAATGGGTTGAGTTCAGAAAGACGAAGTCTGGAGTGAAAGTACATACCCAGATTGACATGGCTACGCAGATACTTGTATCCTTCGAGATTACCAATCCCAAAGTGCATGATGTCAACGCGATGGATGATATCTCTTATGAACCTCTCGCATGCTATGTCTTTGACCGCGGATACTGGGACTTGGTGCGTCTTTTTCATATTAACCTGATCAACTATTTCGAACAGAAGCCTTCAAGCCGGGTCAAAGCCTTTGTTTTAGATTAGTCACCGTTCCTGCCAAGTGGATCAAAACGGCAAGACAACATGTGCTAAACATTTATACGGACAACAATGCATACATCGATATATTCAAATTTAAGTTCTGGTAACAGGCAAGACATTATTGGAATATTGCGTAGAGCCCTGACACGCTTCATGCGGTAAGGGGATTCTGTGAAGGATGCTAATTCCTCCAACATCATTAAACAGTTCTGGACCTCCGTTAGTCTCTTAAATTTATACTTTGACATCAGGGGGCCAAAATGCCGCGGATTTTAGGGTATATTAAATATTTCATGAACTGTCAATTCTTTATTATTTTGTGTTGTAAATGTGGCAAAATGTTGTAAAATAGCGATGTATATGCGCAAAAAACAACCAAAAAGTAATATATTTGTTTCAAAATGAAACTTTTGTGGCAAAATATTTGGAGGTTGGTTATACATTCATTAACTTTGTGCACGATAACATTAATAAAATTAATTAAGCGAGAAAAGAAACAGCTTTTATCGAGTTTAAGTAGAGATTTTGTAATTTTTAAGCTTTAAAGAGAGAGACTTTATGGAAAAGAGACTTTTAGTGTTTCTAGCCTGCATGTTCCTAAGTTTAGGAATGGCACTGGCGCAGATTAGAGTGTCTGGTACTGTAACATCAAGTGATGACGGTGAACCAATCACTGGTGCATCAATTCTTGTACAGGGTACTAAAACTGGTACAGTAACAGACGTGGATGGTAATTTTCAATTAACAGCACCGGAAGGTTGTGTGCTAAGAGTAAGTTACCTTGGTATGAAGACAAAGGATGTTAAGGCTGCTACAAACCTTAAAATCGTTCTTCAGTCAGACAACAGAACACTTGATGATGTCGTTGTTACGGCACTTGGTGTGTCACGTGAGAAGAAAGCTCTGGGATATGCTGTTAGTGAAGTTAAGGGTTCTGACTTGATTAAGTCACGTGGTGGTGTTAGCAATCCTGTTAATGCATTACAGGGTAAAGTTGCTGGTTTGCAGATTTCTTCAAGTTCTGGTTCTATGGGTGGTTCTTCAAAGATTATCATTCGTGGTGCTAGTTCTCTTTCTGGAAATAACCAACCTTTGTTTGTTGTTGATGGTGTTCCAATTGAAGGTACAGACTATAACTCAACAGAAGTAGGCTCTTCTGATGCTAATTCAACAGCACGTGGTGCAGGTGGTTACGACTATGGTAACCTTGTACAGGATATAAACCCTGATGATATTGAAAACATATCAGTGTTGAAAGGTGCAGCTGCATCTGCTCTGTATGGTTCTCGTGCATCAAATGGTGTAATAATGATTACCACAAAACGTGGACAGAAAGATCAGGGACTTGGCGTTGAGTACAGTTCTACGGTTGGTTTCGAAACGGTAACAAAGTTGCCAAAACTTCAAAGTCAATATGGTGGTGGTTATGGCTATGCAGGTGATTACGCTTATGGCAAAGAAGGTGATGACTTCAAGACAACAACTGTAAATGGAACAACATATACTATACCTGATTATGGTATGGATGAAAGCTGGGGTCCTAAACTTGATGGACGTCAGGTCGTTTCTTGGGCTGATTTGCAGAAATGGGAAGCTGGTGGTAAGGTAGGTAATCCTACAACATCTTCATGGAGTCCTGCTACTTCTGATTATCGTGACTTCTTTAAAACTGGAGTTTCGTATACAAACAATGTAGCTATTTCTAAAGCTTATGATAACAGTGCATTCCGTATTTCATATACAAATACAGCAATGACAGGTTACCTTCCAAACAGTTCGCAATATAAGAATACTGTAAGTGTTAACGGTAATATCATGAGTAAGGATAAGAAGCTAAACGTGTTCACAAGTGTAAACTTCTTCAATAGCCGTACAAAAGGTCGTCAGGACACAGGTTATGGTGACAACAATATCATGGTGAAGTTCACTCAGTGGGGACAGCGCCAGCTTAATATGAACGAACTCAAAGCTTTGTATCTCAAAGATGATGGAACACAAGGTTCTTGGAATCGAGGTGGCTTTGATGATCCTTCAATTCAGTTCCACAACAATGTTTATTGGAGCCGTTATATGAACTATGAAAATGATTCACGTAATCGTATTTATGGTAATGTTGGCTTAAGTTATCAGATTCTTCCTCAGTTGAAGGCTCAATACAAGGCAAATTTAGATTTTTATGTAGACAAACAATATGAGCGTAATGCAGTTTATTCTCAAGAACTTTCTGCATATAAGGAAAGTTCACGTCAACAGTATGAGTTAAACCATGAATTTATGTTGATGTATAATCAGGCATTCGGTGATTATTCTGTTACAGCTAATCTTGGTGCCAATATTATGCAGCGTCATTATGAACTTATTTATGGTCAGACTCAGGGTGGACTTGCAATCCCTCTCTACTATAATCTAGCAAATTCAATAACAACTCCTAAAGCATATAACTATAAATTGGAAAAGGGAATTAATTCTCTATTTGGTGATGTTACGATAGGATGGAAGAGTATGTTGTTCTTAGAAGCTACATTACGTGGTGATAAGTCATCAACGTTGCCAAAGAGTAATAATACTTATGTTTATCCTTCTGTTACAGCTAGTTGGTTGTTCTCTGAACTTTTGAAAGATAAAGCGCCTTGGTTGTCTTATGGTAAGTTGCGTGCAGGCTATGCTCGTGTCGGTAATGATACAGATCCTTATCAAGTGCTGCAAACCTATACACAATACACTAATATAGATAGTTCTACTCCAGGATACCGTCTTGCAAATACTTTGTCAAACTCAAACTTGAAGCCTGAGTCTACAAAGTCTTGGGAATTTGGACTTGAGACATCATTTCTTAATAACCGTTTAGGATTTGACTTGACATATTATACCACTAAAACAAGCAATGAAATATTACCATTGTCTGTTTCTGGTTCAACAGGTTACATCTATAAAATGATTAACTCTGGAACAATAGAGAACAAAGGTGTTGAATTTGCTTTTCATGCAACTCCTGTAAAGACACGTAAATTTGAATGGACAACTAATATAACATTGGCTTCAAATAAGAATACTGTTAAGTCGCTTGCAGATGGCGTAGACTATTATCGTATTTCCAGTGCTCCTTTCAAGGTAGAGATTGGTGCAGTTGTTGGTAAACCTTATGGTGTAATCATGGGTACTAATTATGTATATGATAAAAATGGTAACAAGTGTGTTAATTCAAACGGATTATACATGTCAACAAGCGGCAATGAGGATATCGGTCATATCTATCCTGATTTCACTGGTGGTTGGTCTAACTCTTTTAAGTGGGGAAATTTTGACGCAAGCTTCCAATTTGACTTTTCAAAGGGTGGTCATTTCTTCTCAACAACTCAGATGTGGGGATACTACTGTGGTATGTTTGAAGAAACAGCTGCAAACGGTGTACGTGAAAAGGGTATAATCTCTGATGGCGTTGTTTATGGAACAGGTGAAAAAAATACAGTAAGAGTAAGTGCCCGCGATTATTATGAAAACTATTATAATGGTCCTGCTGCACAGAATATTTTGAGATCTGATTATATCAAACTTCGTGAGGTAACAGTAGGTTATACATTTAAATTAAATCCAGTTTGGTTTATTAAGTCTCTTCGCCTATCAGCTTACGGACGTAATCTTGGTGTATGGGGACCTGACTGTAAGAACTTTGACCCAGAAATGATAGTCACAAGTTCTGGTAATATACAGGGTATCGAAGGTGGTGCAACTCCTATGGTTGCCAACTATGGTCTTACTGTAAATCTCAAATTCTAAAATAAGGGAGGATATACAATATGAATAATTTTCTAAAATATATATTTTTAGGTTCATTGTGCCTTACCGCTGTATCATGCAGTGATTTGGATCAAATGAATGTAAGTCCGAATAGTACGTCTGAAGTTCCATCAAATATGTTGATGGAAGGTGCTGAGAAATGGACAATGGATAATATCTATGATGTTTGGTTTAGTGGGCGTCAGTGTCTTCCATATTCACAGCAGTGGTCACAGCGTAATTATACAGAAGAGGACAGATATCAGGTTCGTGAGTCTACTAATAATAGTTATTTCAACTACCTTTATATGGGTATGGCCAACTTTGATAAGGTTGTCAAGTTGAATTCTGATAATGTAACAAAAGTTAAGAATGCAACATATGGTGCAAATGAAAATCAGATTGCTGCAGCTATGATTATGAAAGTTTGGCTGATGGATGTAATTACCGATACATGGGGAAATGTTCCATATTCTGATATTTCAAAATTAGAAAGTGACAACATCCTGTATTGTAAGTATGACGACCAGAAAGATATCTATGCTGGTATGATAAACGATCTTACCACAGCTGTTAATATGATAGATGTTTCACAAACTGCATTCACTTCTGGTGATATAATATTTGGCGGTGATGCAAGCAAATGGAAGAAGTTTGGTAATTCGTTGAAGTGTCGTCTTGCAGTTCATCTTTCTAAAGTTGATCCTAATTGGAAGTCTTATATTGCAGATGCTTTGAAGAGCGGAGTCATGGAAAGTAATGGTGATGCAGCTAAGTTTACTTATGTTGCCTCTGGTTCTGATTATTGTCAGTTCTATAAAGGTTTTTTTGTTGATAACCGCAATGACTTTACGATTGCACGTCCTTTGGTTGATATAATGAAGGGACAGCGTGATACATTGAATAATAAGCAGCATCCTTGGGAAGGAACTTTAGATCCACGTCTAAGTGTTTATACTACTCCAAATGCTGCTGGCGTATATCAGGGTATTCCTTATGCTGCACCAACAGGAACACAGGATAAATTTCGTACAAGCTCACCAAACTGGGGTAGTACAAAGCCTCTGGTTGTTCAGAAAACTTATGCAGTTCCTTTGATGACTTATGCTGAGTTGAAGTTTATTCTTTGTGAGTATAATGGTTATGATGCTGCTGATTATAAAGATGGTGTTAAAGCCTCACTTCAATATTGGTATGATTTAGCTGGTATATCTATTTCAAATACGACAATTGATGCATATGTAAATGCCGTTTCTGGAAATGTTAACGCAGAGGCCTGTGCTCTTCAGAAATATATCGACCTTTATACCAATGGTACTGAAGCTTGGACTGAAATCCGTCGTACAGGTTACCCTGAACAGTTGATTCGCCCAGGTGACATTACATGTATTTATAATGGTTCTAAAGTAGCATTTACTCCATTGAGTGAAACTAAAGGTGATATTATTGAACGTGTTAAATATCCGACTAATGAAAGTACACTTAATGGTGACAATTGGAAGGCTGCAGTAGCTAAACTTACTGATGGAACAAACAATTATTACAGTAAGATGTATTGGGATGTACGCGCATCAAAATATAATCATCCTGCTAACAAATAAATAGTAGATAAGATGATTGGTCGCGAGACCAGTCTTATCTATCTCTCTCTCTGATCTTGGGACTGACTTTTTTGTCAGTCCCTTTTTTTGTTGTCCGAAAATTTGTATTATCTTTGCATAAGATAAACTGCACTCGGCATAACATTCAAGCAAGTTTGATGATTCTGTACTCGTTTGTGTTATCTTTGCAGTGATAAAAGGATATAAGGTAAAAAGATGAAAAAACTATTATTAATATTGATGTTGTTTGTTTCGCTATTTGTGAATGCTCAAGTTAAGGGCGTCATAGGGGAACACTGGGTTGGGACTTGGGCCTCAGCGCAACAACCTGTTGTAAAGGCTTATATGCCTTATAACAATAATATGTCAAATCGTTCCGTTAGACAAATTGTGAAAGTTTCTATTGGCGGGAAACTAATCAGATTGCAAATTAGCAATGAACTTTCTAATGAACCTCTAGTAATACGGTCTGTATATATTGCTCATGCTAAAGATTCATCTGCTGTTGAAGCTAAAACGGCTAAGTATTTGAAGTTTGGCAATAAGTATAAGGTAACAATTGCAGCAGGAAAGTCTATTTTTAGTGATGCCTTGGTTTATGACTTGAAACCTTTAGAGCGCTTGTCAATAACGATCAACTATACTTCTGCACCAGTTTCCCCAACCGTACACATGGGCTCTCGCACTACAAGTTATATTATGCGTGGTGTGACGAATGCAGATAGTGATTTTTCAAAGGCATTCTGTGAAAACCATTGGTTTAATATTGCCGCAATAGATGTATTTGATGTAACAGGAAAGAGCATAGCTATCATCGGTAATTCTATTACTGATGGAAAAAACAGCACAGATAATGCGCAAAATCGTTGGCCAGATATTATGTCTGAGACGTTTCACTATAAATATCATATAACTAATTTTGGTGTATTGAATCTCGGAATTGGTAATAATAGGGTGGTAGTTCCTGGAGGATTCGGAGAGTTAGCAAAAAATCGTTTTAACCATGATATATTGGAACAACGTGGCTTAAACGCCGTTATTATTTTCGAAGGTGTAAATGATATAGGTGCTGTAGCCAAAGGTAACAGTGAAGCTGTTGCAATGCAACTCATAGAGTCTTATGATGAAATGATCAAGAAGGCTAAGGAAAGAAAACTTAAAGTATACCTTGGTACGATTACTCCTTTTAAGGGCGCAGGATATTATTCTATTTTCCATGACGCAGCTCGTGAAACCGTAAATCAATGGATTAGATTACAAAAGGAAAAAGTTGATGGTATTCTAGACTTTGATGAGCTTCTTCGTGATCCTGAAGATCACAGCCGAATGCAAAAGAATTTGCAAAGTGACTGGTTGCATCCTAATGCGCAAGGTTATAAGCTGATGGGAGAATATGCTGCAAGTATAATAAAATGAAAGATTTAATACTCGTATAATTTTATGTGTAGAATTTTCCATTCTCCGACAGATATTCTTGCGTGTCGTCCCTGATGATCTTCATCACCGTTTAGTCTGCGAAGATATTCAATTTTGCCGTCTGCTTTTATTGTAACTTCGTCCACATATCCAATCCCCGAGCGTTTCCCGTTAAATTGTGATGAGTTCTTTCTACTTGAATCATCATCGCGCCCGTTAATGATGAACCCATCTTCGCCAAGTCTTTCTTCTTTGTTTTGTTGAATCTCGTCGTTGTTTTGAAAAGACACGACAATTCCATTCCCAGCGATCAGATAATCATTTTTAGCCAGTTTAATTATTATTCCGCCGCCTTCTTGCCATTCTTGACCATTTGTTGCACGTTTATCCCAAGGTAAAGTGAAATAATGTCTGCATGTTATTGTGATGTTGTCATCTTTAATTATTTGCTGATAGTCTTCCTTATCAAAAAGAACACCGTGGATATTATTCTTATTATAGTGCTTCATAATAGGGGAAAGCTGACGAAGTAGCGAAAAACTACCTTGTAAATTTTCTATTGCTTCTTTTTCAGCAGTGTCAATAGAGAAAGTGCTATATCCCAAAGCATTGTGTTCACCAAAAACATATAAAGCTCTTACTCCACTATTTGCGCAACATTTACTTTCTGGAATAAATAGACGGTTGTTCTTGAAATCGTATTTTTGAGCCCAATCTTTAAACCCTTTATCGTAGATATCTGGTGACATCATGTCAATACTTGGTGCAAAAGCCTTCCATATCTTGCTGAGGTGGGCTAAAGGTCCCGCTGATGGATATTCTCCAGGCTTTCGTCCACGACTATTCATGGCAGCATTTATATAAAGAGGTATATTGTGGATTTGTTTTGCATTTTTGGCTAGTCGTTCAACATACTTTGCATAATAGATTGCTTGAAATGCTTCGTCCTCATAAAGTTTGTCTTCTGTATGAAATCCGATTTGATTTAACTCTTTCCGCCATATACCTTTGCTGTATTCCTTGTTTGCTATTTCAGAATAGTCTCTGGCACTTTCAAGCATACCGATCTCATTTTCCACTTGGATCATAATAACAGTCTCCTTCTGTGGATCTATTTTTTTAATATGCCTTATGAGAGAAGTAAATGCTGTGTTATCTGCTTGGAATACATTCTCAGAAAATGCTGATGCAATTTCCATCTTTTTGCCCTTATCTGTAATTGCCCTTGGAAAACGTTTGGTGTCTTCTTTAAACCACATCGGTGCATAGCAACTCATAGAATTCTTCCATGCTCCAAACCATAAAAATATAACCTTAATATTGTTTTTTCGTGCAATATTAATGGTTTCATCGATTAATGAAAAATCAAATGTCCCCTCTGTTGGCTCAATTAAGTCCCATTGTGCAGGTACTAGTACAGTATTAATACCAGTCTTGGCAGCCTTAGAAATTGAACTATCAATGTCTGCAATATTCGTTGCTGCTGAATTACTTAGTTCACCACCTAAAATCATTTCCTGTCCAATGCATTGTGCTGTAAAACACGTTAGCATTGTAACCATAATAAATATTATTTTTTTCATAATGGTATTATTGTTTTAACTTGCTGCTAACAGATATTGGCATAAAGCTAACTCCGGTGAAATCGTACTTTATTGGTTGTTTTGAGAAAGTTTGAAAGTATCTCAATGTATAGTCACGCCATTCTTTAGCATTGTCTAATTGCACTTGGAGCAACATGTTTACTTTTGACCAACGTTCACCATCAACATAAGGCTGAGCGTCTTGCCAAATCTTTTGAAAAGATACGACTTGCTCAATGCCTCTATAATAGAGTCCACATAGTTCATCCCATAAAGTGTCTCCATTTCTTAATTTGTAATCCCATGGAACATGATGAAACCATAGTAAGTATTCATCTGGACAAGTTTGTAGATTGTCGAACATACTACGGTATGGTTCTCGGTATTGTGATACTGCATTAGTACCTTTTGAAGATCTGTCAAATCCTACACCATTTTTGTCTGCCTTATGATAATATACAGGGCACCATTCTATTGGATATTCTGCTTTGTATCCGTCTGGCTGTGGCCCGTAATGGTGGTCGAATGCAAAGATATGGTGTAGACCTAGCGGCATCATATAGTCGACGCATGCTTCACGGCTTGTTAGCATCATATCGCCTATAGCATACTCATTAATGTTCTGTCCAAATGTTTGCTGAATCCATTCATGAGCGATTAAATCGGCAGAAAGGGATGGATCCCATGCCAGTCTACCAAAGGCATACCAGTTGGCTTGTGAGAAAGGATGTCCACACCAATTGATATCATCCCCTATATTACTCACACCTGCTATACCAACAAGGCAGTCTGGAGATACATAGCTGAAAAATTCTTTCCACATTGTTGCAAGATATACCAGATGTTTGCTTTGTCCTGTATATTCTTGTGTAATTTGGAACTCTGCCATTTGTTTCGTATGCTTCATGTTGTCGAATATCGGAGCATAGGGTTCACGTGGTTGAAAATCAAGTGGTCCGTTCTTACTTTGAAGTATTACATTGTTACGGAATTTGCCGTCAAGATCTTGAAATTCATTAAGAGCTTGTTTTACTCTGTCTTCACCTTTATGCTTTGCGCCATATACAAAACTTCGCCACATGACGATTCCTTTATGGGGGGCTAGCGCATCTGCCAGCATATTGGCACCGTCGGCATGAGTGCGTCCGTAATCAAATGGTCCAGGTTGCCCTTCTGAATTTGCTTTTACAAGAAATCCGCCGAAGTCTGGAATTAAAGAATATATCTCGTTTACTTTATTTATCCACCAATTTTTAACTGTTACATCGAGTGGATCTGCAGTTTTTGTGTATCCTAAAGCCATAGGTGAACCGAAATTCACAGATAGATAAACTTTTATTCCGTAAGGTCTTATTATATCAGCGATATTTCTTATACTATCAAGATATTCTTTAGTTAAAATCTTAGGAGAGGCATTCACGTTGTTTAGCACACTGCCGTTTATTCCAATAGAGGCATTTGCTCGTGCATATTCAATAATACGTTTTTCCCAGTCATAGCTTTTTAGTCTTGAAGAGAAGAAAATACTTTTTCCGGCATAACCACGCTCTATGCTTCCGTCAAGATTATCCCAATGATTGAGAATCCGTCGTGAATACTTTGGAGCCGAGTATCCTCCAGCGTTACTGCTTGTGCTAAGTTGTTGTGTCCTTAGAGCTTCGTAAACACCATATAGCAGTCCAATTTCAGAATGAGAACAAATTGAATCTGCATCATAAATGAATCCGTCATCATTTTTTAAACTTTTGTCAATTATGAGTTTTATGTCTTTGCCATTCCAATATTTCTTTAATTCATCAATGGCAATCTGCATCGTCTTTCCACCTTTCGGTGCAATTACATGAGCTTTGTTTAGAGTCTCGTATCTCAACCACAGATTATGCCCGTCTTCCGCCGTTATCGTGGAGCAAATAGCAAAGAATATAAATAACAGTATTGTTTTCTTCATTTTGCAAAATTAATCAATAATTTTATATTATACTTAGTTTATCCTATCCGATTCTTTATGTTTCGTCTCAAAATATTCAGAGGGGGCTACCCCAAAGTGTTTTTTGAATACAGTTGAAAAATGGGTCTGATTATTAAAACCTACGGCATAAGCTACCTGGGAAATGTTGATTTCTCCTTGAATAATCAATTGCGCGGCTTGCTCTAATCGTAGATTTCTTATGAATTCACCGGTGCTTACACCTGTGATTTCTTTCAGTTTACGGTGTAATTGCGCTCTGCTCATAGCGACATTTTCAACGAGCTTTTCCACATTGAAGTCTGGATCGCTGATATTTTCGTTGATGCATTTCATCACCTTGTCCATAAGTATAGCATTGTTACCTTTAACTTCTATTTTTGCCATTTTATCTTTCTGTACTAATGCACCTGAGAATTTACCCTTAAGCCTTCTGACGTTATCAACCAGATTGTCAATTAGAATATGTAGTTCTTCCATACTGAATGGTTTAGCAAGAAAAGCATCAGCGCCACGTTTTAATCCTTCAAGGCGATTATCAACATCACTTTTCGATGTAAGAAGTATTACTGGAATATCACTAATCTTACTGTTCCCTTTTATTTTTTTAAGCATGGTTATACCATCCATCTCAGGCATCATTACATCACTTATAACCAAATGAAATTCAGAGGAAAGTAGTTTGCTTAATCCTTCTCTTCCATTCGACGCATAATCGAACTTATACCATCCGCCGAGTTCGTTCATAATATATGTCGCAATTTCGTGGTCGTCGTCAACGATTAAGATTCTGAAATCTTTATTTGCGCTTTTCTTATGTGTTTGTGATGCAATCTCATTTACGTTATCTTTATCAATTGGTTCTATTTCCTCCGGTTTAAGATGAGCATTTCCAAGTGGAATATTTATTTCCATACATGTGCCCTTTTGCCCGTCACATCTATTATATGCCTTTATGTTTCCTCCGTGCATGTTTACTAATGCTTTGCATAAGTTCAAACCTATCCCAGTCCCTGCAAAATGGAAGCCAGTTGTGTTCTTTCCTTGATAGAAACGATCAAATAATCTTCCAGCATCTTCGTTCTTTATTCCAATCCCAGAATCTGTTACTTTAAGTGTCGCATTTGAGTTGTCACAAGTTATAAACACGTTTATGGTTCCATTGTCGAAAGTATATTTCATCGCATTTGATATTATATTATTAATAATCTTGTCAAAATTAATGCGATCAATCCATACATTTATCTTTTTCTGTGAAGCTTCCAAAGAAATATTTATGTTCCTTTCTTTTGCATTATATGAATATAAAGCAATTATGCTGCGACTGAATTCCACTAGGTCTGTCTCATCGCAGTGTAACTGCATTTGATTTTTGTCGATTTTCCGTTCGTCAAGAATCTGATTTACCAACAGTAAAAGTCTTTGAGCATTACGGTCAATGATATTTATTTCTCCTAGGCTGTCAATATCAGTAATCTTACGTTTCAGTTTTTCCAATGGGCTCATTATCAATGTTAACGGAGAGCGTATATCATGAGTGGCATCAATGAGAAATCTCATCTTCTGTTCTTCAAGATCAGCTGTTCTGCGTCTTTCATAATATCTGAATATGAAATATATAAGAATGATTATAAGTGCTGCATACATTATATATGCTAATGTTGTTGCATACCATGGTGATTCTACAGTGATATCTATTACTTTTGTATTTTTAGAAACAATGCCGTTGCAGCTAGCCCTTACTTCAATCTGATAATTGCCAGGGTTGAGCTTGTTAAAAGGAATAGAGTTTATTCCTTCGTCTGTAGAATTCCATTCACCTCTGTTTATTCGATATTGATAGCATACATCTTCTGCACTTTTATAGTTTAATAGCGAGAATTCAAGAGTAAAACTGTTTTCAGAATATGGAACTGTGTATTCGTTCTTGGTATAGTCCATGTGTTTGCCATAAATGATGAAATTAGTAAGATGTACATCTCCCATTTCCGTAATGTCACTAATTACGTTATCAGGATAAAAAGTAGTGATTCCATCGGTATTTCCAAATCCTATGCGCCCATCTGTAGATTGCATTACTGCACCTAATGTATATTCATGAGAGCGGAGACCATTTCCGTTAATGTGGGCTATGAATTTCTCTGTAAGGTGGTCATATTGCCATATCCCCATTGTTGTGCTTACCCAAATATTATTATGCGAATCTTTTACTATACCGCATATTTGTTTATTGCTAAGTACTGATGAATGTGGAAATGGTGCTAGTTTCTTTAAACCACGATAATATATGTATAGTCCTTCATCTGTTCCTATTATCATATTGCCCCAATCGTCTTCACATAAATAGTTCGCTTGAGAATTGCGCAATATGCAATTCCAACCGTAATTGTCGAAGGTGTAAGATTGGGTGTTAAGGCAAGCAACGCCATTTGAAGTGCCAATCCACAGAAGCCCTTGGCGGTCGAACCTCAAGGATCTAATCCAGTCGTTGCATAACATTCCGTGTGGAGACGTCATGCTCATGTCTAGAATCTTAACTTTATGCGTCTTGCTATCATAAATGTATAACCCCTTACTATATACAGATATGTATAATTTGCCCATTCCATCGTCTGTAATGCAGTATATTCCTGCACTAGCAAACTTCATTTCCTGTTTATAGTTTCCTGTTTCTGGATTGTAACTATATAGAGCGTTTCCTGTACCAACCCAGTAACGTCCCCATGTGTCCTGATAGATTATACTCGTTCCTGCTGGTGATTTAGGGTGACTGACAATCTTGCCTGCATGATCAAATTTATAAACTCCGCTGTTTTGCACCGTACACAGAATACTTCCATCGTTTCCGGGAGCAAGTGAAGACACGCTGCTTCCAATTGAATAATTTTGATCAGAGAAACTCCAACTATTAAAAGCCATTTTCTGGTTGTTAATTAGAAATAATCCTTTTTTATAACAACCAATCCATATATTTTGGCTCTTGTCTTCATAAATGTCATTCACCCATGATGTGCTAAGGTTGAACTTACTGCTGTTGTTGTTTTCAAATGCCGTAAAAGTCCTACTTCCTGCAGGGGCCATTAGTACTCCACATTCTGAGGTTCCTATATAAAAATTGCCGCTTTTATCGAATTTTGAACAGTTTATAGTGATGTTCCCTTTATATGGTCCGAAATTATATCCAGCATCAGCTATCTTGCCAGTTGTGTAGTCATAGTTTACAATTCCAAACATGCAAACAATCATCATAGAGTTCTTCCAGTCTTGGTAGAAATTTACAGGAGCCCCACATGGTGAATCAAAATAAGTGACTTTTATTTTTCCTTTATATTTGCTGAAACGCGTAAATCGGCTTAAATGGCTTCCTTGCCAAAGATATCCATGACTGTCTTCGAATATATGTGTGTAGAACATGTTGGAATCTCTTGTGGAATATTGCTTCTCATATTTTATCTTGTCAGTACCTCTTTTAATAGAGTATAGTCCGAATCCAGCAGTACCCATAAGGATGTCACCGTTTCTACTTTCTATCATATCGTAAATTCTCGGTTTTCTCCCATCTGGGAAATGGTATTGTATGAAGTTGTCGTTAGTAGAATTATAGCGCATAAGCCCTTTTGCACATCCAATCCATAACCTTCCTTTTTTGTCTACGAGGAAAGACGATATGATATTGTCAGCAATAGAGGTGGTATCTTTGCTGTTATGCAGATAATTTGTGAATTTGTAACCGTCAAACTTGCTTAGTCCATATTCCGTACCAATCCACATAAAACCGTATTTGTCTTGGGTAACGCAGTTTATGAGACTGCTCGACAATTTTTCGGATGTATAGAGCCTGCTGCTGTCTGCCATAACGATTATTGTTATCAACAGACCAAGGAATGTCATAATGTAATGTATGCGTTTCATGTAGTTATTTGTTGGTGTATGTTGCAAATTTAGTGAAAACCAGTTAAAATCAAAAATGTTTCATTCTTAAAATGTGTTTATATGAGAAAAATGATACAAATCAAAATGTTCTCGTTACATTAAACTACTTTGTTTTTTAATGTATTTATTAATTTTGCAAAAATAAAAGTTATAATGGCATGAAAAAAATATTTGGTTTATTGTTATTGATGTTTTTTCTTGTGAATATTCAAGAATCTAATGCACAAGAAAATAAATGGACAGGTTCTTGGGCAACTGCACCTGAGTTCACTGGAAAAGGAGATATGCCTGCAAACAGTCTTTCTAATCGTTCTGTCCGAAATATTATACATATATCTTTTACAGGTTCGCCAATTAGACTAAAACTGTCTAATGAGTTCAGTTTACAGCCTGTTGAGATAAATTCAGTATTAATAGCTGATGCTCTTGGTGATAGTTGGCAGACCGATATAAAAACGTCTCGTAGTCTAAACTTTTCCGGAAAGAAAAAAGTTACTATTCCTGCAGGAAAAACTGTCTGGTCTGATCCTATAAAATATAATCTAAAATCAGGACAGCGTTTAGCAATAACTGTATGTTATGGTGCCCAAACACCTGAAAATGCTACATCGCATCGCGGTTCACGCACAACATCTTATATTATAAAAGGAATGGCTAATGCAAAGTCTGATTTCGAAAATTCTGAGAAGGTAGAACATTGGTATAATATTTCTGCAATAGATGTAATGGCTGATAATGTTCCTGTTGTGGCTGTTTTAGGTAATTCAATAACTGATGGTCGTGGGACAACAACAAACAAGCAGAATAGATGGACCGATTTTATGTCTAATTCCTTGAATGCAGAAAGTCCTTATGGAGTTCTTAATCTTGGTATCGGTGGTAATTGCGTACTGCGTGGTGGCATAAGCCAGCCTGCATTGCAAAGATTCGATAGAGATATACTTTCCCAGAATGGTGTCACCAAACTAATAATCTTTGAGGGAACTAACGATATCGGATGCAGTAACGGAAATAGTGAACAAATTGCGACAGAACTTATTGAGGCTTATAAGACACTCGCAGCAAAAGCAAAGGCGAAAGGTATAAAAGTATATGGTGGAACGATAACACCGTTCAAGGGAAATGGATGGTATAGCCTTTTTCACGAAGCTGCTAGACAGACGGTCAATGAATGGATAAGAAATAGCAAAGACTTCGATGGGATCGTTGATTTTGATCAATTAGTGCGCGATCCCTCAGATATTCACAAGCTACGCTCAGAATATTCTTCAGACTGGTTGCACCTAAATCCTTCAGGATATGAGGTGATGGGGCATTATGCTGCTGAAATAATAAAAGGAAAATAAATAATAAAATAAATGGATACAAATTTGACAAAGCAGGAATCGAAAGGATTTTATAAATTAAGCTGGTTACAGCGTGTTGGTTTCGGTTCCGGAGATTTGGCTCAGAATCTTATATACCAGACTATTGGTATGTATTTATTGCTGTTCTATACTAATGTGTTTGGTCTAGATCCTGCAACTGTTGCGGTAATGTTCTTGATAGTAAGACTTGTTGATGTTCTGTGGGATCCTTTGGTTGGAACATATGTTGATAAGCATAGTCCAAAATTGGGCAAATATCGTTCTTATCTTGTATTGGGAGGAATACCGCTCTCTGGTTTTGCCATATTATGTTTCTGGAATGGCTTTTCTGGTTCATTGATGTATGCTTACATCACTTATGTAGGTATGTCAATGTGCTATACGTTGGTTAATGTACCTTATGGAGCTCTCAATGCTAGTCTAACTCGTGATACAGATGAGATTACAATACTTACTTCTGTAAGAATGTTTATGGCAAACCTTGGTGGACTCGCAGTGTCTCTTGGCATTCCAATCATTGTGGCTTTTCTTTCTCCTGATGGTCTTACTAATACAAAGAAAGATGGTGGTGCATGGTTTATTACCATGGCTATTTACGCATTGATAGGTATGGTACTCCTTGTTTTTTGTTTTACTCAGTCACATGAACGTGTTGTTATGGACAAAAAGGAAACTGCAAGTGTAAAGGTTAGTGATCTCTGGGTTGAGTTTGTGCGTAATCGTCCTCTACGAATATTGGCTTTTTTCTATATCACCGCTTTTGCCATGATGGCGATTGGTAACTCTGCTGGAAGTTATTATATGATATATAACGTACAAGGCACACCTACAGAAATGGCTATATTTATGGGATTGGGCTCTGCTCCAGCATTCATATTTATGCCATTGGTTCCTGCCATAAAGCGAGCTATCGGAAAACGACAGATGTTTTATGTCTTTTTGGGTATAGCAATTTTTGGAATGGGATTGTTGTATGTGGTTTCTGTTATTCCTGCATTGCGCAGTCAGATATGGATCGTATATGTTGCTCAGTTTATCAAGTCTACCGGTGTCATAGTTGCGACAGGCTATATGTGGGCTTTGGTTCCAGAGGTTATTTCTTATGGAGAGTATACAACAGGTCGCCGCATAAGCGGAATTGTTAATGCACTTACTGGTATATTTTATAAAGCAGGTATGGCGCTTGGTGGAGTAGTTCCTGGACTTATCTTGAGCTTTGTTGGCTTTGATAAGTCAAATGCAGTCAGTCAGAGCGCTTTTGCACAGCATGGAATATTGTGGCTTGTATGTATTATACCAGCTATCCTTTTGTTGTTAGCAATCTTTATAATCTCGAAATACGAACTTACAGATGAGGTTATAGACAATATAAATATTGAAATAGAAAAACGAAATAACAAAGACTAAACATTATGAACAAGATTATTCTGGGAGTAGCATGTCTTGCCCTGACAGTTAATGTTTCGGCACAGACAATGAAGGAGACAATAGGAAAACATTTCCTAATAGGTGCTGCTGTGAGCACAAGAAACATATATAGCCAGGACCCAAAGGTGAAGAGTGCTATAGTTGACAACTTTAACGCCATAGTTGCCGAGAACTGTATGAAGGGTGAGGCGATTCATCCAGAAGAGAATCGTTATTCATGGGATGATGCTGATGCTACGGTGAAGTTTGCCGAGGACAATAATATGGTTGTTACTGGTCATTGCCTTGTTTGGCATTCTCAAGCCCCTAGGTGGATGTTTAAGGATAATGATGGGAAAACAGTAACTCGTGAAGTATTGATAGATAGACTTTATCATCATATTACAAATGTTGTGAGCCGCTATAAGGGCCGCATAAAAGGGTGGGATGTTGTAAACGAGGCTTTCGAAGATGATGGTAGTTACCGTAAGACTCAGTATTATAATATAATAGGTCCTGAGTATTTTGAGTTGGCGTTCAAGTTTGCTCATGAAGCCGATCCTAATGCTGAACTTTATTATAATGATTATTCAATGTCAAAGCCTGGTAAGCGTGATGCTGTTTGTAGACTTGTACGTGATTTGAAAGCAAAAGGATGTCGCATCGACGCTGTAGGTATGCAGAGCCATAATGGTACTGATTATCCAAATCTAAATGATTATGAAGCTTCTATAGATTCATTTGCTGCTTGTGGAGTAAAAGTAATGATGACAGAACTTGATATAAATATGCTTCCAAGTCCACAGCATTTCGGAGGTGCTGATATAAGTCAGAGATTTAAATACGATAAGACCCTTAATCCTTATGTAAATGGACTTACAAAAAGTGCTCAAAAGCTTTTCAACGAGCGTTATCTAGCATTTTTCAAGATTTACGCTAAGCATAAAGATCAGATAAGTCGTGTTACCCTATGGGGTGTTAGTGATGCTGATAGCTGGCTTAATGGTTGGCCTGTTCCTGGACGTACAAACTATAGCCTGCTTATAGACAGACAGTATAATGTAAAGCCTGTAGTAAAAGATATAATAAAACTATTTAAATAATGAAATCAAGATATTTATTTCCTAAGGATTATATGGCAGATCCTTCTGCCAACGTTTTCAATGGTCGCCTATATATCTATCCATCTCATGACTGGAACAGTGGAGAGAGTTTTGATGATGACGGCGGACATTTCCAGATGCAAGACTATCATGTTCTCTCTCTGAATGATGACCCTATGACGGCACCTGTTACAGATCATGGTGTTATACTTGACGTGAAAGACGTGCCATGGGCAGAGAAGCAGATGTGGGATAATGATGTTGTAGAAAAGAATGGCAAATATTATCTTATATTCTCGGCAAAGGATTATAACGGTGTCTTTCATTTAGGTGTTGCTGTTTCAGATACTCCAGAAGGACCATTCGTACCTAAAGCTGATCCTATACGTGGCTCATATAGCATAGACCCTTGCGTGTTCAAGGATGAAGACGGTAGCGTGTATTGTTATTTTGGTGGTATATGGGGCGGACAGCTTCAATGGTATAAGGATAATAAGGCATTGAAATGTGAACATCTTCCTGAAGGGAACGAAGCTCCGTTGCCAAGTCGTGTCGCAAAGATGACAGATGATGTTTTGCAGTTTAGTGAGGCTTCACGACCAGTCCTTATTGTTGACGAAAATGGCAAGCTACTTACTGCTGATAATCCTCAACGTTTCTTTGAGGCTAGTTGGATGCATAAGTATAACGGCAAGTATTATTTTAGTTACAGTACTGGTGACACTCATTATTTATGTTATGCCGTTGGTGATAATCCTTATGGTCCATTTACCTATAAGGGCGTGATACTTGAGCCTGTTGTTGGTTGGACCACACATCATAGTATCGCTGAGTTCAAGGGAAAATGGTATCTGTTTCACCATGACTGTGTTCCTAGCAATGATACAACATGGTTACGAAGCTTGAAAGTTATTCCGCTTAGTTATGATGAAGAAGGCAATATTGTCAAAATGAAAAGTGAATAATCAAAATAATTGAAAAATCGGCAATACTCTTGTCGATTTTTTTTATATTTGCAATCAAATATTATTTGTGACAAAACAAACAGTCACTAAAAAAATGCACATTTTATGTTGAAAACACTTTTAAATCTTTGGTGGATACAAAAAAGGAGAACCTTCGACTGGAAGAGAATGGGGTGGTTTTTGTATATTCTGTTAATCATTATTTCTGGTATTATTGGGGCTTACATACAAATACGTAAGGACGGTAATTTTAATATGCATAATGATATAACTCAGAAAATTGCAATTCCGTTGGTCATGACTTTTTCTGTGATGGGTATTTTGATGAAGTTACTAATGAAGCAGGAAGCTGCTGGAATGGATGATTACCTAAAGTCACGCCCCGTTTTGGAAAGTTCTTGGAATAAGTTCCTTATCCTTATGAATCTTGCTGATTATTGGAATTGGGTTAATCCAGTATTGCTTTTCGGCATTTCGTGTTTCATTATGCCAATAGGATATGCATTTCTTACATTTCTGCTTGCTTTCTGTGTCAGTATAACAGATGGACTCATGCTTACATGCCTGCGTAAAGCTCAGGGATGGGAGTATAAATTGCCTCTGTTCATAGGACTTCTTGTGTATTATATTATAGCTTCAGTCTTTTATGCTGTGTCTGTTGGCCTCAATCTTAATTTTGTCGCAATTTTCGGCATGATTATTATAACGCTGCTGTTCTTGTTGGTCTTGTATAAGTACATGTGTAGCATAAAACACTATAATGAGCAGAAAACTCATACTTCTAAAGTGCGTAGTCTTGGGGATGTCTCACTGTTCAGTATGGAATATATCAGTGTGTTCCGTTCAAAGCGTCTTCGCCAGGCGATGATATTTATTCCTATAGTATTCTTATTTCAGGTTTATACTCAGGCATTGTCACTTCACAGCCATGAAGGTATTGGTGTTGGTGGATTATCTATAATCGTAATGTTTGCTATGGCATTTCCGTCAGTATTGCTTGGGCAGTGGGTATTTGGTGTTGAAGGTAATTTCTTCCACGGTATCATGACTAAGCCTATGTCTATTTATGAGATGTTATGTACAAAGTATTATTTTCTTATGCTTATAAATCTTGTAATGATTATACCATATATCCCAGGTCTTTTCTTTGGATATTGGGGAATAGACCTACTTATAGCAACATTCTTCTTCTGTGCCGTTGTTAACATTCTAATGATGCCAACGTGTCTTTTCTCAAAGCGCATAGACCTTTTCTCTTCTGCATTCTTCAACTATCAGGGTGCTAATATGGCAATAAACCTCTATGGTTTCGTGATATTGATACCAATGGGGATTTATGGTGCACTTATGCTTTGTCTCGATAATACTTATATCGCTGAGGTTATTTTAGCTTCATTGGGAATAATAGCCTTGCTACTGCATAGAATAGTTCTCAAGTCGTTGGCTAGTCGTTTCATGAGTATAAGATATAAGAGAATGGAAACTTTCAGTCAATAACAATATAATTTAAAACTAGACGAATATGGAAATAAAGATTGAAAATCTTAAAAAGATATATGGTGACAAAACGGTTGTGGATATACCTCAACTTTCTCTTGGTTCAGGCGAACTTATTGGATTAGTTGGCAATAATGGTGCTGGAAAGACTACCTTAATGCGCCTTATTCTTGATTTAATAAAGGCTGATGACGGCTGTGTGTATAGTAATGGTTTGAGAGTTAATGAAACAGAGGAGTGGAAGCAATATACCGGTTCGTTTATTGACGGACGTTTCTTGATAGATTTCTATACCCCAGAGGAGTATTTTACATTCATAGGAAAGGTTTATAATATACCTACAGAAACAATCGATCAGCGACTCGAAAATTATTCGTCACTGATGCATGATGAAATCTTGGGTACAAAGAAGTATATTCGTGACTTCTCTGAGGGTAATCGTCAGAAGATAGGTATTATTGGTGCTATGATCATTAATCCAGAGGTACTTATTCTTGATGAACCATTTAATTATCTAGACCCTTCTTCACAGATAAATATTGCAAAGATGATACAGAGTGCA
The DNA here is from genome assembly GCF_000373185.1 of Segatella paludivivens DSM 17968 = JCM 13650. Classification (GTDB taxonomy): domain Bacteria; phylum Bacteroidota; class Bacteroidia; order Bacteroidales; family Bacteroidaceae; genus Prevotella; species Prevotella paludivivens. The sequence continues at coordinate 58,219 of NZ_KB890629.1, forward strand.
TGTCATGAATTTGGTATGACAGTTATATTGTCTAGCCACAACCTTAATTTTGTGTCTGATATATCAACAAGAATATTGTTGCTTGAAAAAGGACTGGTAATTAAGGATTTGAAAAATGAAGAGGGTAGTGCAATGAAAGAATTGGAAGAGTATTTCGGAGCATAATGTGCCCCGAAATACCTTTCCTAATTTATTGATGTAGTAGATTGAGCTTGTATTGAGGTTTCAATGCATTGCTCACTTTCTCTGTATATTCTTTTATGTTAAGTTTAGCCTGTCCTTTTATGTCTTCAACGTTTGCGCCAACCTTGAACGTATAAACTCCGGCATCAACTTTCCATTGACTTTCTGCTTCGTCAAAACTAGCAAGGTCTCGCTTGTTAATCGTCATCTTTAAAGTTTGGCTTTGTCCAGCCTTAAGCAAATCTGTTTTGGCAAAAGCTTTTAACTCTTTTGCTGGTTTTTCGTAGCTGCCTTTTGCTGCTGCAACATAAACCTGAGCAACTTCCTTGCCGGCAACCTTGCCTGTGTTCTTTATGCTTATAGACACTTCAATCTGATTGCCATGCTCCTTAACGCTAGGTTTGCCATATTCAAAAGTTGTGTAGCTAAGTCCGTAACCGAATGGATAAGCCACCTTTTTTCCGAATGTGTCGAAATATCTGTAACCTACGTATATATCCTCGTCATGATTTGTGTAGTCTACGCCTTGCATTCTTCCGCTGGTAATCTTGTCAGTAAGGTTATAATAGTCTGGATTCTGCGGAAAGTTTTTTGTTGAAGGAACGTCTGTTACGCTTATAGGCCATGTCATCGTTAAGTGTCCTGAAGGATTAGCTTTACCAGTCAGTACGTCAACTACGCTATTACCACCTTCTTCTCCAGGTTGCCATGCTACAAGAATTGCATCAGCACGGTCACGCCATGAAGCTGTCTCCATTACGCTTCCTGAGTTTATTATAATTATAACAGGCTTTCCTGCTGCGTGGAATGCATCGCTTACTCTCGAAATCATGCTCTTTTCGTTATCTGTAAGGTTGAATTCTCCGTCAATCTGTCTGTCTATTCCTTCGCCAGCTTGTCTTGCTATCGTTATGATAGCAGCGTCAGCATCTTTTATTTCGTGTTCTATGCAACGTTTCGTAATCTCAATCTCGTCAAGTTTAGGCTGTCCCTGGTTTAGAAACCACATTTCAGGGTTTTTGTCAGCCTTCAGTTTGGCAGTTGCGTATTTCACATAGTTCTGATAAATCTCAGTAAGCTGTGGTGTTGTACCCACTCCGGCATTTTTAAGTCCATTAAGCATATCCACAACATAAGGAACGTTAACACATCCTGAGCCAAGACCACAGCTTAAAAAGTCGTAAGAGTTTACGCCGAAAAGAGCAACATTCTTAATATTTTTGATAGGCAATGTATTGTTATCATTCTTCAGTAATACCATTCCTTCTGTTGAGGCTTGACGAGTAATCTGCGCATGAGCTTCAAGATCGGGTTTGTTAGAGTATTTATAGCCATTAAATCTAGGAGTCTTGACAATATATTCCAACATGTTTTTCACGCATTTGTCAACGTCATTGATGTCAAGATTACCAGTTTTTACAGCATTTACGATATCCTCTACCTGTGCAGGATAGCCAGGCATCATAAGGTCGTTGCCAGCAGCTACTTCGCTTTCTATTGGTAGGTCTTTACGCTTGCCAATCCAGTCTGTCATCACAATGCCTTTAAATCCCCAATCATTGCGGAGCACGTTGGTAAGCAATCCTTTATTTCCTTGTGCATATAAACCATTAATCTTGTTATATGAAGACATCACAGTCCACGGATTACTTTTGCGCACCATCATTTCAAAGCCTTTTAGATATAGTTCACGCAGCGCACGTTGAGAAACTCTTTCGTCAACACGTGTACGGTCGCTCTCTTGGGAGTTGACAGCAAAATGCTTTGCACTTACGCCTACACCTTGACTCTGTATACCATTAACCATAGCTGTGCCAATAGTGCCTGTCACGATAGGGTCTTCACTATAATATTCAAAGTTACGTCCGCATAGTGGGCTTCTGTGTAAGTTCATTCCTGGTCCAAGAATAACGTCAACGCCATATTCAAGAGCCTCGTTACCCATAGCTTTACCAACATTATAGACAAGCGACGTATTCCACGTTGAAGCTAGGCAAGTGCCAACAGGAAATCCTGTTGCATAAAAAGTTTCATTAGTGCCTTCACGATGTGAGTCAATGTGAACTCCGGCAGGTCCGTCAGCAACTACAGTTGCAGGAATGCCAAGTCTGGGTATGGCAACGGTAATTCCAGCAGCTCCCGCGACAATTTTTTTCTGATGACCAAGCATAGAGCCAGATCCAACGAAACCATCGTTGCCTCCACCAACAAGCAGTTGGGCTTTTTCTTCAAGAGTCATTGCCTTAATCACGCTATCAATGTTCTTTGCATTGAGTTGTGGTGCATTTTGTGCAATCATTGTTGTTGATAATAATAAGGCTGTGCAGCCTATAATGATTTTTTTCATTTTAAGGTATTTTGTTGTTTAGCAGTGCAAATATAGCATTATTTATTTCATATTCCAAATTTGAATATGTGATTTGTGAGCATTATAACCAATGATACATATATTGTTAACAGATGCGGCATTAGTGATAAAATTCAAGTTAACATATGAACAAACAATAAAAGATAATATAGTATTATTTTTTACGCTTGTATTACAAATGTTATTACTTTTTTCTACTCTACATGTGTTTTGTTAAATATTTACTATATTATTATTGGTAGTGTTAATTAATTTATTTATATTTGCAACTACTTAATATTTAATATGTAGTAATAATAGTATACTTATTCTTTAACTACTAAATAATTAATAATATGGAACAAAATTTTGAATCACACGAACAGGTAGTCAATCAGGCTACAGATAAGACCACTGAACATGAAAATGCACAGAAAACTATAATGATGAAACCTAATGATAATATGCTGTTGGCTATTCTAACAACAGTATGTTGTTGTCTGCCTTTTGGTATTGTTGCTATAATTAAGGCAAGTCAGGTAAATAGTCTTTTTGCAATGAAACAATATGCAGCAGCACAGGTATCTGCAGAAGAGGCAAAAAAATGGAGCTATATTGGCATAGGATTAGGATTGGTTTTTGGTATCATATACCTTTTTATAGGCTTTGCTCGCGTATTTTCCAACAATTTATAATACGTTCATAAGTTGAGGCGTTTTGGTATAATAATAATCATTCTTGCTGTTGTTGCGTTGAGTCTATTTTTTCTCAATCCTTGTAGCTATTGGTTTATGCCTAAATGTCCTTTTAAGTTGATTACTGGGCTTAGTTGTCCTGGTTGTGGAATACAGCGTTTTATATATGCCTTGCTACATGGATATTGGCATGAAGCGATAGCTTATAATTACTATTTAGCCTATTCGTTGCCTTATGCCTCTCTGTTTGTCATAGCATGGATAATGCCACAAGGAAATGCTAAAGAAAGATTGTCTAATATCATCGAGAATAAATACTTAGTGTGGTTTTATATCATAACTTTCTTTCTATGGCTCATCATTAGAAACATTTTGAAAATATAATAATATATGGAAAAAAACCAAAAAGAACAGTTAATGGCAATTTATGGCAATAAACTCCCTGTTGCTAACTTTTGTGAAGTGAATGAAAAATTTGACGCATTGGATTATAATGCCGCTTGTATATATCTAGCCCAGATGAAAGATCCAACTCTGGCTTTGATATTGTCAATTCTTGTCGGTGCCTATGGCGTAGACAGAATATATCTTGGCGATGTTGGCCTTGGAATTTTAAAACTCTTGACATGTGGAGGTTTGGGCATCTGGTGGATTATCGACTTGTTTTTTATTAGCGATCTTATCAGGCAAAAGAATTATCAAACGCTGATGATGATGTAATTCTTTTTCTCTATATTCGTTACTCTTTCGTTACGCAGAAACTTCTTTAAAAGGGGGGCAAAGTAACGGAGTAACGAATGTTTTTTTAAACTTTGGTTCTTCGACAATTTTGGTGGCTCAATGAATACAACACTTCGTTAAATATTGACTTCCTATTTGTCAATAATTGGCTGCCTATAGAAAGTAAACGCAGTAAGAGTAAAGCGAAGTTTAGAATGTAAGTGTATTTCTTATTACATGTATGTAACTTGAAAATGCAATTACTACAGAAGTCTTGAAAACATACGAATATCCTCCACGTATAACATAAGCGTTTGATATATAAATAATTAAAGGTGGAAGATATCCTCCATTATCCTCCACGTTTTTGTAAACTATTAAGAAATAGGAAGCTGCTATCATGCATAAATCAGAATTATTAAGGACAATGCGTGTTTGAAATATGTTTGCATTTATGATATATTATACATGATAGCATGTTGAACAATTCAATTACACAACGTGTGTAATTGAATTACTCACGCTATGTAACACGGTTACACACGTTGTGTAATCGTGTTACATACGTTGTGTAATAGGATTGCACACATGCTGATGCAATCGAATTACACGCATACTGATGTAATAGGATTGCACACGTGTTGATGTAATTGGGTTACCCAAAAGGTTTTTAAATTTAGGTAAACGTTTGTGCATGCATCTTAAAAGCTATTTTCATACTTTCAAATTGATTCTTTCATATTTGTTATTTGTATGTAGTAGCTCTTTGAATTATCCATGCTATTTAGGCAGTCTATCTTTATGTTTGATAAAACTCAATCTGTGTAATATATAATGGTGTAAATAGCATATTTGGTGAAAATTCGCCAAAAACAGGTATGATTTCCAATTTAATGTCACTTTTGGGCCTATAATGTCACTTAATGTCACTCGTTCATCCCTTATAAACAAAGGGTTTGTGACAAAGTGACATTAGTGACATTGAAAAAACTTTTTCTTGTAGATCGAATGTTAGCTGTTAACTTTCTGACTAATAATAAAGTTCATTTTGTTTCTGCGGTCAAACGAAAATGTTCCGCTATTGTGCTCAAGATAGTCAAACAATTGATAAGCTTTGTCAAGAAGCATGTCTGATTCAGGCTTAGAAAACATGCGTGCCTCGTTGTAGCATAGTTCGGCGAGCATCTCAATTTTGCCAATTCTGTGCTCTTCGTCAATTCCTGCAAGTGCTTCGAGAGCCTCTTCAACAGTTGCCGTGTGATAAAAAGAATACGGGCCAACGTATTTATCGTACAAGGTTTGTATCTCCTTGCGTCTTTCTTCAATTTCAGGCTTTTCCAACATTCTTTCAAGTGCAGCCATAAACTCTTGAATAAGGCGCATGATGTAATCTCTTTCTAACATAGATAATATTAATTATAATTTTGTTTTCGGCTGCAAATATATGAAATATATTTTTGGTAATTCACACCTTATTCGTATTTTTGCATTTGGAATTCGAATTTTAAGATTATTATATTTTATGGCAAAGAAAGCTTTATTGATGATTCTCGATGGATGGGGAATCGGCAAACATGGTAAGGGAGATGTTATTTATAATACTCCAACTCCTTATCTTGATTATCTTACAGCAGTGTCTGCACACTCTGAATTGCAGACTTCAGGTGAAGATGTTGGTCTGCCAGAGGGACAGATGGGTAACTCAGAAGTAGGTCACCTTAACATTGGCGCAGGCCGTGTGGTTTATCAGGATCTTGTTAAGATTAACAAGGCTTGCCAGACTGGTGATATTCTAAAGAATCAGGAAATTATCAATGCATATAGTTACGCACAGAAGACAGGTAAGAAACTTCATTTGATGGGCCTTACTAGTTCTGGTGGTGTACATTCTTCTCTTGATCATCTTTATAAATTGATTGAGATTGGTAAGGAATACAATCTGAAAGACGTATATGTTCACTGTTTTATGGATGGTCGTGATACTGATCCAAAGAGCGGTAAAGGATTTATCGAGCAGATTGATAATTGCTGTAAAAACAATGGCGCTCACATCGCAAGTGTTATTGGTCGTTTCTATGCTATGGACCGTGATAAGCGTTGGAACCGTGTGAAAGAGGCTTATGACTTGCTAGTAAAAGGTGAGGGTAAGCAGTCTGACGATATGGTTAAGGCTATGCAGGAAAGTTATGACGATGGCGTAACTGACGAGTTTATCAAGGCTATCAATAATTCTAAGGTTGACGGAACTATCAGCGATGGTGATGTTGTTATCTTCATCAACTACCGTAACGACCGTGCTAAGGAGTTAACACAGGTTCTTACTCAGCAGGATATGCCTGAAGAGGGTATGCAGACCGTAAAGAACTTGCAGTATTATTGCATGACTCCTTATGACTCAAGTTTCAAGGGTGTTCACATTTTGTTCCCTAAGGAAAATGTTGAGGATACTCTTGGTGAATATCTTTCTAAAAGCGGTAAGAAGCAACTTCACACTGCTGAGACAGAAAAGTACGCTCATGTAACATTCTTCTTTAATGGCGGTCGCGAGACTCCATACGAGGGCGAGGACAGAATCTTGGTTCCTTCTCCAAAGGTTGCTACCTATGACTTGAAACCAGAAATGAGTGCTTTTGAGGTTAAAGATAAATTGGTTGCTGCTATCAATGAGAGCAAGTATGACTTTATTGTTGTTAACTTCGCAAATGGTGATATGGTCGGTCACACTGGTATATACAATGCTATTGCTAAGGCTGTATGGGCTGTAGACAACTGTGTGAAAGAGGTTATTGAGGCTGCGAAGGTTAATGACTATGAAGCTGTGATTATCGCAGACCATGGTAATGCCGATAATGCAATTAACGAGGATGGTACTCCTAATACAGCACACTCACTGAACCCTGTTCCTTTTATCTATGTTACAGACAATAATTCTGCAACTGTAAAGGATGGTCGTCTTGCTGACGTAGCTCCTTCTATTCTGCACATAATGGGAATGGAACAGCCTTCAGATATGACAGGTGAGAATCTTATCTCAGACAATAAGTAATATGATGGACGTAAAGATTGAAGATAGTTGGAGAAAGTATCTTGGTGCAGAGTTTGACAAGCAATATTTTGTGAATCTCACATCATTGGTACGTGATGAATATCTGCATGGGGAATGTTATCCTCCAGGACATCTTATATTCAATGCTTTCAATCTTTGTCCATTTGATAAAGTGAAGGTGGTAATAATAGGTCAGGATCCTTATCATGAACCTGGACAAGCTATGGGACTGAGTTTCTCTGTTCCAGAAAACATTGTTATGCCACCTTCACTTATTAATATTTTCAAGGAAATCCAGATGGATCTTGGAAAGCCAATGCCAAAAAGTGGTGATTTGACAAGGTGGGCAGATCAAGGGGTGTTGTTACTTAATGCAACGCTAACAGTAAGAGCTCACATGGCAAATAGTCATCAGCGATTAGGTTGGACAGAATTTACGGATGCTGCTATAAAGGCTTTGAGTGACAATCGTGAAGGATTGGTGTTTATGCTTTGGGGTGGTTTTGCGCGCGGTAAGAAATATCTTATAGATAGTAGCAAGCATCTTGTGCTTGAATGTGTGCACCCTTCTCCTTTATCAGCTAATCGTGGTGGATGGTTTGGTAACCATCAATTTTCAAAATGCAATGAATATCTATTAGGTAGGGGAGAGAACCCCGTGGAATGGTGATATTCGCAAATATTAGGATAACAGTTTAAATCGATGGATGATTTACATATAATTCAGGTGGGAAACGTGTTGGTTTCTCCAGATATTTTTACAGAAAAATTTTGTTGTGATCTTGACAAATGTAAAGGTCAATGCTGCGTTGAAGGAGATGCTGGTGCTCCAGTGACTCTTGATGAAATAGGTGGTATTGAGGATTCTTTAGATACTATTTGGACAGACATGAGTGCGTCAGCACAGGCTATCGTAGATAAACAGGGCGTTGCTTATGTTGATCAGGAAGGAGACTTGGTGACAAGTATTGTCAATGGAAAGGACTGTGTTTTTACATGCTACGAGAATGGATGCTGTTTATGTGCTTTGGAAAGAGCTTATCGTGCTAAAAAAACAGATTTTGTGAAGCCTATATCATGTGCGCTTTATCCTATAAGAGTGAAGGCATTTAATAATGATACATTCGGAATTAATTATAACCGTTGGGATGTTTGCAAGGATGCAGTGATAAAAGGTAAAGAGTTAAATCTTCCAGTATATAAGTTTCTTGAAGGCCCATTAACACGTCGCTTTGGTGTTGAGTGGTATAAGGAACTATGTGAAGTTGCAGAACAGTTGAAAAAGATGTAGCTGATAATTTTATCAGCTACGCCTGTATTCTGTGGGGGACATGCCTACGTGTTCCTTGAAAAATTTGCCAAGAAAACTTTGGTTAGGGAAATTTAGAATCTGGGATATTTCCTTAATACTTTTTGATGTGTTCTTAAGAAGAACTCGTATTTCCAGAGTTACATAATAATCTATCCACTCGTTTGGAGTCCGATGACTTATGGACTTAACGGTTTCTGAAAGATATTTAGCGGTGATATTTAGTTTGGTAGCATACCAACTTACACGTCGTTCGTTTCTAAAATTATTTTCTACAAGGTTTATATATTCAAAGAATATATTTTCTCCTCGTGAAAGCTTACGTCCATCGTTATTCTGTATGCGGTAAATTGTGTTGCTGACATCATAAATCATAGTCTGTAATAATGACTTAACGGTTTCCGTGCGGAAATGATGATCCTGGTGGTCTACCTTTTCCTTCAGCAAACTATAGTATTTCTGAAGCATATCTGACTCATCATCATGAAGTCCGCAGACAGGATGGTTCTTTGAAAACAGAAAGAGTGAGGAAAGTTCATGGATGTTTGAAATAGTCTCTCTGAAAAATTTGTCAGAAACAAGTATTCCTATACCATCACAGTCAGGACTAAGTTGATAGTTGTTTGCAACTTGTCCAGGACTGACTATCATCATATCATTTGGTTGGACAACGTTTTCTAAAGTATCTACGGTGTATTTGGCTTTGCCTTTTGTGCACAATGCTATTAACAGACATCCCATCCTTTTGGGTTCGTCCGGGAATGGCAAATCTGCTAAGGAATCAATAAGCAGTAAGTCTTCATCAATGTGACTGCTTACGTGCAATTCCAATGTTGATGCTATCGTAATTTCTTTACCTAATGAACTCATTTTACAAAGGTAATGTAAATAAAGTAATTTTTAGCTATTTCTTATTTAAAAATATTGCATTAATATAACCAATTAGAATGAAAATAGGTACTTATTTCTATTCCTTCCACATTCTGTATCTGACTTTTTCTGAATTTTCTGTCACCACAGATAATAACGTAATCGCAATATTTATCTGTGAATTTTCTGTATGCCTGTTCATCAACTTCTCCATTGCATATATATTTGAGTCCTCCGATATCTAATTTTTCGCCTTTCTTTGCTCCACGTAGCGTTATGCGCACGTAGCCTTGAAATGCAGGATCGAAACGATATTCAACGGAATCTCTGCTAATCCGATGATATTTTGGACGTGTTATTTTCGTGACATGTCGAGAGTTGTAAAACGATGTGTAATCTAAAATCGAACTTGTTATATCATTGCATCGCGGTTTTGCGCTTATCCAACATGCTGGTTCATATTCAGAAGAATTCCAAACAGCATCATTTGATGGTGAAATAAATTCTTCTTTACCATCAGTTGTTAATGAAATATTTGCTTTTCTGCAGAGCCATTCGTTATTAGCATTGTAGGAAAACTGTTCGCCATTTGACATTGCTCCGTAATAGTTGAGAGAGATTTGTTGAGGCTGAACGTGAGGATATGAAGGACTGTACCATACGGCTATTGTATTGCTGTCAGGGCGAAGATATCTTGTCACATTGAATGTCATGCTTATAGGTGTGTCACTTTCGCCACATGTACGGTAGGGTAGCCGTGTGTCTGTCGATACATTATATCCGTTTACACAGAGCTCAATTTGCCCTGTTGTCGTTATACTGATGTTGGCTAATTCAGGGCGTTGATTATTTATATATGTCTGCCTGAACCAAATCTGTGATGTAGAGTCAACTTCTGGGTATGATATCCATTCTGGCATAAGAGTTTGTGCACTTATGCCATAGGATATCATTGAAAGCAGACCTATCATTATTTCTCTCATTAGATTTCCTTCTTCTTTCCCTTGCTTAGTGTAATGGTCTTTACTTTATTATTGTATATTACTTTAACTGTACCGCCGACAGTGCTTAATATCTCTGCATGGATAATCTTCCGATTTTTCCATTCCATATTTACAATATATCCACCTCTGGCTTTAAGTCCTTTTATTGAACCAGTCTTCCATGCGGAAGGACATGCAGGAAGAAGTTGTATGGTGTTGCCGTCACTTTGCATCAACATTTCACAAACTCCTGCTGTTCCACCAAAGTTGCCGTCAATCTGGAAAGGTGGATGTGCATCAAAGAGGTTTGGATATGTTCCTCCGCTGTGTTTGCGATCAGCACCCTTATAATTGTCTGGACTTACATAGGTAAGTAGTTTCTGGAATATATGATAAGCCATATCCGCACGATGGAGGCGTGCCCATAGATTAATTCTCCAGCCTGTACTCCAACCTGTTGTCTTGTCGCCTTTTATTTCTAAAGTGCGTGTTGCCGCTTTTGCAAGTTCAGGAGTGGTAGCAACTGTTATCTGATGTCCTGGATATAAACCAATGAGGTGGCTTTGATGACGGTGCTGAAAATCATAATCGTCCCAATCATAATACCATTCGTTGATATCTCCCATGTGTCCTACGGTGTATGGATGCAGGCGTTTGATAGTCGATGTAAGAGAATCTTGATATGATTTGTCGGTATTAAGTGCCTGTGCAGCCTTTAGAGTGTTCGTGAGAAGTTCACGTATAATAGCAAGATCGGCTGTACCTCCATAGCATGTAGTACCATGATATCCTTTATCGTTTACGTATTCATTTTCAGGACTTGTGCTTGGTGCGGTAATCAGTTCACCTTTCTTTTTGGGGTTTTCAATTAGCCATTTCAGCATAAAGTCACTTGCTCCCTTCATCAATGGATAGGCTGTGTCATGTAGGTATTTCTTATCTCTATTGAAGTCATAGTGTTCCCAAAGTGTGTTTACGAGCCATGCTCCTCCCATATTCCAATTGCTCCATTCTGGACTTTCCTGCTTTTCTCCAACAGGATTAGACATAGCCCATATATCTGAATTATGACTTGAACACCATCCTTGGTTTATGCCATAATAGTGTTCAGCGGTATATTTACCAGTCTTTGCCAATGATGAAATGAAACCGTCTAATGGCATTACCATTTCAGATAAATTTGCTTCTTCTGCATGCCAATAGTTTTCCTCAAGGTTTATGTTTACGGTATAGTTTCCACGCCAAGGGGAAAATTTATGCGGTGTCCAAAGACCTTGTAGGTTGGCTGGTACGGAAGGTGTGCGTGAACTGCTGATAAGCAGGTAGCGACCATATTGGAAGTATAGTGTTTCTAGATATTTGTTGTTTCCACCATTGGCAGTATAGTCTTTCAACTGTTGCTCAGTAGTTCTTTTGTTATCGTATTTAGCTCCGTTAAGGTTGAGTGAAAGTCTACTGTAAATCTTTCTGTAGTCAGAAATATGGCGTTCGCGGAACTGCTGATATGTATAGTTTATTGTATGCCAGATATCATTCGTGGCGTTTTCAATATAATCTGCTCCTTCGTTTACAGGATGTTTATCGAAGCCGTTAAAACTAGTCTCGTTTACAAAATATAATGTTGCTTCGTCTGCATTGATAATCTGGAGAGTAGAATCTGTAACTTCAATTTTTCCACCTTTATTGTCTGCTTTAAGGATTGAGCAGAAATGGATACTCTCTTTTGGATCACCGATAGCATTTCCAAGCATCGTTATCTGCTTGTCTGAGGCTTTTACCTTGTGCGGTGTTTGTCCAGTTAGAAGGATTTCACAATTTATTGATGCTTTCTTGCTTGCGCTTAGATGAATGGCAATCAATTTATCTGGATTACTTGCGAAATATTCACGATAGAAATTTACGTCGCCACGAGTGTATTTTATCTTTGTGATTGCACTGTCTATGTCAAGTTCACGATAATAGTTTGATACGCTGCCCTTTGCGTAGTCATTTATCTTTAGAGTTGAAAGCGGTTGGTAGTTCTCTGAATTATGTCCCTGCACCATGTGTTGTAGTATGTCAGCTTCCTTGTAGTTCTCTTTAAACAACTCTTGGCGTATAAGCGGAATATATTTGTAGGCATCATCACCTTCATTAGGATTAACGGGTTTTCCTGTCCAAAAAGTTATATCGTTGAGATACAGTATGTCTTGGTCTGGATTACCATATACAAGTGCGCCAAGTTTACCATTACCAATTGGTAACGACTCTTCGAAATACTGCGCAGGAGAGTTATACCATAATCTCATAGGCAGTTGGCTGGCAGACACTGTTAGTGATAGTGCTATTACCAGGAATGTGAGTATATACTTTTTCATAATCGTGAATATTAATAAAAATCCCCCTCCTGCAGGAGGAGAGGGATTGAAATATTTTAAGTTTCGTTTTTATGCGTCAATATTTGCGTATGTAGCGTTCTGCTCGATAAATTCGCGGCGTGGTTCAACGTCGTCTCCCATTAACATAGAGAAAATTTCGTCTGCTTCAGCTGCATTCTGAATTGTAACCTGTTTTAGAAGGCGTGATGTAGGATTCATAGTTGTATCCCAAAGCTGATCAGGATTCATTTCACCTAAACCTTTGTAACGCTGTGTATGCAAAGCTTTGTCATCTTCTTTTCCTTCAACATATTTATCGATGAAAGCCTGACGTTGTTGCTCTGTGTAGCAATATTCGCTGACTTTTCTATAAGTACACTTATAGAGTGGAGGAGTAGCAATGTAAAGATGTCCGTCTTCAATGACTTTAGGCATAAATCGATAGAATAGCGTCATGATAAGAGTGTCGATGTGAGAACCATCGACATCGGCATCGGTCATGATTATGATCTTGTCGTAACGTAGTTTATCAATATTAGCTTCACGATCGTCCTCGCCTTCAACACCGAAACGAACTCCAATGCTCTGAATGATATTCATTACAGACTCAGCTTCGAATACTCTATGCCATTGAACTTTTTCGACATTAAGAATCTTACCGCGAAGAGGTAATATGGCTTGTGTGTAGCGGTCACGACCCTGTTTAGCTGAGCCACCGGCAGAATCACCCTCGACAAGGAATATTTCGCATTCGTGTGGATCTTTGTTTGAACAGTCTGCCAACTTACCAGGAAGTCCTCCTCCTCCCATAATGCTCTTGCGTTGTACGCTTTCACGAGCTTTACGGGCTGCGATACGTGCAGTGGCTGCAAGAACTACTTTCTCGCATATCTTTTTAGCCTCTATAGGGTGTTCTTCCAGATAGTTGGATAGAGCTTCGCCCACAGCCTGTTGAACTGCACCTGCAACTTCACTGTTACCAAGTTTTGTCTTTGTCTGACCTTCAAACTGAGGCTCAGCAACCTTTATCGATATAACAGCTGTAAGACCTTCACGGAAGTCTTCACCGGCAATCTCTATCTTCGCCTTTTCAATCTGCTTTGATATTGTTGAGTCAGAGTCTGCATAATTTTTCAACGTACGTGTGAGAGCAGCACGGAAACCAGTAAGGTGAGTACCGCCTTCAATAGTATTAATGTTGTTTACGTAGCTATGGATATTCTCAGAATAATCTGTGTTATACATAATAGCTACTTCGATAGGAACACCTTGCTTTTCGGTCTTAAGGAAGATTACATCATCAAAAAGATGCTGACGATGACGGTCTACGTAACGAACGAATTCCTTCAAACCGTCTTTGGCATGGAATACTTCCTGACGAGTCTTTCCTTCTTCGTCCTTGCGAAGATCAGTGAGGATGATTTTAATACCTGCATTAAGGTATGCAAGCTCACGCATACGACTCGCAACAAGATCCCATTTAAAAGTAGTTGTTGTGAATATTGTAGGATCTGGCCAGAACTGTTGGAATGTACCACGCTTATCAGTTTCACCAACAATTTTAACGGGATAAAGCGGCTTGCCTTTTTCGTATTCCTGTTGATATATATTTCCGTCGCGGAATACCTGTGAAAGCATGTGCATAGAGAGTGCGTTGACACAACTTACACCTACACCATGCAGACCACCGCTAACTTTATATGATCCTTTGTCAAACTTACCACCAGCATGCAATACTGTCATAACGACTTCGAGAGCAGACTTGTGAAGTTTCTTATGCTCATCAACTGGTATGCCGCGACCATTATCCTCTACGGAAACAGAACCGTCTTCGTTGATTGTTATTTCAACGTCTGTGCAATATCCAGCCATTGCCTCGTCAATAGAGTTGTCGACAGTTTCATTGATAAGGTGATGAAGACCTTTTTCACTGATGTCGCCAATATACATAGCTGGGCGCTTGCGTACAGCCTCAAGACCCTCGAGAACCTGAATATTCGAGGCTGAATAACTTGCCTCGTTGTTTTGATTTTCTGCCATTTCTTTGATTAGTAATATTTAGTTGCAAAGATACTAAAAAATAGACACAATACGAAACTTTTATACACTAAAATACTTAAAAAACGGTGTGTATTAATGCTAAAAATGCGTGTTTGAAATGATTTGTTTCTAAAGTTGATGTGTCAAAACGAAATAAAGGTCGTAATTTCCAAAGAAATTACGACCTTTATTGAAAAAACAAACAGGGTTAATGTTAACCTAGCTTGCTAATATACAGTGCTAAACCTGACTTGATGTTAGCAGCTTTGTTTGTGTGAATAATGTTAGCCTTAGCCAACTTATCCAACATCTTTTGTACAACTGGGTAGAGCTTAATTGCTTCATCCTTGTCAGAGAGTGCGCGAAGTTTGCGAACTGCGTTACGCATTGTCTTTGCATAATATTTATTGTGCAGAGTCTTTGTCTTTGTCTGACGGATTCTCTTTACTGATGATTTGTGATTTGCCATCTTAAATTATACTTTTTATTTTTACTTGTAGTCCCTAGCAGAGTCGAACTGCTCTTTAGAGAATGAAAATCTCTCGTCCTAACCGATAGACGAAGGGACCATGGCTTAAATTGCGGGTGCAAAGTTAGGACTTTTTCCCTAAACCTCCAAATATTTATAGGATTATTTTAAGAGAAAGTGATTTTTTTTGTATTTTTCTCTTTAAATTTTGTTTTTTCGGTCTTTTACATTAACTTTGAATAACCAATGATAATAAAGACTAGAGCCATAGTATTGCATTCTTTTAAATTCGGTGAGGACAAGATTATAGTAGACTTGTTTACCGAAGAGCATGGTCGCGTGTCTTTTGTTGCACCGATTTCATCATCAGCTAAGGCAAAGATAAAGAAACAATACTTTCAACCATTTTCAATTCTAGAGGTAGAATATGACTATAGACAAAAGCAAGGCTTGCAAAAATTTAAGTATGTAGGTATTGCTTCCCCATTTGTCTCAGTGCCATTTGATCAGTATAAAATGGTAATATCTCTATTTCTTGCAGAATTTACTTTTTATGCCATAAGAGGAGAACAGAAGAATACTCCTTTGTTTGGATATGTAATAAATAGTTTGAAATGGTTGGATAGTTGTAGTGAAGGTTTTACTAATTTTCATTTGGTTTACATGATCCATTTATTAAAGTTTATAGGTTTTTACCCTAATCTTGATGACTATGAGAAAGGCTTTTACTTTGATCTGCGGAGTGGCTGCTATATAAGTATGCCACCTTTTCATAAAGAATATTTGTCGGCTGATGACACATCGCTATTGTCGACCTTTTGCAGAATGGATTATTCAAACATGCATTTTTTTAAGATGTCACACATTGATAGAAATAGATTAGTTGATGTAGTACTTTCTTATTATAGGTTGCATGTGCCTAAGTTTCCTGAACTGAAATCGTATGATGTACTAAAAGAATTGTATAAATAGACATACAAATGTGATGAATAAAAAAGCAGCCATAATACTTGAGTATTAAGGCTGCTTTTTTATTTTCTATTTATTTTTATGCGAAACTAATTATACCTTGTGTAGGTTCTTGATTGCTCTTTTCTTCATTGTTGCTTGAAGGAGCACCTGATGCTTGATTACGTATCTCATCAAGCATTTGTCTTGTACGCTTGTAAGTTGGCGTATTCTCAACAGCAAGTATTACATCTTCGTTGTCAAGGTCTTCAGGACGGAAAAGGAATATATGTGGACGGCGTTTGTATTGATTATTTTTCCCTATGCTACCATAGTAATGTCCGCGTCTTTCTTCTTTTTCAGCCCTTCTTTCTTCCTCTTGTGCTATTCTGTCGGCTTCCTCCTGTGTGTGTTTTTTAAGATGGCCGTTCATGCCATCAACATCCTCTATGCCAAATCCGGTAGCGAGAATCGTAACCTTGACATTTTTTCCAAGTTCTGGGTCAATAGCTAGTCCCCATTTGATTTCAAAATCACTTCCGAATTTCGCCATGAAGTCGTTAACATCATTCATCTCCTCCATCATCAAACCTGAATTATCGTTCTTCTCATTACAGAAGTTGATACTAAGTAGGATTTTCTTAGAGTTGAATATATCATTATCATTAAGTAGTGGTGAATTGAGTGCATCTTCAATAGCTTTCTTGACTCTACCTTCTCCTTCTCCATAACCAGTACTCATGATAGCAACGCCACCTTCTTTCAATACTGTTTTCACATCATTGAAGTCAAGGTTTATTAAACCATGATTTGTTATGATTTCGGCAATACTCTTTGCTGCAATACTCAACGTATCGTCGGCTTTTCCGAATGCATCAAGGACAGTAAGGTCTGGATATATTTCCCGAAGTCTTTCATTATTGATTACAAGGAGTGCATCAACATGTTTTGACATTTCTTCAACACCATCTAAAGCTTGATCAATCTTTCTGTCACCTTCAAAGCGGAAAGGTATTGTAACAATACCGACTGTAAGTATGCCTAGTTCTTTTGAAACTCTTGCTATTACTGGAGCAGCACCTGTACCTGTACCACCGCCCATTCCAGCAGTGATAAAAGCCATTTTTGTGCCATCACTTAACATGTATTTCAGCTCTTCAATAGTTTCTTCAGCTGCTTGTCGAGCCTTTGCTGGCTTGTTTCCTGCACCAAGTCCCTCTTTTCCTAACTGCAAATGGACAGGGACAGGAGAGTCATTGAGTGCTTGATTATCAGTGTTGCATAGAACAAACGATACGTCGTGAATGCCTTCACGATACATGTGGTTTACAGCGTTACCGCCACCGCCACCAACACCAATAACTTTGATGATACTGTTTTCTTTCGGTTCACCGAAATCCAATATTGAAGGTTTGCTATTATTATCAGCCATGTTGTCTAATTTAAAATGTGAAACTTAAATTATTATCAGAAGAGAATTACTCGTCTTCAGATATCATCTTTTGGAAGAATCCTTTCAATCCCTTTATCGTCTTATGGATAGTACTGGCTTCTTTTTTCTTTTTACGCTCTTCTTCCAATTTTCTGGCTTTTATTTCAGCCTCAATTTCAGCTTCTCTCTTTTTCTTTTCTTCCTCTTCGGCCTTTATCTTTTCAGCTTCAGTTCTAACAACTCCACTTCCAGTTGTTTCTGTGAGTGTTCGAGGCTTATTGTGTATGTCGGCAGTAGTAATTGCAGGTTTGCTTTCAGTAGTGCTACTGAAAAGGTCTGCCTTGATTTCTGTTCCTGCACAGTTCATGTCGCCTTTAGCAAGAATACCGAGAATAGTATTCATTTTACCATCGTGAGCATTTATATCCTCATTTGTTGAATTGATAGTTAGAGATACAAATTTGGCATTTCTTATTTTGTCAATGCGGGTATGGTTCCGGAATGCCATTTCGATATTCTTCATATTCGAACCACCGCCCGTAAGGATTATTCCTCCCAACAGGTTGTTTGCATATTCAGCTGGAACCTGAAACCATACATTTTCAATAATTTCTTCGAGACGTGCTTCTACAATCTCAATGAACTTCCGGTTTTCAATCTGTCTATCTAAGTCAATAGGCAACATCAGATTGTTGTCTATGTCACCGTTGTCTGTGTATGCGCTGGCATATTTTATTTTCATCTTCTCTGCATCAGATTCTTCAATCTGTAAAGAAGCGATATCTTTTGTTATATTGTTTCCGCCAAGAGGGATGATTGCCAAGTGACGAAGTATGTTCTTATAGTAAACTGAAACGGTAGTGCTTTCTGCTCCAAGGTCTACAAGAACACAGCCAGATCTTTTTTCCGCCTCACTAAGTACACAGTCTGCTAGTACCATTGGGGCGAGATACATTTCGGCGATTGCGATGCCAGCCAGATCAAAACACTTGTTTAGATTACGGTAGAATGTCTTGTGCCAAAGAATATTAAGATAGTTACCTTCTAGTCTGTTGCACTGTATGCCAATAGGATCAAGTTGATATTGTTGGTCTACTTTGTATTCTTGTGTAGCAGCCTCAAGTATTTCCAGATCAGGATAACTCATGGCACGATTGGCATCCATGAGCTCGTTTACCATTTCTTGAGAAACGATTGTGTCTGCTGGTAGGTCTTTTACTATAACGTTTTTGACACTGCGTATGGATTGGCCTCCCACGCCAACATAAACATGTGCTATATCACTCTTAAGAATAGTCTTAAGTCTTGTTATGATATTGGTGAGACACTGTACGGTCTTATCTATGTTATAGACCACACCTTTGCGAATGCATTGTGTGGAATCTTCCTTGACAACAGCCAGCACCGTAATGCTGCCATCAAGGTTTTTCTTTCCAGCGATACCGGTAATCTTTGTTGATCCCAGTTCAATAGCAACGATAAATTCTGCCATGCTTTATATCTTTATCAATTCAAATTCTAGTTTTGTTATTTCCCTTCTTATTTGCAGAATTTCCACTTAATTCCTTCTTTGATGAAGTAGTCTTGTTGGCTTCTGACTTATTACCTTTTTCAGGTGATGGGGTTTCTGTTTTACTTGCCTCTGGTGACTTTACTGGTATTCCACCAATATTGTCGCTTACTGCAAGTGCGCTTTCGATGCTCTTGTCATCTTTCTTCTCTTTGAAGACCTTTTTGCATATTATCTGATTGTCAAATTCCAGATTTATGTAACTGTATTTGTTCCAACCAGCTTGTGAAAGTCCATACTTGTAGAATTTCTCCAAACGGTCCATCTTTTTGTTTACAAAATCAGAAACAATTTTATTCCTCAGCGGTTTATATTTGCAGTAAGGAAGTTGGCCGATATATACTATATGGTTGCCTACTCTCGGTACTAGCTCTATACCTAGATCTGGCATTACATTAATCTGTTCAATCTGGTTTTTCCATAAGTCGTTTTCCATAAGTGTTTTACTTAGAGGGGAAATGTAATTTGTGGCAAACCATTTTGTAATATGTCCTGTTGCAATTATAAGATCAGATGTGTAATGAGAATTAGGCATTATACAATCGTTGTCATCAAGGTAATAATTGTCACCTCTATCAGACTTTATTCTTACCACAGGCATTCTTTGAGTCAGAGTAATACACACTTGACCATCCTGAGTCTTGTAACATTCAGCAGTTTTTACGAAAGGACTAGATTTTAGCGTCTCTTCTATTTTGCGTGAATTTACATTATCCAAAGGCATCTTGAGCGGATATATATTGCCTTTTTTCAAACGGTTTTTAATCTCATGTGTGTCGATGAAACCGTTTGTAGCCTCGTCTTGAATGTTAATGTTCACTTTTGTGCATAACCTAGTCTTTCCATCCGGCTTGTTGAAGGCGGTGAAAGCAAACATTAGATAAATTGCCAAAGCAGAGTCTAATGTTATTATTAGTATTTTTTTCCAGTTTATGCGCATTTGTGGCTATTGAAACTATTTACTCTCGATAATCTTAGCTATTTGTGGAACATAATTGTCAAGGTTTCCAGCACCCAAAACTACTAGCACGTCGAAATCACGGCTGTTTACATAGTTTAGTACGTCATCTTTCTTTATCATGTCCTTTTCAACACCATCTTTTAAATTGTTGTATATTATATCACTAGTGACACCAGGAATAGGTTGCTCACGTGCAGGATATATCTCAGTTAGAATCACTTCGTCAAAGTTGCTCAGTGCATCAGCGAAGTCCTTATAAAAATCGCGTGTACGAGTATATAAGTGAGGTTGGAAAATAGCTGTTATTTTTCTTCCATTGAAAAGCTCTTTCAAACTTTTTGCACTTTGTAAAATTTCCTTTGGGTGATGTCCATAGTCTGAAAGGAATACATGCTTAGAGTTTTTGATTTTGAAATCAAAGCGACGATCTACACCTTCATAAGTCTGCATACCGTACTTTATTTCTTCTGCATTGCATCCATTTAGTTGTGCCATAGCCATGGCTGCAATACCGTTCTCTATGTTAATAGGAATAGGTTGCCCTAGTTTTACATCCTTTATATTTTCGATAGGAGAAATGAAATCGAAAGAGATTTCTCCATTGTCTATTTTTATGTTCTCTGCATGGAAGTCACCTTCCTCGCGGCTGTACTCATAAACTTTTACTCCATCGTTGACGTTTGGGCTCATCTCAAGATTCTTATGTATGATGAGAGCACCACCTTCACGTATTAATTCAGTGTAATGACGGAAGCTTTCAAGATATGCCTCTTTTGTTCCATAGATATCCAAATGGTCTGGATCTGTAGCCGTGATAACACTCATCCAAGGACTAAGCCAATGGAAACTGCGATCAAATTCATCAGCTTCAATAACTACGTAATCGCTATTGTCTGATAGAATGTAATTTGTTCCATAGTTCTTTGATATTCCACCAAGAAAAGCATTGCAATCAAGATGACTTTGGTGCATGATATGTGCACACATTGTAGATGTAGTTGTTTTACCATGAGTGCCGGCAAAACAAAGTCCTTTATGGCTTCGTGTCAAAGTTCCAAGAACTTGTGCACGTTTCTGAATTTCAAATCCACCATTTCTGAAGAACACCAATTCTTTGTGCTCAGCAGGTATAGCTGGTGTATAGATAATCAGAGTAGACTTCGCGTCTTTGCATGCATGTGGAATATCCTCAATACTTTCGCTATAGTGAATGAGCATACCTTCTTTTTCCAACTGATGCGTAAGCTCAGATGGAGTCTTATCATAACCTGCTACTACGAGACCTTTGTTTATAAAATATCTTGCGATGGCACTCATTCCAATGCCACCGGCACCAATAAAATAAACAGCTTTAATATCTTTTAATTCCATTATCTTGTTGCTAATTTTATAATCTCGTCGGCAATTACGTCGGCAGAGTTTGTCAATCCAAGTTTCTTAATATTCTCGCTAAGAGAATTAATTTTCTTTTCGTCTTTTACCGTGTTTACCGCTATTTGAAGAAGCTTGTCTGCTGCTTCAGAGTCTTTTATAAACATAGCTGCATCCTTGTTAACCAATGCCATGGCATTTTTGGTCTGGTGATCTTCAGCCACGTTTGGTGAAGGAACAAGAATGACAGGTTTGCCAATCAGACAGAACTCACTTATACTACTAGCTCCAGCACGGCTTATAACCAAGTCGGCAGCTTTATATGCAGCTCCCATATCGCTAATGAAGTCAGTAACTTTCATCATAGGTAAGTTCTTACCTTCCAACTGCTGCATTATTGAAGTATTATAATATTTACCAGTTTGCCAGATAAATTGTACTCCGCTATTCTCTACCACATCTAGATGCTGTAGAATGCTTTCGTTTACGGTACGTGCGCCTAAGCTTCCGCCGACAAGAAGTATTGTTTTCTTTTCAGGATCCAATCCGAATTGCTTGCGAGCTTCTTCTTTCGAAATTGTAGTTTCCAGAACATTCTGTCTAACAGGATTTCCTGTCATAATGATCTTTTCAGCAGGGAAAAAACGTTCCATGCCATCATATGCAACGCATATCTTATCTGCTTTCTTAGAGAGTAGCTTATTTGTTACTCCTGCATAAGAATTTTGTTCTTGAATTAGACAAGGAATTCCTTTACTTGCGCATACGTTTAGTGTTGGACCACTTGCATATCCACCAACGCCGACAGCAGCCATAGGCTTGAAATCCTTAATGATTTTCTTTGCCTTACGCTGGCTCTCCCATATTTTTAGGAGCACTACGAAGTTCTTTAATAAGTGCTTGCGATCAAAACCACATATTGGTAATCCTTTAATTTCATATCCAGCCGCAGGGACGCGCTGCATTTCCATTCTACCAAGAGCACCTACAAATAGTATCTTAGCATCTGGACGTTTAGCTTTGATAGCATTTGCTATTGATATTGCAGGAAAGATGTGCCCTCCTGTTCCTCCGCCACTGATTATGATTCTTAAATCCTTGTCCATTTCTTATAAATTTCTATTATATTGCAAAATTAATCAAAATTTTTATTTTTTGGCCATTTTGCAGTCTATTTATTGTTAAACAGTTCTTTTTACGTTTTTATACAGTTGTATTATCTGTTGTTTCTGCAGTTTCAGGTTTTGTCTTAGCCGATCGGCTTACACTTAGAATAACACCTACATAGATACAGTTTATCATCGTTGATGTACCTCCTTTGCTGATAAGTGGTAGCGGTTGACCTGTTACTGGCGCAAGGCCTACAGCTACACACATGTTGAATAGTGCTTGTGTGACAAGAAGAAGTGCCAATCCCATTGCCAATAATGCAGGGAAGTTGTTCTCACACCTATTTGCTATTCGCCCAGTCCTGAATAATAGCATTATATATAGGAATGCTACGAATGTAGCACCTTCTATTCCCAATTCTTCTATTATGATGGCGTAGATGAAGTCAGAAAAAGCCTGGGAAAGGAAATCTCTTTCAACACTGTTTCCTGGGCCTTTGCCAATTACATTTGATGATGCAATAGCAATATTTGCATGTGCTACTTGGGCATCTTTGTTTAAGTCAACTTCATCTGGCGAAAGCTCTTTGTTAGACATGAATTTATCAATACGAGATTTCCAAGTATCGGCGCGGTGGAATATTCTTGAGATAAGTCCTTCTTCTTTTGGCTTTTTCTCTAGCTGTTCAGTAAGATTCTCTTTGTTGTTCGCCTCTGGCTTGTCCTGTCCCAAAATCATTATAGACGCAAAAATCATGACAATAATCAAGGTTGTAATCCCCATTAGTTTGCCGATTTGTTTTCCAGGAACGCGTCCTATAATCATCATCAATAGAATTACCAGACTTAATAATGCTGCCGTTGATAGGTTTTCTAGTCCAATTAAAGGTATGATTATACCACAAACACATAATATATATTTAAATGCATTTTTATCAGCTCCATGATCAGTTTGCAGTGCACTAAGTATCTGTGCCGTAGCAAGCACCATTGTACCTTTTGCTATTTCAGAAGGTTGAAATTGGATGCCGACAAAACTAATCCATCGTTGTGCACCGTTTGTAGATTGTCCAGCAACAAATACCCATATAAGTGTGAAAAATGAAATAATAAGCATGAAAGGTGTCAATATCTTAAAATACTTACATTTCACGTTTAATGTGACAACCATACAGAAAACACCCATGATGAGGATTCCTATATGCTTGATAAGTGGGGATAGATAACTTCCGCCCTTGTACGTTAATTCTGATGAAGCCGAAAAAACTTCAACGACACTGACGATACAAAGGAAGAAAAAAATCATCCATATCACCTTGTCACCTTTAAATATGTTGCCAAGAGTCTTATTATCCATTTCCTTTATTGATAGAATATTATTTTATAGAGTCTTATAATTATAAATTTCTTACCAAATTCTTGAATTGTTCTCCGCGGTCTTCCATGTTCTTAAACAAATCAAAGCTTGCACAGCATGGACTTAAAAGAACTGTATCTCCTGACTTAGCCATCTCATAGCATGCTGCAACGCAATCTTTCATGTTGTGAGTATCCTTCACAGGTATTCCTAATGAGTCAAAATTATCATGCAGTTTTTTGTTGTCAGCGCCAAGATATACGAGCCCTACGCATTTCTCTTTAACCAAGTCCTTGATTTGGTTATAGTCGTTGCCTTTGTCTTTACCGCCAAGGATGAGAATGGTTGGAGTTTTCATACTTTCAAGAGCATACCAGCATGCGTCTACGTTTGTTGCTTTAGAGTCGTTAATATACATAACACCCCTAACTTTACAAACCTTTTCAAGACGATGCTCTACACCTTGGAAATTACCTAGACTCTTACGGATAACATCTTTCTTTATGCCCGCAATATTGGTTGCCAATCCAGCTGCAAGACTATTGTATATATTATGTTTGCCAGTGAGAGATAACTCTTCTTGCTCCATATTGAATGGTATTGGATATTCCAATTTATATTCGCCATCTTCTATGTAACCGATAGAGCCCTTTTCTTTAATCTCAGAGAAAGGACATGCCACAGACTTAATCTGGAACTTTTCAAGCTCTTTTTTTATAGTTGGATCATCATTCCAATATATGAAACTATCTTCGGCAGTCTGATTCTGTATGATTCGCATCTTTGCATCAGCATAGTTCTCAAACTTATTGTCGTATCGATCCAGATGGTCTGGAGTTATATTAAGTAGAATAGCAATATTTGCACGGAAATTATACATATTATCAAGTTGGAAACTACTCAACTCAATGATATAATATTGGTGTGGATCTTCTGCTACTTGTAGTGCCAAACTCTTGCCAATGTTACCAGCCAATCCTACATCATATCCAGCTTCTTTAAATATATGGTATATTAGTGAAGTTGTTGTAGTTTTCCCATTACTCCCAGTAATACATACCATTTTAGATTTTGTATATCTGCCAGCAAATTCGATTTCGCTTATAATATCAATACCTTTGGCAATGACTTTCTTAATCATTGGCGCCTCGTTAGGTATGCCGGGACTCTTTATAATCTCGTCAGCATTTAGAATCTTTTCCTCTGTGTGTTGACCTTCTTCCCAATCAATACCATGAGCATCAAGTAAATTTTTGTATTTATCCTTGATAGCAGACATATCGGAAACGAATACGTCAAAACCTTCTTTTTTTGCCAAAACGGCAGCTCCGGCACCGCTCTCGCCGGCTCCAAGTATTACTATTCTACTCATTTTCCTTATCTTATCTTAAGGGTTATTATTGTAAGCGCTGCGAGGATGATAGTAATTATCCAGAAGCGTATTGTTATTTTTGATTCATGTTTGGCACCATGAGGTACTTTTATAAGATATTTACAATCAGCATCCAGTTGATCGTCAGTGACTCTGAAATTATCATGTATAGGGGTTCGCTTAAACACACGTTGTTTTATACCCTTACGCTTACCCAACTTATAATAGTATACCTGAATAATTACACTAAGACTTTCCACGAAGAATATGCCGCAAAGTATTGGCAAAAGTAATTCCTTATGAATTATTATAGCACTTACTGCGATTATTCCTCCGATAGTAAGCGAGCCTGTATCTCCCATGAACACTTGTGCTGGATATGAATTGTACCATAGAAATCCAATTAATGCTCCAACGAAGGCACACATGAATACTACAAGTTCCTCTGATCCTGGAATATACATAATGTTCAGGTATGCCGCAAATTGTATATGACTGCTCACGTATGCCAATATACCGATAGCCACGCCTATTATGGCCGAATTGCCTGCACACATGCCATCCATTCCGTCATTGAGATTTGCACCATTGCTGACAGCTGTAACTACTACAATTGTCATAATGACAAAAAGTATCCAACCGGCGGCAACTTTGTGTTTACCACAAAAACTCATTATATCACTATAATTTAGATTGTGTTCCTTTACAAACGGAATCGTTGTCTTTAGTGACTTATGGGCTTCTGAAAGATGCTTTACTACTGTTTCTTGTCCTTGGCGTTCAATAGCAATATTTTCATTCATTTTCACGTCAGGTGACATCCACAGTACAAGACCAACAATGAGTCCTATTCCTACTTGACCGACAATCTTGTATTTGCCCTTAAGCCCCTCTTTGTCACGGCGAAATATCTTAATATAATCATCCATGCCTCCAAGGAAGCCCAACCATAAGGTCGTGATAATCATAAGAATAAGATAGATGTTGCGAAGACGTCCTAAAAGTAATACAGGAACTAGTATAGAAAGAATAATGATTATTCCTCCCATTGACGGTACACCTATTTTCTTTACTCCAAACGGGTCAATTGTTGAATCACGTTGAGTCTCAGTAATCTGTTTGCTTTTTAGATATTTGATAAATTTCTCTCCAAACCATGCTGATATGGCTAGTGAGAGAATAAGAGCCAATAATGCGCGGAATGATATGTATCCCCACATATGTGAACCGCTTATTCCGTATTGTTCTAAAAATCTGAAAAGATAGTATAACATGTTGTTATGTTAATTATTTGTAGTATATATATTTATTTATCAACATCGAAGATGTCATGTAACACTTCTTTGTCATCAAAGTGATGCTTTACGCCTTTAATCTCCTGATAGTCTTCATGTCCCTTGCCGGCTACGAGTATTACGTCCCCTTTATTAGCAAGCATGCATGCTGTTCGTATTGCTTCCTTACGGTCAACTATCGTCAAGACTTTTTTCATCTGTGTTGCATTGAGTCCGGCAAGCATATCATTAATAATGTCCTGTGGCTCTTCAAAACGTGGGTTATCGCTAGTGATAATAACTTTATCACTTTGCTTTACGGCTTCTTGTGCCATTAAAGGACGTTTGCCTTTATCACGATTTCCTCCTGCACCGCAAACTGTAATAACATTGCCCTTTCCGTTAAGAACTTCATGTATAGCATTGAGTACATTCTCAAGTGCATCTGGTGTGTGTGCATAATCAACGACAGCCGTGTAACCTTCTGGTGAATGAATTGGCTCCAAACGCCCGCTCACACTATTTAAAGTGCTAAGTATCAATAATATATCTTCAGGTTTTTTGCCTAACATGATTGCTGCACCATATACTGCAAGCAGATTGCTTACGTTGAACTTGCCGATGAATTGTACTCCAACTTCATGATTGTCAATATCAAGATACATACCCTCGAAATGGCATTCGATAATTCTTGCGCGGAAGTCTGCCATTGCACGTATAGAATAGGTCTTAACAGTAGCTTTGGTATTCTGCACCATTATCATTCCATTCTTATCGTCTGCATTAGTTATAGCGAAAGCATCCTTTGGTAGTCCATCAAAGAAAGCTTTTTTTGCATCACGATAGTTTTCGAATGTCTTGTGATAGTCAAGATGGTCGCGAGTAAGATTTGTAAAAAGTCCACCAACAAACTTCAGACCACCGATGCGTTTTTGATGTATAGCGTGACTAGAGCACTCCATGAATGCATATTCACATCCAGCAGCAACCATTTTTGAAAGAAGTTCGTTTAATTCAATAGGATCAGGAGTTGTATGGTCTGCGGCTATTGCTTCACCATCAATATAATTACATACAGTAGACAAAAGTCCTACCTTGTGTCCAAATTTCCTGAACATATTATATAATAAGGTAGCGATTGTTGTTTTTCCGTTAGTACCTGTTACACCTACAAGTTTTAGTTTTTTTGTAGGATCACCATAGAAAATAGTAGCAGCTTTACCTACAGCATCCTCTGTAGATTCAACTTGTATATAAGTAACGCCTTCTACTATTTCTTTCGGTAAGTCTTCACAGAGTATAGATTTTGCTCCGAGTTCTATTGCCTTAGAAATAAATTTGTGTCCGTCAACTTGTGTACCCTTCATGGCGATAAACAAGTGACCGTTTTGGATTCTGCGTGAATCGATGTTCACGCCTGTAACCTCTACTTCTGCATCCCCGATGACTTTCAACGGTTGGATGTTTTTGAGAACTTCGTTTAGTTTCATATTTGTTTTGTATCTATATTTTCTTATTTTAGGGAGATTTGGCATCTTTCACCTTTCTTTATAAAGTGCCCTGGCTCCAAACTCTGCTTTATTACCTTTCCTCTTCCTATAACCGTTACTTTAACACCACGGCTTTCTAAAAGATATACAGCATCTCTCGCACCCATACCAGTGACATCTGGTACATATCTGCAACTTTGTATTTTCTTGCGCTCTAGAGAAACGCTTCTGTTTCCCTTTTTCTCAGCACATCCCCATATTGGATTCCCTTCGGTGTAACTACCTCCCCATGACTTGTTGGTACTTATTCCTAGATGGGATAGCACATAGTCTGCTGCGAGAATATTACCGTTCTTTACATCAGGGACTAAAACTGATGTAGAATCGCGTGCATCTGAAACATCCAGTTTAAGGCTCTGTGCCATTATTCCTTCTGCAATATCATGGAATACGACTCCACTCATACCGCCACCGCTTGCAGGTAGTCCCGATTTCTGAATGCAGACGATGCAACTGTAACGTGGTGCATCTGCTGGGAAATATCCTGCGAAACTAAGCAAATAGTTTGTTCCTCCGTTCTTGTATCCTGCAGTACCCTTTGACATTTGAGCAGTACCAGTTTTACCTGCTACCTTGAATGACTTAGATCCTGCTTTTTTACCAAGTCCTTGACTGACGACGTGTTCAAGAATAGTCTGTAATTCGTGCAGTGTGCTTTCTTTACAGATGCTCTCTCTCATCACTTCAGGTGGAAAGTCCATTATGACTTCTCCATTCTTTATGACCTGTTTAACAAAGCGAGGTCGCATCATTTTTCCGTTATTCGCTATGGCATTATAGAATGTGAGAGTTGAAATCGGTGGTACCTGACTCTCGTATCCAATACTCATCCAAGGAAGTGCTGTTCTACTCCAGTTCACCCATTCTCCGTGACGGTTCTTCCTTGGCATACGTATACGCGCAGGGCATGATCCGACAAGTGGTATTTGAAGATTATCAGCAATTCCAGTGCGGTATAAACCACGAACGAATTTATCTGGATCGTTGCGATAATGATCGTCTATGATACGGCTCACACCTATGTTGGAACTCATCATAAGAGTTTTTGGCAATGTCAGTAGACCGTAACCACCTCCTCGCCAGTTGTGGTCTTTCATTTCTTTACCATACATTGGCCAAACACCACATCCTGTTTCTACTTGATATGAAGTGTCAACGACACCATCGTCAAGAGCAACCATAATAGATGCTGTTTTGAAAACGGATCCTGGTTCCAAAAGATCGCTTACAGCATGGTTGTGTATTTCTCGATATTGGTCGTCAACACATTTCTCCATGTTGACGATAGCTTTTACATCTCCTGTAGTAACATCCATTACTATGGCTACACCAACATTTCCGTTTATTAGTTTAAGCTCGTTTATCAATGAACGCTCTGCAAGGTCTTGCATGCCCACATCAATAGTTGTTACAATATCAGCTCCGTCAATAGGAGGAGTGTCCATGATGTCAAGGAATTTGTTTAGCACCTTTCTGCGGTGTATGATGCCGTTTGTTCCTCTTAAGATAGAATCATATGATAATTCTAATCCAAAGCGAGCTGTATCTTTAGCTCCAAACATAGCTCCGATTGTACGACCAGCAAGTGAACCGTAACTGCGCTTCCTCGCATTGTATTCTTCTACATGAAATCCACTTTTGTATGATGACAGTTTGAAGATAGGCAACGCCTTTACCTCAGTATACGTATTATAGTCTACACGGCTATTCCATATAGGCCAGTTTCTACTTTGCTTTTTGCGCCCTAGATTTAAATCCCTTTTAAATGCTGCTGCTGTCTTCTCAGGAAAAATTTTATTTAGTCCACGACAAACAGAATCAACTTTTGCATCCCAAAGAGAATCTTTCTTTGCTTCACGTATTGCCTTAAAGTCAACGAAAAGTTTGAACTCAGGAAGTGAACTGGCCATTAGTTGACCGTCGCAACTGAGAATATTGCCACGTATTGGTTTTACACTGACGCTATCTTTCTTGACGCGGTCAGCCACTTTTGCCCAGTAATCATGCTTGGCGGTCATTGTATATAGTGTCTTCCCGAGTACAAAAACAGCAACCAACGTCATTATGATGGCGATGGCACTGTATCTTGGCATAACTTTATTACAATCAAATTTGCTCATTCCTCTGGTACATTGATAATGTATGGTGGCTGGTTTGCAATCTTCAGCACGCTATCTTTGTTATTGTTTAGCATTTCAAGTACATGACTTTCTCTGCTTT
The DNA here is from genome assembly GCF_000373185.1 of Segatella paludivivens DSM 17968 = JCM 13650. Classification (GTDB taxonomy): domain Bacteria; phylum Bacteroidota; class Bacteroidia; order Bacteroidales; family Bacteroidaceae; genus Prevotella; species Prevotella paludivivens. Next base: position 88,402 of record NZ_KB890629.1, read on the forward strand.
TCTCTGTTAGCTGACTACTGCTAGAAAGTGCTTTATATTTCGCGTCTTGCAATTCTTCTTGCAGTTTGTCAATTTCTATGAGATCTTTTTGAACACTGTATCTGTTAGCAACATATACAATAAGAAACCCTGTTATTAGGAAGAATATTCCAATCTGTCGGCGTATGGTCTGGGTCGTTAGAATATCACCACCAAGAATTTTTCTAAGAGTAAAGTTTGAAGATAAAGGTTCTTCGCCTTCAATGGCTTGAATTTTGATAACTTCTTTTAGTGAAGGTATCTCTTCCATATCTCCTGTGGTAACTTCGCTTTTGACGTCATAATTTGCCTCTTTGACATCCTTGCTCGTTTCCTGTTCCTTATTTTCTTTATCTTTCATCTCTTTTCTGCTATTCTAAGTTTTGCACTTCTACTCCTGGGATTCTTAAGTTGTTCTTCTTCGTCAGGTATTATTACCTTGTTGTTTATCAACTTAAAAGGAGTTTCAATACGTCCGAAGAAGTCTTGCTTCATCTTACCCTCTGCATTACCCGTTTTCATGATATTTTTCACTATACGGTCTTCAAGAGAATGATATGTTATAACACTGAGTCTTCCTCCTTTTTCAAGAAGCTCTGTTGCTGATAGTAGCATTTCTTTAAGAGCATCCATTTCATGGTTTACTTCTATTCTTAATGCTTGAAACAGCTTTGCCATATCTTTTTTTTCACGTTCTCGCTTAAATAGAGGCTCTACTGCCTTTATAAAATCTTGTGTAGTTTCAATCTTCTTTACGTCTCTGGCTTTGATGATAGCAGCTGCTATGCGACGTGAATTTTTTAGTTCACCATATAGGTAGAAAATGTCAGCCAAAGCCTCTTCTTCGTATTCGTTTACTATATCTGCAGCCGTCATTCCTGCTCGCTTGTTCATTCTCATGTCAAGCGGCGCGTCAAAGCGAAATGAAAACCCACGTGTCTCGTCATCAAAGTGGTGACTTGAAACGCCAAGGTCGGCTAGTAATCCGTCAATATGATCTATATTGTAATAACGCATCCAGTTTTTCAAATAACGGAAGTTGCTTCTTACAAAAGTAAGTCCGCAATTGTTTTCTGTACCTGCTATACCGCTATCATTGCTTGCTTCTGCAATAATGTTGTTTACATTTTTTTCTGCATCCTCGTCTTGATCAAAACTGTAAAGGTGTCCATTGCCGTTAATTCTTTTAAGTATTTCGCGAGAGTGTCCTCCGCCACCAAAAGTTACGTCAATATAGATACCTCCGGGTTTGATGTCTAAGCCGTCTATACTTTGTTTAAGAAGTACGGGTACATGATATGTTTCTGCTATTTTTACCATATTTGGTGAGATGTCTTTACTGTAAAACTAAATGTCCTTGTTGCTCATAATCCCCTGCAACGTTTTGCTGAATTCTTCAGGTTGGAAATCAGGGTTGTCACAGTTGCTCTTACTCCAGATTTCAATGGTGTCATCTACGCCTTTGAACATAATATCTTGTTCTATGTTTACCATTTTCAAATATCTTTTTGGAATAAGAAAACGTCCGTTGCTGTCTAATGCAATAAATTCTGCATCTGATACAAATTGGCGAAACACTTGCCATTCCTGTCTATCCCATCTGTTAAGTCGGTTACGTAAAGAATTGAGTTGCTCATTCCAAACAGATTCTGGATATAATACGAGGCATTTTTCGAATACGTCTTTTCTTAGTATCAGCTTCTCCTCGCCAGATGCTTGTAGCACCTTGCGGAATATAACTGGTAAAAAGGCTCGGCCTTTTGCATCAGCTTTGGCTTCTATATTTCCTAAAAAACGCATACGTACATATTATATAGAGATTTCCGCCGTCAAAGTTACATAAAATTCCCCACACTTCGCCACTTTTCGCCACAAAATTTATTTTTTATATAAAAATAGCAAAATAATTAGATTTGGTATGATTAAATAAATGACGTATTTTATTTCGTACGTGTCAAGCTAAATGTTTCAAAAACGTGAAAAAATGAATATTTTTAAGTCAAAAAGTAACGTTTTAAAAAAACTTATGTTATTTTTGCAATGTGTAAGCATTTTAACAACATGGATAAAGCGATAGAGAAAACAATAGATATTGATGGAATTCTAAAAAGTAAGATTGGTAGCAAGGTTAAATATGTACCTCGTTTTGCTATATCTTGGCTAAAGAGGATTGTTCATGAGGATGAGGTAAATCGTTTTTTGTGGAAGAGTCATGATCTTTGTGGAACGGAATGGCTGACAGAGTGTGTACATTATCTTGATATGACGTTGGAAATTGTAGGATTAGAAAATCTTCCGGACAAGTCTGACGGCAAATTATACACATTTGTCTCTAATCATCCTCTGGGTGGTGCAGATGGAGTCGCTCTAGGTTCTATTATCGGGAAGCATTATGATGGTAATTTTAGATATTTAATTAACGATTTGTTGTTGAATCTGCCAGGTATACGCCCTGTGAGTATTGGCATTAATAAGACTGGTAGTCTAAGTCGCAAGTTCCCACAGATGGTTGAGGCTGGATTTCAAAGCGATAACCATATGCTGATGTTTCCTGCAGGAATATGTAGTCGTAAAATAAATGGAAAAATACACGATGTGCCATGGACGAAAACATTTATATCAAAAAGCATTGAGTATAAGCGGGATGTTGTGCCAATTCATTTTGGTGGACAGAATTCAGACAAGTTTTATCGCATAGCTAATCTTTGTAAGGCTCTTCATTTAAAATTCAATGTTGCAATGCTTTTCCTTGTAGATGAAATGTATAAGAATGTTCACAAAACGTTTCGCGTTTCTATAGGGAAGCCAATTCCATGGCAAACATTCGATAAGAGCAAAACTCATAAAGAGTGGGCACGCGTTGTCGAGGATGAAGTCTATAAATTATAAGAAATATACATAAAGGATATATGGAAGAAGAGATAATCCAACCTGTTGATAAAAGTTTACTAAAAAGTGAACTAACTCCTGAACGTCAGCTTAGAATGACCAATAAAAGCAATAATGAAATTTATGTCGTTACAGCTCATCAAGCACCTAACGTAATGAAGGAGATTGGTCGTCTGCGTGAAATAGCTTTTCGTACAGCAGGAGGTGGCACAGGGAAATCAATGGATATAGATGAGTTTGATACGATGGCTAACTGTTGTAAACAACTTGTCGTATGGAATCCTGAAGCAGAGGAAATAATTGGTGGTTATAGGTATCTCTTTGGATCTGATTGGGATATTGATGATAATGGACAACCGATTCTTGCCACAAGTCATATGTTTCATTTCTCGGACAAATTTATGAAAGACTATGCACCTTATACTGTAGAATTAGGACGTAGTTTCGTTTCTTTGGAATATCAAAATATCAGAAAAAATTCAAAGAGTATTTTTGCTCTCGATAATCTTTGGGATGGTCTTGGCGCACTTACGGTAATTAATCCAAATTGCAGATATTTCTTTGGAAAGATGACAATGTATCCTTCTTATATTCGTAAGGGACGCGATATGATTCTTTATTTTCTTAAAAAGCATTTCGACGATAAGGATAGACTTATAATACCGATAAAACCGTTGAAAATTGAAACTGAAGAATCAGAATTAGCAAAGATTTTCAATAAAGATACTTTCAAAGAAGATTACCGTATATTGAACAAGGAAATAAGAGAACTGGGTTATAATATTCCGCCTCTTGTAAATGCATATATGAGTTTGAGCCCAACGATGAAACTCTTTGGAACAGCAATCAACTATGGTTTTGGAGATGTAGAGGAAACTGGTATTCTTATTGCAGTGGATGAGATATTGGAAGAAAAGCGAGTTCGTCATATAGATAGTTTTATTAAAGAGCATCCTGAGGCACTTCAAATCACAAGTGGCGCAAATAATCTTATCTATAAAGAGGAAGATAAATAGAATCGTAGATTATTTCATCTACTGTTTATTGATGAATTGCCGTCGTTGAATGATTGTAATATAATGAAGTTTCTTAGTATTTCGCAATCATCTTCCTGCATATACCTGTAATTTTTGACGAAGGAAACGGTGTTTTGACTATGGAGTAATTTTAAATATAAAACTACAAATAGTCTTATGATATATTTTCTCCTATATAATGTACGCATACATGCGCGCGCACATAGTCTTTTCTAAAATACTAGCGTCGGAGTGTCAATAGATTGATTATCATTGCATTATATGTGGTTTTTTGTAAAATTAACAGTCGTGTTTCGTGTCATAAAATTTAGAATAACAAAATCAGCTTTTCTTTCATTAGTATCAAATTACCATGTAAAAACACATGTTTTTGCATAGTAAAAATCGCCTCTTACTCATGTTCTATTTTGCTTTTCATCGATAAAACGCATAAAATGACGTCTTTTGGCTGATGCTTTTTATGCTAAAAAACGTTTTAACTAGCTGATACACAACCGTTAGACGCTTAGACACTATTTATTTTCAAAAACTATAGGGGAGGGTTATCCTAATCAGCAATAGATGTAAATGGACAAAGTACTATAAATCGTATCAGAATTCAAACAAAACGATGCTTCTTATCACATTATTTGCTGTTGACAAAAGCGTTTGAAGGTTTAAAAAATCGTTTCTACGATCAAACGTTTGCGTTTCTACGACATAAAATTTCCGTTTCTACGATCAAACGTTTTCATTTCTACGATGTAACGTTTGCGTTTCTATATAGAAAAGTTTATTCTGCGAATTAAATCAGTAAAGTAATGGTTGTTTTCAGTTTCTCCGATTAAAACTATACTAATTCTTATAACATATATAAGTGATAGATCCCCTTTTATATGTAAATTAATAATGCGGTATTTTTGCTGCGTTCTTATTCAGAAATATGTAGGTGGTGTTGTCGGCAATATAGTCTTTTGCCATATACCAAATTCCTTTATAGTCACCTGTTGTGCCCCATGAATTTTTTACTAAATAGTATTCTACACCATTTTCGTCTTTCGCGGTTCCATATATCAACATTACGTGATCGTAGGTGGCATCCAAATTATCAAATCGCATCTGACGACTCTCCTGAATTGGTTTTTTCTTTGGAGCTTCAGCTATACCCGTACGTTCGAAACCATTACCAGAAACATCACCTCCCCATGCTACATTGTAACCGTTCTTTAAAGCTGTGTCAATAATACTCATCATTTCATTGAGTGGTACATTGTAGCTCATTCGTGGACGCCATTTGTATGGAGCTTCAATGATGAAACTCTGATAAAAAGGATGATGTGTGAAACTCGTTATGCTGATGTAATCATCTAAATTAAGTTTAAGACTTGCTGCGAATGATCTTGGAGTATATTCCTTTCCTTCATACATAAACGTTTCAGGACACTTTCCAAGATATGCGTCAAGAATATTCTGAAATCCCTGACGCCATGCTGGAGACAGTTTTTGTGACTTGCTACGTGCTATAGCTTTGACATAAGGTTCCAAAACCATAAAAAATTCATTAAAGTTCGCCAAAGTGTCACCAATCATACTACCGGGTTTAGCCATTGCAGACTCAGGACAGATGCCATGATTGCGTATTACGTCAAGTACGTCATCGCATGATCCACCTTGAGAAAACCTGCTGTCGCCATGTTCGCGGACATTGTATATTGCACAGTCAACATAATCTTTACTAGCGACAAACATTTCGCTCAAGTCTACAGTTTTACCAGTAGCTCGTAAGATTTCTCCCTCAAAGAAACCACATGTTGCATAATCCCAGCATGTCCCACTGCAGTTTTGGTTTTTAATGCTAGTAATCTTGTTTTCTAAAGTAGTGGTAAAAACATGCTTTTTTACATCGTCTTTCTTTTCTTGGGCAGATGCTAACATACCGATGAAAAGTAGCAAAATGGTCAATAATCTCTTGGTAGTTCCCATATAGAAATGCTTTATATTATAGGCAATGACATGCCGTTTATCTTTTGATATATATCCAAAGCGTATATGTCTGTCATTCCGCTTATATAGTCGATCACAGCCATAATTCTTGTTTCAAGATTATCACTGTGTATATCGTATTGGCTGCTAACTCTTCGTATTAATTGTTGAGAATAGAATCTGTCAGGATTCCTTGCAGCATCTATAAATACATCCATAAGAGTTTCCATTATTTTGTAACCCGATAGCTCTATATCAAGAACAGGTTTGCTATGATAAATCTTTTGGTATGAAACTTTCTCGCAACGTTCGTATGCATCTTTTTGAATAAGGGAGATGTTGTCAATAAGACTCCCGTGAAAAGTTCCATTTAAGATTTCTTCTTCATGTTCAGCGAAAGTCTTAACACATTCATTCTCGAGTTTGCCGATAACGCAAGCTCGCAAATACACAACTTTTTCATTATCATCAGTTACATCATCTTCTTTCATTCTATTTGATATGTCATCTTGGGTGCCTTTATCGAAAAAGCCCATTAGAAGTTCGAAAGTTTCTTGGAAAGAAAGAATCTTAAGCTTATGAGAATCCTCTATATCCATAATTTCGTAACAGATATCGTCGGCTGCTTCTACAAGATATACCAAAGGATGACGTGCATACTTTAATGGTTCTCCTTTGTTGGATTTGCTAATAATGCCCAATTCATCGGCTATTTTTTGATAATCTTTAGCTTCTGTTTTGAAAAATCCAAATTTTCCATGGTCTCCAGCTAAGCTACTTGCAAAAGGATATTTAACAATGCTTGCAAGCATAGAGTATGTCATAACAAACCCGCCTAGTCTTCTTCCCAAGAATCTGTGCGTAAGTAAACGGAAAGCATTAGCATTACCTTCAAAATGTGTTATATCATCCCAAAAATCCGATGAAACCGATTCTTTTAAAGCTTTCCCTTTGCCTTCTGTGAAGAATGTCTGAATAGCCTTTTCCCCAGAATGTCCAAATGGAGGATTACCCATATCGTGTGCCAAACATGCTGCACTGACAATAGTGCCGATTTCTTCAAAAAGAGTGTTCGCTAATTCTGGATGCACATCTTTCAATTGTCTGCATACGTCATTGCCCAAAGACTGTCCAAGACTTGAAACCTCGAGACTGTGGGTTAATCTGTTATGCACGAAGATGCTACCAGGAAGAGGAAAAACCTGGGTCTTATTTTGTAGTCTGCGAAACGGAGCAGAGTATATCAGCCTGTCATAATCTCGCTTAAACTCTGATCTGTCATCGTGTCTTTCGGCATGTCTATGTTCCTGCCCAAGACGCTTGTTTGATATAAGTTGTTGCCAATTCATGTGGCAAATATAGTGTAATTTAATCTAAATAGTTTCTTTTTCTGTTGAAAAATTAAGATATATGCATATAATTCATTATTTTTGCACATGATAGGCAGACTATAATATATTTCTATTTTCTGTCAGTACATGTTTCGAATATTATAAAATACATTTATGCTAAAGATTAAAGTCGTAAACACCGGACATCAGCAGCTACCTGCTTATGCTACACCGCAGAGTGCAGGTATGGATTTGCGTGCAAATATTGATGAATCAATCGTGTTGAAACCATTTGAACGTCGTCTGATTTCTACGGGTTTACATATAGCATTGCCTGTTGGCTTTGAGGCTCAAATACGCCCACGTAGCGGTTTGGCCTTGAAACATGGTATAACTGTACTAAATTCTCCAGGTACTGTTGATGCTGATTATCGTGGTGAGGTAATGGTTCTTTTGATTAATTTGTCTCAAGAAGAATTCGTCATCAATGATGGTGAGCGTATTGCACAAATGGTTATTGCTAGACATGAACAGGGACTTATGGAACTTGTTGATGAACTGGACGAAACCGAGCGTGGTACAGGTGGATATGGACATACAGGAGTGAAGTAAAAACGAATAATACAATTCAAATTGAAATATACATATAGACATATTGTTTTAATACTTGTTGTCGGCTTTATTGCCGTTTCAACAGTGTTGCCTTCATTCGCTAAGAGCAATAAGCGTAAGAAGATGGAAACTTCAACGACTGTTGCGCCTCTTTCTTATGAAGATAGTATGCGCTATAATTCTTTCTTTATGGAGTCCGTTGTCGCTGCCGGAGCAGGAAGATACGCTTCTGCTTATGACTTGTTGAAGCATAGTTTGGAGATTAATCCGAATGCAGCCGAAGCATATTACTTGCTTTCTACATACCAGATGGAATTAAAGCAGGATACTTTAGCGATAAAATCGATGGAAAAAGCCGCTGAACTTTCACCAACTAATGATACCTATCAAGAGCGTTTGGCGCAATACTGCATCAATTTTAAACAGTATGATAAAGCGATAAAAGTTTATGAGAATCTTGCGACTAATCGCCCCGATCGTACAGATGTACTTGAAGTGTTGATGCAGTTGTATAATCAGCAAAAGGACTATACAAACATGCTCAAAACGATTGACCGTATAGAAAAAGCTGATGGAACTGGAGAAGAAATAACTTTGGCTAAGGTTAGAGCTTATGAACTTCTTGGTAACAAGAAAGATGCATACAAAGCTTTGAAAAATCTTTCTGACACATATCCTAACGACAATAGTTATAAAGTCATGTTGGCTAACTGGCTAATGCAGAATGATAAGCAAAAGAATGCCTATGATATTTATACTTCAGTGTTAAAGGATGAACCGTCAAATTCTTATGCGCTATCTTCGCTTTATGACTATTATAAGGCCACTGGTGAAAATGATAAGGCAAAAGAAGTAATGACTCGAGTGCTTGCAAATAGTAAGACAGACTCCAATAGCAAGCAGGCTATGATTCGACAGTTTATTGAAGAAAATGAACAAGCTGGCGGTGACAGTACCGTTGTTCTTGATATGCTTGATAAAGTCACGAAGCAAAATCCACAAGATGCAGATATAGCAGAACTGAAGGTCGCCTATATGTCATTGAAGAAAATGCCTAAAGATGCTCTTGATAGCGCAATCGTTTCTTTGTTAAATGTAGCTCCTGATAATGCTGGCGCACGTCTTCAACTTATCCAGAATATATGGGATAAGAAAAATTGGGATCAGATAATATCTCTCTGTAAACCAGCTTTGGAATACAATCCAGACGAGATGGCTTTCTATTATTTTCTTAGTTTGGCTTATTTTCAGAAAGATGACTTAGATCTTACTTTGCAGACAATTCAAAAAGGTGTATCTCAAGTTACGGATAAAAGTAATTCGGCTATGGTTTCTGAGTTGTATGCCATGAAGGGTGACCTTTTCCAGAAAAAGGGACAAATGCAACAAGCTTTTGCTGCCTATGATAGTAGTTTGCAATGGAAAGATGATAACATAGGTTGTCTAAATAACTATGCATATTATTTAAGTGAAGATGGACATAATCTTCAAAAAGCTGAGCAGATGAGTTATAAAACGATTAAGGCAGAACCCAAAAACTCTACATATCTTGATACTTATGCATGGATACTATTTATGCAGGATAGATTTGCTGAGGCTAAAATTTATGCAGATCAAGCCGTAGCTAATGATACGGATTCTGTTCAAAGCCCAGTAATACTTGAACATACAGGAGATATTTATGCTTGTCTGGGAAAAGCCAATGATGCAGTTAATTTTTGGCAGAAAGCTATTAAAGCGGGTGGAAACAGTCCTTTGTTGAAACGTAAGATTGAACTTAAAAAATATATAAAGAAATAACCAAAGCTTTATAAAAAAAATATGAATAGAATATATATCAAGCTGATTACTTTAGGATTACCATTGATTTTGGTGTCTTGTGGAGCAAAGAAAAATTTGGTAAAGGATGCTCCTGTAGTCCATAAAACGGTGGTTAAATCGGATAAAATGGCTGATGAAGTAGAATTAAAGAAACTGACTTTTGTACAAAAGGTTTCAGATAATTCGGTGTATGCAACAAATATAGTAGGTGATCTGCGATTTAATATAAAAGCTGGTGGAAGGGATATCACAGTTCCTGGATCTTTGCACATGCGCAAAAACCAAGTTATACGTATTCAATTATTTATTCCATTACTAGGCTCTGAGGTTGGACGATTGGAATTTACACCAGAGTATGTATTGGTTATAGATCGTATACATAAGGAATATATTAAAGCTGATTACAGCCAGCTTGACTTCCTAAAAGATAATGGTTTGAACTTTTATAGCCTACAGTCATTGTTTTGGAATCAGTTGTTTCTTCCGGGTACAGATAAAGTTTCAGAGACAGACTTACATAAGTTTAACGTAAAGCTTGATGAGGTGGGTGAAAACAATCCTGTTTCATGGAAAAATAATAATATGAGTTTTGTCTGGAATGCAAATAAGCAGTCTGGTTTAATCGGCGAAACAGACGTGGCATATAGAAGTTTACAACATGGAATGTCTACGCTGAATTGGAAATATTCTAATTTCACAAATGTTGGTGTGAAGATGTTCCCAGCAAAGCAGAACTTTAAGTTTACTACCACTGCGACAAAACAAAAGCAGGCTGCTGAGGTTACACTTGATATGGAAGAAGTGACAACTAAGGACAACTGGGATGTAAATACAACGATTTCAAATAAATATAAAAAGATAGAAGCCGCGGATATCCTCGGTAAAATCATGAGTTTGTAAATGAAAAGATTATTGGTTATACTCCTTGCCACTGTTATGGCGTTGAATGTTTCTGCACAGAAGAATAAACCTGTACAGAAAAATAAGCAAAGTACTGTGGTAACAAAGAAAAGAAAAGCCGTTCATTCTAATAAAAAAGCTATAGTTTATACTAATGCTTCAATAAGAGGCTTGCAGGGACAGCGTTCTAAAATTCAAAAGAAGATAAAAGAACAGGAGCAAGCTTTGCGCCAGAATCAGGCTGATGTGAAACTAAGGTTGCAAAATCTTATCACTTTGAATACGCAGATTGATGAACGCCAGAAGCATATTGATGGAATTCAGCAGGATATCCATCATATTGAAGGTAATATCGGTATTCTAAAGGCTCAGTTGCAGACGCTGGAGAGACAATTAGCTGATCGCAAGGCGAAATATATAAAGTCGATGCGATATATGGCCAGACATAATACTGTTCAAGACAAGCTGATGTTTATCTTTTCAGCTAAAAATCTTGCACAGATGTATCGTCGTTTGAGATTCGTAAGAGAGTATGCGGATTATCAAAAAGCCCAAGGCGAAATGGTAAAGACCAAACAAGCTCAGGTGACTGGTAAACATGTGCAATTAGAACATGTGAAAGGTCAGAAGAGTAACCTATTATATAAGGGAAAGAAAGAAAAGAATGCACTAGTTGGTCAGCAAGGTGAGCAAAAGAAAGTTGTTGCATCTTTGCAGAATCAGCAGCAGACAATACAGAAGATAATTGCAGAACAGCGTCAGAAAGATGCTGCTATGAATGCACAAATAGACAGACTCGTAGCTCAGGAAGTAGCAAAAGCCCGTGCAAGAGCTGCTGCTGAAGCTCAAAAACGTGCTGCAGCCGCAGCCGCATCAAAGCGTCGCGCTGCCGACCTTGCACGTAAAAAAGCTGCTGCAGAGGCTGCTGCTCGTGAAAATGCACGTAGGGTAGCAGAGGCTAAAGCAAAAGAAGAAAGACTGAAAGCGGAAGCCGAATCTGCTGCAAGGGCTGCCGAAGTAGCTCGTCAGGCACAGGCTAATGCAGATGAGTCACGAAAGAAAGCCGCTGCTGAAACCGCTTCTAGGGCTGCTGTCGCAGAACGTACTCGTGCTGAACAAGCTGCACGCGAAGCTCAGGCTCAACGTGTCGCTGCCGAAAGAAAAGCTGTGGTCGATGATGCACGTCAGAAGAAAATTATAGCAGCTGCAACGAAAGAGGCTGATGATGTTCAGAAGTTTTCTACCGTGGATCGCATGATGAACGGAGGATTCGAAGCTAATCGCGGTCGTTTGCCAATGCCTATAACTGGAGGATATAGGGTTGTGAGCCATTTCGGACAATATAATGTTGAAGGCTTGAACGGAGTAACTCTTGATAATAAGGGTATTAATATCAAGGGAAGCCCTGGTTGTATGGCAAGGTCAATATATGATGGAGAGGTTAGTGCCGTATTTGGATATTCTGGTAGTATGGTTGTTATGGTTCGTCATGGAGCGTATATATCAGTTTATTGCAATCTTAGATCTGTATGCGTAAGTCGTGGACAGAAAGTAAGCACGCGTCAGGCACTTGGTAGTGTTGGAACCGATAATATACTTCAGTTCCAACTTAGAAAGGAAACTTCTAAACTTAATCCTGAAGCATGGTTGGGTAGATGATTTTAAAAGTTAAATCTTAGATAATGACGCCGTCAAGTAGTTGGATATACTGCTTGATGGCGTTTTCTATTTCTCCAATTTCAATGAATTCATCGGCGGAGTGAGAACGCGATGACTCTCCAGGGCCAAGTTTGAAAGACGGGAAACTCATCAAAGCCTGATCGCTAAGTGTTGGGCTTCCAAAAGGTTTCATTCCCATTTCAATGCATCTTTTTATAAGAGGGTGCTCTGGTGAAATATGTGAAGAGTTTAATCGGTATGAATGAGCTTTAATTTCGCTTTTGCAGTGTTGCTGTATGAAATTACATACATCTTCGTTCTTGTAAAACTCATTTGATCTTACGTCAATAAGTGCTGTAAGTTTGTCTGGAATTACGTTGTGTTGTGTTCCTGCATTTACTACTGTTACCGTCATCTTTGTGGGCCCAAGTAAATCACTTATTTTTTTAAATTTGTAGTCTCTTATCCACATCAAGTCATCAAGGGCTTCGTATATCGCATTTATGCCTTCGTTACGTGCGGCATGCCCGCTTTTGCCATGAGCAATAAGGTCAATTACCATCAGCCCTTTTTCTGCGATAGCTGGTTGCATTCCTGTTGGTTCGCCAACAATGGCAATGTCGATTTTGGGCAACAATGGAAGTATCATGCTTATTCCATTTTCCCCAGAGATCTCTTCTTCGGCAGAGGCGAGATAAATGACGTTGTATTTCTGTGGCTTCGCCGATAGATACCTGAATACTTGCAATAGAGAAACTAGTCCTCCTCCACAGTCATTGCTTCCCAAACCATATAAAACATTGTTCTCAATGGTTGGCATGAAAGGGCTACGTGTCCACGAGTCTACAGGTTTTACCGTGTCAATATGCGCATTAAGCAATAGGGTAGGTTTGTTCGTATCAAAATTCTTGTCGGTTATCCACACATTGTTAGCTTCACGCTCATATTCAAAACCATAATTTACGATGGTCTCGGCTATAATGTCAGCTGCTTCTTTTTCGTTGCGACTGACTGACGGTGTGGCGATAAGATGCTTGAGCAAGTCTATCGCATCGTTAGTGTATTCTTTTTGCGTCATATCGATGACAAAGATAGCAAAATATTTTGTATTTTTCCTAATTTGCACTATCTTTGCATAAATTAAAATAAGCAATTATGCAAACAAGATGTCATCTATCGGTATTGATTCACGAACAGGCAAAGAAGTATGGAAATCGTGAGGCTATTACATTCCGTAACTTTGGAAGTCTTAAATGGAACACTGTTTCATGGAATCAGTTTTCATTACGAGTAAAGCAGGTCAGTAATGCTCTACTTAATATTGGAGCAAAGCCGCAGGAAAACATAGCTGTGTTCTCACAAAATTGCGCTCAGTATTTATATACTAATTTTGGTGTTTATGGAGTGCGTGGTGTGACAATACCATTCTATGCCACTACAAGTGAACAGCAAATTCAGTATATGGTTAACGATGCTCAGGTTCGCTTTATTTTTGTTGGTGAACAAGACCAGTATGATAAGGCACATAGAATATTTGCACTTTGTCCTTCACTTGAGCGAATCATCATATTTGATTCAAGCGTAAGAATTAGTACTCATGACCCTAATGCTCTTTATTTTGACGATTTCCTAGCTTTGGGTGAGAAACTTCCACGCCAGACAGAAGTAGAAAACTTATGGAAAGAGGCTAGTAATGATGATATCTGTGATATTCTTTATACAAGCGGTACTACTGGCGAAAGTAAGGGTGTTGTTTTAACTTACGGACAGTATCTTGCAGCTATGATAGCTAATGATGAGTGCGTTCCAATTAGTGAAAAGGATAGAGTCATCGATTTTCTTCCGTTTACACACATTTTTGAACGTGGATGGGCATATCTTTCTCTTACAGAAGGTGCTCACTTGATAATAAATACATACCCGAATGAAATTCAACAGAGTATGAGAGAGACTCATCCTACAAGTATGAGTTCGGTTCCTCGTTTCTGGGAAAAAGTATATATTGCGGTAAAATCTAAAATTGATGATGCAAGTCCTTTCCAGCGTAAGTTGTTCAAGCAGGCACTTGCAATAGGCAGAAAACGTAATATTGAGTATATTAGTCATGGACGTCATGTGCCATTGACTTTGGAATTGCAATATAAACTTGTAAATAAGACTATATTGAGTCTTGTTCGCAAGCAGATTGGATTGGATAATTCAAACATCTTCCCTACAGCAGGTGCTTATGTTTCGCCAGAAGTTGAGGAGTTTGTTCATTCTATCGGAATTCACATGTTAGTTGGATATGGACTTACTGAAAGTCTTGCAACTGTTTCATGTAATCACAAGGGAAAACCTTTTACTGTTGGTTCTGTAGGTTATCCTATCAAAGGTATAGAAATCAAGATAGGTGAGAATGATGAAGTCTTATTAAAAGGTCCTACAATAACTCGTGGCTATTATCATCGTGACTCAATAAATGCTGAGGCTTTTGATAAAGATGGTTTCTTCCATACTGGTGATGCAGGTTATTTGAAGAATGGAGAGCTGTTTTTGAAAGAGCGTATTAAAGACCTTTTCAAAACATCAAATGGAAAGTATATAGCTCCACAGATGACAGAGTCTCTTCTTTTGGTAGACAAGTATATTGATCAGGTAGCAATAATCGCAGATCAGCGTAAGTTCGTATCGGCACTTATCGTCCCAGAATTCAGAATGATAGAAGAATGGGCACGTGAGCATCATATAAAATTTGAAAGTCGTGAAGACTTGTGTGCATGTAAAGAAATATACGATATGATGAAGGAACGTATAGATACTTTACAGCAGCAACTTGCCCATTACGAGCAGATAAAGCGCTTCAAATTGTTGCCTCACCATTTCTCAATGGAAAATGGTGAACTTACAAATACATTGAAGTTAAGACGATCTGTTATTTGTAAAAACTACAAGGACGAAATAGACAAAATGTTCGAGGAATAATATATGATTACAGCAGATCAGTTGAAAGATGTGTTGGAGCGCACTGAGGCACTCCGCAAATATCTTAATATAGACCAAAAAAAAATAGAATTTGAAGAAGAGCAACTGCGTACTCAGGCACCCGATTTTTGGGAAGATCCAAAGCGTGCCGAGGAACAGATGAAGCTTGTCAAGAGCATAGAAAAATGGATTAAAGGCTACAGTGAATGTAGACATTTCGCAGATGAATTGCAGTTGGCTTTCGATTTCTATAAAGACGATATGGTCACAGAGGAAGAGGTTGATGAAGACTATGCAAAAGCAATTAATTCAGTAGAAGACCTTGAACTCAAGAATATGCTTCGTCAGGAAGAGGATTCTCTTAATGCTGTATTGAAGATAAACTCTGGTGCCGGTGGTACAGAGAGCCAGGATTGGGCTGCTATGCTTATGCGCATGTATCAGCGTTGGTCTGAGGCTCATGGATATGCAGTCAAGATTACTGATATTCAGGACGGAGATGAAGCTGGAATAAAAAGCGTAACCATGACCATTGAGGGCAAAGAGTTCGCTTATGGATATTTGAAATGCGAGAATGGTGTGCATCGTCTAGTGAGAGTTTCACCATATAATGCTCAAGGAAAGCGTATGACAAGTTTCGCGAGTGTTTTCGTTACTCCACTTGTTGATGATACTATAGAAATTTATGTAGACCCTGCGAAAGTGAGTTGGGATACATTCCGCTCAAGCGGTGCTGGCGGACAGAATGTGAATAAGGTCGAGTCTGGTGTTCGTATACGTTATCAGTATGAAGATCCGGATACAGGCGAACACGAAGAAATACTTATTGAGAACACTGAAACTCGTGATCAGCCAAAGAACCGTGCTAAGGCTATGCTTCTGTTGAAGTCTCAATTGTATGATCGAGCTTTGAAGAAGAAACAAGCAGAACAGGCAAAGGTTGAAGCTGGTAAGAAGAAGATCGAGTGGGGAAGTCAGATACGAAGTTATGTATTTGATGATCGTCGTGTAAAAGATCACCGTACAGGCTTCCAAACCTCTGATGTTGACGCTGTCATGGATGGCAAACTGGATGGCTTCATTAAAGCATATCTCATGGAGTTTGCAGCAAGTGAGGCTGAAGTTGAATAAACATAACATTCAATAATCTAAAATAATAAAACTATGAGCAGCAATAATGCATTAAGAAAGGCAAAACATGATGCCTTTCAGAAAAAACAGGAAAAAAGAGGTAGAGAAATTATCGTTTGGATTTTCGGCGGACTTATTTTGCTTGCTATAATCTTTATGATATATACAGCTATTATGGCATAATGAGTGGACTGGAAATAGAACGTAAGTTTTTGGTAAAGAAAGGCGACGCATATAAGAACGCCGCCTTTTCAAGTAGCCATATCAAACAGGGATATATTCCTGCAGATGGTGCGACGGTGCGAATTCGTATTCGTGATGATAAAAGCTATCTCACGATTAAGGCTAGATCCGTGAATGGGGGAATGACGCGCTATGAATTTGAAAAGGAAATATCAACAGACGAAGCAGAACATCTTATGGCACTTTGCCAAGGTGGGGTGATAGACAAGCGTAGATATCTTGTAAAAAGTGGTAATCATACGTTTGAGGTTGATGAATTTTATGGTGACAACGAGGGACTTGTTATGGCAGAAGTGGAATTGTCTGATGAGTCAGAACCCTATGAAAAGCCTGATTTTATTGGGATGGAAGTTACCGGTGATAAGCGCTTTTATAACTCTCACATGTTGAAATTCCCATTTAAACTTTGGAAAAACACATTGCCAGAAGACTTCCGATAATGAATGCCAAACCGACACCAATTGTGTCGGCTGTGAAATCAAGCCATTCTCCGCTTCTCATACCTCCTGTACAATATTTCTGAAGAATTTCAATTAAACCACCCATTAATGTAGGCGCAAGCAGTGCCCATATTATAATCTTATTCCACTTAACCTTTTTGTGCTTTGCAAGATATTCTAGCCATATAACTCCGCATGTTCCGCCATACATTACCATGTGTGTCCATTTGTCAATCATGGAAATCTTGTCAAGTGGAGTTTCTGGTATAGGAATAAAACACAATGTCCATATAATTAGTATACAAACACTTGAAAATGGATATTTCGTTACTGAATGGAATAAATTATTCATATTTACTTTCTATTTTTCTGCAAAATTAGATATTTTTTTATAATTTTGCAATCGTTTTAGTTAAATATATCAATAATGTCTGAAGAAAGAGCAAGTTTTGGAAGTAAGTTAGGCATAATTATGGCTACAGCCGGTTCTGCTGTCGGACTGGGCAATATATGGCGTTTTCCTTATATGACTGGTAAAAACGGTGGTGCAGCGTTTATACTAATCTATATTGCATGTGTTATCATATTAGGAATACCATGTATGATCAGTGAATTTATTATCGGCAGGCACGGAGCCTCAAATACTGCGCGTGCATATACTCGTCTTTCAAATGGTACAGCTTGGAAGCTAGTTGGATATCTTGAGGTGCTGACGGGATTTTTAATAACTGGTTATTATGCAGTTATTTCTGGTTGGTGTCTTAATTATGTATATGCGTCAGTGATGGGTGAACTGAATGGTGATCCCGATTTTGTGAAAAATTACTTTGTAGAGTTTTCACAGAATCCGATACGACCTGTTTTTTGGACAATATTAGTATTTGCGATTACGCATTTTATTATCATTCATGGCGTAAGAAACGGTATTGAAAAGGCTTCAAAACTAATGATGCCTACTTTGTTTGTGCTCCTATTGGTTATTGTTGTTGCAGCTTGTATGCTCCCTGGAGCATCAAAAGGTATTGATTTCTTATTGAAACCTGATTTCTCAAAAGTAAACAGTGATGTTTTTCTTGGGGCTTTGGGGCAGTGCTTTTATTCTTTGAGCATTGGTATGGGATGTCTTTGCACATACGCCAGTTATTTCAGCCGTCACACTAACATCACGACATCGGCTATACAGATAGGATTCATTGATCTTATGGTTGCATTGTTGGCAGGATTGATGATATTTCCAGCTGCTTTTTCTGTAGGGATAAACCCTGATAGTGGACCTTCGCTCATATTCATTACTTTGCCAAATGTCTTTAATCAGGCTTTTTCTGGAGTTCCTTTATTGGGCTGGGCTGTATCATTGATGTTCTATGCTTTGCTTTTCCTTGCAGCCCTCACATCATTGATTTCTCTCCATGAGGTAAACACTGCGTTCTTTTATGAAGAACTTCATATATCACGAAAGTCTGGTGCTTGGATAGTTACAGCTCTTTGTTGTATCATAGGTGCTGTTTGTTCTGTTTCGGTTGGACATAAGAGTGGTTTATCGCTTTTTGGTATGGATCTTCTTGACTTGTTTGATTTTGTAACAGGTCAGTTAATGCTTCCTGTTGTTGGATTTTTCATGTGCCTTTTTGTTGGTTGGTATATTCCTAAGCAGATTGTTATTGACGAGTTGTCAAATTGGGGAACGCTGAAGTTTGGTTTCTATAAGCTGTTTATTTTTGCCATGCGTTTTGTTTGTCCTTTGTGTATTTTAGCAATAATGCTCCATCAATTTGGAGTGATTTAATTTCTTTATATGTCAGAAAGAGGTAATTTTGGAACAAAGATAGGAGTGATATTGGCGACAGCTGGGTCTGCCGTAGGTTTGGGAAATATATGGCGCTTTCCATATATGACAGGTCAGGATGGTGGCGCAGCTTTCATAATAGTATATCTAGTATGTGTGTTCATCTTAGGTATTCCAGGAATGGTTGCTGAGTTTGTTGTAGGCCGTCACTCTGGAGCTAACGCTGCGCGTGCTTATTATAATCTTGGTGGGCGTAAATGGTCGTTGCTAGGATATGGCGGAGCTATCACGTCGATGATAATATTCGGTTTCTATTCTGTTGTAGCAGGCTGGTGCTTGCAATACTTGTTTGCTTCTACAATGGGACAGCTAAATGGCGATGTAACTTATGTTCAGCATTATTTCAAGACATTTTCTTCTGATCCATTAAAACCTTTATTCTGGACCGTGGCGTTTATCATTATGACTCATCTTGTAGTAGTAAAGGGAGTTAGAAAGGGAATCGAACGAGCTTCTAATATACTCATGCCAACTCTTTTTATCTTGTTGTTTATTATTGTTGTTGCGTCTTGTATGTTGCCGGGTACGAAAAGTGGATTAGAATTTCTTTTTAAACCAGACTTCTCTAAGGTCACCAGAGGTGTTTTTCTTGATGCTTTAGGACAGGCATTTTTCTCATTATCGTTGGGAACAGCATGCCTTTGTACTTATGCAAGTTATTTCAACAGACAGACAAATCTATTAAAGTCTGCTGTGCAGATTGCAGGAATAGACACCCTTGTAGCGATTCTTGCAGGTTTGATGATATTTCCTGCTGCATTTTCAGTTGGAGTTCGTCCTGATAGTGGACCGTCTTTGATATTTATTACTCTTCCTGCGGTTTTCCAGCAAGCGTTTGCAGGAATGCCTGTGCTTGGATATATAATAGGAGTATTCTTCTATGGGCTTCTTGTATTGGCAGCTCTCACGTCTACAATATCAATGCATGAAATAGGTACTGCTTTATTCTATGAGGAATTGCATATCAGTCGTTCTAAAGGTGCTTGGATAGAGACGATTGTCTGCATCATTATAGGTATTTTCTGCTCACTGTCTTGTGGAGCTGTAGACATAACCGTATTTGGTAAGTCGTTTCTTAATTTCTGTGATTTCATTACATCTGATATACTATTACCTTTGGGAGCATTTTTCACCTGTGTGTTTGTAGGTTGGTATGTTCCAAAGAATATTGTTAAGGATCAAATAACTAACTGGGGAACTATATCTTCGCGCATCTATGGAATCTGGCTTTTTGTAGTACGTTTTATATGTCCTCTATGTATAGGTTCTGTATTTTTGCATCAACTCGGAATAATCTAAAATGTTTTTAAAGGAATTTCTTTATTTTAATAAATCTGATCGCCGTGTAATACTATTTTTGCTTACGATAGCTGTATCGGCATTGGTGGCATTCTTCTTTTTAGGTGGTGATGAAGTGTCAAACGCAGGGTATGGCTATAAATCCAATAGCCGTAAATATGACAATAATTACTCTTATAGGCATTATCCACATAAGTATTATTATGTGGCAGGGCAAAAGGCAGAGTTGTTCCCGTTTGATCCTAATACCGCTGATAGTACTGAATTATTGCGTTTAGGCTTGCGTCCTTGGCAGGTTCGTAACATCTATAAATATCGTTCACATGGTGGTATATATCGTACTTCTACCGATTTTGCAAGACTGTATGGGCTCACCCAAAAGCAATTTCATGAAATGCAGCCTTACATACGTATAGGTTCTGATTATAAGCCTGCTTCGCTTTTGCCTGAAGTGGCTGCTAGGCAAGCTCATCATGATAGTATTGTTGCTAAATATTCATTAAAGATAAAGGCCGGTGAACATTTGCAACTTAATTCTGCCGATACGGCAATGCTGCAACGTGTTCCTGGAGTTGGTTCGTATTATGCTCACGAAATAGAAATATATCGTCGCCGTTTAGGTGGTTTCTCTAGTGTAGAACAACTAAAGGAAATAGATGGCTTCCCAGAATCAGCACTTAAATATTTTACGGCAAGTTCCACTGGTGTTGCCAAACTGAATGTAAACAAGTTGTCGCTGAATCAGCTCAAGCGACATCCTTATATATCTTTCTATCAGGCTCGTGATATTGTTGATTATCGCCGTTTACGTGGACCGCTAAAAAGTCTTGATGATCTTAGGCTGCTTAAAGACTTTCCACTAGAAGAAATAGAAAGGCTGCGCCCGTATGTGGAGTTTTAACCCATATTTACATGCAATAAGTAAAAAGTGTAATAGGAATATTAGTGCACATAATAGGCGAGAAGTTTTAGCAAGAATAAGAGATGCAAGTAAAATAGGCATGAAAGAATTCGTGGATCATATACAGAATAGCCGTTTCTTTACATTTGGTAATGCTACATATGTATTTATAATTCTAATATATATATTTTAATTACAGTAGTACCACTCAAAATATAGGATGAACTTTAAAATAATAAAGTGGTCGCCGAAAATTCGCCGACCACTTTACTCACGACAATGGCTAAATCATTGATGATTAAATCCTTAGCCTTAAATTTGTCGGGATGAGGCGATTCGAACGCCCGACCCCTACGTCCCGAACGTAGTACGCTACCAACTGCGCTACATCCCGATTATTTAAATCGTTGCGAATGCAAAGGTAATCAAATTTCCTGAAAGCAAATATTTTTTTGAATAAAAATTTGTGAGTGTGGGATAAAAAGCCTATCTTTGCACTCGCAAAACAAAAAGCATGGTGCCATAGCTCAGTTGGTAGAGCAAAGGACTGAAAATCCTTGTGTCCCCGGTTCGATTCCTGGTGGTACCACTTCCTCCTTTCATTAAGCCGTTTAGTCTCATTCGTGAGACTGGCGGCTTTCTTCGTTTATTAGAATATTTATAATGTTTGACAAATATCCTTTCTAAATGAATATCAATGCAACCAATACTTTTCTGTGATTTTATTGTCCCTAAAACGTGTTGATCTATTTAACAAAATAATGATTCAACCAAGTCGTTAATGTAGATTTAGTCGCTATATTTTATTTTTTTTCTGTGTTTTTTATGACATATCATACATGATTGGTGCAATGGATTGTTATTCAATATGTTATCGCATGTATGATAAGGTAAAA
The DNA here is from genome assembly GCF_000373185.1 of Segatella paludivivens DSM 17968 = JCM 13650. Lineage (GTDB taxonomy): Bacteria > Bacteroidota > Bacteroidia > Bacteroidales > Bacteroidaceae > Prevotella > Prevotella paludivivens. The sequence goes on from NZ_KB890629.1 coordinate 110,351, forward strand.
ACATACATGATATTGAGTAATAAGGCCCTTATCACTCTGTTATCCTACATGCTTTGCTGAGTAATATGGGCCTTATTACTCAATAGCGCAACGAAAAAGGTGATTTTGTTTTCGTTGCGCTGATTATCAAAGGAATTGATATACATATCTTTCGTTGTACTTACCGAATCACTGGTTCTTCTCTAATTTAGTTGAAGAATATATGCTCCAGAACCATCTTTCTTCTTAGTAGTTTAATGCTCGCTCTACCATACATAGTTCTCTTTACAGCTTTTAGTTTATTTACAAATCCCTCTGTGATTCCATTTGTGACATTTTCCTTAATGGTATTTAATATAGCTCTATAATCGAATTTTACGCCTGTTAAAAATGTCTTGAGCGTCCTAATCTTTGTTTTCCAGTATTTCTTCATCCATCTAATAAGTCTGCAACTGTCCGTACCAGTGATAATAGAA
>NZ_KB890630.1 GCF_000373185.1 Segatella paludivivens DSM 17968 = JCM 13650
TCTCTCGCGGAGAGAGGGACATTTTTATGGGTGATAATTATTGAAAATAGTTATAGTGATTATTATGAGTATCAAGGATTTACAAAAGTGGTTAACTAGTATTGTATGTATATGTGCATTAACCCTATCATCTTGCCGAGAAAGCGGAGAATTTGTGTATAATGATCTATCGGAAAATAAGATATTATTTACTACACGGACAGTAGAAGGATGGACAGGACAACAAGCTAAATCTCGAGCAGTTTTATCAAGTAATGAGAAAAAACCATTAATTGTGAAGTCAGATATCTCTACCCCACTTTATCTTCACCCTGTGACACAAATTGGAACTCATATCCAAACAGCTAATAATATCCCTATAACTAAAAGTGGAAGAGTTATTATGGATGAATCTACAGGTAAAGTAATACCTACTCGTGGAACACCTAACACATCATCTTCTATTGGAAGCTCATTTGGCTTACTCGCTTATCGCAGTGCTAGTTCCGCTACTGATTTAAGCGGTATAGCACCCGATTTTATAAATAATCAACAAGTTAGTACTTCTGGAAGCATCTGGAAAACGGGGACAGACTATTACTGGCCAGACAATGGTGATAAACTGTCTTTCTTCGCCTATGCTCCTTTCGGCAACAATAATGTAACTATTGCAAGTGCTTCGTCAACAGGTATGCCATCTATAACATATACAGCTAACACTGACGTGACAAAACAACCTGACCTGATGGTTGCCAAGACATTGAATCAAACAAGAAATACCACGTCTATTGCGGCAGGAGTTGATATGTCATTCTATCATACTCTCACGGCAATAACATTCGCTGTTGGTAAGGATATGGTACCTGGTGTTTTCAAGAGCATATCAATAAAAGGAGCTATAACAACCGCAACGTATAATTTGAGCACAAGCGCCTGGGATACAAGCAATGGTACAAGTACAGGTGATATAAGTATTACGCTGAACGGAACAACGGGAATAGTCATTAATGGAACTGCAGACGTAGCGCTTACCAGTGGGACAAGTACTATGATGATGATTCCACAAACTTTCTCGTCTGGCAGCACAGCATATATAGAAGCGGTATTCAATAATGGAAACGGAGACAAAACTCTTAAAGCACCTCTGGCAGGAACTACATGGGATTCTGGTACATCCATTATATATAAGTTGTCTACATCTTCGGTTAACACTATGACATTAGGTACAATCTCCTACCCTAGTTCTTGGGGAGGAACTGTGGCCCCAGTTTCAAGTTTCCAGAATTCAGAAGCTGTTGGCATATATGTAGTGGATCAGAACAACAATATAAAGAATTCAAATGTTAAAGCTACTTATAATGGCAGTAGTTGGATTTTAGATAATAATATTTTATTTTCTCCACAGTATAAGTATTTTGCTTATTATCCATATAAATCATCTCAAACATCAAGCGTTACGGCTGATGCAACTACAGCTGATGCATTTTTTACTAATCTCATTTCTGGTTGGTCTGTTACAGCAAATCAAAACACAGCAAGTGATTTTAAAGGAAATGATCTGCAAGTTGCAATGGGAACAGTAAGCAGTACTGCAAGCAATATTACTTTTGATATGGCACATAAAATGGGACTAGCTGTTATAACTCTAGGAACAAAGAGTGTTCCTACAACAAGGACATACACTGGGGGAAATTCTACATATTCTGATTCTTCAGATAAGACAACAGTTACTGCCTCAAGTAATTTCTCGGGAAACCAACCTGTATCATACAATAATAAGTATTATTATATAGCAAAGGCAGGTTCAGGTACTACATTCAATAGTATTACAGCAGATAATGATGCATGGTCTACTCCCCTTTCTACAACTATATCATCAGGGAGCTATTCTGCATTAACAGCAACTAATACAAGTCGAACATTTTATAAATTCATCGCAAATTTCAATTATACAGGTGCTGCTCAAAGCTTTACAATTCCATTGTATGGGACTAGTAAGTTTGAATGTTGGGGAGCCAAAGGAGGAGATAAAACATATATTGGTGGAAATGGAGCGTATACTTCAGGAAATTTGTTGTTAAATAATGGAAATGTTTTTTATGCCTATATAGGACAATCTAATGGTGAGTATAACGGTGGAGGATTAACAAATCAGGCTGTTTATGGTGGTTCTGGTGGCGGTGGAACTGATTTCAGACTTGTAAATGGTAGCTGGAATGATTTTAACAGTTTGAAATCAAGAATAATGGTAGCTGGTGGCGGCGGTGGTGCATGTTTACGAGGTGAGGGTTATGGTGATGGAAATGGTGGATATGGAGGCGCTCTAATTGGAGGAACTGGACAATCAATAAATCATACTCAAACCTATGGATATGCTATTTTAACAGGTGGCACTCAGGTATCAGGTGGCACAGCCACTTGGGTTGATTTAGGACAGGCAATATGGCCTAATAATTACGTATTTCAAGCAAATGGAGGTCAATTTGGATATGCAACAACAAATAGTAATAGCTCTAATACGATAAGTACTCAAGCTGGTGGTGGCGGTGGTTATTATGCAGGTGCAGGGGGAGGACATAGTGCAGGTGGGGGGGGCTCTTCATTTATATCAGGATACACAGGTTGTAATGCGATTGATCAATCATCTACATTAGGTAATATTTTATATCGGAATACTCCATATCACTATTCTGGATATATTTTTACTAACATGCAAATGTTAAGTGGGGCATCATCAATGCCAGCACCTAGCGGTGGAACAGAAATAGGGCACGGTGACAACGGCTATGCTCGTATAACATTTATTCCGTGATTTTTTAATTAAAAATAAGAGCTTTAAACTGCATAAATAATCTGAAATAAAAGCTGATTTGACAATATTAATGAATATTTTCTTCAATTTATACAACTATATTATAAATATTATAATAATATATCCAATTTTTATCTTACCTTTGGACCTTCAAGATTAAGGGATTTATGGTAAGGATTATTATTGATATTTCTGAAGGTACAATTAAGAAGGGTAAAGACATTGTAATTAAGGTAGATGATAAAGGTATAGGTCACATAACAAACGATACACCTAAACAAAAAGTAGATAAACATTCTCTTTTTGCATTTATGAAAAATGTTATTACTCAATTATCTCAAAATGGGCATAACCGCACTGCTGAGACATATACTAGTACACTACACAGTTTTAAAAAATTCAGAAAGAATAAAGATATTAATATGCAGGATATAGACTGCATGCTAATAGAATCATACGAGACTTTTCTGCGTTCTGGAGGTGTCACAATGAACTCCAGTTCTTTTTATATGCGTATATTACGAGCTGTTTACAATAGAGCTGTAGACAGCGAGTTAATATTTGACAGTAGACCATTCAGGCATGTTTATACAGGAGTTGACAAGACCTTAAAACGTGCAATTCCAACAATAGACATCAGTAAGATTAGAAGCATGACAAAAATAAGGAAATCCATGGAATTCGCTCGAGACATGTTCATGTTTAGCTTCTATACCCGCGGCATGTCGTTTGTTGATATGGCATTTCTAAAAAAAACAGATATCGAATATGGTTTTCTCACCTATCGAAGGAAAAAAACAGGTCAGATATTGTCTATAAAATTGGAACAATGCATGCGCGACATCATACAACGCTATCCATGCAATGACAGTACATATTTATTGCCCATAGTCAATTCAAATAAAGACAACGAGCGTACACAATATCGCAGTCGTCAAAGGGCAATCAACAACAACTTAAAGAAGATAGCTAAAGAACTGGGATTAGACTGCAACCTTACAATGTATGTAGCAAGACACTCATGGGCAAGTGCAGCATTGGATATGGAAATTCCTATAGACGTCATAAGCGACGGAATGGGTCACACATCAGAGAAAACAACTAGAATATATCTGAAGTCAATGGACAATAGGCGTATAGACTTTGCTAACGAGCGCATAATAAGTGCTGTAGAATAAAACTACATCGATACGTCTATTGGATTATTTGTCCACTGGTTAATACCAGGTGAACTGAAATATATATTGGCATCATAGTCGACTCTAAGATTATCTTCACCAGAACCACTACCAGTAATATTCACCGTAACTGTATAATTAGTATTACGATAGATATTATAATCAGTATAATCATAGGTAGGACTTGCACCAGTTGAAGTAAGAAGCTTTCCACCTAGATAAATATAGTACCTACTTTTCCAGATTGCTGTATGAGCATCCACTGTGAGATAAGATGCATATCCTGGAGCATTATTCTTATTCCTCAACTTCCACGTCGTAGAAGCAGAGTTAGTACCAGCTAGGTTTTCATACACATAGTATGTGAAAGATAGTGTACTTCCATCGGTATTATTTGCCGTTGGTGTAACGGGATCAAAATCACCATAAGAATGCAAGTTATTAGTTGCTGATGTATAAGTATCAACAAAATGACAATTTAAAGGCACATTGTGCAATTGATAATTATCTATTGTAATAGGGTAAGTTGCATCAGCATTCTTTGGAATGATATTAAACGTTATCTTACTCAATAATTTAGCAACTGCAATTGATGTTGAATTAGCACCTGGATTAATATTGAAGCCAATAGCTTTTCCAAACATTATTGGATAAGTACTTCCGCTAGCGAGATTAGCAGCACTAGTAATGGTTGCATATTCTTGATCAAATTTTGCTTTATTATAAATACCAGCAAATCTTCCACTGCCAGCATTAGCAACCACATAAATAGTGCAATTATTAGTAGCCCTAGTAGTAATAGATGCACTAACACTATTACTAATACTTCCAGCACTATACTGGCTGCCTATTACATCTCCGTTACTATCAAATATATAAACTGTTATATCCTGAATGCTTCCTTCAGACGCTGGTGTAATCGCACGCGTAACACTACTGTCTTTTTGCGTTGATGTATCAGTATCTAAAGACTTACACGTCAACACAACAACAGCCTTGTTGTCTGCTGCATTGTCATTCTCACTACAAGACTGCATCAAAAAAGATGCAGAGAAAGAAGTAAGAACGATGAAACAGAAAACAATTTTTTGAAATATAATATGTTTGATATTCAATGTCATAAAATTAATATTCAGTCAACTTATTGGAATCCCCCAGGATTAGGAATTTCATTCCATGGCACAATTTTAATAGTCATACCTGTAGAGTAACTTGCATTTATAACAAAAACTATATCGTCTCTTTTATTTACTATCAGTGGTTTATTATCTTCATCAACATCCCGATCAAAGAGCATTTCTCCATCCTGTTTATAAACTCTAACTCTAACTCTTTCGTCTGAGCCAGATGCAAAAACCGTTGCATTGCCAGTAACATAATTTCCTTCCGAATCAAAATGACCTGTAAACTCATAATTTATCAACTCACCTGACGTTGAACCATCATAAGCTATACCGCTACGTAATCCTTCAACTACTATGCGATAGTTACCGGCACCAAAACGTTCTTTGAGCCCATTAACCCTTACACTTATTTTAGACCGCACATCCTTCATTGATATAACATATCGATTATTAGTAGGATCAGATGCAGTAGCCGTGGTATCAATACTACCGTAATAAATAGCACTAGGTTGAGGCGAAATATTGTTACTACTAGTTTTGAGTTGCAGCCAAACATTTTTTATCGACTCCCCAACAAATGGGACATTCACCTTGCAAGCTGCCGTGTCTTTAGCAGCTATAGCAACGAACGTAATTCTGTCACCCTTGTCAAATGACAATCTATATAAGCCATCATCTTCTGCACTTATTGTCTGCTTGTAGATACCATTTACAAACCAATAAACGTCATATTTATGCGCAACAGAATCAGGTATATTAGAACGTGAACCTGTGCTATCAACGATATTAAGCATCAAATCACATTGTTTACGATCAGGATACTCATCGTAAATACATGATGCCATAATCATTGACAGCAAAAGTCCAATTAATATTGTCTTAATTCCATTACGCATAATGATAATACTTATTCAAAGTCTTCTAACTATTTATTCAAAGGTAGTTGCCTGTGATACATCTGTGAATCCAGTAACAGTTACTGTTACAGAAACGTCTTCTGGATCTATCTTATCTGTAGGCGAATTTGCACCTTTCGTTTTAATCGTAATATCACATTTATAATTTTTGTTTGGATAAACCTTTTTTGCATCTGTACCAGTCTCAGCAGGGCCTGATGTTTTTGTTGTAGTATTATATACCCAGTTAATGTTTACAGGATAATAAACAGGGGTAGTACTACTTCCATCAGAACTAAAATCACCACCAATAACTAATTTTGTGTTGTTAGTTGCATCACTATTAGGTATAGTATAAAAAATATCAATCGGTGTGTTAGGTGTAATAGATGCATTTACAGCTAAAGGACTATAAGTAGTTATAGCTCCTGTACCAAGATATTCCTTGTAAGTAGCTTTACCAGCAGTAGTAGTATTATCAAAACCTTGCCACTGTGCCGTAGAACCATTCCATACTGCAGCATTAAAATTCAAGTTATCAGGAACATTAATCAAAAAGAAACTTGTAGGCTTAAAAGTAGCAGCCTTATAAGGACCATTTTGATCAAAGGCAACCCCTAATGTATTCAAAGTAATCTTTGCTAATTGATGCTGAATTTTCACTGTAGCTGTATATGTAGTAGCAGTACCTGTAGGGGCAACAATAACACCATTACCAGTACCACTAGTACTAGCATCTCCATACATTGGTATATTATCCATAGCCTCCTTAGTAAGATCTGCAGCACCTGCAGGGGTAGCAAGAGCTACATCTATAGCTATAGATTTAGCTGTAAAATCAGAAGCTTTGGTGCAACCTTTAAAAGTTCCTGTAGGAGCATTAGCTGCGACCAATACTATATCTCCAGCTTGTAACGAGTTTGTTACCATAGTTGCGGTAGTAATTCCAGAAGCAGTTGAGTATGTACCTGTTGTTGTGCCAGAAGACAACTCCTGAATAGTTCTAACTGTATTACCATCAGAACTAAATATACCAATAGTCAATCTATTAATCTGATCTTCTGTCGTGTTTGCAGTCATGCTAGTAGTACGAGTTTTAGCACCACTAGTAGTTGTTGCTTTCGGAGTATTGAGAGTAAGAGTTAATACTTTATCTCCAGCATTTACCTTATTACCATTATCGATATTTTCATCACTAGCACAAGAAGAGAACAGTCCAGTGATTAAGACTCCACAAAGTAGCAGAGCCTGAATTTTAATTGTTAATCCTTTCATAAGAAATTTATTTTTATACAAGTTATTATTTATGTTCTATTTAAGTTTCTTCACATTGCTAAGATAATCAAGCACTTTTCTTGCCTGTTGTACTCCAGCTGCAGCAGCCATCTTCAAGTATACCTCTGCCTTAGACAAGTCACCTTGTAGCATATACATTACACCAAGATTATTATAAGCGCGTGTATCAGTTTCCCAACGGCTAAGATAGTTTTGAGCCTGAGCAATGTTTCCACGAATCAAAGCCACACCAGCGGCATCAATATTAGCTTCAGCATTGTCTGGGAACAAACGAGCAGAAAGATCCATGATATCATTAAATTCAGAAGATCCAACCTTAAAGTTGTTAGCAGATGCATACATCTGAGAAACAGAAACTGCAGTTGCATTATTGAAAGCAGAATTGCCAGAATTATATCCATTAGACTTACGTTCAAGAATTGCAGTATATTTCAATCTGCAAACTTCAGGGAACACATAGTGCTTCATGTAAGAATAAGGAGCACCGTCACCGAGCATTTTCAATTCATCTTCACGTCCTGCAACAACATCCTCTGTACGGATGATATCCAAAGCAGCTCCACTGAGTTTCATACTACTTTTATCAACAATATTAGCAATACTATCCCAGTCTTCAGGGACCCAAGTGACAGTCAGTCCATCTGTAGCAGTAGAATTATTTTTCATCAAGAACTGCTTCAAACTAAGAGCTCTCTCATTAGATTCTATTTCGTTTTTCTTATAATTACCGATAGGAGCACCATAACCAACAAGAGCAACGTTACGAACAACAGTACCTTGAACCTGCAACTGAGAATCAAGAGATTTCTTTAATTCTTCATATATAGCTCTATTGAATTTACGGTTACTCATTTTGCCAATTTTACGACTATCCATAAGAGGAATAACTCCTGTCATAGAAAGTTCCGAACTATAAACATTCGTAGGGTCCAAGAATTGCACCCAGTCTGCCTTTGCAGAAGAACCGCCATTCACGAATACTTCGTCAACAGTAAAATCAGAAGTTGATGTAGGAACAGTATTGAGGACTATCTTTTTAAATACCTGATCCTCATATACATGAGGAGTATGACCCCATCCACGTTCTTCACTCTCGATATAAAGAGAAGCATTTCTCATCCAATCATTGTAAGGGATAGTGGTATCATAGATAAAATATCTAGTACCATGTCTTGGATCTTTAGTCACAACAGGAACATTTGTACGAACCAAGTCGTTGAAATAATCCTTTCTATTTTCATACTTCAGACGTTCCTTACTGTTAACTACAACAGAAGAAAGCACTTGAGACTGAAAACCATTCTTCAGTACAGGAGTGAAATTCAGCATTTCTCCATTGTTAAGAACGTCATCGTTGTAACTTACGCGAAGTTGAACCCGAAGAAGACTTCCTTGAATTGTAAACTTCTCGTTATTGATGAAAAGTTGCCCCTTATAGGCAGTTTGTGCTAAAGAGCAGCAAGCCCAGCTTAAGGCTAAAGCCAGTAGTGTTAGTTTATGAAATTTCATATATCTAGATATTTTAATTTTTTATTTTATTATGTATACAAGAGTAACCCCAGTGCCCGTAGGCAATACGGTATTTCCTGTAAAGTCACCTTCTTTATAAGGAGAATCTCCCTCTCGAAATCTTTCAAATTTAGTGCGAACATAGTCTGCACCCAAAGAGAACTCAATGCTACAACGATTAGTTAGTATGAGATTATATCCAACGCTAATTCCAGCACCGACAAAATGACCTTGTCTGTGCTTACCATACAATCCATAAGCGTGCAAATTATCGACATTAAAGCCGCCTGTAATCATGTTAATTCCAACAAACGGTCCTGTGTATTTACGATGAAACCAATACTTTACTTCTGGTTGGAAAGAAAAATTCTTCCACTTTTTATTTCCATATTTTATCGGGTTATAAGTACACATAATACCGGCTGAGAAATGCTTTTCTACAGCAACTTCACAACCTAAAGAAGGAACAGACAAAACATCATAAAGCATATTAGTTTTCAAGGCAAAATTTTGCGCTTTGGTATTAGAAGGTATCAAGATAAGCATTACAAAAATAGGCATGAAAAGACGCAAACCATTGTTTTTGCAAGTACCTAAGTATCTTACAATCCTAATGTTTGCGAGTAACGGATATCGTCTAATGCATGAATTGATAGGATTGAATAATCTCCACCTATTCTGTAGTTTCACATCAAGAATAAAACTCATTTACTTATCACTAATAATTATCACTTTATCGAAGAACTCAATCCTACTTGTTCTTGAGCCTGTAATGTAGCCCTTACTTTTGCTACCATCTTTAATATCTGTGCAAAGATATAAACATTTTTTTGTTACAGCAAAATAATCAGACCTTTTAACTAAAAATATCAATTATTATAGTCAAATCAATGCTATTTTAGCAAAAATAGACTTTTTTACGTCTACAAAGACTTCTTTTTTGTTAACAAAGCCAAATGAAAACGAAACAATTAACAAAAAATATAATTATACCAATAAGATAAAAACGACAAAAAAAGCAAATCTATCGTTTTTCAAGCATAATGATTTCAATATTATTAGATAATATGAATCATCGCATAACAAATAAATAAATTCATTTTGTTCTCTGCAAGATTTGACCTATCTTTGCAATGGATAAATTATACATAGTATAAAATTCTAACAAATTAGATATTATACTTTTGTTTGCATGAAAATATATTTAAATACAATAACATGAAGAGAGCAACTTTAATCTCATTGGCTTTATTGTCAGTTACAATAGCCTTTGCAGATAACCACATCGTAAGTTCACCAGACGGCAAACTAAAAGTCGATATTAACGATGACGGCGGACTAGCAACTTACGCAGTAAATTACAATGGAACGGAAATATTGTCACGTTCTACTTTGGGACTAAGTGCCAATTATGGTGACTTTACCAAGAATTTGAAAATTGTAAAGGCTGAAGAATCTACAGTCAATAAAAGCTATGACATGACTCGAATTAAAAAGAGTCACATAGAATATAAAGCTAACCAGATTACTCTTGATCTTGTTAACGCTGATAATCTACCTATGCAGATAACATTTGATGTGTCAAACAATGATATCGCTTTCAGATACTCTTTACCACGCCCAAAACAAGATAATCCTAAGGCTGCTATTATATATAAAGAGGTGAGCGGATTCAACTTCCCTTCACAAACAAGAACATTCCTTTCTCCACAAATAACACCTATGACAGGATGGGAACGTACTAAACCTAGTTATGAAGAAGAATACAGACCTGACTCTAAGTTAACTGATCCATCACAATATGGTGTTGGCTATACATTCCCATGCTTGTATCGCATCCCTAATGCAAAAGGAAACAACTGGGTACTAATATCAGAAACTGGAGTAACAGGAGAATACCCTGGCAGCAGACTTTCTGAATATGAAGCAGGAAAAGGCTTCACTGTTACATATCCACAAAAGGGAGAAGCTAATGGAATTGGAAGTGAATATGCAGCAATTTCACTTCCTGGGAATACTCCTTGGCGCACAATTACTGTAGGTAATTCTTTGAAACCTATTGTGGAGACTACAATTCCTTACGATGTTGTAGACCCTATGTATCAAACAAAATATGATTATAAACCAGGAAGATATACATGGAGTTGGCTTATTTGGCAAGATAATAGTGTTAACTACGATGACCAAGTAGCATTTATTGATGTTTCAGCAAAGATGGGCTACGAATACGTGCTTGTTGACGGATTCTGGGACACACAGATTGGCAGAGACAGAATGGAAAAACTATCTGCATATGCACAAAGTAAAGGTGTGCATCTTTTGTTATGGTATAACAGTAACGGTTTTGAAAACGATGCTCCACAAACCCCACGCAACGTGATGAGCAATTCAATAGCCAGAAAGAAAGACATGGCTTGGATGCAGAAGATTGGTGTCAAAGGAATTAAGGTAGATTTCTTCGGTGGAGACAAACAACACACCATGCAACTTTATGAAGATATCCTAAGTGATGCCAATGATTATGGTATTCAAGTAATATTCCACGGGTGTACAATTCCTAGAGGTTGGGAACGCATGTATCCAAACTATGTTGCCAGTGAAGCTGCCCTTGCAAGTGAGAATGTTTACTTCTCAGATTATCACGCAAAGAAAGAAGGCTTTGAAATGAACATGTATCCATATACAAGAAATGCGGTTGCAAGTTTTGATTGGGGTGGCGTTATCATGAACAAATATATGAGTAAGGATAACAAGAGCCGTCATCAAAGATATACTGGTGACATATTTGAAATGGCAACTGCCATCACAAATCAGACAAGTGTAAACTGTGTTGAGGTAACACCAAACGTAGTAGATTCATTACCTGATTTTGAAAAAGAATGGCTCAAACAAATCCCTACAACATGGAATGAGGTCAAATTCCTTGACGGTTATCCTTCAAAATACACAGTAATAGCACGCAAGACCGGTGATAAATGGTATGTAGGTGGTATTAATGGTACCGACAAACCTATAACAGTAACATTGAATCTTGACATGTTTGCAGGAAAGACCGTAAAACTATATGCTGACGCAAACAAGAAACAAGGTGAGCTATGGTCTACACCTAGTGTAAAGAATATAAAGATAAGCAAAAACGGAAAGATAAAAATGACGATTGCTCCAATGGGTGGCATCATCGTCAACGAATAATAATAATAATAATCCCGGGTTCAAAACGAATCCGGGATTATTATTTTATCACAGCAGTTTATACTCAACAAAGGCTTCCATAGCCTCATAACATGCTAAACCTAAATCATCATATAATTTAGCAGTCGCTCTATTACGATCCTCTGCACGTTGCCAGAATAGACGTTCGTCATTTCCTAAGAAAGGTGCACTTTCCATCTGTGAACTATGCTTCAATATTGCATTACGCTTTGCACGCAACTCCTCTGGACTCATTGGAACACACATTTCTATGTTCTCAATTTCCCATTCTGCCCATGCTCCACGATACATCCATACACGACAGTCTTTAAGCCATTCTGCACCATCCTCTTTTTCTAAATCAAGTGCAGCCAATACAGCATCTGTGCACTTTCTGTGAGTTCCATGCGGATCAGCAAGATCACCGGCAACATATATCTGATGTGGTTTGACCTCTTTTAATAGAGCACGCACAATTTCTACATCCTTTTCTGTCATCGGCAACTTTTCTATCTTTCCGCTTTCATAAAAAGGAAGGTCAAGAAAATGCACATTATCTAGCGGTATGTGATTAAACGTACATGCAGTACGAGCCTCACCACGGCGAATCAACCCTTTTATCGTTCTTACTTCTACAGTATCAATCTCACCGTCTTTCTTGTCTGCTAGAAATTCCTTTATCTCCTTATACATCTTTGTGATAGTGGTATCTTCACTGTTTATAAACAACTGGTTGAAGCCGTTTATGAAATGCATGAATCTTGTCACTTCCTCATCACCTACAGCAATATTTCCACTAGTCTCATAAGCAAGATGTACCTCATGATTCTGCTGCACTAGTCGTCTGATTGTACCTCCCATGGAAATAACATCATCATCAGGATGTGGTGAGAACACGATCACCTTCTTTGGATATGGATTGGCACGTTCCGGTCGAGACGTATCATCAGCATCAGGTTTACCTCCTGGCCATCCTGTGATAGTATGCTGAAGGTCGTTAAATATCTTTATGTTAGCATTATAAGCAGAACCATACAATGCAAGAAGTTCTGACAAGCCATTTTCGTTATAATCCTTATTGGTAAGTTTCAGAATTGGTTTATGAAGTTTTTGGCACAACCAAGTAAGAGCAGCACGTATCAGTTTATCCGTCCATTTGCAATTTGTTACCAACCACGGATGAACTATACGTGTAAGTTTTGCCGCCGCAGCAAGGTCTATCACCACATGAGCATCGTTGTGCGTCTGCAAGAATGAGGCAGGTATCGACTCTGCGATAGGACCTTCCACAGTCTGCTGAATAATATCTGCCTTTTCTTCGCCCCATGCAGTAAGGAATATCTTGCGTGCAGAAAGGATTGTGGCGATACCCATTGTTATAGAGCACGGCGGTACAGGCTCCTGAGTTCCAAAACTCATCGTCATTTCTTCACGGCTTGTTGCGTCTATCAGCATCAGTCGTGATGTTGTTGTTAGTCCTGAACCAGGTTCATTTGTGGCAATATTACCAATTCTTCCTATACCAAGAAGTATCACATCTATACCACCGCAGTTCCTTATATTCTCTTCATACAAACGACATTGCTCCAACACTTTATCCTGTGGAGTTGTACCGTCTGGAGAAAATATGTTTTCAGGTTTCACGTCAACATGATCAAGTAACATATCATGCAACTGCGCTATGGCACTGTGTGAACTCTTTGCGCTTTGTGGGAAATACTCATAAGAGTTGAACACGATTACATTACTGAAACTAAGTTCGTGTTTCTCATATCTTGAAATCAGTTCATCATATACTGGAACAAGAGACTTACCTGTACCAAGTCCCAACACACATTTACGTCCTTCGCTAGCATGATTAGAAATAATTCTCGCTATCTCATCGGCGATATTGCAAGCACCTTCTTCGACTTTGGGAAATATGTCTGTGGGAATTTTCTCACAGCGTGTAATCTCCGAACGTTCTACAGCGGTGCTAGGACGATAAAATTCCTCAGGCACCTTGTTTAATACTATTTGTGAACTTAGACTTAATTTCATAATCCTTCTATATCCTTAAAATAACGATATGTTCCTACTTTCAATTCGTCTGTTGCAGCTTCATCGCATACGATGATACCGTGCTGATGCATCTGTAATGCAGATATTGTAAACATCTGGCTTACTCCGCCTTCTACTACAGCCTGCAAAGCTCGTGCCTTAGCGTGACCATTCACAAGAACCATAACCTCACGTGCATCCATAACCGTACCCACTCCTACTGTCAGAGCATAAGCAGGAACTTTATTCATATCGTTTCCGAAGAAGCGACTGTTTACAATTCGTGTTTCTTTTGTCAGTGTTTTTTGTCGTGTACGTGAACTCAATGAAGACCCTGGTTCGTTGAACGCGATGTGTCCATCAACACCTACTCCACCTATAAACAGATCTATACCGCCAGCTTCTTCTATCAGCTTTTCATAGTTGACGCATTCAGCCTCCAAGTCAGCAGCATTACCGTTAAGGATATGAATATTTTCATTCGGACAGTCGATATGCTTAAACAAATTATTATGCATAAAAGAATGATAACTCTCTGGATGTTCCACCGGCAGCCCCACATATTCGTCCATATTGAACGTAACTACATTTTTGAAAGAAACTCTCATTTCATTATATGCCTGAATAAGTTTCTTATACATACCGATAGGCGAAGACCCAGTAGGAAGTCCCAACACAAACTTTTTTTGCGGTGTTGGGTTAAAGTCATTAATTCGTTTAATGACATGTTCGGCAGCCCATTCCGCCAACTGTTCGTAATCTTTTTCTATAATTAATCTCATGCGCAATATGTTGGTTAGATTATCTATATTGATATTGCAAATATACAAAAAACGAGCCTATAAGCAAAATAAAACACCGCTATATTTTTCTATAGTTGATACATTTACCACCATTTCCAACAAATACACACGGTAATTATCTAGATATGCAAGTACTTTCCTAATCTGATTATATACATCACGCCTTTATTTGAAGAACCACATCCAAACTATTATCATAAATAAAAAACTTTTTTTTGTTCAATATCTCAAAATATCCTCCACCAGTAAGATAAACAATTATAAATCAACTCTTTAGCAGTGGAGGATAGTGGAAGATAACCTCCACCGACAAAGCATTGCATATCAGTATATTAGATTAACAGTGGAGGTATTTGAGCTATTTTAAACTTTTCGGGAATATTTTTATTAAAAAATATTTGTTAGGTAATAAAAAAATCACGCATTTGAGAAGCATCATAATTTTTCTGGTTAAGAAACTTGTATGACATCATCAAAAAAATATTAAAAACTTGAAATGTCTCACTTTACAACCTTCATAAATGAAAAAAGCTCCGACATCACGTCGGAGCAATTCCTCATTTTTTAAATGTTTCAGCAGTTTGCTTTATTGTAGTTATGATCTTATTGAAAATCAGTTTTGTGTCTTTTTACAACGATGCAAAGATATACAAAAGATTGATTTAAATCAAATGGCTTTCATTTTTTTACGTAAAAAGTTACGTAAACGTTTGCGACGAAATAAGTGTCATCACATAGCACTACTTGTACTTTCTTGTCATCATGATATACACATTATTATAAAAAATAATAGATAGGATTATACTAATTGTCAATCGAATTTATTATTTTTGCACAATAATTATATACATATACAATTAATGAAAGAATTAGTTATATCCGAAGTCAAGAACGAGACAGCTATCTTAGTTGGTCTTATCACAAGTAATCAAGATGAATCCAAAACTAAGGAGTATCTTGACGAGCTTGAATTTCTTGCAGACACAGCCGGTGCAGTAACGGTTAAAAGGTATACTCAAAGAGTAACCGGACCTAATTCCGTGTCATATGTCGGTAAGGGAAAACTTGAAGAGATTAAGCAATATATTAAAGACTGCGAAGAGAACGAAGAACCTATCGCCATGGTCATTTTTGATGATGAATTGTCTGCAAAGCAAATGAGAAACATTGAAAACGAATTGCAGGTTAAGATCCTTGACCGCACATCACTGATACTAGATATATTTGCCATGCGTGCGCAGACGGCAAACGCAAAGACTCAGGTTGAGTTAGCACAAAACCGCTATATGCTTCCACGACTACAACGTCTTTGGACTCACCTCGAAAGACAGGGAGGTGGTTCCGGTTCAGGTGCTGGTGGTGGAAAAGGTTCAGTAGGACTTCGCGGACCTGGTGAAACCCAGCTTGAAATGGACCGCCGAATAATTCTACAACGCATAACACTACTTAAGCAGCGTCTGGAAGAAATAGATAAGCAGAAGACTACCCAGCGCAAAAACCGCGGACAGATGATACGCGTGGCACTCGTAGGTTATACCAACGTTGGTAAAAGTACGATTATGAACATGCTGGCAAAGAGCGATGTTTTTGCAGAAAACAAACTTTTCGCTACGTTGGACACAACGGTACGCAAGGTTGTTATTGAAAATCTACCATTTCTTCTTGCAGACACCGTTGGATTCATCCGCAAATTACCAACCGACCTAGTAGATTCTTTCAAGAGCACGCTTGACGAGGTAAGAGAGGCAGACATTTTGCTACATATTGTAGACATCTCTCATCCTGACTTTGAAGAGCAAATACAGGTGGTTGAGAATACACTCAAAGACCTTGATTGCAGCGAAAAGCCTTCAATGATCATATTTAACAAGATAGATAACTATCATTGGCTTGACAAGGAACCAGACGATCTCACTCCTGAGACCAAAGAGAATATAACTCTTGACGAGCTAAAGAAGACATGGATGGCACGACTTAACGACAACTGTCTGTTTATAAGTGCTAAGGAGAAGGAAAACGTTGACGAATTCCGTGCTATATTATATAATAAAGTGCGTGAGTTGCATGTACAAAAGTACCCTTACAATGATTTTCTCTATCCAAAAATAGACTAACAATCCATAATTATGAGACAACTTACAGACGAAGAAATTACTATCCTTGAAGACCGCAGCTGTTGGGCTGAGGACTGGACCAACGTTCACGTGTCTGAAGATTTCAAGCCTAACTACATGCATCGCGTGATGCTGTACGGACAAATAAATATAGGTGCTTTCGACAAGAATATAGAAGTGAGTCGTGGATTTCTTAAACACTCAGGTATAAATAATGCTACATTGCGTAATGTCACTGTCGGCGATAACTGCCTGATAGAAAATATCGGCAGCTTTATCAACAACTACACTATCGGTGATGACTGTCACATAAGTAATGTCAGTTCAATGGAAACCACTGAAGGCGCTACATACGGAGAAGGTAATCTTATATCTGTTCTAAATGAAGTCGGTGACGGAAACGTAATTCTGTTCAGTGATTTAAACAGTCAGTTTGCCGCTTTCATGGTAAAGCATTTTGGTGATAAAGCCCTGAAAGATTCCATTCGTCGTCTCATAAACGAAGAAGTTGCTCGTAACCGCCAAGACCAGGCATGCATCGGCAACAACGTAAAAATTGTAAACACAAAAGAAATCACCAATACTGTAATCAACGATGATTGCGAGATAAATGGTGCAGCCCGATTAAGTGACTGTACAATCCTTAGTTCTCCTAACTCAAATGTATATATCGGTACTGGAGTAATCTGTGAGAACTCAATCATCAGCGAAGGCTCAAGCATCATCAACAGCGTGAAGATGCAAGACTGTTTTGTAGGCGAGGCGTGCCAGATAAGCAACGGATTCACAGCTTCATCAAGCGTATTTTTTGCCAATTCATACATGAGCAACGGAGAGGCTTGCGCCGCATTCTGCGGTCCGTTTACAGCCAGTCATCATAAGAGCAGTCTATTAATCGGCGGAATGTTCTCTTTCTATAATGCAGGAAGTGCTACGAACTTCTCAAACCACGCCTACAAAATGGGGCCAATGCATTATGGAGTTTTAGAAAGAGGAACGAAAACTGCAAGTGGTGCTTACGTATTGATGCCTGCAAACATTGGTACGTTCTCAGTATGTTTCGGCAAACTGATGTACCACCCAGATACACGTAATCTTCCTTTTTCATACCTGATAGCCTACGGTGACACGATGTATCTGTCTCCAGGAAGAAACATCACAACAGTAGGATTGTATCGTGACATCCGCAAATGGCCTAAGAGAGACGTAAGAGCAATAGGAAGTCAAAAAAGTATTGTAAACTTTGATTGGTTGTCTCCATTTTCAGTAGGTGAGATACTAGAAGGCAAGGCTATTCTTGAAAAACTCCTTGACGCTAGTGGAACAAATGTTACAGCTTACACATATCATAATTATGTTATAAACGCCGAATCTCTGAATAAGGGAATAAAATACTACGACATAGCACTTCGCATTTATATGGGAGCAGTGTTGAAACGAGTTGTAAAGCGTTTTGGAGCTATTGAACCTCCTACCGACAACATAGGATTAGGTAAGTGGAACGATCTCAGCGGTCTTCTACTGCCTGAAAGTGAGGAATACCGTTTGTTAGAGGATATCAAAAGCGGAGACATTGAAACTATACAAGATGTTATAGAACGATTTAAAGAGATTAACGACAATTATCGTGAGTATCAATGGGCATGGACATATAAGATGATACTTGACTACTACAAACTCGACGAGATAACAGAAGTCGACGTGGAACGTATCCGTATAGACTATGTTAAGGCACGCCGAGCATGGATTGCCGAAATAAAGAAAGACGCAGAGAAAGAGTATGCCATGGGCGACGTTGAGGAACACGTGCTTGATGACTTCATCAACAATCTGGATCACGAAATAGATTTTGAAAACTAAAAAACATAACATGAGACTTAGAATTATTTTAGCGTCTATAGTTTTGACAATGGCTTCAACAGCCATAGCCAAGGACTATCACTACACCACCGTCAAGGGAGATCCGATGCAAGCACGCATCTACACCTTGGACAACGGTTTGAAGGTCTATCTGAGCGTAAACACAGAAAAGCCACGTATTCAAACTTATATTGCAGTACGTACAGGAAGCCGCAACGATCCTGCAGAAACAACAGGACTAGCTCACTATCTAGAGCACCTTATGTTTAAGGGCACAACACATTTTGGTTCTTCTAATCTTCAGAAAGAAGCACCCCTACTCGATTCTATACAAAACAGATTTGAGATCTACCGAAAGATTACTGATGCTGCAAAACGCAAAGCATACTATCACCAGATAGACTCAATATCACAAGTTGCCGCAAAATATAATATCCCTAACGAATATGATAAGCTAATGGCTTCTCTAGGAAGTGAGGGCAGCAATGCATATACAAGCAACGACGTTACATGCTATGTTGAGGACATACCTGCAAACGAAGTTGACAATTGGGCAAAAGTTCAGGGCGACCGTTTCCAGAATATGGTTATACGTGGTTTCCATACCGAACTTGAAGCTGTGTATGAGGAATTCAATATATCACTTTCAAACGACGGAGAAAAAGAATATGACGCACTTAACGCTATTATATTCCCTAAACATCCTTATGGAACACAGACTACGATTGGAACACAGGAGCATCTGAAGAATCCATCAATATTAAATATAAAAAATTACTTCAACCGCTATTATGTGCCTAACAACATAGCTATATGTATGGCTGGCGACATGAATCCAGATGAGGTAATTGCTACTATTGACAAATACTTCGGTGACTGGAAAAAGAGCGACAATCTTTCACGCCCAGAATATGCACCAGTAAAAAATCTAACTGCTGCTGTAGATTCAACGGTTACTGGTCTTGAGGCGGAAAACTTGATGCTTGGCTGGAAAGCTAATAAAGCGAGCGATTTGCAATGCGACACTCTTGACGTTATTAAGTCAATTCTATATAATGGTCAAGCTGGTATGTTCGATCTGAACCTAAACCAGAATATGAAAGTACAATACGCCGCAGCTGGGTTTGAGAACTTAAACGATTACAGCGAGTTTCTTCTACAAGGAGGACCTAAAGAAGGTCAGAAGTTAGAAGATGTACGCGCATTGATGCTTGAGCAGATTGAAAAACTGAAGAAAGGCGAGTTCAGCGATGACCTCATTCCTTCAGTCATAAACAATATGAAACTCAGCTATTATAACTCTCTACAAAACAACAAGGACCGTGCAAACAAATTCGTTGAATCATTCATCAATGGTATTGACTGGAAGGACCAAGTAGATAGACTTGACAGAATTTCAAAACTTACAAAGAAAGATATTGTTGACTTTGCCAACAAATTCTTCGGCAACAACTATGCATGCGTCTACAAGCGCATTGGAGAAGACAAGAATCAGAAGAAGATTGACAAGCCGCAGATTACCGCAATCCCTACAAACAGAGATAAAAGCAGTCAATTCCTACGTGATGTAACATCATCAGAGGTTAAGCCTATCCAACCTAAATTCATTGATTATAAGAAAGATCTTACATTCGGAAAGACTAGTAAGGGACTTCCAATTATAATGAAACAGAATGCCGAAGACAAGTTGTTTAATCTGCAAATGAGATACGAATTTGGAAACGAAGCCGACGTAAGATATTCACACGCAGCCAACTATCTTGATTTATTAGGCACAGACAAGATTAGTGCAGAGCAGGTAAAGCAACAGTTCTACAAACTTGCATGCAACTTCGGAATCAATGTTAACGGAAAGACAATAACAGTGTCATTAAGCGGACTTGCTGAGAACATGCCACAAGCTGTAGCTCTTGCTGAGAATGTATTAAAGAATGCAAAGGTTGACACTACAGCATGGCAAAACTATGTAGCAATGGTACTGAAAAACCGTGAAGATACTAAGAAAGAGCAGAGGAGCAATTTCACAGCTGCTAAAGCTTACGGTATGTATGGAACATATAATAATGTGACAAATGACCTCACTGCTGACCAGTTGAAGAATACAAATCCAGCTAGTATGTTAGCATTGATTAAGAAACTCAGCAACTACAAACACACAGTTTTATATTATGGTCCTGCAACAGAAAAGCAGTTAGACAACCTTATCACAAAGGAGCATAAGACTGCAACAAAGTTAGCTGACGTACCAGTGAACAAGCCATACATGGAGCAACAGACTCCAAAGAATGAAATACTTCTAGCCCCTTATGATGCTAAAAACATCTACATGACGATGTATCATAACGAAGGTAAGAAGTTTAATCCAGCTGAAGCTCCTGTTGCAGCTGTATTCAACGAGTATTTCGGTGGTGGAATGAACACGGTTGTATTCCAGGAGCTTCGTGAAGCACGTGGACTGGCATACAGCGCAAGCGCATACTATTATAATATGCCAATAAAGAACCACACACAATATGGAACAACATTCATCATCTCACAAAACGACAAGATGATGGACTGCATACGTGTATTCAATGAGATTATTGATACTATTCCACAAAACGAAGCCAACTTCAATCTAGCTAAGCAAAGTCTGCAAAAGCAACTTGCAAGTATGCGTGTTACAAAGATGAATATCATTAACTCTTATCTAAACGCAAAGGAAAAAGGATTGGACTACGACATCAACAGTAGAATATATAATGCGCTTCCATCTGTAACTCTCAAAGACATCGTTGACTACGAGAAGCAGAACATGGCTAGCAAACCATATCGATATATCATACTAGGTGACGAGAAGAACCTGAATATGAATGCATTAGAAAAGATTGCACCAATAAAGCGCATCTCTACTAAAGATATATTCGGTTATTAGAAAACTGCAAAATTTAAACACATATTATAAATATTATCAACAAATATGGCAAACAAAGTTGAGTTCAAGTATGCTCCTATGTTCCAGGTGGGCAAGGATGATACTGAATATCGTCTTCTAACAAAAGAGGGTATTACAAAAAGTGAGTTTGAAGGTAAACAGATTGTAAAGGTTTCAAAAGAAGCACTGACACTTCTTTCACAACAGGCATTCCACGATGTGGAGTTTATGCTTAGACGTGAGCACAACCTACAGGTAGCCGAGATTCTGAAAGATCCAGAATCAAGCGAGAATGATAAATATGTAGCACTTCAGTTCCTGCGCAATGCAGAAACAGCAGTAAAGGGAGTTCTTCCTTTCTGTCAGGATACAGGTACTGCAATCATCCACGGCGAGAAAGGTCAGCAGATCTGGACAGGCTTTGAAGATGAGGAAGCTCTTTCACGCGGTGTCTACAACACCTTTACTGAAGACAACCTACGCTATTCACAGAATGCGCCACTAAACATGTATGATGAGGTAAACACAAAGTGTAACCTCCCTGCACAGATTGACATCGAAGCAACAGAAGGTGCAGAATATCGTTTCATCATGGTTGCCAAAGGTGGTGGTTCTGCAAACAAGACATACTTCTACCCTATGACAAAGGCTACAATACAGAACGAGGGAACTCTTCTGCCATTCCTTGTTGAAAAGATGAAGAGTCTTGGAACAGCAGCATGTCCTCCTTATCACATCGCATTCGTAATTGGCGGAACATCAGCTGAAAAGAATCTTCTTACAGTTAAGTTGGCTTCTATCAAGTATTACGACAATCTTCCTACAACAGGCGACGAAACAGGTCGTGCTTTCAGAGACATTGATCTTGAGAATAAACTTCTTGATGAAGCTCATAAGATTGGTCTTGGTGCACAATTCGGAGGTAAGGCTTTAGCTCACGATATCCGCGTTGTACGTTTGCCTCGTCACGGTGCTAGTTGTCCTATCGGTATGGGTGTTTCTTGCTCTGCTGACCGTAACATTAAGGCTAAGATCAATGCTGACGGTATCTGGTTGGAGAAGATGGATACAAATCCATCAGAACTAATTCCTGCTGAATATAGCAAGCCAGGAGAAGGTGTAAAGGGTATTGAGATAGATCTAGACAAGGGAATTGACTCAGTTCGTAAAGAACTTGCAAAATATCCAGTATCTACACGTGTAAACCTCAAGGGTACAATCATTGTTGCTCGTGACATCGCACATGCAAAGCTTAAAGCCCGTCTTGATGCAGGAGAGGATATGCCACAGTATTTCAAGGATCATCCAATTCTATATGCTGGACCAGCTAAGACACCAGAAGGATATGCTTGCGGTTCAATGGGTCCAACTACAGCAAATCGTATGGATCCTTATGTAGATGAATTCCAGGATCACGGTGCAAGTCTTGTCATGATAGCAAAGGGTAACCGCACACAGGCTGTTACAGACGCATGCCAAAAACACGGAGGTTTCTATCTAGGAACTATCGGTGGTGTAGCAGCTGTACTTTCACAGAGTTCAATCAAGAGTATTGAATGTGTTGAATATCCAGAACTAGGAATGGAAGCTATTTGGAAAATCGATGTTGAAAACTTCCCTGCCTTTATTCTTGTAGATGACAAGGGACATGATTTCTTCAAGGAGCTTAAGCCTTGGACAGCTTGTAGCTGCAACAAATAAGCAAACTTATCATTAAGATAAATAATTAAAAGAGAACTTTCCAAGATGGAAAGTTCTCTTTTTGTTTAAATGCATTCTCATATACAAATTCTACAAAAAGCATTATAATGAAAGTTTTTTTGGTAGTATGACATTATTTAATTACTTTTGCATCGACATAAAGAAATTAATGTCAAGGGGTGCTACCGCTATTGCGGATGCTGAGATCAGACCCATGGAACCTGAAACGGATAATGCCGACGCAGGAACGACAACAAAATCCACGAGTTTATTTCTATAATAGTACCCTATCGCAAACAGACGATAACGTAAGACAAAAATTTAGGTATTAACAAATAAGCTTAATGAAAAAAGATTTAATTATCATTGCAGCTTTGTTAGCCACTGGCGCTACAAAGGCTGAAACAACAGATTCCGTAAAGACGGTAAACCTACAAGATATTGTTGTCAACGGAGTAAGAGCGCAGAAAAACGCTCCCTATGCTGTAGCTAACATTAACCAAGAGAAACTTGAAACATTCTCTAAGACTGGTCAGGAATTACCTTTTCTATTGGCTCAAACACCAGGTGTAATAGGTTGGGGAGAAAACGGATTAGGTACAGGAACAGCTCATCTTCGCATTCGTGGTGCGGCTGATTCCAGAATAAACGTAACTCTTGACGGAGTTCCTTTGAACTCTCCTGAAGACCAGACTGTTTTCTGGGCAAAC
Source organism: Segatella paludivivens DSM 17968 = JCM 13650 (assembly GCF_000373185.1). Classification (GTDB taxonomy): domain Bacteria; phylum Bacteroidota; class Bacteroidia; order Bacteroidales; family Bacteroidaceae; genus Prevotella; species Prevotella paludivivens. The sequence continues at coordinate 24,129 of NZ_KB890630.1, forward strand.
ATGAACAGTTATGCAACGCTTATACGTAGTGCACAGATACAACGTGGTATAGGAACTTCAACAAATGGCGACGGAGCTTTTGGTGGAACAGTATCATTGGCAACACTAGCACCATCGTATACTCCAAGTTTTGAACTAACAGGTTCGTACGGTTCATACAATACATACAACACTGGAGCGAACTTTTCTACAGGACTTATGGGGAAACATCTTATATTTGATGGTGCATACCATGAGACAGCTACAGATGGATACATTCACGGAACAGGCGGACGTTCTGGTTCATATTATGGTGGACTAACATGGATAGGCAACAATTTTCAGATAAGATACAAAAACATTGGTAACTTCGAGAAAACAGGTCAGGCTTGGAATGGAGTCACTGCTGGTGACAACGATATGTCACTCATGGACTACGGTGTGAAGACATATAAAGATATGTACGAAGCTGGCCTTGGCAAATTTAATAATCTTTACGAAGCTCTGAAATATGACGATAAAGGTAATTTTGCAAAAGATGCTAATGGGAACTACATAACTGAAAGATACAAAATGAATGATGGAAGTTATTGGGATAAGACCACGGATAATTATTATCAGAACCATAATATTCTTTCTGCAGTATGGCAACCAAGCGAACATTGGAGTCATAACATTGCTATACACTATACTTACGATTATGGATATTATAAGGAGTTCCGTCCAAATAACAAACTTAAGAAATTTGGACTTCCAAACTTCACTACTTCAGACGGAGAAACTGTAAAGAAGACCGACTTTGTTCGTAAGAAAGGACTAACAGGAAACACTTACGGAGCCATATACAACGTAAACTATAATGATGGAACATGGAATGTAACAGGAGGTGTAAACCTACAGCAGTTCCACGGAAATCATTTTGGTGATATTACCTATATTGCCAACCAAGAGATGGAGAACAAATATTTTTCTAACGGAAAATATAAATATTACGATTCAGATGCTCATAAATATGATTACAGTGGTTTCTTCAAAGCAGACTATCACTTCAATAATTATTGGGATGCTTTCATGGATATACAGTTGCGACTTGTTGAATACAAGACAAATGGTATCAATGACAAGTTTTTAAGCAACAGCGACGGAACATATAGCAACCAAAGACTTGATATTAACGAACATTACAACTTCGTGAATCCAAAGGCTGGTATCACTTATATGAACAATGGCCATAAGGCTTATGCCTCAATTGCATATAGCAACCGTGAGCCTGAGCGTAATAACTTCACAGATAACGGAAGTTATCCTTTCCCTACCCCAGAACGTCTTACTGACATTGAACTAGGATATGAATACACTGGTAACAAATGGTACGCAGGAGTAAACCTGTACTACATGGGTTACAGCAATCAATTTGTACAGACTGGTGCAAAGAGTGACATCGGCGAGAACCTTACAACAAACGTAAAGAGTTCTTATCGCATGGGAGCAGAAATAACAGCTGGTTGGAGTCCTTTGTCATGGTTGACCTTTGAAGGCAACGCCGCACTTAGCAAAAACAAGATCAAGAACTTTGATGAATCTGCAAGTGTAGACTGGGATGATTCATACCGTACAATACACTATGACAACTCTACCCTAGCCTTCTCTCCTTCAACGATATTAAACGGATTTGTGAATATCCACTATCGTGGCGCACAAGCAATATGGCACACTAACTTCGTAAGCAGTCAATATCTTGACAATACACAGAACAGCGACCGTTCACTGCCTTGCTATTCACAAACAGATATTAATCTAAATTATACATTTAAGATTTCAAAGAAAGTGATTGGTATGAAAGAATTAATTATTGGTGCAAACTTCAATAATATCTTCGACCGTCACTATGCTTCAAGTGGATGGGTATACTCATCAATCATAGACTCATACAATCATCCAAATGAAAATCGCTATTATCAAATAGGATTCATTCCTAATGCAGGATTTACCGCTATGGGATATATAACACTAAAATTCTAATGGATTTTATACTCGCACACGGATTAGATATATTTACAACGATACTCGGGCTAGTTTACATCTGGCTTGAGTATCGTGCTAGTATATTACTATGGATAATCGGCATTATCATGCCAGCACTTGACATCTGGCTATACGCAAGTCATGGATTATATGGAGACTCTGGCATGGCTGCTTATTACACAATAGCCGCCATATATGGATATGCAATATGGAAATTCGGCAAGAAGAACGGACAAAAGAAAGGCGAAGTATTACCAATTACTCACATGAGAAAGAAGCTATTCATTCCAGCTACAATCTTCTTTTTCATTGCATGGGGAATAATATATTGGATTCTGAAAAATTATACAGATTCAAACGTGCCTGTGCTTGACGCATTTACAAACGCTATGAGTTTCGTTGGGTTGTGGGCTTTGGCAAGAAAGTATGTAGAACAATGGCTATTCTGGATTTTAGTTGATGCAATCAGCTGTTATCTCTATATTTATAAAGGACTTCCATTCAAAGCAATTCTGTATGGTTTATACGTCTGTATAGCGATAGCAGGATATTATAAATGGAGGAAATCAGCTATTGATGTGAATTTATCAAGAGAACGTAGATAGTTAATACTGTTATAATTCTTAAAATATTATCATAATAACTTGATAAATTGAAAATAATACTATATATTTGCAATTGATATGTAATTATATCAAATACAAATAGAAAATAATTTTTCGCATATATATTACAAGTTTGGCAGAACTCGTGAGAAAGAAGTCAAACACACTTGAGTTAATTTATTTTAGTAAATACCTAGCGCCGGAATCGTGAGATTGCAGCGCTATTTTTTTGTTCATATTGCGTACAATAGATAAAGCAAACTAATCACAGAAAAATCATAGCATAAACGAATTAGAAACAAATATTCTAGTAGATTCTAAGCCATTTATATTTTACGGCAAAAGGTTTGAATATTAATGACAAATAATTACCTTTACATTACTATCCTAATCATTGAAAAATGAAAAAATTAAAAATGTTTGAAAAAACATACATAACATACATAAAACGTATAAATATTTTATAATCAGCAAGTTTACTAATGTATGATAGAGCAACATCATACATGTTTCATACATGAATCATACATGGTTTTTAAACGATTTCTACGATAAAATAGGAAACATAGCTAATCAACATGATCTAAGATCAATTTTTCAAAAACTAATATACATAATTTTATTTATAATATTCACATTATCTACTATCTATAAAACAATTACTTTTGACAAATATGTCAATGAAGTAAACAAGGTTTGGGAGAATTTATCACTCGCAAATCAGAGACGTCTGTTGCCAAACCATGGATTTAAATTAAGAAGAATATCTGTTGGTCAGAAATACAAGTCTATTCTAAATGTATATCCAACCAATCATCATGTTTAAAGGCTTTCAGTATCGGTTTTAAAATAATGTATAGTGTTTCAGGAGGTATAGTCGCAAATGTGTACACTAATTCTCAGGTTATTGTCAGCGCAACAGAAATGAAAACACCTTTTTCGTTACGCTATTGAGTAATAAAGCCCTTATCACTCGGCAAAGCATGTAGGATTACAGAGTAATAAGGGCCTTATTACTCCATTTCATGTATGTTTTTAGACTATCATACATTAGCTAATAAATTGAATAACAAAACGTTATGCAAAAACATGTAGGATATTGGATTATTTTTACTAAAAAAAATATTTTTATGGCAACACGACGAACATTGTAGGCGTCAAAAACTAACAAAAAATCGTCTGAAAACATTTGTTTTCAGACGATTATATAAGTATATAGTATATTACTTTATTCTAACAATACTCAAAGAGTAAGCTGGAATTTCAAGAGAAACAATGCCACCCTCAGGACTCAAAGAATGTTCCATTGGATAAACATTAGTTGGATTATCAATAGAATTTTCATTAGTACCCTTCAAGGAAGACAAAGATATCAACTTAGCTGACTTTGCATTATAATTGCCAAGGTTTATATTTGTTTGGTTGGCTTCAGCTGTTGTATTTACTACCTTTACGATAATATCACCTGTCTTCTCATCATAAGAAGCAGTAGAGAACACTCCCAATGCAGTATTCTGTTGCAGTTTGGTATCGAAAACAAGTTCATTATCCAACCAGCATTTTATACTGTCACCATTCTGCTTGAAAGTAATATCATACCATTTACCGGTCTTGACACTACCACGTTTAGAAGCAAGTTGCATTTTAGAACCATTAACGACCTGTTCAAGTCCATGCTGAGTATTTCCCCAACCACCAAAATTAATCCAACTGTAATTATCCTTATCAACATAATTGAATACAAGGATGAATCCTTCAGCACCACCATCTTTGCGTGCTTTAGCTTTAAGAGTATATTGGTTAGACTTAATATCAGCATTCACAATGTCAAGGCAACCTTCCTTGTCAGAAGTCTGTGATACTATATTACCATCTGATTTCCAATCACCTTTAATTTCAAGCATAGGTTTTGTTGCATCAGCACTAATCTGAGAAGCATTTTCAGAAGAGAAACTGTCGAAACTGAAAGAAGCCTTGGTTCCCCATGTAGCAAATCCAAACTTACTTACTTCAGGAGCAACAGTTCGTGCCATCAATTTTTTAGTATATGGATCATTCATAGTTACATTGAGAACACGAGTACCGACATTATCAGCCATAACCTTCTGAACATAATATGAAGGGGTTCCAAAAACATTGCTTGAATTAAACTGAATCATATCTGGTCGCCACTTCAAATCATTCAAGTTAGCAAAGATAGGAGCATAAGATGCCATTTTAACAACATCAGAATTTTTCTCCATTCCCATCATATATATTGCCTCACCCAAAGCGGCATCAAGAGAACCATTTACTCCAAATCCTTGTGTCACAGCATATTCTCCAACATATATCCCCTGTCCATCACGTGGATAACTATCATATTTATTAAAGTTGTGTGCAAACCAAGCTGGACTGCGATAATAATGCTCATCAACAAGTTCCGCCTTCTCAGGATTATTCCATCTAGGATCATCTGTACCCCATGCAGCAACATCACCAATCAGATGCATTTTAGGATACTTTGCCAAGATTGCTTTCTTGAAAAGTTTGAAACGTTCATAGTATTTATCACTCAGATTCTTTTGATCAGGTTGGTTATTTTCATTTCCAATCTCCAAGTACTCAATATTGAAAGGTTCTGGATGACCATTCTTAGCACGAAGGGCACCATATTTTGATGTAACAGGACCATTCGCATATTCTAAAGCGTTCAAAGCTTCGTCAATCCATGGCTGAATTTTCTTCAACGGTGTAAAACCGCCATGCCAAATACCTATATTTACGACATAAAGAGGCTTAGCACCGAAATCTTCAGCCATCTGCAAATACTCATGAAAACCAAGACCGTCACTTGTGCGATATCCCCAGTTTACATTTTTATGTCCAGTACGTTCTTCAACAGGACCAATAGTACGTTCCCAACGGAAAGCATTTTCAGGACTTTCCTGTCCCTCAACGAAACAACCACCAGGGAAGCGCAAAAACTTAGGATGAAGTGCTAGCAACATAGAAGCTAAGTCTGATCTTAATCCGTTCTCACGATTGTTGAATGTAGGAGGGAACAAACTAACAACATCAAACACAACATTACCTTTGCCTTCTGAAGTTATCCATAAGCGAGAATTAGGCTGATTTTCCTGACAAGTAAATTCAGCATTATATTTCTTCCAGTTACCGGTAACAATATCAGAAATTTCTGTAACGGCAACTACTTTTTTCTCATTACCAAGGCATACCTTCAACTTACCATCAAGGTTACCTTTAGCCCAAAAAGACAGTTTATAAGTGCGTCCTTGAACAGCATTAATTCCCCAATAGCCATCATTGTTAATACCTGAAGCTTTACCATTTCCAGCAAAGTCAACCTCTAAAGCTTGCGCTTGTGCCTTATTCAACAAGCCTGTTTTAACAAGCTTCATTGTAGCTCCGCCAACAGAGTTCCAAGCCACAGCTTCGGAATTACTATCCTCAAAAGAACGGTTCCTGACTAGCTCGGCATACAATCCACCATCTGCTGCATGATTAATATCCTCATAAAAGATTCCATACAGATTAGGAGACATAACAACACCTTTATTGTAAACATCAACATTGATATTTACTTGAGCTGACGATTGCATAGCCATCATCAACATAGCTGAAAATAATAAATTTTTAGTTCTCATGCAAAATAATTGGTTACTAATAGATTTAGTGGCAAATATACACTTTTATTTAATACAAAATACAAATATCACAATGTTTAACACATAAAAAATCTCCAGTCAATATGACTGGAGATATCATTTATATAATTGAAAAATATAAGTACTACTTTAGTCTAAAAGACGTTTCAATAGAACTAAGTTCATCCTTAAAAGCAACATCAACTTTAAGTCGTTTTTCTATCTGAGAACAACTATGAATAACAGTAGAATGATCTCTATTGCCAACGAGTTTACCAATTCTAGAAGCAGGCATCTTAGTATATTTCTGAGCAAGATACATAGACACCTGTCTCGCAACAACAAGGTCACGCTTACGACTCTTACCGTTTACGGCAGAAGTAGTGACATTAAAATGATTACAAACTGTATCCAATATATCATCAACTGTAAGTGGTTTGTCATCAATCTTTACAGCCCTCTTAATGACTCTTTCTGCAAGTTTCATGTCAATATCGCAATTATACACAACACTATATGCAAGAAGAGAATTAATGACACCTTGAAGATCACGAACACTTCCATTTGCTGTTGATGCAATAAAACTAATCACGTCAACAGGAATATGCAATCCGTCACGGCGAATCTTATTGTTTAATATGTCTACACAAAGTTCTACATTCGGTTTTTCCAATTCTGCAATCAGTCCACAAGAGAAACGAGTAAGAAGACGTTCGTTCATACCTTTCAGTTCGACTGGAGGACGGTCACTAGCAAGAATTATTCTCTTACCATTTCTGAACAAATGATTAAATATATGGAAGAATGTATCTTGAGTTTTGGTAGCAGTAGCCCATTCCTGAATATCATCAACAATAAGCATATCAATAGTCTGATAGAAATTGATGAAATCATTAATCGTATTCTGTAACACTGCATTTGTATACTGTACCTGAAAAAGTCTAGCACTGATATAAAGTACACGCTTCTCGGGATACATCTGTTTGCAGTGAACACCAATAGCATTCATCAAGTGAGTCTTTCCACAACCAGAAGGTCCAAAAATAAACATTGGATTAAACTGAGGAGTAGAAGGATGCTCAGCTATTGACATACCCACACTTCTTGGCAACTTATTACTTGAACCTTCAACATAATTCTTAAAAGTAAGATGTGGATTAAGCTGAGAATCAATTTCCTGAGGCATAGCCACGTCAAGAGATGAAGGTGGCTGATTTGCATGATTATATGATTTCTTAGGCTCAGCATCAGCAGGATCTGCCTCGATATCTTGTGTGAGTTTATTTTCTTTATCTGTAACTACCCTATATGCAAGTTGTGCACCTTCACAAAAAGTACGACAAAGAACCGTTCTTAGCAAACCCAAAAAGTTCTCCTCCAGATACTCATACACAAACGGGCTGGGTACCTGTACCAATATAGTCTTTGTATTTTCGTCGAAATTTTCAAGGACTAAAGGCTTGAACCATGTTTCAAACTGCTGAGGCGTGACGTTTTGCTTAACGAGCTCAAGAGCCTTACCCCAACAGTTATTAGGATTTACTTTCATCTATAAAAAATAATAAATTGTATGTCTTTCGACTTATAGCATTATTGCGAGTGCAAATTTAATAAAAGAAAATCATAAAAGCAAATCGTATAATTTAATAATTTTACGAAGCTACGTTATAAATCACTCATTTAGTGCGATTTACGCATTTAACATTAAACTAGCTTAAAGTGACTGTGTTGCAAATTTGCAAAGTGTTGATTTTATGAGCATTACAGCTATTTTTACCATACCGAACACTTTAATAGTGAAACATTGTTGAAATCATAGCTAAACATTAAATATTACACGGCTTCCGGTATCTACCGAAAGCCGTGAAACATCGCTATCTATTATTTAGACTAATTTTAATTAAAGTCAAATTCATATTTATTTATCTTTCTTTCCAAAAACAGAAAAATGAACATATCTCTTTGGATGTTGACGAACATTAATCAATAGAGAATCAGCACTAATCATTGTCCTATTCATATTGTTATAAAGAGCAGGATCATTCATTAGATGCCCAAGAGTGCCATCCTTACTATTAAGCTGATTAGTGAAAGACTTTAAGTTTGCAATTGTTTCATCAACCTGTGCCATAGTTCCGGCAACATCTACAGAAGCAAGATTTGAAGTAAACTTATTTGTATTAGTAAGAATACCATCAGTTTTATGCATTAAGCCAGGAACACTTTTGTTCAAACCTGTAGTTAAAATATTTAATTGCTGCGATGTTGTATTTAGATTATTTGTTATACCCTCAATATTGTGCAATGAATGTGCGATTGCAGGATCAGCCAAAAGGGTGTTGACTCTAGTTAGAATGCTATCTATCTTTGGCAGCATCTTCTCAACAGTAGGAACTAAAGCAGCAACCTTCCCCATTAGGCCAGTGTTCATACCACCAATAATTGTATCCCCAGGATTAATTCGCTCTCGTGGATTATTTGCCAACAGTAGATTCATCTTTACGTTGCCCATTAAATCACTATTAATCTCTGCCGAACTCCCCTTAGGGATTCGCAAATCCTTATTCAAATCTATCTGTACAATAATATTGCCATTATTATCATAATCATAGTTGATATGCTTCACAACTCCGACCTTATATCCGTCAGCATAAATTGGATTAGAAGAAGACAAGCCGCTAATATCCTTAAACGAAACAAAGTAAGTATTATCATCTGAAAAGATGCTCATACCTTTGAGAAAGTTGAGTCCAAAAAATAGCACAAGAATACCAAATACGGCAACAAGTGCAATTTTTATTTCCTTTGTAAATTTCATATTTTATCTTAATCAATTATCTATTTGACTTAAATTCTTTTATGGCAGCATTTACATCCATCTTTACATCGTTTTTAAATGCTATGATGAAAGCACCTGGGAATTTATCTAATATCTGCTTACGTAAACGATATATTTCATTATAGTTTGACGACGCTCCATAAGTATACTTAATCATGCCGTTTTCTGTATATGAACTAATGTCTGTTAGTCCATTAAAATGACCATCATCGTTTTTCAGTTGTCCCTTACTAACAAGAATCTGAATTTTAAATATTGGTTTATCAGAGTCCTTACTATTTTCTTTCTTAACAACCAGTGGTACGCGCTTTACTCTACGAATACGCTTAGTTTCAATCTTTGGTTTATCCTCTCCACTATTTTGATAAGAAGGAGGGACCACCTGAGGTAAATCTACAACAGGATTATCATCATTATCAGGAGCCTTATATGGAACAGATATATCAGTATCATATTTCTGTCTATATTTCATAAACGCGTTGAATATACCTTTTACATACATTGGTACAGCCTCGTCTGAATTCATGAAAGCCTCTTCATCAGGAGATGATATAAATCCTAATTCCAATAGGCAACTAGGCATAGAGGTTAGTCTCAGCACAGCAAGATTATTTTGATGTGAGCCTCCATTTTGACGTCCTGTAGAATTACATACGTACTGTTGTAACATACGTGAAAACTCTACACTTCTAGCACGGTTATGATCAACAATGAATTCATACATTATGTCAGTTTCGGCAGAATTTGTGTCAAAGCCTTTATATACTGTTTTATAATCCTTCTCTAAAAAAATTACAGAGTTCTCACGTTTTGCAACTTCAAGATTCTGCATTATTCCCTTATCTCCAGTATGCTCACCTCGTCCTAATGTGTAACTTTGAAATCCGTGAGCAGTCTTAGAACCATCAACGGCATTAATATGAAACGACATAAACAAGTCGGCATTATTCTTATTCGCAATTCTTGCACGCTCAACAAGTTCAAGGAACACATCTGTCTTACGTGTATATATAACTTTTACATCAGGGCAATTATGTTCTACATAATCACCAAACGCCAAAGCGTATTTCAATGTAAGATCTTTCTCTTTTGAATAAAGACCTGGGGCACCTTGATCGCGACCACCATGTCCAGCATCTATTACAAGTGTAAACTTATGGTTTGCTGCTAGTAGTGTAACAGTAAACAACAACATCGTTATCAGTAAGAATACCTTCTTTTTACTCATATACCAGTATATTCTTCGCAAAAATAATAAAAAATACTTAGAAAACCTAACTTTACGGTTCGGTTTTATCATTTATTAAATGAAGTTCAATCCCAGCTCCATAGCAGTCTGCACCGAAAGGAGGATTAAGCTTGTTAAGTTTTATATCTAATTCAGTTATCAAATTAAACTTTCTGAACAACCTATCAGCAATACGATATGCCACACGCTCAAGAAGCTGACTTGGCACATTCATTTCCTGAGAAACTATATCATAAACAGAAGCATAATTCAACGTATCATCAACTTCATCTGACAAGCAAGCATCAAAGACTGGATAACCAATCCTAAGGCTCACGCTATAATCATTTCCCGTTAACCGTTCCTGCGGCATCACGCCATGAAAGGCATGAAACCGCAGGTCAGTAAGTGTTATGTAACTTTCTTTAATTATCATATATCATCCACATCTACTTGCACCGCAATTAGTACAAATCAGACAACCTTCCTGATAGACCAACGTCTCATGTCCGCAAACAGGACATTTCTGACCATTAGCCTTTGTACCATCAACTATGTATTTTTTCAAAGCGCGCTCTACACCATTTTTCCAAGTGTTGATACTCTCATCTTTTAACTGGAGAGAAGCAACGAGCTTGAGTACATGATCAATAGGCATACGATATCTTAGCACACCTGAAATAAGTTTTGCATAGTTCCAATATTCAGGGTTGAACTTTTCACTCAATCCTTCTACTGTAGTCTTATATCCACGTTTATTTTCAAACTGGAAATCATAACGATGGGAACCATCCTCATTTGTAGACTTTATTATCTTTCCCTTAATGATATTCTTTGGCAATATGATACCTTCTTCATCATCCTGAAGACCAGTAAATATTTCATAAGGATAACCTTTGAGTAGTCCAACGAATGCGACCCATTTTTCTTTATTGTTTTGGAATCTAACTACATCACATTCCAATTCTTTAGGACGAACTTCCGTAACTTCAGGTTGTTCACAAGGATGTTCCTTAGGTTTATCTTCCTGAACATCTGCCCCCTCTGCATGTCCGCTTTCTTTTTTATCCTTCTTAGATACAGAAATCATCACACCTGCACGGCTACCGTCACGATAAATAGTACAGCCTTTGCAACCACTCTTCCAAGCCTCAACATATAATCTGTTAACTAAAGCCTCATCTACATCATTAGGTAGATTTACTGTAACAGAGATGCTATGGTCAACCCATTTCTGTATTGCACCCTGCATCTTGACTTTCATAAGCCAGTCTACATCGTTGGCTGTAGCCTTATAATATGGAGATTTTGCAACAAGTTCATCTATTTCTTCCTGAGAATATTTCTTATCAGTATCATAACCATTCACCTTCATCCATTCTATGAACTTACGATGATAAACTATGTATTCTTCAAAACTATCTCCTACTTCGTCAACAAAGTCTACATGAACATCAGTATCATTAGGATTAACTTTACGACGACGCTTATATACAGGCATGAATACAGGCTCTATACCACTTGTTGTCTGAGTCATCAAAGAAGTTGTTCCTGTTGGAGCTATAGTAAGGCATGCTATATTTCTACGACCATACTTCACCATATCAGCATATAATTCAGGATCAGCATCCTTTATACGATTTATGAAAGGATTTTTCTCCTCACGCTTTGCATCGTAAACTTCAAAGGCTCCACGTTCTTTTGCCATATCAACAGAAGAACGATAAGCATTAATTGCTAATGTTTTATGAACAATAACAGAGAAGTCGGTTGCTTCCTGTGTACCATAACGAAGTCCCATTGCAGCAAGCATATCACCTTCAGCTGTGATACCAACGCCGGTACGTCTTCCCATACCGCTCTTACGCTGTATTTTCTTCCACAAATTATATTCAGAGCCCTTAACTTCATCACTTTGAGGATCATTAGCTATTTTTTTCATTATAAGGTCAATCTTCTCCATTTCAAGATCAACAATGTCATCCATTATTCTCTGCGCAAACTGCACATGTTTCTTGAATTTATCGAAATTGAACTTAGCATTCTTTGTGAATGGATAATCAACATAACTATAAAGATTGATACTTAGCAACCTACATGAATCATAAGGGCACAAAGGAATTTCACCACATGGGTTTGTACTTACTGTACGGAAACCTAAATCGGCATAACAATCAGGAATACTCTCCTTCAATATTGTATCCCAAAACAAGACACCAGGTTCGGCACTTTTCCATGCATTGTGAACTATTTTTTCCCACAACTTACGAGCAGATATTTCTTTTTTAAATTTAGGTGTCTCTGCGTAAATAGGCCATTGCTGCATGTAAGGCTTGTCACTAACGGCAGCCTTCATGAAATCATCATCAAGTTTCACTGAAACATTTGCTCCAGTAACCTTACCTTCTTCCATTTTGGCATCAATAAATGCCTCACTATCAGGATGCTTAATACTTACTGACAGCATAAGAGCACCACGACGACCATCCTGCGCAACCTCACGAGTAGAATTACTGTATCTTTCCATGAATGGAACAAGACCTGTAGATGTAAGTGCTGAATTATTTACGGGGCTACCCTTTGGACGAATATGACTAAGATCATGTCCTACTCCACCACGACGCTTCATTAACTGGACCTGTTCCTCATCAACTCGCATGATTGCACCATAACTATCTGCGTCACCATCAAGACCGATAACAAAACAGTTACTCAGACTTGCCACCTGATGATTATTCCCAATACCAGTCATTGGACTACCAGCAGGAACAATATATCTGAAATGATCAAGAAGTTCAAAAACCTCCTGAGCAGACATCGGATTCTTATACTTATTTTCTATACGGGCGATTTCATTAGATATACGCCAATGCATATCCACAGGACTTTGCTCATAGATTGCACCAAAGCTATCCTTCATCGCATACTTGTTCACCCATACTCTTGCAGCAAGTTCATCACCACCAAAGTACTTCAAGGCTGCCTTAAACGCATCCTCAAAAGAGAAGGTCTTATTGTTTTCCATTATTTGTAAATACAGTAAATTGTAATTGCAAATATAGGATAATATTTTGATATAATGAAATGATTACCATGTTATTTTTTCAAATAAATTTTCCTTTTAGAAAACTTTTGCTTGAAGTAAAAATCAAAAGTTTCACAAAATCAGCAACTTGCAAATTATTTTTAGTAACTTTGCGAAGTTAAAAATAAAACTTATAATATTATGATGTCAATAAGAAATCGAAAAACTATAAGAAAATACTCTGATAAGATTGTCAGCGAAGAACTACTTAACAAGTTACTTGAAGAAGCAGAGCATACGCCTACTATGGGTAATCTACAATTATATAGCGTCATTGTTACACGTAGCAAAGATGGCAAAAAAGCTCTCGCACCTGCTCACTTCAATCAACCTATGGTGACTGAAGCACCAGTTGTACTCACTATATGTGCTGACTTTCGACGTACCAGCACATGGGCTGAGAACAGAAAAGCAGAACCTGGATATGATAATTTTCTATCATTCATGAATGCTTCAACAGATGCGTTACTATACACTCAGTCTTTCTGCAATCTTGCCGAAGAAGAAGGACTTGGAACATGTTATCTTGGCACAACCATCTATATGCCACAAATGATCATAGACACTTTAAAATTACCCAAGCTTGTATTTCCTATTGCTACGATAACATTAGGATGGCCTGATGAGGAGCCAAACATATCAGACAGACTTCCGTTAAGTGCTATTATACACAATGAGCGTTATGAAGACTACACGCCAGAGAAAATAAATGATTATTATACTGAGAAAGAAAATCTTAAAGAGAATATTCAGTTCGTTGAAATAAACAAGAAAGAAACACTTGCACAAATCTTCACGGATATAAGATATACTAAAAAAGACAATCAGGCAATGAGTAAGGGAATGATTGATGCGCTAAAAAAACAAGGTTTCATTTAATAAATATAAACTTTTCAAATTATTCAATACAAATATTAAATAGGTAGTAACATTACAATATGCCCCCCGAAAGTTTTATGACTTTCGGGGGGCACTTTATATTTAGAAATTCATGAAATTATAATTTCATGATCACATTATTCTGCAATTGGTTTATACTTTGGAACAAGTACCTTCATCATTAACCATGCAATAAGATATGCAAAAGCACAAACACCAAACATGATTGCGTAAGCTGTAGATACATCACCATTATTAGTTACACGGTAGTAGTCTTCAAGACGTCCAGCCATTATCTGAACAAAGACACCGCCGAGTCCTCCTGCTGCTGCACCAATACCAGTAACAGAACCAACAGCCTTCTTTGGGAACATATCAGAAACTGTAGTAAATAAATTTGCAGAGAAAGCCTGATGAGCAGCTCCTGCAATACTTATAACAGCGACAGCAGCGATAAGTCCGTTCATTCCATTAAACTTAGCAACAGTCTGAGTGAAGACAAGAAGTAATGGGAAGAATGCTATAATTAATAATGAGGTCATACGCGCTTTATATGTCTGCCATCCCTTGTTGATAAACGACATTGGAAGAGCACCACCATAAACAGAACCGATAATAGCTATACCAAACACAACAAATGTTGAAATCATCACTGTATATTTAGTATCATCTGGAGTCATATTAGAACAGAACTGCTGTTTAATATAAGTAGGCAACCAAAAGAGCAAGAACCACCATATACCATCAGTCATGAACTTACCAAGAACAAAAGACCAAGTCTGGCGATAGCATAACGTTTTATACCATGGAATCTTCTTTGCAGGAACATCATGTTCTGATTCAACTACAGGTTTAACAGATTCATCATCACTATTGATATAATCAAATTCAGCCTGATTGATCTTACCCTTTTTCAGCATATCAGCAGGTGAAGCATATAGCTTGAACCAGAATATCAACCAAATAAAGCCAATAAGACTAGTTATAATGAAAGCCATCTGCCAACCATGAAACAGTCCCATAAAAAGATGATGACCATTAACAGAAGGATTCCATGCAGCAAGAATTGGCGGAATGGCAAGAGCACAAATCATTGCGCCTACATTTGAACCAGAATTAAAGATACCAGTAGCAAGTGCACGTTCCTTTTTTGGGAACCATTCTGCTACAGTCTTAATGGATGCAGGGAAGTTACCAGACTCTCCTGCTCCAAATAAGCCTCGTGCTGCCAACTGAGCACCAAGACTTTTACCAGCAGCAGCACTGAAGAAGCCTGCTATTGACCATAAAATCAAAGAAGCTGCAAGTCCTAGTCGCGTACCAATCTTATCAATTATAAAACCAACTATCAATGTAAAACCTGCATAAAAAGCGGTAAAAACAGAAGTTAGTATTGAATAATCTGTAGATGTCCAACCGAATCCATTAGGATCGCAGAAATAGTCTTTAAGATAGCCTATCACATTACGATCCATGTAATTTACGGTAGTAGAAAACAGCAGTAGACCTGCTATGGTCCAGCGGTACTTTGTCATAGCATTACCATCTGAACCAGAATTTAAGTTGCTCATTTTCGTTGTTATTAGGTATGAAAGATGTTGTCTGTTTTTATTTTAAATCTGGTATTTTAACTATCTGCATATCACCATAGTCAAGATTTTCTCCTGCCATACCCCATATAAAAATATAGTTACTAGTACCTGCTGCGCAATGAATACTCCATTGTGGAGAGATTACAGCTTGTTCATTATTCAACCAAATAGGACGAGTTTCTTGTGGTTCACCCATGATATGACATATTTTCTGACCTTCAGGAACTTGGAAATACAAATATGTCTCCATTCTTCTTAAATGAGTATGTGCTGGCATTGTATTCCAAACGCTGCCTGGTTTCAATTCAGTAAGTCCCATTTGTAACTGACATGTATGAACTCCTGCAACACCATCAATAATAAGTTGATTAATAGTACGGAGGTTACTATCCTCTGCTCTACCGGCATTGATAACCTTAGCTTCCTTCATACTAACTTTCTTTATTGGATAAGCCTGATGAGCTGTAGCCGAATTCATATAGAACTTTGCAGGTTTTGCGGCATCCTTTGATTCAAGAGTGATTTCGTAATCACCACGACCAATGTAAAGAGCCTCCTTAAATTTCAATTCATATTTCTTCTTATCAACAGTAACGATACCATCACCGCCAATATTAATAATACCAAGCTCACGCTGATGAAGAATATGATCAACTTTCAAAGGAGCGATAGCTTCAAGCTTAATCGGGGCATTAACTGGTTCTGCACCTCCGATAAGAAAACGGTCATACATACTATATACCCAGTTAACCTCTCCAGGAGCAAAAACTTTTTCTATTGCAAATTCCTTACGAAGACGCTGTGTATCATAATGCTTAGCATCTTCTGGGTTACTAGCCCATCTTACTTCATAATTTGTCTGTGCCATTCCAAATGTAGCTGTTAGGCATAAAGCCATTGTTAAAAATATCTTTTTCATATTATATTTATTTTTTACTTTCACTCTTCACAATGCGTCTGCGATTAATAAACATCATTACTAGTGTTACAGCGGTCAATAATCCCATACCAACATATCGTAAAGAACTTGTGCATTTATATATAATCCAGCCGAATAAACTTGAAGCAAAGTCTATAGCACCGCCTGAGAAACCGTCTGGAATCTGAGCAGCCTTATCACCTGTTTCTGCAAAAACAGATGCTGCAGCCTTTGTAAACGCAGGAGCCATATCTGTAACAAAATACAAACCAAATATTAATGCCACTAAACCAATAACAAAAGTTTTAGCAACATTACCCTTTGTATAAGGTAATACCATAGGGAACAGATAAAACATTCCTGCCAAAGATGCCAATGGTAGGAACTGATTACCAGGAAGAAATACAGCTAAGATTAAGATTGTTGGTATAAGGAACAATGAAACTACCAATGTAGTAGGATGTCCGATAACCAAAGCTGGACTCATACCTATATATACCTTTTTACCATTAAACTTTTTGTTTACAAGTTCTTTTGTCTTTTCAGAAATAGGCATCAAACCGTCAATAAACAATTTGGTGATACGTGGTATAAGTTCCATAACAGCTCCCATGATAACACCTAGTGACAATACATTCTTTACTATTGTCATAGCAGCATCAGTTGATGTTGTAGTAGCATCTGTCTGTTGCAATTCCTTGACATACCCACTAAAGTCAGCAATATGTCCAGCCTCACCGAAAAGAGCAATCAATCCTCCAACGATAACACCAAGAACCAATGGATCTCCTAGTTCACCAAATTTTTTCTTTAATCCTTCTGCATCAACATCAAGCTTACTGAAACCTGGAATTTTATCCAGTACCTTATTAATTATTATAGCGAAAGGCATAAAGCTTTGACAGAAAGGCTGAGGAATAGAAATACCTTCTAAATCATAATATTTCTGGAATTTTTCTGCTGTAAGATCAGCGCATACAAGAGTTATAATATAGCAAACGATAGCTGCAAAATATCCCCAAAGTAAGCTCTCACCCATAACAAAATAAGCTACTGCACCTATAAATGCAAAATGCCAATAATTCCACAAATCAATATTAACAGTACGTGTAGTCTTTGTGACAAGCATCAAAAAATTAACGCCCAAGCAAATAGGTATAATCAATGCACCAACAGCAGTGTTATAAGCTACAGCAGCTGCGGCAGGCCATCCCATATCAAACACTTTAAGTTGCAGATGATAGAAATCTGATATTGAACTCAAAGGGGTATTAAAATTAGTTGTAAGCAAAGCTGTGACAACTCCTAAGCCAACAAAGCCGACACCAACAAAGAGTCCGGACTTCAAAGCCTTTCCAAAGTTCATTCCAATACACAAGCCGATGATGGTAAAAAGGATAGGCATCATCACACTGGCACCAAAGCTAATGATATAGCTGAAAATCTGTTCCATTTAAATTTTCGATTAATAATTTGTAGTTTCGCTTTCTTTAGGTTTTAAAATCATGGGCGCGTTTTTCACCCATTGCTCGCAAAGTTAACAAAAACTTTTCACATAACGATACAAATTATCAAATAGATTCACTTAAACGTTTACGTTTTAATATTATTTGCGTCAAAAAAAACTGCAAATCCCATTAGGGGTTTGCAGTTTATCATATCATAATTTTAGTCTATCAATCTTGGAAATAAATTCTCTTCACACGATTGCTTATACCTGTAAGCACTTCGTAAGGAATAGTTCCGATAATATCACTCAATACTGTTACAGGCAAATTGTCACCGAAAATTTCGACACTATCACCTTCTTTGCAGTCTATTCCTGTGACATCAATCATTGCCACATCCATACATATATTTCCAACGTAATCAGCCTTTTTGCCGTTAACAAGACAATATCCATTACGATTACTCAAATGTCTGTCCAGTCCATCAGCATATCCTATTGGAATAGCAGCTATAACGCTATCTTTATCAAGTATTGTTTTACGACTGTATCCTACGCTTTCACCTGCAGGAACATTACGCAACTGAAGAATTGTAGTCTTCAATGTGCTTACATTATTTATTATTTCGTTGTTACGTGAATTGATACCGTAAAGTCCCAATCCAAGT
Organism: Segatella paludivivens DSM 17968 = JCM 13650; assembly: GCF_000373185.1. GTDB lineage: Bacteria > Bacteroidota > Bacteroidia > Bacteroidales > Bacteroidaceae > Prevotella > Prevotella paludivivens. The sequence goes on from NZ_KB890630.1 coordinate 43,042, forward strand.
CGGCACATATCCATTTGTCTTTCTGGGAAATGCTCTATACCGGCACTGTTATCAATATGGCGAAGTATTTTATGATCAAAAGCACTCTGAAGTTTATGGCTTCCTCTCTCAAACAGTTCAAATTGCTGAGCACTGAATTTATCAAAGTCATCACAGTCAGAACCAACAAAGTGACTGAATACAGAACGTGGGATTATAGCATTCTGATGTTTAAGTCTTTTAATAAGTTCTTCCATATCTGTATCAGGATTGAAGCCTAGGCGATGCATACCTGTATCAAGTTTAATATGTACAGGGAATCCGGTTATACCTTCTTTTTCAGCTGCTTTTACAAGAGCATCAAGTAAACGGAAAGAATAAACTTCTGGCTCGAGATCATAATCAAACATGGTCTTGAAAGCTGTCATCTCCGGATTCATTATCATTATGTTGCTAGTGATTCCGTTCTTGCGAAGAGTCACTCCTTCATCTGCAACTGCAACTGCTAAATAATCAACACGATGATCTTGAAGAGTTTTTGCAATCTCTACACTACCAGCGCCATAAGCATCTGCCTTTATCATGCAAACCAACTTTGTCTCTGGCTTCATAAAAGAACGATACCAGTTCAAGTTATTCACTACTGCATTTAAATTAACCTCTAAAGTTGTCTCGTGTACTTTTTGTACAAGAAGCTCTGTTATCTGGTCGAATCCAAACTGACGGGCACCCTTTACGAGAATAACTTCGTCATGCAAAGACTTGAACACCTCGCTTGCAACAAATTCATCAACAGTTGGGAAAAAGTTCTTTTCACCAACAGTGACAACATCAGCATTAGCAGAAAGTTCAGGACCGATTCCAATAAATTTCACTACTCCACGCTTATTGCACAGTTCACTCACCTCTCTATATAATTCCTTAGCGGCCATGCCACTTTGGTAAATATCACTTAATATCAATGTATGTATACGCCCCTCATGATCAGGACGACGATTCATAAAATCAAGAGCTATATCCAAAGAATTAATATCAGAATTATAACTGTCATTAATAAGAGTACATCCATGCTGTCCTTGCTTAACCTCCAAGCGCATAGCAATTGGCTCAAGCTTCTGCATACGTTCGTCAAGCTTATCTGCCGTTACTCCTATTTTCAATGCTACAGCAGCACAGATAATAGAATTGGTAATAGAAGCATCATCTATAAAAGGCAGAGAATAGCTATTTTCTTCACCATTATATATATATGTAAGAGATGTGGTAGTTTCTTGCTTATCTATTTTCTTAATATACATGGGTGCATGTTTGTCCTTCAGCGACCAACACAGTTTCTCACCCTTAAAGTCATCAAGTTCAGAAACAGCTTTACTTACAATATCATCATCCTCATTATACACAACAGTCTGAGCATCATGAAATAACACTAGCTTTTCATTGCATTTTTCATCTTTAGTTGAGAAGTTCTCTTGATGAGCCTCACCTAAATTAGTCAACACGGCAATAGTTGGTTGTATGATATCACGCAATGCCAACATCTCGCCAGGTTTACTAATACCAGCTTCAAACACACCAACCTGAGTATGTTCATTCATAAGCCAAACACTCAAAGGCACACCTATCTGCGAATTATAACTACGCGGACTGCGAGTAACAAACATATCCTCGCCAAGTAGTTGGTTAAGCCATTCCTTAACCATGGTTTTTCCATTACTTCCTGTAATACCAACAATAGGAATATTAAATTCGTCACGATGTCTTTCGGCTAGACGCTGCAATGCCTCAAGCACATTAATGACTTTCAGGAAATTCGCATCCTTATATTCTGTATCATAATTTACAGGAACATCTGCGACAACAAAGTTCTTAACTCCACGTCTATAAAGTTCTTGAATATAGTTATGACCATCATTTCGCTCAGATTTAAGGGCAAAGAATAACGTTTCCTCTGGGAAACAAAGAGAGCGACTATCTGTAAGGATAAATCCTATATTTGCATCACTCTCGCCAAAACGACGCGCACCTATCAGTGTGGTTACTTTTTCAATAGAATATGTCATCGTATGATTTTTATATTTTAATTGCAAAATTACCGCAAACAAATGAAATAACAAAATAAAATTCTTTTTTATTTATTATTTTCATCCACTGATAAGTTATAACGTCATAATATCAACGATTTATCATTTTGCAAAAGCCTTCATTATCTCTGTTGGACGATGATTATCAAATGCTCCAAGCGGATATTGACCCTCAAGTTCAGGTGCCCAATAGAACACTCCATGGCAATGTCCTCCGCAATCATTTTTAGCTGCATTTATAAGAGCTTTCATTATAACATATCCCTCCTTTTGATGTTTTGCTTCTGCACCTGTCTCGACAATCATGGTTTCCTTTCCATATTTTTCATACAAATGCTTTATATTGGCTGTACAATCCCGAACTGTACCCTTCCAATCACTCTCTAATTTTGCAATTACATCCCAATAAGGATAAACACTTAGCCCTATCATATCATAATGTGTACCATATTTTTTCAATCCATCAAAGATAAAATCATATCGTTTTTGGTCACATCCTCCATCAATATGTATTATAACTTGAGCATTTGGATATATTTTTTTTACTGACTGATAACCAACTTCTGTGAAACCAGCATATTTTTCCATATTATCACTTGCACGTCCCATAGGCCAAAGAAAACCGTTTGTAGTTTCATTTCCAACTTGAACCCATTTCACGTCAATACCATTTTTTTTCAGAAGTGACAAAACATCTTCTGTATGTTCAGCGAGAGCATTTTTCATTTCATCATAGCTCATATATTGCCATGCAGCTGGAATGTGCTGTTTGCCTGGATCTGCCCACCAATCACTATAATGAAAATCTATCATAATAGCCATATCATAGTATTTGGCACGTTTTGCCATTTTCAAAACATCTTCTGCACCAGACCATCCACCACGAGGATTCACCCATACGCGGAGTCTAACAGCATTCAATCCCAATTCTTTCATCAGAGCTGTATTTTCCCTTATCTCACCCTTAGTGTTATAAAGTTTTTCTCCATTACTTTCCAACTGGGTTGTTCCACTTATATCTGCTCCCAACCAAAAAGTATTTTTATCCTGAGCATTAGCATTACCAATGCTGATAACCGTAAAAAGAAAGGCTATTAGTAATTTTCTCATCATAAAATTATTTATTTTCATATTCATCAAGTTTACGAGTCATCTCGTCACGTCCATATTGATATATCTTCTTTGCTTGTGAGAAGTCAAAAAGTCCGAATTTATCCATCGGCAACTCTACTAAAATGTCAGGTGGATTTAATTGTAATGCTAACTTGCAATTTGCCTGTATTGACATGTGAACAACTCTTACCGCCATATTCATATAATTTCCAGACAGGTCAGGTTTTAAAAAAAACAACATTGAACGCAATAGACGCATTGCTTTATTATTATCTTTTTTCTTTTTCACATAAGCATCAAAAGGTGTGTTGTCAGGACCATTCACATTAATGGCGATAAGTTTATCACCCGATTTTCTATCGACCCTGTTTAGTGGCAATATATTGTGTACACTTCCGTCGACATAAATATGATTATCACCATCGCACATTGGCTTAAAGAAACATGGTACAGAAACAGAAGCACGGATAGCGGTTTTCAAAAATCCATTTCTAAAAACCTTTTCTTCACCGCTTACCACATCAGAGGCACAACAGCAAAACTTTATATTTAGATCTTCAATTTTCGTATTACCAACAATTGAATTTATAATTTCCATAAGTCGCTTGCCACTTGCCACATGGTCAAGTCCCAACGAAATATCCATAATAGAAAGCATCTGCTTCTTGTCTATTCCTAATATAATATCTTTCAATTCTTTCAGTTTTCCACCAGCATACATACCTCCGACAAGTGCGCCCATCGATGTTCCGGCAACAGATGTTATATTATATCCTCGTTCCTCCAAAACTTCTATTCCTCCTATGTGCGCAATTCCACGAGCTCCTCCTCCACCAAGAACAAGAGCCACATCCTTTGATTTGCGCATAAACGGAAACCAACCTTTTATCGCTTCAAGTATATTCATATTCTATAATTTATTCTCGTGATCGCCACAAAGATAATTATTTTTCGTTATTATCAACAACTTATCCAAGAAAAAACATTGCAACTCCTACTACAGATATACAAGCACCCGTTATTTCTTTCCAAGTAATATGCTGATGAAACATATATCGCGACGGTATCAATATAATAATCGGAGTAAGTGCCATAAGTGTACTTGCTATTCCAGCCGCTGTATATTGAACCGCCATAAGAGAAAATGCCACACCAACGAAGGGACCAAATATTGTTGTTGCTATAACTGCAACCATTATTTTGCCATCACGAAAACTATTACGGAACTTTCCAAAACTTTTATTGAATATCATCAATACAGTAAATCCACCCAAACCGGCAAGACATCTGAAGAAATTTGCACAGAATGGCAACATCCACGGAGTACTTATCGCCACATCATGCGGCATACTTGCCTGATAACTATCAAGTCCGACTTTACTTATTACTAATCCAATTCCTTGACACACAGCAGCAACAGCAGCATAAAACACCCCATTGGCTGGCAACTTTAAAGAAAGAATATGATTGTCTCCGCGTCCTAGTATGGATATTGATATTCCAGCTAAAGTTACAAACATAGCCAAGATACTTATCATCTGTAACTTCTGACCTAGCAATATCCATGCTGTAATAGCTGCCGAAAGCGGGGCCAATGTCATAAACAACTGTCCAAAACGCGAGCCAATAATTGTGTAGCATTTCATCAAACAATAGTCACACATCACAAAACCAACAAAGCCGGATAGAGCCATCCAGCAATAAGCCTCAGTAGATCCTTCAGCCGGCAATGGCTTACCAAATACAACAAGAAACATAACAACTGAAAAAGCAAGAGCAAATACCATTCTCAACATGTTGAGAGTGATACTTCCCAAGCGCTTACTTGCATACTCACTAAGGATTGCCGTTATTGTCCACGAGAAGGCTACGCCCAAAGATATTAACTCACCAAAATATTGCATGCTGCAAAGTTACGTTTTTTTGACAGCATATTGAAAGGTTCACACAAGAAAAAATCCCAAGAAATTATTCTCGGGATTTGTTTCTTTTAAATCGTAAGTTTTATGTTATTTTTTCCAAAGTTTAGTCATATCTTCCAATGTCTTACCTTTCGTTTCAGGAACAAGCTTCCAAACAAAGACTGCGGCGATTACACAAATCAAACCGTAAATGCCATAAGTGAACCAATGTCCGAAGTTGTCTCCATGAGACAAATGCATATTGAACATAGGAACGAAAGTTGAACTGACAATAAAATTGAATATCCATTGGAATGCCACTGCAATAGCTACAGCAGTACCACGTATTGTGTTAGGGAATATCTCAGCGATGAGTACCCAGCAAATTGGTCCCCAACTGAACATGAATGATGCACTATAAATCATAATGCTAACCATTGTCAAAATATTGAGTGAAGGATTGCCAAATGTTATTGCTACACCTAGAGCACCAATAGCCATACCAATAGAGCCCCATATAAGAAGTGGCTTTCTACCAAGTTTCTCAACAGTGAAAACAGCAACAAGAGTAAATGAGATATTCACAATTCCCATTATAACTGTCTGGACCATAGGATTTTGCATACCCATATCCTGGAATATACGAGGTGCATAATACAAAACAGCATTAATACCAACAGCCTGTTGGAATACACTAAGCATAATACCAATAAAGATACACATAAACCCATAAGAGAACAATTTCTCTGTCTTTACAGAAACTGTATTTTTGATATCACTGAGAATTGCTTTTGCCTGCTCTGCTCCGTTGATACGTGACAACACATGAAGAGCCTTTTCATCCTGTTTTATCATTACAAGATAGCGAGGCGTTTCAGGAACGAAGCAGATAAGAATCGTAAACAATGCAGCTGGGATACATTCAGAACCGAACATATACCTCCAACCGGTAGTAATTGTCCACTGGGCATCTGCCATATTTGCAATAGCTCCAGCAGCATTATATATAGGATTAGCATGGTCACCAAGTATGATGAAGTTTACAAAGTAAACAACAAGCTGACCGAAAATAATGGCAAACTGGTTCCAACTTACCAACATACCTCTGATATTGCTTGGAGCAACTTCACCGATATACATTGGACAGATGGCAGAAGCCATACCTACACCTATACCACAGAGAATACGATACAGATTAAAGACTATCAGCAAGTTAAATGTTGGCTTGCCGTTTGTGAGTACCCATGATTCAGGATACATAGATCCCCATGCCGATATAAAAAAACAGATACCAGCAAATACAAGAGAATTTTTTCTTCCGAGTTTTACAGCGAAGAGTCCAGACAATGAACTGCCTATGATACAACCGATCAATGCACTAGATGATGTGAAACCATGCATAAAGTCGGTGTATTGAAAATCTTTTGCTCCACGAAAGAAGGCCTGTAATCCTTTTTCTGCACCGGAAATAACTGCGGTGTCATAACCGAAGAGTAAACCTCCGAGTACGGCAACCATGACAATAGAAACAAGGTATCCTTTTGAACCTTTCTGATTTTGTCCCATGTTTTATTAGATTTATAATTATATGTACAATTTAATAGTTATATTACGTTTAAAAGCCTTAGTTCCCCATAAAATTCTATGAAAAAAAGCATAAAACCCCACTTATAAATATACAAATAGTCTTATTGTTTTTCTATGGCAGACTATCAGCAATAGTAACCCTATTATTAATATAACAGTAGTAATCCAGCAAAGGCTGTACAGCCTATCATGCTTAACGGATTAATTTTAACGAGTTTTGTCCCTACGAATGTTGCGATAAACAACCCTATACTAATCCAGAATGTCCACGGATCAGAAGGAGTCGAGAAATTTTCAGGAGTCATAAGTAACAGAGTAGCCGCAGCAAGAAGCCCCACAACAGCAGGTCTTAAACCAGAAAACACATCCTGTATTATTGGTGAATCCATATATTTCATAAACATCTTACTTATCAGAATCATCAATACTAATGAAGGCAGAATTATTGCGATCGCAGCAGTAAGTGAGCCAAATATTCCTGTGATTTCAGAAAATCCAGCATTGCGTATAGCAGTATATCCACAATATGTAGCCGAATTTATTCCAATAGGTCCAGGTGTCATCTGACTAATAGCTATGGCATTCGTAAATTCACTTACAGTGAGCCAATGATAGCGTGTAACTACCATACCCTGTATAAGAGAAATCATGGCATAGCCGCCACCAAAGCCAAACAAGCCTATCTCAAAAAATGCTATAAAAAGTTGTATGAATATCATAATATTGATTACAATAAAATTATGTTTATTCAGTAGGTCTTATATACTTACCATACAGGAACCCACCAACACCAGCAGCTATTATCACCCAAATTGGGTTAACACCAAGTAACCATATAGCGATTGCACATATTGTTGGTATCCAACAATTAGAAATGTTGATATTTGCGCTTTTGGCTAGATTGAATGTAGGAACAGCAATAAGAGCCACAACGGCAGGACGTATGCCAGCAAATATCGAAGCCACAATTTTATTGTCTTGAAACTGATGGAAAAGCATCGCTATTAGAAGTATGATTAGAAAAGACGGTAATGCCGTAGCGATGGCTGTACAGACAGCTCCTGATATTTTTTTTAGTTTGTATCCAATAAAGATACTGATGTTGATGGCGAATACACCCGGACAGCTTTGAGCTATTGCTACAAGATTTACAAATTCATCTTTGTCTATCCATTTGTATTTGTCAACAACATCAGCTTCTATCATTGGAATCATGGCATAGCCACCATTAAAGGTGACTAAGCCAATCTTGATAAATGTCTTGAATAATGTCCAATACATATTTATCTCTTTTCCTCTATCCACTTTCTTGCATTGACGAAAGCCTCAATCCAAGGAGTGACCTCATCGTTTTTACGGTCAAGTGGATAATAAGCGTTCTGCCAAGGGAAGATAGCACGCTCAGGGTGTGGCATCATAGCAAGATGACGACCATCGTTAGAGCAGATACCAGCTACATTGTAATCAGAGCCGTTTGGATTACCTGGATATTCAGCATAATTGTATTTTGCTACTACATTATAATGGTCTTCTGGTTCAGGAAGATAGAAGCGACCCTCTCCGTGAGCTACCCATATACCTAGTTTACTATTACTTAGGCTACCAAGAAGAATACTCTTATTTTGAGGAATACTTAATCCAAGGAATGCACTTTCAAACTTCTTAGAGTTGTTGTGACATAAGTGACTTCTGTGTTCATGCTCAGGATTGATTAAATTCAATTCCACCATCAACTGACATCCGTTACAAATACCAAGACTCAAAGTGTCCTCACGAGCATAGAACTTATCAAGAGCTTCTTTTGCCTTAGGATTGTAGAGGAATGCTCCAGCCCATCCTTTGGCACTTCCAAGAACATCGCTGTTAGAGAAACCACCACAGAATACGATGAAGTTGACATCTTCCAGAGTCTCACGACCACTAATAAGGTCTGTCATCATAACATCCTTAACATCAAAACCAGCAAGATACATTGTATAAGCCATTTCACGCTCACCATTAGTACCCTTCTCGCGTATGATTGCAGCCTTCACTCCTGTTGGCTTTCTGCGATTAATGTCTATACCATAACTTGCAAGTGTACCCTTGAAATCCTTGTTGTAAATGACTTCTACAGGCTGCTTCTTATAGTTTGTATAACGCTTCTTTGCCATGCCGTTCATACTCTGATCACGATCAAGGAGATAAGATGTCTTATACCAAGTATCACGAAGAGAATCTATATCGAACTCATTCTCTTTATCCCCGTTCTTAACAATAATCTTACGGCTATTAGGAGTAGGATAACCTATCTTAGCATATCCGATACCCTCGTCATCAAGGAATTTCTTCAATTCTTCCTTATGTGCATCGCTGACCTGAATAACAACACCAGGGTTCTCTGCAAATAAAGTTTTAACGATATCATCACTAGCGATGTCATGAAGATTAACATTGATACCGCCATTCTCGTTTGCGAAAGTCATTTCCAGAAGAGTGGTTATCAAACCACCGGCACTGATATCATGACCTGCCATTATCCAACCGCGCTTTACAAGTTCCTGAATAGCATTGAAACAATCTACGAAATATTCAGGATTCTTTACTGTAGGAACATCACTTCCAACCTTTCCTAAGCTCTGTGCGAATGCACTACCACCTAGATGCTGTTCATCAAAACTGAAATCTATATGATAAAGACTTGAATCCTTATCATTCACAAGTACAGGACTTACTGTTTTCTTAACATCGCTGACCTCACCGCCTGCACTTACAATAACAGTTCCTGGAGCGATGATTTTCTCACCGTTAGGATATTGCTGGCTCAAAGATAGAGAATCTTTACCTGTAGGTACATTTACATGCATGTCACAGCAGAAATCACTTAATGCCCTTACTCCTTCATAGAGTCGTGCATCCTCACCTTTCTGAGAACGACAAGGCCACATCCAGTTAGCACTTAGGCTAAGACTTTCAAGTCCTTCTGCAAGAGGTGCCCATACAATATTAGTAAGAGCCTCAGCAACAGAGAGCACACTTCCAGCCTTTGGATCAGCAAGGCCTGCCTGTGGTGCATGACCAAGAGAAGAAGATATTCCTTTTTCTCCACGGAAATCAAGAGCAACAACACCGCAGTCTGACAAAGGAAGTTGAATTTTACCTTGTCCCTGCTGACGTGCAATTTTACCTGTTACGGAACGGTCTACCTTATTAGTCAACCAGTCCTTACAAGCTACAGCTTCAAGCTGGAGAACACGGTTTAGGTATTCGTTTATATTATCCTGTGAATAAGTAACATCGTCATATCTACGCTCAACTGTCTCATCAACCATAATGGTTTTTGGTGTGTGACCGAACATCTGAGCTACATCAAGGTCAAAAGGCTTTACACCATCACCCTGTTTGAAACTGAAATGAGCATCACCAGTTGTCTCACCGACAACATACATCGGGGCACGTTCACGTTCAGCAATCTTCTGAACATGATCAAGATACTTCTCATCAATAAGAAGTCCCATGCGCTCCTGACTTTCATTAGCGATAATCTCTTTAGCGCTAAGAGTCTTGTCACCTATAGGCAATTTAGACATATCGATTTCACCGCCACATTCTTCAACAAGTTCAGATAGGCAATTCAAGTGACCTGCACTACCATGGTCGTGAATGCTGACAACAGGATTTTCATCTTCTTCAACCAATGCACGAACAAGGTTGTAAGCACGTTTCTGCATTTCAGGGTTTGCACGCTGAATAGCATTTAGTTCTATTCCGTTGCTATATTTACCTGTATCAACAGAAGATACAGAACCTCCGCCAAGGCCAATGCGATAGTTATCACCACCAACGACGACAACCTTATTACCCTTTGCAGGTTCTTTCTTCAGGCAATCACGTTTTTTGCCATATCCTACACCACCGGCAAGCATAATAACCTTGTCGTAGGCATATTTTTCATTATTCTCCTGATGCTCAAAAGTAAGTACAGAACCACAGATAAGTGGCTGACCAAACTTGTTACCGAAGTCACTAGCACCATTAGAAGCCTTAATCAAAATCTGTTCTGGGCTTTGATACAACCAGTTGCGTACAGGAAGTATATCTTCCCAGTCACGCACAACATCAGTTTTTCCATTTTCATCCTTCAAACGAGGGTATGCTGTCATGTAACATGCAGTTCCTGCGATAGGCCATGAACCGACACCTCCACCCATACGGTCGCGGATTTCACCACCAGTTCCAGTGGCTGCACCATTGAATGGTTCAACAGTAGTTGGGAAATTGTGAGTTTCAGCTTTAAGAGAAATAACACTCTCTATATCTTTTACTTGAAAATAGTCACTAGTACTTTGATCTGAAGGAGCGAACTGCTCGATTACAGGACCCTGAGCAAAAGCTACATTATCCTTATATGCAGACAAAATCTTATTAGGGTTTTCTTTAGTGGTTTTCTTTATCATACTGAAAAGCGATGATTCCATTTCTTTTCCGTCAATGATAAACTGTCCGCCGAAAATCTTGTGACGACAATGCTCAGAGTTTATCTGTGCAAAGCCAAAGATTTCAGAATCGGTTAGTGGTCGTCCGCTTTCCTTCTCAAGTTTGTGTAGATAGGCGATCTCATCATCATTTAATGCAAGACCTTCCTCGTTGTTATACTTTTCGAGGTCGTCAACATACTTGATTGGTTCTGGGTTGTGGTTAACTGTGAATATTTCCTGATCAATACCATTATACATACGTTGCAGCATAGGGTCATGTTCAGCTCCCTCTGAATCAACAGGGAAGTATTCCTCTATACGCAAAATGCCGCTAAGACTCATATTCTGGGTAATCTCAACGGCATTCGTACTCCAAGGGGTAATCATTTCACGGCGTGGTCCAACAAAGAAGCCTTCCAATTTTTGGGTTTCTTCCAACTTTGCATCGCCGTAAAGCCAGCAAAGTTCACTGATTTCGTTCTTGTCTGGCTGATGTTCGAATTCAGTAGCAATAACACTCTTAGATTGAGTTCTAAAAAAAAGAATCATACTTTTTTATATTTATGTAGGTGATATATTCGCTTTGCAAAGGTAGTGCAAATCATGCACAATACAAAATAAAAATATAATTTTTATTTTAATTGCTTATGACCTTCACTTTTACTATAGATAAATAATGTTTAGCATAATAGAAAAGTCATATCTCCCATTTTACACCTCATTATACACATGCACATGCGCACGACATAAATTAAAAAAAACACCAGCGTCGAAGTGTCTATGCATTGACTACCAGTATACTAATGTCGTTAATTATCAATCATCAAGTGTCACATATATGCCGTTTATAACAACGCCATAACAATGGATATTTACCCTTGTCAACCTAAACTTATTTATCATCAATGCGTTAAACAAATTATATTTTTACTGCTAGTGAATAGTAAACAAATTGTTTTTTTATATATCTATGCTGTTTATTCTATTGTAAAAACCCAGAATTCTGCGTTGTACGACACAAAGTTTACGTTTCTACGATGTAAAGTTTGCGTTTCTATATAGAAACGCAAATACCGTTTGACGTTTATTCGACACTTTGTTTTTGTAAAAATAGCATCTAACGTACTGATAGCCAGTCGTTAGACATTTCGACGTTTGTTTATTTGCAAAGCCTATGTATAACTTTTCAAATTCATAAGTATGCACCCTTACTTGAAAGTTTGATGTAGTAAAATTCTAATATTTTTTTACAGCATCATGCGCCCGTCTCATCACACTTTTCCTGACTTTACTTCTACTCTTTTCGAATATACTCAACAAATCTATTCCTGATGGTCCCTTTGGAGAAGTCATCGGGTCATTAAACAAATTTGACACAATTTTACTTGTACTGAAACCTATCCTTGGAGCCTTAGCCGTTATGACGACTGTATTTATTGTTATTGCTTTAGGGATAAGGAAAGTTGAATCTTTCATGTTCTTAAGTTCCATATTTCTTCTAACATAACTATTATGAGTAAGAGTAAGGCTAGTAGCATTCGGATCAGAAATAAAGAAGTGTCCGTTTTTATCAGAAAAGAATTTTTTATTGGTATTTGTATAGATAGCAACTCCGTCAATCGGTTGTCTCGTCTCCACGTCAATAAGTACGCCCCTTATTTGGGCATCAGTATTATTAACCAAAGCACTCAGGAAAAACAATATGAGAGACATCTTTATTTTCATAATCAAAGTAGTAATCTTGCACAAAGTTAAGTTAAAAAAAACAATCACTGACAATACGGTAGTTACTTTATATTTTCTTAAATCTTGTTGGGTTAAATATATCAAATTAATTACCATAAGGCGATATAGAAACACTTGATTCCTACAAAAATAATATATTTTTAGGATTAATCAGATTAATTTACTATTTTTGCAATTGCAATTGATTTTATATTAATCTATTATGAAAGTTTGTACAGTAATTTTTTACAGATGGAAAAACTAAGAACTTTATGCCTTATAATCGCAGTTAGCATTGTGCATATATTGCAGGCAAATGTGTCGCCACAATATGGTCGCGACATGTTTATTTTCGATCACCTTGGCATGAGTAGCGGACTTTCAAGTCAACGAATATACTCTATTATAGAAGATCCTTCTGGAGGAATGTGGTTCAGTTCAAAAAACGGAATAGACCGATACAACGGTGTTCTGATAAAGAACTACAATTTGAAAACGACCAGAATGTATAGTGATGCCAGCGGACGCAATGTAAGAGTCTTTATTGCTAATGCTAGAATATATGCTTTTGATAACAAGGGAAATTTATTTAAATATAATAAAAGACTTGATAAATTTGAAAATGAACTATCTCTTGATAGCATCATTCATGGGGAGATTATACTAAACGATGTTTATGTTGACAAGAACAACAACAAATGGTTTGCTATGAGCACCGGACTTTATACTCTTACACCCAACAAAAGACTGATAAGAATAATAAAAAACAGATATATAAACAAATTGAACCATGCAAGCAACTCACTTATAGCATGTGCCAATGACGGAATTATACTTATCAACATCAACAGGTACAAGACCGCTAATATTGTAAACGGAATAAATGCACAAGTTGCTTATTATGACAAGCTCACCACATACCTTTGGATAGGTACATTCCAGCAAGGCACAAAGATATATGATATGCGGCATCATAAAATTTTAAAATTGGATGCTTTTATCAATTTTCCAAAGACTCCTGTAAGAAGCATTATTCCGATGGATAATAACATGATTCTACTTGGTGTTGACGGAGGTGGTGTATATGCGGCAAAAAATGATGGCAAATCTGTTAGTCTGTTATTTAATGCAGATGATAATACGGGGAATGTGCTTCATGGAAATGGAATATATGACATATGCAGAGATCACTATGGCAATATATGGATTGGATCATATTCGGGAGGTGTTGATGTGGCTTATCCGACAGACAATGTCATGAAACTTTTTCAGCATGAGTATCTAAACAATCAGTCACTAATAAATAATAATGTTAACGATGTTCTTGAAACTCCAGATGGTAATATCTGGTTTGCCACAGATAGAGGGGTAAGCATATATAACAAGAAAATGGGTATGTGGCATCATGCAATGACCGACAAAGTGGTGCTTACATTATGCCGTAATGCTAGTGGTGTCCTTGCTGGAACTTATGGCAACGGAGTATATTCAATAAACAGTGAAGGAAAAGCATCCAGTATATATAGTGTCAGTAAAGGTACTTTGAAAACAGATTATGTGTATTCCTTGTGGAAAGACAATGACAACACACTATGGATAGGTTGCCTAAACGGAGACCTTGTACAAATTGACGGAAACAAGAAAAAGTATTATCCCATTCAGTTAGTACAGTGTATCACCGACATGCCAGATGGACGAACAGCTGTTGGTACGGCAAACGGTTTTTTTGCGGTAAACAAGAAAAGCGGTAGTATTAAACAGTATTTTCTAGCTTCGGAGTTTCCGGGTAAAGATATTAACTCTTATGTACAGTCTATCTTGTTTGTCAACCATACTACGGCATGGGTAGCCACAGACGGCGGAGGAATCTATATCTATGACATGAAGAGACATGTGATAAAGCAAACAATAACAAAAGCCAACGGACTACCGTCTAATACGGTTTACACATTAGAAAAAGACAACCAAAATCGCATATTCGCAAGTACTGACATGGGACTATCCCTCATTCTTCCAGAAAAAGGAAATGACGTTATTGATATAAATTTCGTAAGGGGTCTTGACAGGGAATACAAACGAATGTCGGTATGCAGGCTTTCCGACGGAAAAATGGTATTCGGTAGCAGCAGCGGTGCTGTGGTGATAAATCCAGACAGAATATCACACCTTACTTATAATGCAAGACTTATATTGACAAAAATATCGCTTCTTGGAAGCGACAACACCACGGATAAAGACTCGTATCTTAGCGGTAGACTTTATGATATGCTTGCCTCTGGAGACATAACGCTAGATTACGACAAGAATACATTTGAGATAGATTTTGAAAGCATAAACTACAAATACCAACATGATATAGTCTATCAGTATATGCTTGATGGCTTTGACCGACAATGGAGTGTACCATCCGAAGCACAAAATGTGAAATACACAAATCTTCCTTCTGGTAATTATAAATTGTTGATACGAAGTGTTAGTCGCAATGACGGTAGAGTTCTTGACACAAAGTCGTTGGACATAACCGTAAAACAACCTTGGTGGAATACATTGTTCGCATGGTTTATATATATATGTATAATGTGCGGTTTAGCTTATGCTGCTTGGAGATTTTATTTGGAACGTTTGGAACGTAAGTATTTTAACGAAAAAATAAACTTCTTCGTTAATACAGCCCATGATATACGTACACCTCTTAGCCTCATTTTGGCACCGCTCAACGATATAGCTGCCGATAATTCGCTCAGCGATACAACTAGAAAGTATCTGAATGTAGCAAGGCAAAATGGTGGAAAGTTGTTGAAAATGGTTACAAAACTGCTTGATTTCCAGAAAGCCGACAACGATGAAGTAAACATGTGCGTAAGTCCATTAAATCTTAAACATTTATTACAAACACAAATAGAAAAATTTGTTCCACGAACATCTCAAAAAAATATAATAATCACATTAGAATCATGTCCACAAGAAGAAAATGTGTGGATGGATACAAATATGGCAGACAGTATATTTGAAAACTTGATTTCAAATGCTGTCAAATATACTCCAGAAGGTGGAAATATAACCGTAAACGCTTGGATTAACGAAACCGATATATGTATAGATATAACTGATAACGGAATAGGTATTCCGCAAACGGCACAAAAACACATATTCCAAAATTTCTACCGAGCAGACAATGCCATAAACTCCAATGAAACAGGAAGTGGACTTGGACTAATGCTCACTCATAAACTTATTACACTCCATAAAGGAAGCCTAACTTTTAATAGTTTAGAGAATAATGGAACCGTATTCCATATTAAACTTAAAAGAGGCTTTGAACATCTTATTGATTATATTGTTAAAAAGGAATCTGAGAACAATGAGACTAAAGACATATTGCCGATAGCATCAGTAGATAATAAAAGTGAGCCTGTTGCTGAAAACACAGCAAAAGATATAATGCTTTTTGTTGATGATAATGCCGAGCTGCGTAATTATATAAGTCTTACATTCCGTAATAATTATAATGTTGTTACAGCTGATAGTGCTGAAGAAGCACTAAGATATCTTGATAATAAAGTATGTGACATTATTGTATCAGATGTGATGATGCCTGGAATGGATGGAGACGAATTCTGCAATATCATAAAACAAAATCCTAATACATCTTTTTTACCCGTTATTCTTTTAACAGCTAAGTCTGGAAGAGACTTTGTTATCGGTGGACTGAATGTAGGTGCAGACGACTACATCACCAAACCTTTTGATGTAGCAATTTTAAAGAGCAAGATAGATAGCATGTTAAGGAACAGACGTATACTTAGCAAATATTATATGGGACGCTCTGTTGATATTGCAAGGAATATCGAGTCTGACGATAACACGACAAAACACATGAATCATGAGGATTGTAAGTTTATCGAAAAGGCAACGAAGATCGTGATGGGAAAAATGTCTGATACAGATTTTAAAATAGACGATCTTTGCATTGAAATGGCTATGAGTCGTACACTTTTCTATGGCAAACTAAAAGCACTCACATCTCAAACTCCACAGGATTTTATTAGAATAATACGTCTTGAACGTGCCGCTGCTTTAATTAAAGAAGGTAACTCTGTATTAGATGTCTCTGTTATGACTGGCTTTGCCAACGTAAAACATTTCAGCACCACGTTTAAGAAGTATTTTGGCATTTCACCAAGTAAGTACTTGTAAATAAGCACTTTCCAAAACAACAACAAAGTTTCAATACTGATTTTATGTCAGTATTGAAACTTTTTCTGTCTGTTTTGAAACCTAAGTTTTAACGTATTCAAGTAATTTTGCCACGAATTTGGTAACAAAAATCAATCATGAAAATAAAGTCTATAATCTATTTACTGTTTTTCACTATTCCGTTATCCATTAATGCACAAAACTACAAACTTGTTTGGAGTGATGAATTTAATGAGAACTCTCTTAATAAGAACTGGAATGTTGAAGTATTGGACAAGCCATATAACAACGAACTTCAGTGCTATACAAATCGTAGTTCTAATGTGAATGTTGAAAATGGAAATCTTGTTATTACCGCACGACGGGAATCACTCAACGGGAAGTCATTTACTTCCGGACGAATAAATTCTAGTACAAAGGTAAATTTTAAACATGGAAAGCTTGAAGCCAGAATAAAGATTTCAAAGTTGGCTAATGGATTGTGGCCAGCATTTTGGATGATGGGTGAAGATCCACAGAATATTGGTTGGCCTATTTGTGGCGAAATTGATATCATGGAAGCTGGGAATTCAGAAGGTATTAAAAATAATACTCAGGAACGATTATTCTCTGGTTGCATTCATTGGGGAAGCAGTTTGTCTGATCATCGTATGTGGACGACAGGTGCAGTTACAAGTGAATATGACATAACTGGTGACTATCATATATTTACAGCAGTATGGGATGAAAGTTATCTGCGTTTCTATCTTGATAATTCAACACAACCATATTATGAGGCGACAATAACTAAAGACTATGACTCATATAATTACTTTCATAAACCATTTTATATATTATTTAATCTGGCTGTAGGAGGGGATTATACAAATATTCTTAATCCAGCAGACATAACTGCATTACCATCAGAAGGGTCTGAGGCTAAGATGTATATTGACTATGTTAGGTTATACCAAGAAGAAGGACAAATCAATGTATATTCGCAGGAAACAACTGGATTAGGCAAAGTATCTACCATCAAAAACAAAGACACAGCATATTATTCAATAAATGGAATGAAATTGAATGGCAAACCGTCTTGGAACGGAATATACATCCACGGCGGTAAGAAAATAATAGAATAATGATAACTAATAAATTATAAAACCTAAATTTAAGAAGATGAAGAAAAGTAATCGGAAATTAGTTCACATGCTTGCTATAGGTCTGACTTTGCCTCTAGCGGGAACTATCCAAATGCATGCTGAACCTAGTATAACTATCGTACAGCAGAATCAGAATATTTCTGGGTCTGTTACCGACGGTAGCGAACCTATTATCGGAGCCAGTATTGTTGTAAAAGGTCGAGGCATGGGAACTGTCACTGATGCCGAGGGCCATTTCAGCCTTGATGTTAAACCTGGCACGTTATTGGAAATCAGCTATGTCGGATACAAGACTATTACTGTTAAGGCAGGTGGCAACATGAAAGTTGTACTTGCTGAAGACAAAAAAATGATTGACGAGGTTGTTGTTACAGCTTTAGGAATAAAACGTGACAGGAAGGCTCTTGGTTATGGAATCGGAGAAGTCAAAGGAGAAGAACTTACTAAGGCTAAAGAGACAAACGTTATCAACTCACTAGCTGGTAAAATTCCAGGACTTATTGTCAGTCAGACAGCAGGTGGCGCATCTGGTTCCACAAGAGTAATTCTTCGTGGTAGCACAGAGATGACAGGTAACAACCAACCTTTATATGTAGTAGATGGTGTTCCTTTGGACAATACCAATTATGGTAGTGCCGGTACTGCAGGAGGATTTGACCTTGGCGACGGAATATCAAGCATCAACCCTGACGATATCGAGACTATGTCTGTATTGAAAGGTCCAGCCGCTTCTGCTCTTTATGGTAGCCGTGCCTCTCACGGTGTGATTCTCATCACAACTAAAAAAGCAGGAAAAGATAAATTCAGTGTTGAATACAACGGTTCTGTTACAATGGACACACAGTTGGCAAAATGGAATGATATCCAGCAGACTTATGGTATGGGCAGCAACGGTACATATAGTATTGATGCCGTTTCAAATACCAACAAGAGTTGGGGACCTAAAGCTGACGCTCTTAACAGTCTGAAATATTTTGATGGTGTACAGCGTCCATATATGATTATACCTAACAATACATCAGATTTCTTCCGTCCAGGTTTTACGGCTACCAACACAGCTATTGTTGGAGTTAACAACGGAAAGACTGGTATGCGTTTCACATATACCGACATGCGCAACAAGGATATTGTGCCAAAGACTCACATGAGCCGTGACATTTTCAACTTGCGCGCCAATACATCTGTAGGTAATGTTGACTTTGATTTCAGTGCTAACTACACACGTGAGGATGTTACAAACCGTCCGGCTCTAGGTGATAGCAAATCAAATATCGGCAAGAACCTTATGACTTTGGCTACGACATACAATCAGTCTTGGCTGAAAACTTATCAGGATGCCAACGGAGATTATGCTAACTGGAACGGTATGGACCCATATAATGTGAATCCATATTGGGATGTGTATAAAAACTCTAACGACTCTAAAAAAGACCAATTCCGTCTTACAGGTAAGTTGGTTTGGAACATCGACAAGCACTTGAAATTACAGACAACAATGGGTGCCGATCTCAACTGGTTTACATTCGAGGATTTCAAGGCTCCTACAACACCAGGATTTGAAGCTGGTCGTATGCAAGACAGCAACTTCCGCAACCGCATGTATAACTTCGAGGCTCTTGCCCTTTACAACAACAGCTGGGGCGACTTTGACCTAAACGCCACCCTTGGTGGAAGTATATACAAGGTGAACAATCTCACTACTATCACCACAGCGCAAGATATGCAGATACGTGATGTCAAGGCTTTGATGAGTTTCAACGAAATTAGTTTAGAGCAGAACACATATCGCAAACAGATTAATTCTCTTTATGGTTCTTTAAACCTTGGTTGGAAACACCTTCTATATATGGACGCTACATTACGTGGTGATCAGAGTTCTACCCTACCAACAAACAATAACGTATATGTCTACCCTTCATTCTCAGGAAGTTTCGTCTTCTCGGAATTAACCAAACTGGGCAATCTACTTCCTTACGGTAAATTGCGTATGTCTTGGGCACAGGTAGGTAGTGATACTGATCCATATCAGCTTGGATTAGTATACACAAAGTCTAAGTTTACATATCCGGGATACACTATAGGATACATCAACAATAATACAATTCCAAACAAAGATTTGAAGCCAACAAGAACAAACTCTTTTGAAATTGGTATTGAAACTAAGTTCCTTAACAACAGAATGGGACTTGACATCACTTACTATTCACAGAAGAGTAAGAACCAGATTATGGGTATGGCTTCATCATGGACATCTGGATATACATATAGATTGATTAACGCAGGTGAAATAGACAACAAAGGTCTTGAAATAGCATTAAACACACGCCCCATACAAACAAAAGACTTCTCTTGGGATTTAAATCTCAACTTTTCAAAGAATAGCAATAAGGTAAAAAGATTGGTTGATGATATGGATATGTTTGAACTTGAAAAAGCCTCTTGGCTTGATGTTCAAGTTGCCGCTAAAGTTGGCGAAAACTTTGGTTCTATTGTTGGTCCAGACTTCAAGAGAAACGATGCTGGGCAGATTCTTATTAATCCATCTACAGGTCTACCTGAATACGACAAGAGCAATCACGTATTGGGAAATGCCTCTTGGAAATGGACTGGAGGTATCACGACAACTCTTACATACAAAAACTTATCACTAAATGCTATATTTGATGTAAAGGTTGGTGCTGACTTGTATTCTATGTCAGCACGTGCATCTTACGAATCTGGAAAGGCAAAACAAACTTTAGTCGGTCGTGAAGATTGGTATAAATCTGAAGAACAGCGTCAGGAAGCCGGCATCGCTAAAGGCTCTGAAAGTTGGAAACCGACAGGTGGTTATATAGCTCCTGGTGTTATAGACAATGGTGACGGAACTTATCGCAAGAACGATATCTACGTAAATCCAGAAGATTATTGGATGAACGTATGCCGCAATGCTCCGGCAATGTTCATTTATGACAACTCTTATATAAAGTGCCGTGAGCTCACACTTAGTTACAATGTGCCTCAACAATGGTTGAAGAAAGCTATCAACGGTTTGACGATATCTCTTGTGGCACGTAATCCGTTTATTGTATGGAAGAACATTCCAAATATTGACCCTGATTCAAACTATAACAACACCACTGGTATGGGACTTGAATATGGTTCTATGCCATCACGCAAGAGTTATGGTATCAGCGTTAACGTGAAATTCTAATACAATAGGTCTTTTATAAAATAAAGGAGATAAAGAAATGAAAAATTATAAATCATATTTGATAATATTATTGGCTATCGTAGCTCCACTTATCACTGTCTCTTGTAGTGACAACTACATGAACGATATGAATACTGACCCATCAAAGGCTGCTACAATAGATCCAAATGCACAGCTCACTACTGCAGAATTACAAACTTATGGAGACATGAGCATGGTAGAAATATATCGTAATTATTTCTATGCTTTCTCACAGCAGTTGATGGGATGTTGGAACACCACCAACTATGGAGGACGACATACTGTTGACAATCAGGAAATGAGCCGCATCTGGACTACTATCTATCCTAATGCAATAAAGAATCTTACAGATGGAGAGATTCGTACTAACGGTAATAATGCAAAGTCAAATATTAACGCTGCGATGCGTGTGTATCGAGTTTACCTGATGTCTATAATAACAGATACCTATGGCAACGTACCTTATTCAGAGGCAGGACTTGGATTCTATGGAGGAATAACAAACCCTAAATATGACTTGCAAAAAGATATCTATGCTGATTTTTTCCAACAGCTTGATACAGCCACGACAATGCTTAATGCAGCCGGAGACAAAATTAGCGGTGACGTCATATATAAAGGTGATGTAGCTAAATGGAAGAAACTAGCCAATTCTCTTCGGTTACGTTATGCAATGCGAATTTCTGACGTTGAACCTGACAAGGCTAAAGCTGAATTCGTAAAGGCTCTTAATGCTGACGGTGGTATTATAGACAACTCAGCCGATGACGCATTGATTAATTATATGTCTATCGCATTTAGTTTCGGTCAGGAAAGCTATTCTGATTTCCGCGGAAACGCACTTTCAAAATTGCTTTTCGGTAACGACCCTACAAACAATCCTAGCTATATTTGCTCTACTCTTTTCAATCAATTGAACGATAATAACGACCCAAGAACATTCATGATAGCACGTTGCTATTATGATAAGTTGATGAGCTCTACAGGAACAGAAAACCGTATCGATATCACCGACGAGGTTAAGAGTAATAACAAGTTTACACCTAATATTCCAGGTGCTTTCTCTTGGGAACCTTGGCCTACAGGATTCAAGAGTGATAAGTTGACTGAGATTGCAAAGAATAATCCTTCTGTTGATCCTAATGTGGCACGTGAAGTTGAGCCTAAACTTGCCAACAACTTTCTGAAAAGCGACAATCCTGGTGTTATAATTACTTCAGCCGAAGTAGATTTTCTATTGGCTGAGGCTACACTCAAAGGATGGATAAGCAACAAGGGTACGGTTACCGAACTATACACAAAAGGTGTGCGTGCAGCCATGGATTTTCTTTCAGATAGTTATGGATACGACAAGGTTTCAGATGCAGACTTCAATACATATATTGCCAACAACAGTATCGGCCACACTGCCGAACAGGCTAAGGCTGCTATAAACACACAGGCTTGGATTTTACACTTCACAAATCCTGCCGAATGTTGGGCTAACGTGCGCCGTTCTGGTTATCCTGCAATGAAATCACCTAAGGATTATGGATTCGGACAATACCTTACTGGTGGTGACGATATTCCAGTACGTCTTTGTTATCCTGTTCTTGAATCTTCTTATAACAAGCAGGGCTACGATGATGCTTTGCAGGTAATGGGAGGAAAAGATGATTGGCACACTCACGTATGGTGGGATGTAAAGTAATAGTAAGTTAAACAACGTGTTAAAATTTAGAATAATATGAAAAAGATATATTTTATGTTGTTGGCAGTTCTCACAATGGCGGTTACCATTACTTCGTGCAGTGATGATGATCCTTATGCCACAGCTACATCAAGTGACAATCCACACATTCTGGATCCTTTATTTCCAAACAGGGTTAATGGTGAACTCCCGGTAATTTCAGAATTCAATCGTGACGGTAGTTTCTCTATGACTGTTACCGTAACACCTGCAGAGTTCACTACCGTTAAATGGAACTTTGACGGACAAGAATCCCATACTGGTATGGCTATAGACACAACTCTTCTTGCTGGAACTTACGACGTTAAGGTCATTGCAACTACCGTTGAAGGCAAGTCTACATTCCGTGAGGGATTGGTAAATGTAAAACCACTAGACACCGACCCATATACATCAACCGTTGGTGTAGAACGTATCGTGGCTTCCGGTGGAAGTGCAACCCTTTTCGGAGGAAAGCTTACTGACATCAAGAGTCTTGTAATTGGTGGTGTTACCGTTGACGCACAACCTTCTTCTGACGGAAGTTCATTAAAATACACGGTCCCGACATCTCTTGCCGATAGCAGCTATCGTGTGGCAATGGTGACTTCTGACGGTAAAATGTATGGTGCCAATAAGATAACGATTAGCAAACAGACTATGGTTGTTGACGCAGCTATACGTTCAGGTGTTAAGGCCCCTGTCACTATAAACGGTATCAATATGGAGAATGTGGCTTCTATAACTATAAACGGTAAGGCTATTACTGATTTTGTAGCACAGACTGCGACATCTGTAACATTCACCTGTCCAGACCTTGAAGCTGGAGATTATGTAATGACTGCAAAAACAAAAGCTGGTGATGACGTAAAGTTCTACGTAAACAATACTTTTGTTGCTACTGGCAATCTCACAGTTACCTCAGAAAAGACTTTATGGGAAGGTCACAGTTATGTTTCATGGGAACTTCCAGATGGAGATCCAAACAAAATTTTCCAAAGCACGGTATCTTCTATGTTCAATAATGTAAATGTCGGTACACATGTCAGAGTTTACTATTCTCTTAAGTCGGGCGATTCTTATCATCAGATCCAACTTATGACTCCGTCGTGGACATTATTGTCTGTTGGTGCAAAGAGAGAAATCGCAGCTGATGGTGTTTGGGAATTTGTACTCAACGAAGACGACCGCAACCTTATCATCAATCAGGGTGCGTTGGCTATTGCTGGTCATGGATTTTATGTAGACAGAGTTACTGTAGAATAAACATATAAAGTAAATATGTTATTTAAAAATAAATTAGCAATACTACCGGTAATTTTAATGGCTGCTTGTAAAATACAAGCAGCCGTACCGGTAATAAAAGAAGATGTGAAACTAGAACAAAAAGTCAACAATACACTCTACAAGATGACTATCGACGAAAAGGTAGGACAGATGATGGAAGTAGTTGTCGACCTTTTGGGTAATAATGACAAAAACGGAGTATTCCATATTAACGTAGCCAAGGCTGATAGTATATTCAATCGCTACAAGATAGGATCTATACTGAATGCCCCAAACACGATAGCTCCAACAGCTAAGCTTTGGGAAAAGTATTTGTCTGACATTCAGAAAATATCAGTTAAGCGTATAGGCATACCATGCATTTACGGTCTAGACCAGAATCATGGTTCTACATATACGCAAGATGGAACTCTTTTTCCACAAAACATAAATGTAGCAGCAACATTTAACAGAGATCTTGCACGTCGTTGCGCTGAAGCTACAGCCTATGAAACACGTGCGGTGAGTATTCCATGGAGCTACAGTCCTACTGTCGATTTGGGACGTGATCCGCGTTGGCCTAGAATATGGGAAAACTTTGGAGAAGACTGTTTTCTTAATTCAGAAATGGCGAAGGCTATGGTTTTAGGATTTCAAGGAAATAATCCCAATAATATAGATAACCAACATATTGCGGTATCTCTTAAACATTATCTTGGATATAGCGTTCCTTGGACTGGAAAGGATAGAACACCAGCATACATTTCTCCGGCAGACTTACGCGAGAAATTCTTTGCGCCATTTCTTGCAGGAATTAATAATGGAGCACTCTCAGTAATGGTTAATTCTGCATCTGTTAACGGAATGCCTGTTCATGCCAATCATGAATTGCTTACTACATGGTTGAAAGATCAAACAGGTTGGGATGGTGTACTTGTTACAGACTGGGCGGATATAAATAATCTTTACACTCGCGAAATGGTTGCAAAAGACAAGAAAGATGCATTGCGAATTGCCATAAACGCCGGTATTGATATGATAATGGAACCATACGATCCAACCACATGTGATTTGATTAAACAATTAGTATTGGATGGTAGTATTTCTATGAATAGAATTGACGATGCTGTAAAACGTGTACTTCGCATGAAATATCGTTTAGGACTTTTTGATAATCCAACTCAAAAGCTTTCTGATTATCCTAAATTTGGCGGTAAGGAATTTGCTGAACTTAGTTTAGAAGGAGCTAAAGAGAGTATCATACTTTTGAAAAATGAACAGCATATTCTTCCTCTGAAAGAAGGACTGAAAATTCTGTTGACAGGTCCTAATGCTAATCAAATGAGATGTCTTGATGGTGGATGGAGTTATACATGGCAAGGAAATTTGACAGATAAGTTCGCAGGAAAATATAACACGATATATGAGGCGTTCTGCAATAAATATGGAAAAAGTAATGTAAAACTTTGCCAAGGTGTAACATACAACGAGCAAGGAAAATATTATGAAGAGAATGTATCAGACATTGATGCTGTAGTAAAAGCGGCATCATCTGCTGATGTGATAGTGGCTTGCATTGGTGAAAATTCATATACCGAAACGCCTGGCAATCTCACAGATCTTACATTATCAGTGAATCAAAGGAATCTTGTAAAGAAGCTTTCCCAGACTGGTAAGCCAATACTTCTTATTCTTAACGAAGGTCGCCCACGTATCATCTCAGATATAGTGTCATTGACCGATGGTGTTGTAGACATGCTGCTTCCTGGAAACTATGGAGCCGACGCTCTAGTTAGTTTATTATCTGGAGAAAGCAACTTCTCTGGAAAACTTCCATACACATACCCTAGTGAAATAAATTCATTAGCAAATTATGATTTTAAGAAAAGTCAGGAAGTCTCGACTATGGAAGGTGCATATGATTATAATGCTAAGATTACTCAACAATGGCCATTTGGCTATGGTAAAAGTTATACAGAATATAAATATAGTAACTTACGAATCAATAAAATACATTTTTTGAAAGATGACACACTGGAGGTTTCTGTTGACGTGAAAAATATCGGTAACAAATTAGGAAAAGAAAGTGTTCTTCTTTATAGTTCAGACCTCATTGCATCAATGACTCCTGACGGGAGAAGACTTCGTGGCTTTGAGAAGGTAGAGCTACAACCTGGAGAAACCAAAACAGTAACTATACAGCTTCCTACAAACGATTTAGCATTTGTGGGGTACGACGGCAAATGGATTCTTGAAGAGGGAGATTTTAATCTGATGATTGATAACCTAACAACAAAGATTACATGTGATAGTACGTATAAATGGGACTCGGCTAATAAATAGTTACTATTGGCTAAGTATTTTAGTTTATCTAAAGTTATTTGGCTTATAGAAAATTAGTCCGTTGTTGCATTAAATGCGACAACGGACTTCCTTATATAAATTCTAAAGTTAAAGAGCTTTTATAAATCAGTTGCTAAGACTTTTCTCCAAGTTTTTTCTTATTGCAGCAATAAACTCATCACTGTTAGCTTGCGTTGTCTTTACACCTTCCATAAGGTTTACTAAATCTTTTGTAGCGATACCTGAATTAAGCGTGTCAAGACATGCCTGTTCCAGTTTGTCACCAAACTCTACCAATTCTTTGATATTATCTAGTTCGCCTCTCTTTTTGAGCGCACCGCTCCAAGCAAATATCGTTGCCATAGGATTTGTACTTGTCTCTTCACCTTTCAGGTATTTATAATAGTGCCTTGTAACTGTTCCGTGAGCAGCCTCATATTCATATTTACCATCAGGAGAAACTAATACAGATGTCATCATTGCAAGTGAACCAAACGCCGTTGATAGCATGTCGCTCATCACGTCACCATCATAGTTCTTACAAGCCCATATAAATCCGCCTTTACTACGTATTACTCGTGCAACGGCATCATCAATAAGAGTGTAGAAATATTCAATTCCTAGTTTTTCAAACTCCTGTTTATAATCTTTCTCATACACTTCTTCAAAGATCTGTCGAAACTGCGCATCATAAGTTTTACTAATAGTATCCTTTGTAGCAAACCACAAGTCTTGTTTTGTGTCTATTGCAAATTTAAAACAACTATGAGCAAAAGATGTTATACTCTTATCAGTGTTGTGCATTCCCTGAATAACTCCAGCACCATCAAAGTTATGTATTTCTACTTCTTGCTTTTTTCCGCTTTTACCTTCAAAAACAAGTTTGGCAATTCCTGGCTCATCTGCACGAATTTCCACGCTCTTATAAACGTCACCATAGGCATGACGAGCAATAGTTATTGGCTGTTCCCAATTCTTCACTACTGGACGAATTGATGGGATTGTTATAGGAGCTCTGAATACAGTTCCGTCCATAATGCTTCGTATCGTACCGTTAGGACTTTTCCACATCTTATGCAGATGATATTCATCCATTCGTTGAGCATTTGGAGTTATTGTTGCACATTTCACAGCCACGCCGTATTTGCGTGCCGCATTAGCAGAGTCTATAGTTACTTTATCATTAGTCTTATCACGGTTGGGCAGACCAAGATCGTAGTATTCAGACTTCAGGTCTACAAAAGGAAGTATCAGTTCATCCTTGATCATCTTCCAAAGAATACGTGTCATCTCGTCACCGTCCATCTCCACGAGTGGTGTGGCCATTTTAATCTTTTCCATATAGCTATGCTTAATTATCAATAGTGTTTGCAAATTTAGAAAAAAGATTTCATATTAACGAAAAAAGCTACCGAATTGTTGTTAATTGATAGCTTTTACATAAAATATACTGTCTCAAAGAAATGCAATATGGTTAAAAAAGAATGGCGCAGAACTCATTGTAACTGAGCCCTACGCCATTTATATAACCTTTTTACCTTTTAATATTCTTTATTTATCTTCAGGTGCCTTGTCTATCAAGTCCATAAACTGGTCTAGCTTTGGAGTGATGATAATCTGAGTACGGCGATTACGCTGCTTTCCGATTTCAGTATCATTTGTAGCGATTGGATTAAATTCACCGCGTCCACCAGCTGTAAGACGTTTAGGATCTACACCATAATGACCTTGCAAATACTGAACAACACTAGATGCACGAAGTGCAGAAAGGTCCCAGTTATTACGAATATTCTTCATGCTCGGAGCC
Organism: Segatella paludivivens DSM 17968 = JCM 13650; assembly: GCF_000373185.1. Taxonomy (GTDB): domain Bacteria; phylum Bacteroidota; class Bacteroidia; order Bacteroidales; family Bacteroidaceae; genus Prevotella; species Prevotella paludivivens. The sequence continues at coordinate 71,562 of NZ_KB890630.1, forward strand.
GTAGGGTTTACTGCTACGTTATCGGTGTTACCCTCAATCAGTACATCATAGTCCTTATAGTCCATGATGATTTTAGCAATTTTGCTCAATGTCTCAGCAGCACGGTCATTAATTTCATAACTTCCACTCTTATAAAGCATATTGTCAGCAAGTGATATGTAGACAACGCCCTTTAGAACTTGTACATCAACTTCCTTCATCTCGTCCTTGCTTAAAGAACGTGTCAGGTTGTTGGTGAGTACCAAGTTTAGAGAATCACTCTTGCTCTTCACCTCAACCAAATGACGAATGTAGAGATTGCTTTCGTTTATCTGATCAACAAGCTTTGAGATGTTGATATTGTTTGAGTTTGCATTTGTTAAACTCTTATCCAAAGACCCCTGCAAAGAAGCATAGTCTCTTTTCTGCTGTGAAAGTTGGTCTTCAAGGCTAACTACACGAGCCTTGGCTGCAGCAAGCTGCTCTTTTGAATCCTGATAGTTTGAAGACAGTTCTTTGTTTTCTGTCTGGCAATTCAGTAACTCCTTTTTGCTTGCACAACTGCTTATTAGCAATGTTCCAGCTATAAGTGTTAGCATCAAAACTTTTTTCTTCATATCTATAAATTTTAAGTTCATTATGGTTGCAAATATAATTATAAGACGCATAAAACAACAAAATGTTTACTCCGTTTATAATATTTTAAATTATTAGTGATTATTTTAAGACAGCAAAACTATTTATTCTTGCTTTTTCACTTTAAAATATAAGCTTTAAGATTGTTCTGTGATTACATTATATATATTATCCAACAAGTCTAGTCCTGGTTTTGTACGGAATATTTTCATCCTTACATTCTCTATTGCCTGAGGTGTTAGATTGTCTTCATATATATTTACAAGGAAGTCTGCTTCAACAAGAATTTGATAATCAAGACCATCAATATTGTTATATGTATGATGATGGGCTATAAGATAGCATATTCTATCTATTTGTTGATTACTATATCCTCCAAGTGAAGAAAGAAGTTTACGAGCTTCTTCCGGTCCTTCCTTCTCTTGGTATTTACCATTGGATGATCCATATTTTTCTTCACTTATATGTATTCCTATGTCATGCAATATTGCTGCAGACTCAAGAATTGACATCAGGTTTTCGCCTATTCCCTCTAAAGTTCCTATCGTGACGGCATAATCATGCACTTTCATGAAATGCTGAATTCTCATGGCGTCACCTTTGTCATATTCCGTCATAGCGACGATAAGTTTTGCGTGTTGTATATCCATTTTACTTGATATTTTGGCTACAAAGATAAGTCAAACCAGGTCAAAGCGTATAAAATAAGTGAAAAAACAACGATATTTTTTCTTTGATGTGAAAAAATAACTATATTCGCATGCATTTTAAAAAAATATATAATATTAATTGAAATCCGGCAATTGACACAATAGGCAAAAGCCATATCATAACAAGGCAAATATTGGGATGAGAAAAATTGACATGACATCCAAAGAATGGTGTGATATTATCTTTGAAGGAAAAAACAAAGAGTATGGTGCATACAAGTTGCGCATCAATTCGGCACGTCGCAATACGATTGTTATGATTGCATTAGTGACGATTGTTGCGTTGCCTTTTTTATTTATATTACTGACTATACTCTTCACTCCAAAGGAAAAATATGACATGGACCTCGATCAAGTATTGTCTGAAATGAAACCTGCCCAAAATAAATATAAGTTATCTGCGCCTAAGCTGCTTAAAGTTGAGCATAAAAAGGTATCAAAAAAAGAAGGCAAACTCACTGCATTTACAGCTCCAGTCATCATGGCGGACAAAGACGTCACATCTTCAGGACTTGCTAATAACGGTGACGCTGCAAAAGGCACAGTGTCAAATTCAGTAAACATACCGGCTGATACAACTGGTTTTGCTAATAAGACTACGACTCACAATGGTGTTAATGCTAACACAGATAAGATATTATTTAGAGTGATTGAAGAGCTGCCAGAATTTCCTGGAGGTGCCACAGAATATATGAAATGGCTTACTCGTAATCTTCATTATCCTAAATCTGCAGAAGAAAAGAAGATTGACGGAAAGGTTGTCGTAAGTTTCATTATAAACAAAAATGGAACAATTTCTGATATAAAAATTACAAAGTCATTAGATCCTGATTGCGACAACGAAGTACTTCGCGTTATGAAAAAAATGCCTAAATGGAAACCTGGAACAGAAAAGGGACACCCTGTACGTACAGAATATGTAATTCCAGTCGTATTCAAAGGATTGACTACTACTCCATAAGTTTTTTATTTATTAAATAAAAGCAATTACTATTTATTCAGTAAAAAGGTCTACCAGAAACATTTATGTAGCCCCCCCCTTAATTGACAAAGGTTCTCTTTTTATTTTAGTTTCATTATATAATTACATCATTTATTTTTATGATTGACCATAAATGAAGTGATATATTTGAAAAAGTTGAACCAACTTGTTTGCAAGACTGTTAACGTCATTTTTATTATTTTCTTCGTTTTTTATATAGTTTTTTATTAACTTTGCAACAAATTGTACCCGTGCCCGACAAACATGAAAGTAATAGAAATAATAAACCAGAATAAGGGTAAACGAAAATTATCATTTGAAGTGCTGCCTCCATTAAAAGGAAACGGCACGGAAAATCTGTTTGCTACAATTGACAAACTGAAAGTATTCGACCCGCTTTATATAAATATTACCACTCATCATAGCGAATATGTCTACAAGGAACTTCCTAATGGACAGTTTGAACGCAACAGGGTGCGTAGGCGTCCGGGAACAATCGCTATAGCTGCTGCTATAAGAAATAAATACAGCATACCAGTGATTCCACACATAATTTGCAGTGGAGCAAGTGCTGAAGACATTGAATACGAACTACTTGATCTACAATTTCTTGGTATAGAAGACCTATTACTGCTTCGTGGTGACAAGGCAAAAGATGACAGAATATTTACCCCTACAAAAGGTGGGTATACACATACAACAGAACTTATTGAACAGGTTAACAATTTCAACGATGGTTTCTTCAATGATGGGACTCCTATCAAGCATCCTGGTGAGAAATTCACTTTTGGTGTAGCCGCTTATCCAGAACGACATGAAGAAGCTCCTAATTTGGAAATGGACATAAAATACCTGAAAATGAAACAGGATCTTGGTGCGCAGTATGCTGTAACACAACTGTTTTATGACAATAATAAGTTTTTTGATTTCGTAAAACGGGCTAGAGAAATGGGCGTCACCATTCCTATCATACCTGGAATAAAACCTTTGGCAAAACTTTCACAACTAACAGTCGTACCACGAACATTCAGATGCGACTTACCTGAAGCTCTGGCTGAGGAAGTAATAAAATGCAAGACTGATGATGACGCAAAGAAATTAGGTGTAGAATGGGGCATACAACAATGCAAAGAACTCTATGCCGCAGGATTTGAAACTATCCATTTCTACACAGTTTCGGCAGTAGACAGCGTAAAGGAAATAGCTAAGGAAATATTATAGACAGATGAAGTTCAGTGATGTTATAGGTCAGGAAGAGGCAATAGGCAGACTCAGACAACTTGTTGAAGAACAACGAGTACCGAGTACTATGATGCTATGCGGTCCTTTGGGATGCGGTAAAATGGCTCTTGCAATGGCTTTCGCGTCATATCTTTTAGGTGAGCGTGACGGAGATAATTCATTATTGAGTGATCCGATGTCAATAAAGAACGCCGAAGCCATGCTGAAAAATTGGGAACATCCCGACCTTCACTTCACTTATCCTGTTATAAAGCCAGCAGGAATGTCAGCCGATCACAAAATGATTAGTGACGACTTTACCAGAGAATGGCATGAGATGATTTCTGAAAGTCAATATTTCTTGATGGATAACTGGCTCTCTAAAATGGATGCAGCCAACCAGCAAGCTATTATTGGTGCAGGAGAAAGCGACGAACTTACTCGAAAGATGAGTTTGAAATCAAGTCAGGGCGGATATAAGGTCAGCATTATATGGCTTCCGGAAAGGATGAATGCCGAATGTGCAAACAAGTTATTGAAACTATTGGAAGAACCGCCACACAAGACTGTATTCTTAATGGTTTGTGAAGAACCAGAGCTGCTGCTTGACACTATAAAAAGCCGTACACAAAGAATCGACATAAAGAAGATTGATGACGATGCCATAGAAAGAGCTTTGACTGAACGACGTGGACTAGACCAAGACATTGCACACAGAATTGCACGTATAGCTAACGGCAACTGGATGCGCGCATTAGAAAATCTTGATGCCGGAAACGAAAATCGTCAATTCCTCGACATGTTCATAATGTTTATGCGACTTTCATATCAACGCGACATTAAGGAACTAAAGAAATGGAGTGAGATTGTATCTTCAAACTATGGAAGAGAAAAGCAACGTCGCATGCTAAACTATTTCTCTAGAATGGTTAGAGAAAACTTCATGTATAACTTTAAACAAGCCGAGTTGTGCTATATGACTCAAGAGGAGGAGAACTTCTCTAGCAAATTTGCAAGATTCATTAACGAAGCCAATGTGATAGAGATTTCAGAACTATTGCAAAAGGCAAGAAAAGATATAGGGCAGAATGCCAACGGAAAAATAGTATTTTTCGATTTGGCTCTGCAAATGATTGTTTTATTAATTAGAAAATAACAATTCGTATGGATTATAAAAATATGAAATTCAAGGTCTCTAAGGGTTGTGACCATGGACTCTGCTGCCGAGCTTACGGCAGACAGGACAGACAACTCAACACTTGTGACTGGTTGGCTGACGTTCCTGGTAACGCTGAGAGCACAGACCTAGTTGAGGTTCAATTTAAGAACACTCGTAAGGGATATTATCATAACGTTAACGGATTGGAGTTGAAGAAAGGCGACATCGTTGCTGTAGAATCAACTCCAGGACACGATATCGGTATCGTAACTCTTACTGGAAGACTTGTTAAGCTACAAATAAAGAAGGCTAACCTGAAATCAGCCGATGATATAAAGCGTATTTACCGAATTGCAAAACCTGTTGATATTGAGAAATATGAAGAAGCAAAATCGCGTGAACACGACACGATGATCCAAAGTCGCCAGATTGCAAAGAATCTTAATCTGCAAATGAAGATTGGTGACGTAGAATATCAAGGTGACGGAAACAAAGCAATATTTTATTATATCGCTGACGAGAGAGTAGACTTCAGACAACTTATTAAGGATTTAGCTGCTGCTTTCCATGTTAGAATTGAGATGAAGCAGATTGGTGCCAGACAAGAAGCTGGACGAATCGGTGGTACAGGTCCTTGCGGACGTGAACTATGCTGTGCCACATGGATGAAAAACTTTGTGAGCGTTAGTACAAATGCTGCACGTTTTCAAGATATATCATTGAATCCACAGAAACTTGCAGGAATGTGCGCAAAACTGAAATGTTGCCTTAACTATGAGGTTGACGGATATGTTGAAGCAGGAAAGAAGATTCCTAGTAGAGAAATCATACTACAAACAATGGACAACGATTATCACTTGTTCAAGAGTGATATGCTTTCTGGACTCATCACCTACTCTACCGACAAGAACATGGCAGCTAATATGGAGACTATTTCTGCACAGCGTGCGCATGAGATTATTGACATGAACAGACACGGTGAAAAGCCATTATCACTTCTTGAAAACGATAGGGCAAAAGCACCGAAAAAACATAAAGACCTACTTGAAGATGACATCAATCGTTTTGACAGTTCGAAACGAAAGAAGAAAAACAAAAATAAGAACCGTAATGTTCCTAATAACAACATTAGACCTCAAGTAGACAATGCTGAAAATGGCAATGTTGAAGATAGCAATGCAGACAACAACAACTACGACAAGAACAGTCGTCCTCAGCGCAATAACAACAGAAGAAGAAACTATCCGCCTAAGGTTGAGAACAACGGTGAAGAAGGATAATATAAGATGAGAAAGAATATCTTTACGATATTGATTATAACGACAATGACCGTTATGACATCCTGTACTGGAAATAAGGTGTATGACAAATATCAGCATACACCTGTTTCTGGATGGGAAAAGAATGATACTTTGAAATTTGAGATACCTAAAATGAATGTTGGTGGTGTATTTGCTGCTAATCTAGGCTTAAGAATCAATGGCTCTTATCCATTTATGGGACTCACACTTATTGTTGATCAGACAGTATATCCGTCACACCTCACAAAAAGTGACACCATAAACTGTCAGCTTATCGACAAGAATGGTAATAGTAAAGGACTAGGGGTAAGTTACTACCAATACAATTTCGACATAGACAAAGTTAGCCTTAACAAGGGTGACAGTTTGGTTGTGAGCATAAGACACAACATGAAGCGCGAGATACTTCCTGGTATCAGCGATATAGGATACTCACTAAGTGCGCACTAGATTTCTTCCTGCATCTATTCGCAGGAAGATAAACAGTAGCAACGTGAATCCCCACAAGGAGGAACCTCCATAACTGAAGAATGGTAACGGAATTCCGATTACCGGAGTCAATCCTAACACCATACCTACATTTATAAATAGGTGGAACAGGAATATGCCCAACACGCAATAACCATATATTCGCCCAAATGCAAATGGTTGTCTTTCTGCAAGATACATTAACCTTAATACCAAAGCAAGGAACAGGCATAGCACTCCAGCTGAACCAAGAAATCCTTCCTCCTCACCTACCGTACAGAATATAAAGTCTGTATCCTGTTCTGGAACAAATTTTAATTTAGTCTGAGTTCCATTAAGGAATCCCTTTCCTTGCAATCCACCAGAACCTATTGCAATCTCACTTTGATGCACGTTATATCCTGCACCACTTATATCTTCGTCAAGTCCCAACAGCACATTGATACGTACACGCTGATGTGGTTCCATAACATTATTGAGTACATAGTCAGCTGAATAGAAAAACACGATTGAACCAATCGTAAACGCCAATATAAAGAAGTAACTTGATAAGTGGGTACGCAACCAATTATAAAAAAGATATCCAATAAGCACCAAACAAATTATAAGTTGCACCCATACAATATCAAATGAAGGAATTACGTATACAGAGAATAAGAAACATATCAAAGTAACTCCTAGACATGAATATAGCACTATCAGCATCTTCTTCTTGTCCTTGCAATACACATTGATAAGCACTGCTGAAAATATCTGCACAAGTAGCAGGACAATAAACTTACCAACCGACGTCTGGGTATCAAACAGCATTACATTTTCGTATTTTATTCCAAGCACGAAATATATAACCATCGCCAAACCAGTAAACAAAACGCTTCCCGGCATTCCCTCACGATAGAACATAAGGAAGAATGATAAATAAACCAATGCTGAACCGGTCTCCTTCTGGGCTACAATAAACAACAACGGCAAAACAACAACGGCACTTGCCGCAGTAAAATCTTTCCAACGATGAATATTAAAACCATAAGACCCCATGAGCTTGGATATGGCTAAAGCCGTAGCAAACTTAGCAAACTCAGCTGGTTGCAAACGCAACGGGCCTAATACAAGCCATGATCGTGAGCCTTTTATCTCATGCGGATTAAATATAGTCAGAAACAGCAATACTAAGAATATACCATATATGACATAGGAGAACGTATCATAAAACTTATCATCAAGCAACAATATAACCAGTCCAAGGAACAGCGATGTTCCTATCCATACTATCTGCATACCAGATCTTGTGGAAAGACTGAAAATATCAGTATCTCCATATGTATAGCTAGCACCGCACACGCTAATCCATCCAAAGATTAACAATGCGATATATATGCCTATTGTCCACCAGTCAAGTGAACGAAGTACACTAGGTTGTTTATCTGTTACGCGAGCCATAAGCTATTCTACGTTTCTGTAATTCATCCGCCTGTTTCATAGCCGACGGTGATAGTTTACCATTTATATATTGTTCAAACAGAACTCCTGCTATAGGAACTGCAAAATCAGCTCCGAATCCACCATTCTCTACATATACTGCAATAGCTATTTTGGGCTTGTTCATTGGCGCGAAACCCATAAAGACAGAGTGGTCCTGTCCTCTATTCTGTGCCGTTCCTGTCTTTCCGCAGACTGTAAACGGAAGATGTCCCAAAGCTTTACTAGATCCTTTTAGGGCTGATGATCTCATACCTGCTATTACAGCCCTATATGCTCTTTCACTTGCCATTGTGCGATGACGACGCATGTAAGTTGTATCGAGAGGTTCATATTGTACTTTCCTCACTACATGAGGTACATAATAATAACCACGGTTAGCAATCGTGGCTCCCAGATTGGCTATCTGCAACGGTGTAAGGTTTACTTCACCCTGGCCTATTGCTATACTAATAACGGTAAGCCCATTCCATGAACCATGATAAGCCTTATCATAAAAAGACGAATTAGGTATAAGTCCTCGCTTTTCTCCAGGTAAGTCTATACCCAGTTTGTAACCGAATCCCATGCTCACCATATAGTCTCTCCATACATTCATGGCATCCTCCACATTCTTGTATTTGATACGATTGCTCATCATGTAGTAAAGTCCCCAACAGAAATATCCGTTACAAGATGTACTTATTGCATCTATAAGATTTAAAGGTGACGGATGACTGTGACATCCAACATGCAATCCATGATAAGAAAATCCATGATTACATGGGAACATTGTTGACGGTGTAATGATACCTTCTGTTAGATATGTAAGTGCCTGCGTTGTTTTGAATGTAGAACCAGGAGGATACTGTCCCATAATAGCACGGTTCAGAAGAGGCTTCCACACATTTCGTGACAATGCACGATGTGTCTTACTTCTCATTCTTCCAACAAGTGTCCTAGGATCATAAGTTGGAGATGAGACAAGTGCTAGCACTTCACCTGTTGAAGGTTCTATCGCAACAACACTACCTATCTTTCCCTGTAACATTCTTTCGGCAAGAGCCTGTAACTTGACATCAATGCTCAATGTCAGATCCTTACCTGCCACTGGCCTTTTATCAAACTTTCCGTCTTGATAACTACCCTGAATTCGACCATGAGCATCACGAAGAAGAATCTGAACTCCTTTCTCGCCACGTAATTGTTTCTCATAAGCCTTTTCAACACCTAGTTTACCAATATAATCACCAGGCTGATAGTAATCATCTTCTTCTATATCAGCATTAGAAACCTCACCTACATCACCTAAAACATGAGCTGCATAAGGATATTCATACTGTCTGATACTACGTTTTTGCACATAGAATCCAGGAAAACGGAACATCTTTTCACGGAAAACGCTGAATTCTTTATCAGAAAGTAGACTTTTAAAAAGCTGCTGTGTAAAGCGACTATAACCAGGATTCTTATTACGGTCCTTTATATCGCTCATACGCTTTATAAACTCAGCCTTGGTCATTCCCAAAGCAGAACAAAACTCAAGAGTATCTAAATGCCCACGAGCTTCATTCATCACAACCATAATATCATAAGCTGGTTGGTTGTAAACCATCAGTTTACCATTGCGGTCATACACACTACCACGCGAAGGGTATTCTATTTTCTTTAGAAATGCATTACTGTCGGCATTTTTCTTGTAGTCATCACTCAGCAATTGCAGAGTGAACAAACGAATAGTATAAATGAGCACAATAGCTATACCCACTCCGCCAATGACAAAACGTCTGTTTTCAAGATTAAAATCCTTCACCGTACAGTAATTTAATTAAATGGAAGTTCCATAAAACGTCATAAATGACAAAGTCATTTTGAACGGAAATTTTCTATCGCTAATATCAATATGGCTGACAATACTGTGCTTCCGGCAACACATTCTAACCATTGCAGCCAATTGAAGAAATTAAATGTCTCAAGAGTGAAAAATGAGGCACAATATATCAGTACCATTATTATGGCATAATATCCAAACTTGTATGATCCCATGCTGTGTATGGACGGTGCCAAGTCATCAGCACTATCACGTTGCATAAACATTTTCAATACAGTTGGTTGTAAGAGTCCTAGAAAAGTCATTGATGCCATAGAAACACCTGGGGTATCTGAAAATACATCCACAAAAAATCCCATTATAAAGCATAACAGTAGTTCTGCCCAGCGCGGATAATTGCGTGGAAATAGCAATACCATATATACATAAAGCAAAGGTGTGGCACAATTGAACAAATGTATATGATTCAACACCATCGCCTGCACCAATAATAATATGGCAAAGGCAAAAATACCTCTAAGCAACTGAATATTCATAACTTTCCTACTCTGTTATTTTTCTTCTATCGTCTTAATCGAATCCTGCGCAGCACGTAATACCTGAAGGCGCTCAGCCATAACATGGTTGTCTAAAACACATACGTCACGCAATTTTCCAAAATCTGTCGAGAGTTTTATCTTTAGTCTATACGACATTTGATCAGCAGAATTATACACGTGTCTTATTCTTCCTACCAATATTCCTGCTGGGAATACAGAAGAGTATCCACTTGTTACGACATAATCATACAATTTGAAATGAGCATGGCGCGGCACATCATCTATATAAGCTTGTGAAGCATCACCACCTGTCCAGTGAAGATAACCGAAATAGCCACGTCCTTGAATGATACAGCTAATATTTGACTGAGAATTAAGTACCGGAATAACAACAGAATAATGTGCGGAAGTAAGATATACTATACCTACGATACCATTTCCTGAAACAACTCCCATATCTTTTTTCACGCCATCAGCCTCACCTTTATTGATCGTCATTAAATTGTCATGCTTGTCAACAGAATTAGTTATCACCTTTGCAGGAATAAGTCTGAAAGGCTGCAAACTTTTCAGGATTCGGCTATTTTCCATGATTGAATCACTAATGGAATCACCGATCTGCTGATGAAGTTCTTTAAGTCGCTGTTCAAGATACAAGTTACGTTGAGTAAGTTCTTCGTTGACCTTTGACAACTTAAAATACGAACCGATTTCAGATTCTGTCTCATACACCTTTCCCGTAACAGCATTGGCTGAAGAAAACCACACACTGCCCTGATAACTGTTAAACTGAAAGAGAAGAACAAAACTTATCACCTCTAACAGAATAAATATAAACCAGTGATTATATTTTGCCAGAAAATCAAGAAGGTTACGCATATCTGAATTTGGAATTAAATGTTAGGTGTTGACAACTTGAGAATACAAGCCTATCAACACCTTACATCTATATATTATCTCATTAGGAATGAGAAGTTATTTACATTCTTTAGTGCAATGCCTGCACCCTTTGCTACACTGTGCAAAGGATCTTCAGCAATGTGGAATGGAATATTAATTTTGTCTGTGAGTCGCTTGTCCAAGCCACGCAACAAAGCACCACCACCACTAAGATAGATGCCATTCTTTACGATATCGGCATAAAGCTCAGGAGGTGTATTTTCAAGTGCTGAAAGAACAGCATTTTCTATCTTTGCAATAGTCTTATCAAGACAATGAGCTACTTCCTGATAGCAAACAGGAACTTCCATTGGAAGTGCTGTTATACGGTTAGGACCATGTACAACGAAGTCCTCAGGAGCCTCTGCGCCAAGATCTGTAAGAGCAGAACCTACATGAATCTTAATACGTTCAGCCATACGCTCACTTACCTTTACATTATGCTGACGGCTCATATATTCCTGAATATCAGATGTAAGATCATCACCGGCTGTGCGAATAGAGTTATTGCTAACGATACCACCAAGAGATATTACTGCAATTTCAGTACTACCACCACCGATATCAACAATCATGTTACCCTCTGGAGCCTCAACGTCGATACCGATGCCGATAGCGGCTGCCATCGGTTCGAAAATCAAATAGACGTCACGTCCATCAGCATGCTCTGCACTATCACGTACGGCACGCAACTCTACTTCTGTTGAACCAGAAGGTACACCAATAACCATTCTAAGAGAAGGAGACCACAAGCGACTGCCTGAATGAACCATTTTAATAAGTCCACGCATCATCAGTTCACAAGCTGTAAAGTCAGCGATAACACCATCACGCAAAGGGCGTATTGTACGTATGTTATCGTGAGTCTTCTCATACATCATTTTTGCCTTTGCACCTACGGCAATCATCTTGTCCGTGCGACGGTCTAGGGCAACAACAGATGGTTCATCTACAACTATCTTATCATCACTGATGATGATAGTATTAGCTGTACCGAGGTCCATTGCTATTTCCTGAATAAAAGAAAAAAATCCCATATTTATTTTATTATTTAACAAACCAGTTATGGATTGCTGTATCATAATGACTGCTCACTCCAAAAGCACGCTCTGCAAACATCTTGCGATCTTCAATATCAGTATTCGCACCCTTCTTGTTAAGAATATCAAGCAACACAGAGTATTCTGCCTTACTAGGAATGATTACAACATCCTTGAAATTCTTTGCTCCTGCACGAATCAAAGAAATTCCACCTATATCAATTTTTTCAATAATGTCTGCTTCTGAAGCACCACTTGCTACAGTCTGCTCAAAAGGATAAAGATCAACAACAACAAGGTCAATAGAAGGGATATCATATTCCTTCATCTGAGCAATGTCACCTTCATTCTCACGACGTGCAAGAATACCACCAAACACTTTAGGGTGCAATGTCTTGACACGACCTCCGAGTATTGACGGATAAGTAGTTACACTCTCTACTGTCTGACATTCGTAACCCAGTGACTCGATGAACTTCTGAGTACCGCCTGTGGACAGAAATCTAACACCTTCTTCATTAAGTTTAGCTAGCAATTTATCTAAACCATCCTTGTGGAAGACCGAGATCAACGCGGTCTTAATTGTCTTTATTTCAGCCATTATTTGAATATATTAATATATTAGACCGCAAAGTTACTAAAAACTACTGATAGACAACACGAAATTGATAAAAAATTGTGTTTTATTTGTCTGCGTTGTGATCTTCTTCAACTTTTTTAGCAACTTGAAGCAATTTCATGGCATCCACATACTGCGCTATGCCCTGAGCTACGTTCTTTGCGGCTTTCATTGCTAGCACAACCGTCTGCGGACGGTGCACAACATCACCACCAGCAAACACGCCTCTGCGAGTAGTCATTCCGCAAGGTCGATCAACCACTTTCACATATCCTTTTTCATCAACCTCTATCCCAGCAGTCGTACTAACTATTCTATTTGCAGGTCGACTTCCAATAGCAAGATATATTCGGTCAAATTTTTCTATTCGCTCTCCTTGTGGAGTCTTTAATCTGCATTCGGCAAGACGACCATTCTTACCTTCAATAAATTCTTCTACGCTTGTTTCCCATTCAAACTTCACGCCTTCCTTCAAAGCGTCTTCATATTCAGAATTTATAGCCGGCATTTCTTCTTGAGTACGACGATATAGCACTGTAACGTCAGCTCCGAGTCTTATCGCAGTACGAGCTGCGTCCATAGCAACATTTCCACAACCAATAACGCCTACTTTTTCGCCATCTTTTAAAGGTACCATATTCCTACCGATTGCGCCTTCATTGAAACTGCTCACATTATGAAGAAAATAAGTACTTTGGCTCACTCCATGAAGTTTTGCACCTGGCGTACTGTCCATATTCTGTGGAACGGCTGTTCCTGTTCCCATGAATATCGCATCATAACCAAGTCTAAACAAACTATCTACGTTAACTCCGTTCTCGCCGACAAGAGTATTACATTCAAAATATACTCCCAATGCCTCTATCTTTGAAATCTCAGCACGTACCACTTTCTTCGGCAAACGGTATTCTGGTATTCCATACATCAACACACCGCCGGGTTCACTCTGTCCTTCAAAAATTGTTACGTTAAAACCTTGTCTTGCCAAATCTCCAGCCACGGTTAGACCGGCAGGTCCAGAACCAATAATAGCTATTTTTCCACGATCTTTCTGTGGCAGTTTTCTACGAATAAGATTCATATTTGTATCAAAGTCTGCGATAAACTGTTCTAGTTTACCTATTTGTATAGGTTCACCTTTCTTGTTTAAAACGCAATGCCCCTGACATTGTTTTTCATGCGGACATACACGACCACAGATAGCTGGAAGATTACTTTTTTCATTAATGATGCTCATGGCATCCCCCATATTGCCCATACTTAAAGCATGAATAAAATCAGGGATATTGTTTCCTATCGGACACCCTTTTCTACATAGTGGGGTCTTACAGTTTAAACATTTCTTAGCCTCGTTTATTGCTTCTTTCATTGTAAAGCCTTCATCGACTACATGAAATGAATTTGTATCCTCTTTAATCATAATTGTGTCTTAATTAGTTTGTTTTTATATATCAGTTTGTTTTATTCTCTGTTTTTCCGACAACGCTCTATTTATGATTAGCCTCAAAAAAAATAAGAGAAGACTACGCTTCTCTTACCCTTCATATAGTAATTATATTTTATCCTAGATATTTCATCAAGATCTTTGCGTAACCACTATCACGCAACTTAGCAATGCTCTTCTCACGAATCTGCCTTACACGTTCACGAGTGAGCCCTAACTGATCTCCTATTTCCTCAAGTCCTTTTTCGTGGCATGCAATTCCAAAACATTCACGTATAATAGTTATCTCACGTTCTTTAAGAACCTTCTTCAATACAGATTCAAGTTCAAGTGCCATAGATTCATGATCAACCTGACGGTCTGTGCGGCTATCATCGCCACCAGCCATTATATCAACCATACTATTATCCTCGCCATCTTGGAAAGGTGCATCTATACTTACATGATGACTATCAGCCATAAGGCTCTGGTCTATCTTTTCTTCCTCAATTTTTGTTACAGTAGAAAGTTCTGAAAGTGATGGCTTACGCTGGAATTCCTGTTCAAACTTATTGATTTCACGATTGATTTTGTTTAGTGAACCAACCTGATTCAATGGTAAGCGAACAATACGGCTCTGCTCTGCAATAGCCTGAAGTATGCTTTGACGAATCCACCAAACGGCATAAGAGATAAATTTAAATCCACGAGTTTCATCAAACTTCTCGGCGGCCTTCACAAGACCAATATTACCTTCATCAATAAGGTCGGTAAGTGAAAGTCCTTGATGTTGATACTGTTTTGCAACAGAAACAACAAATCGCAAGTTGGCAGTAACAAGTTTCTCTTTAGCGCGGGCTCCTTCAGTACCGCCCTTTCTGATTTTCTGTGCAAGATCTATCTCCTCATCAATAGAGATAAGTGGCGCACGTCCAATCTCAACGAGATACTTATCCAAGGCTTCGCTTGAACGGTTTGTAATACTCTTCTGAATTTTAAGTTGTCTCATCCTTTTACCTATTTCTTTTTCTTAACTTCCTGATTATCAGCAATATCCGTATTCTTACCCCACTAAAAGGCTTGCAAAGGTAATAATTTTATTCGATATTACAACATCTTATATATAAGATTTAATCATAATTAACCTCATTGGAAGTTTTTGTTTGTAGTATATAAATTGAAAATCAATATAATAACGCCATACATAATTTTATATTGCATAAAAGCATTAATTTTAATATTATCATAAATACAATCTGTTGATATCGGGATTTTTTATTAACTTTGCATCGTTTCTTCCGTAAAGACAATAAAAGAAGACAACTATTGATTGAATATGAAAAGAAATATTCTATTCGGTATAATAGCATTACTGAGTCTTTCCATTTTGGGACAGAATATTTGGAAAGATTATCATTCGGTAAGGCTTATGCCGCAACATTATTTTTCAGCCATACCCCCTGGCAACTACAGTGGCATTGCCAATATTGGTAATGACGATTATGCTGTCGTTTCTGACAAAGGCAACCATGAAGGGTATTATATTTTCCATATTGAAATTAATGATGACGGCGAAATAACCAACATAACCAACAAGGATTTTATCAATCTAAATGGCAACAATCTTGATCAGGAAGCGATAACTTTCAATCCTGAGACACATCATATATACATTGGCAACGAAGGAACATCTAATATAATAGAATATGATGTTAAATCAAAAAGTATAGTTCGCACTGCAGAGATTACTGATTATAAAAAATATTATATTCCAAATAGAAGCATCGAAAGTATTACATATGATAAGACTCGTGACAAAATATTTACCATCAATGAGTCGCCGCTTATTGGTGATAGTTGCCGAATGTTACGACTAAAACAGTTGAATACTAATCTGACTGAAGAAAAGGAATTTCCATATTTTATAGAGCAACCTTTAAAGCCTGCCGACACTCCACAAGACCGACATGCCTATGGTGTTTCTGAACTACTTTCACTCAACGACTCTACCTTACTTGTTCTTGAGCGTGAACTGTATATTACTTCTATGAAGTTGGGTAGTTGGGTAATAAACCGCATCTACCGTATCGTTCCAGGCAACCCAACCAAACATCTTGTATGCTCTTGGCGCACATCATTACAGCTGACAAGTTTCAACTTTGCTAATTACGAAGGTATGTGTCTAGGACCTAAGTTATCAGACGGTCGACAAGTTATCATACTTTGCGCCGACAGTCAAAATCGCTACAAGGGTGTACTAAAAGATTATTTCAGGACAATAATATTGCAATAAAAAATATAATAATATATGAATCAACTTGATATCTGGTTTTTAGCATTGGCACTAGCCATGGATTGTTTCGCTGTATCTATAGCAAGTGGCATCATCGTGAAGAAACACATAGGAAAAATGATGATAAGAATGGCTTTTCTATTTGGTTTCTTTCAGGCTGCTATGCCATTAATAGGTTGGTTTGGAGTGAGTACATTTACATCATATATTGAGAATGTAGACCATTGGATAGCATTTGGCTTACTTACTTTTCTAGGTGGCAGAATGATAAGAGAATCTTTTCTCCCAGAAGAAGAAAAGAAAATTAAGCCACGCAAACTTAAAACTCAGGTTGTTCTCGCCATTGCCACAAGTATTGACGCTCTGGCTGTTGGCATATCTTTCGCCTGTACAGGTTTCTCAAATCTTAGAATGCTGATATGTCCGCTGTTGATAATAGGCTTCGTCTCATTTGTAATGTCTATTATAGGCGTATTACTGGGGGTAAGATTTGGTAAACCTATCGCAAAGAAATTAAAACCAGAACTATTGGGAGGTTTTATCCTTATTTTTATAGGTATAAAGGTTCTACTTTCACATCTTTATGGATTGTAACCTCATAAAAAAAACGGTTCTTAGTCACTTTTTGCAATGTCATTTTATTGCTTCTCCACAACATTTATGTGAGAACTTTTTATAAACCAAATTGACATCACCAAAAGTGAATAAGAACCTATAACATTTAATCAAAAGATCTATGCAACTGTCTAGTTTCAATACTAGTATAGCTGTTCGTCTTCTTTCAGTTCATCTTTTGTCAAAGATCTTTTATCGATCGCACGCCACGCATAAATAATGTATGCCAACACGAAAGGTACTAGTAGTGATACCACAGACATCACCTGCAAAGTGAAATAACTAGAACAACTATTTCCTAGATAAAGCGAACTTTGCAAATCTGTATTTGAAGGATAATAAGCAGTATTATTGTAACCTGCAAGCAGGAATAAAGCAATCACGGTCAACGTGGTTCCTATTCCAACAGACCAGATACCACGTATATACTTCTTTGATATAATACTGCGAATCGTACCGTATAGCACCAATAGCACTCCGACAAGGAATATAACAGCTACCACTGGCATGTGCAACAAGTTCAGGGCATACTTATATGGCACCATACTCACCACTCCGGCAGCATTAACACCATAACCGTCTTTAACTAATATATGCGCCAAAAATGCAAGGAATAATATCAAGAAAGGAACTGTGTCGCGTAAGAGTTGCAAACGCAACTTACTATTTATTTCTTTGTCGTTGATATTATTGATCATATATAATGAACCTTCCATACGAGCAAGGAACATCACCGCAAATCCAAATATCAAATTCCAAGGATCAAGCAATGCGTCAAGTCCGTGGGAAGCATTCGCCCAATGGCTAATTGTGTTATTGTCAAGCAGTCCCATTGAAGCCTTGTTTACGATGAAGTTTGATCCTTCAAAGAATGTAGCTACAGCCACACCAATCAGGAACGGTCCGAATATACCATTGAAAACGAGGAAACGACGATATACTTTCGATCCGAAAATGTTGCCTGGTTTGGATTGAAATTCATAGGACACAGCCTGTAATACGAAACTGACCAAGATTAACATCCACACCCAATAAGCACCGCCAAAACTTGTACTATAAAATAATGGGAATGATGCAAAGAAAGCACCACCGAATGTTACCAAGGTGGTAAAAGTAAATTCCCATTTACGACCTGTGGAATTTACGATCAGCTTTTTCTCCTCTTCAGTCCTTCCGACAGCGAAGATTAGAGAGTTTGCACCTTGTACGAACATCAAAAACACGAGCAATCCCGCCAATAGCGAAATTACTAACCACCAATATTGTTGCAGGAATTCATAAGTTATCATAAGGCAACGTTTTTATTTTGATTCAACAATAGGCTCTGGTCCCTTGCGAATAGCTTTCAATAAGATTGTCAATTCCGCAACAAGCAAAGCTGTAAACAGTAACAAAAATAGGAAGAATGTAATGACTACCGAACTGCTTTCTACACCAGAAACAGCAGCTGACAATGGTAGCAGATCCTGAATTGCCCAAGGCTGGCGACCAACTTCCGTCAGAATCCAACCACACTGCCCTGCTATCCACACCAAAGGTATTGAATAAAGTGCAGTATATAGCAACCAGCGATTATTTTCCAATTTGTCTTTGCGACCAAACCATAACATCAATACCATGACCAGTGAAAGGAATACACCTATACCAACCATGAAACGGAAAGCCCAATAAACTAATACTATTTTAGACTTAGGCATCAATTCGTGCTTATCTTTTATATATCCATAACCAAAATACTTCATGTTTTTGTTCAGTACCAACTGAGCTGAATCTTTTTTCGCCTGATCTGTCTTTTCATATTTCTTGAAATCTCTGAAAGCATTCAAGGCTAACCTTCCTTTAACCATTTTTTGATCTGCCGACAAATGTTTCTCGCCTGTTATTGGATCAGTATATCCATTAATCAAATCGTTGATACCTGGCACATAACCGTTTATATCATGTGTAGCAAGAACAGAAAGCATACCGGGAATTTTTATACCTGGCACAACAGAGAAAGGCATATTCTTTCCGCCATCCATCAGTCCCTCAGCACTAGCCAGTTTCATAGGTTGGTTTTTCGCCATCTGTAGTCCTGATTGATCGCCCGTAAACATAATGAACAGGGCTGAAAATAGCCCGATTATCGCAGCCACCTTTATACTTGCTTTTGCCATAGGTTGTTCGCGCCTTTTCAACAGAAACCAACAGCTCACTCCAATCACAAAGACACAACCTGTCAACCAACCGCTGCTTACGGTGTGAAGGAACTTCATTGCCGGTGCAGCAGAAAAAGCGACAGCCGAAAAATCAGTCATTTCATTGCGCACTGTCACTGGATTAAATGCCATTCCCACAGGATGCTGCATCCAAGCATTGGCAACCAATATCCACCAAGCCGACAACGTAGCACCTATACCAGTGAGCCAAGTAGACGTAAGATGAAAACTTTTGCTGACTTTATTCCAACCAAAAAACATCACCGCTATAAACGTCGCCTCCATAAAGAAAGCTAAAATACCCTCTATAGCCAATGGCGCACCAAAGATATCGCCGACAAACCATGAATAGTTACTCCAGTTAGTTCCGAACTCGAACTCCAGAATTATTCCCGTTGCCACGCCGATAGCGAAGTTTATACCAAAAAGTTTCATCCAGAATCGTGCGGCACGTTTCCAGAAATCATCTTTTTTAATAACATAAAGAGTTTCCATTGTTCCCATAATAACCGCTAAACCAAGCGTCAGTGGAACAAATAGCCAATGATAGCATGCCGTTAAAGCAAATTGTGCTCTCGACCAGTCTATTAGTGAAGTGTCTAACATATAGATTATCTTTTATAAGTTTTTCTTTAGGTTTACTTCTATTTTATCTTTTCTATGAGGTTCTCTCCCACTTTATTTTGTTTTTCCTTATCACTCATGCCACTAAGTGCAGGATGAAAGAAGAACAGTCGTAATACAACGAATATGATAAACAATTTGATCATTATCACGAGCCATAGGGTACGGCCCCACGTCATGTTACGGAAGCCGTCGCGATAGAATCGCCAAACTGAAGTCAAGATGTGTATAACTTTCATAGATGCAAATTAAATATTTTTTTTCCACTTTTCCAATTCTATAACTGAAAAATATATCATATTATGTTGCAAAGCAGAAAATAAAGGTTCATAAACAACACGAGAGAGGAAAAACATTAAAGAATAATGATCAACCTCTCTCGTGTTCATTTAAGAACTAACTAATTTTATTTTAAAGCAGCCAAGGCAGCTTCATAGTTAGGTTCGTTTGTTATTTCATCAACCAATTCTTCGTAAGTGATATTACCTTCTTCGTTAACAATCACAACTGCACGAGCCAAAAGACCTTTCAAAGGACCTTCAGTAATGCCTAGACCATAATTATCTTCCAGACAGTTGCAGCGGAATGCAGAAAGTGATACGACATTCTCCAAACCTTCTGTTGTACAGAAACGAGACTGTGCAAATGGTAAGTCCTTACTAACGCACAACACAACTGTGTTAGGTAATGAAGATGCCTCTTTATTGAAACGTCTTACTGAGTTAGCGCAAACAGGTGTATCAAGACTAGGGAAAAAGTTGAGCACAACTTTTTTACCAATGAAATCACCGATATGAGCAACACTTAAATCTGCTTTTACTCCACCAAACTTTGGTGCTTTTTCTCCTACTTTTGGAAGTTCACCAGTTAATTCTACTGGGCTTCCTTGAAAATTTACTTTTGCCATAATTGTATTTTTAATTTAAATAGATCTTCTACGACGATAGTGCAAATGAGTCGAAATACAAAAATAAAACTTGGTTTAATTTTGGTTTTTCCTAATGCAGTCTATGTTAACTGGCGGTAAAGATAGTGCAAGTTAAATACAAATCAAAATATATTTGATTTATTTTATCTATGGTGAATGTTAATCTTATCTATCATGAGTTCGTGATAAACTTAGATCTATAATAAAATATAAATTTCTTGAGAGTTATTTGGAAGTTACATTAAAACAAACTACTTTTGTTCCCGATTGGTAACATAACGATTTATATGAATAAAACAGCAAATACAGAACGTGATAGAGAGGCTACAGAAAACAAATTGATTGTGGCTATCGGACAGATGATTGAAGAAAACGGATTCGAAAAAATCGGTATCAATGCTGTTGCCGCTAAATCTGGAGTATCAAAGATATTGATTTATCGCTACTTTGGTTCTATTGACGGACTCCTTACTGCCTACATACGTAAGAACGATTTTTGGCTTAACTTCCCAAATAAGTTTCCGGAAAAAGAAGGTATACCTGCTTTTCTTAAAAGCGTATTTCATAAAATGGTAATGCAATTAAGAACTAACTCTGTGCTCAGACGCTTATATCGCTGGGAACTATCAAGCAATAATAATATTATTGAAGTGGTGAGACGACAACGCGAAGTAGCTGGTAATGAAATCATTGCTAACATATCTGAAATAATGATGTGCCAACCAAAGAGTCTTGCAGCAATAGCTACGATAATAACATCATCAATAACATATTTAGCTATGCTTGAAAATAATTGCAATGTATATAATGGTATTAGAATTGATCAGGAAACTGGATGGAAACAGATTACAGATGCAATAGACATGATCATTGACAATACTTTTAATTCACTTAAATAAAAATCAAATTCTTTTTTTAGTATTAAAACAGACTTGGGACTTTTGCGTTCGTGGATGTTCCCAAATGGTAACAAAACAAATAACAATTAAACATTGATATGAAAAAGATGGTATTAATTTCTAGTTTACTGCTATTGATAAGCAGTTTCTGGTCGTGCAACAAAGACTTAGTAGAATATAGTCAGGGCGACATTAAGGTAAAGATTGTAGAGGGTGACGAATGGCTTCATGATTTTCCCCTATTTCTTGGCATTAACAAGAAAAATCCACCACAGGTGGCAATATGGCTCGAAGACACTAATGGCAACTACCTCACAACCATATATGCGTCTTACAAGATTGCTCATCAGGCATGGCAAAATGCGAAAGGCAACCGCCGAAAAGAAGCGCTGCCATGTTGGTGTTATGCAAGAGGCGTGAAATATGCCGACGGTTTGTATCTCCCAACAAAAGATCAACCGCTTACGGATGCGATGTCTGGAGCTACACCCCATAAAGGGTTTGACGTGAAGATTACACCAAACAGTAATCTTAAGAAATTCATTGTCAAGGTAGAACTCAACCACTCTATCGACTTTAACGACAGCTATCCAAAGAGTGCTAAAGAGGGTGACGCCAACTATTCTGGAGGAAAAGAAGGCAGCGGACAGCCGGCACTTGTCTATGAGGCAATGGTGGATTTAACCACAGGGCAGAAAACGTTTAATGCACAATTGATTGGGCATAGTAGTCCTGACGGAACTTCAGGAACGATATATAAAGATATGAGCGGAATCACAACAGCGCTTAAAATTGTAAAACAAATAACAGTAACCGTACAATGAAAAAAATAATTCTACTCCTTAGCATCATGCTAACAGGCATTATGACTGTCAATGCCCAAGAAGAATGCAAGATTTCATTCTCTGGATATCTAGGAACAGGACTTGCGATGAGTACTCCCGACCGTACTCCTATCACTATTCATGCAATAGGTTATTATAACATCAGCAACAGATTTTCGGCAGGTGTGGGCACAGGTGTTTCTGTATACGAGAAAACTTTGATTCCTCTATATGCAGATGTGAAATACAAACTTTCATCACCTCGCAAATTTACTCCGTATGCAGAATGTGGATGCGGATATAGTTTTGCACCACAAAAGAATACCAACGGTGGTTTTTATTTCAGTCCAACAATTGGTGTTGAATGGTCGGCCTTCAAAAAGAATAAGGTATTATTTGCTGTTGGTTACGAACTTCAGGAATTTGAAAGACTGAAGCAATTTGAGAATCAATATATGAAGGCTGAATATCAAGAAAGCCTCAGCCATGGTTCCATCGCTTTAAAAGTGGGAATGACATTCTAGGATTGTTTCCCCGCTCAAGATATTGTTCATAATAAGAATTGATAATCATTATCAATAATCTAACCCGTTGACGGAATTAAATGCACATTCATTTAATTACACCAACGGGTTACTTTTATCTCATTGAAAAGATAGACTTACTTCTTGAAAAGATCTTATTCTATTATTTTACAAGAGTAATAGCGCCTTCCGTGTCAAATGTAGTTGAAGAACCTGAGTTGTTCAAATTATAAGATCTGTCAAAGTAAGGTTCTCCACTTTTTTTGTAATGAACAAATGAAGAGAACGTCAGAATGTCTGTACTATTATCTCCCCAATTAATGATTACTTTCTCATTATCCCAGTTATAGTCTCCCATGAATGGACCTATTACAGCATAAGTCTTACCATTGTCAACCGCAATCATCATACCCTTAAAAGGTGCATAATAAGCACGAGTACTTGGTTTAAGTACTGTATTGGCATTCACGCCTAACTTGTAAGTTTTTGACTGGATTGTAATACTAGTGTTGGCAATAAAATCAGGATTATACCCCGGTCCTTTAGAGTCCAGCATGTTATATCCCTCTTTATTAATTACCTCAATATTAAAATAAACAGGTGCGATATCATAAATTATGTCTGAATTACTCTCGTCACTACATGATGATAATACAAGAAGAATTGCCGTTATTACAGGCAAAAAATAGTTTTTTTAGAGTTCATAAATCGTTTTTTTTATGTTATATTTAATTTGTAGTCAATATTGAGAGTTATTACCGTTAGTTAAAATAGATCCTAAAATAGCAACGCCAATAGCTACTATTGCACCTATTATTGATATATACAGTTCCATATTATTATGTAATTAGATTTTTAATAAAATATTTATAAACAACAGTTCATACATTAAAAAGAAATAAACTGTTTTTATCATAGACTACCGTATTTATCCCAATTCTCAGCAGCGAACATTCTCATTCCATCGCCAGGCTGATACAAAGGGTAATAATTTAAATATTCTTTCTCGGCTTCACAAAAATCATTCACTGAAATTATTCCAATATGATGAAGATAAAGTAAACCTATTACGGCAGAACGTGACAGTCCTTGGTTGCAATGCACGAATATTTTAGATTCACTTATATGCTTATCAATAAAGTCAATAGCTTCATCAATAATTTGTTTTGGAATATATTGAGGATTTGGAGCGTCAACTAGATTTAAAATAAGTCTATTTGCCCTATAAGCAAAGAAATACTCAGGACTCTCTTTCGGAGCACCTTTGCCACTATATCCTAACGCCTCTCGGTGATAAGGTTCTTTACAAGCGTGAACAACAAACCATCCATCTTCATATTTAACAATCTGTTCATAATCATCTTGTGAGCCAATATAAAGATTATGTACTATTTCTTTCATCATACCACACTATTATAAGGTCTTTACATCACACTATTATGAATGCACCTCATTATAAGGTCTTTACATCACACTATTATGAATGCACCTCGCAAATATACAAAATATAACAATACGTTGAAACAATTAATTACAGAAATATAGATTTCGGCGACGAGATTCAACAGAAAAGGCGATCTCCAAAGAGTTTATATTCATAACAAAGCAACTTCTTCTTCAAAGAAGTTCTCTCGCCATGGCAAAGTAAACAAGCTTGCTCTGCTCATGACTTAACGAAAACTTTCTTGTAATTTTTTCGGTACACCTTTAGGTGTGTTTTCATTGCAATCTTTTAAAACTTTTGGTCAACATTTTGATAAACATCCTTCTTTTCTGATTTTTTGCCTTTACTAAAGTTAAAGGTGCAGGTTAGCAGGATACGATGAACATCTTCGACCCTCCAGGTTTTTACAGATCCATCCTTATAATAAAGACAAGTTTTATCTTCTCTCCTCTCAAAAGGTTGTACAAATAAGAGGTTTAACTTCAGATAATGATTTACTTTATAAGTCAACTGTGCCAGACTGGTATCGGTAGATTTCGTGAAACCGTTATAGGCAAGACTCTTCCCATTATATACATACTGCACCAAGAAAGCCCATCTTGATGATAAAGTCCAAAAATTCACAATTTGAGCATTGAAACAATACCGGTCCTTACGATAATAAATATTATCAGGAATACTCTGCCTTGATTCGTTAGCGTTCAACTGTATCGTCCACCACCCAAAGAGATCATTAGAATAAGTACACTCTATTCCCTCTTCATGATACTTCTTCAAGTTAAAATAATCTATCAGCGAACCATTCTGATAAGAACTGGCTTCTGATTCGATCATGTTTCTAGACTCTTTATAATAAGGAGAAAATGATAAATAGGAATTTCCTCTGGAATAACTATATTCTAGAGACAATTTACTATTTTTCTCAGGTTTCAATGTTGGTGTTCCCTTGGAATACATATTAGGTCTTTCTTCTCTCAAAAAAGGTAGCAGCTCCCAAAGAGTTGGTTCATAAATGTTTGAAGAATAACCAAGAACGAGATTGTTTTCTTTCCATGAATAAGTCAGCACAGCTTTAGGATACAAGTTAAAGCTTTTTACTTTTATTCCATTCTGAAATAAACGGCGGTAATTATAAAGACTGATACCAGCATTCAGAGAAAGAGCTTCACTAAAATTAATACTCGCTTCACTGTAAGCTGAAAATGAATTGCCATCATATTTATCCGAACTTATGTTATCGCCATATCCATATCTTCCATTATTTCTGACATAGTAATACTTTATGCCAGAATTGAGCTCTAAGTTCTTGTTAAAATGGGTAACACAGTCAAAATTAGACTTGTAAGTTTCCTTCAAAGCTTTCTGATAAATAGTGCTAATCGGCTGAAAATAATGATCCCAATCATCTACATCTTCATTATTATAGCTCACATCAAGTTGCATCGTGTTCACAGAGTCAGTATAGGTTGCATACGCCTTATAATTCTGGGTATTATAATGTTCATGATAAAAATCATAATTTGGCATAGACACATCTTCATATTTTTTATTCTTACTTTCTCTAAAGATATCCCAGTAACCCTCTGCTCCTATTTGAACTTTTGTTGACGGATGATAGGTGTAGCCGGCAAAGAATTCATTATTATTGAATTTATAGGGATCTACCTTAATATGAGAAATTGAATCTGTCGCTCTACCCACTTTTGAAATATCAGTAGTTTCATGTTCTGCAAAATTCCTATAATTAAACTGATAATAAAGAAGAAAGGAACTTTTACCTTTTTCCAGATTCATATTCAGTTTGGAATCATACCATGACTTATCAAAAGATACTTTAGGTTTAAACTGCAATGTTATTCCATCTATTCTCTTGGTAATAAGATTTATAACCGCAGTATAATCTTCACTGGCATACCGACTCGGTACATGATAACTGACAATAACTTTTTGTACAGAGCCAGAAGGTATGAGATCAAGTAGACTCTGATGCGAAATTTTCACGCCATCCTTCAAGATTAAAACATTACTACTTCCTTTGACATAAACATTACTATTTACATCCACAAAAACAGAAGGTATTCTTTCGAGAATTTCGGAAGTCAAATCACACTTTTTCCTCATTTCATCTGTGACCAGATATTCCAGATTCTGACGATTTTTCACTTTGGTTCTCATAGCCCTGACATTAACCTGCGAAAGATTATAGCCATTAGGCTGAAGCATTATACATATATTGTCAGTTGGTCCTGTAGTTAGAATCTGTTTGAAATAGCAAATATGAGTAATTTTCAAGATGTACTTCTCTCCAGATTTATAATTATCCTGTGATAGAGAAAAATTTCCAAGAGAATCTGTCACCACACCTCCCAGAAATGTAGAATCAGGACCTAACAAAGAGACATTCACGAATTCAACAGGACGACGAGTCTCTGCATCCAGAACACGTCCAGAAATTGGTATACTTTGCTGAGCATGCGCATTGATAGCCATTAGCGTCAAAATCATGAATGCAAAATATTTCTTTAATATATTCAATAGCATAATTTAGTTAAATCATTAATTTGAATAGAAGGCACGAAACAATATACCTTTAATTTGTTCCTTCTATCTCAAGTCGTAGAAAATCTAATTGGATTAGATAATATTTGTATATCACAGTCTAGATTTTCATTGCGCTTTTTAATCATTTTTTATGATACCCGCTAAATCAAATGTTTTAAGATTTAACTGTATGCACAAGGCGATGTTACCGTCTTTGACCTTTCTTCTGCAGACAACATTCTTTTCATGCCACTAAGCATACAAAGCTTAGCTTTTAGTGATTTTATTTCCATTGTTTTTAGTTTTAAAATTACGGCGATTTAATTTAATCACCATCATTCTGTGCAATCATTCATAAATGGTATTTAAATGCCCCAATTTAGATTACAGTTTAAGACATACAAATGTATATAAAAATGAATTTAATCTATCTTATCCGCTATCCTTTTAAACTACGATAACACATTTTAAACACGGATAAGACTATTGAGACATTTTTTTATAAACGTTATACGATATTGTCTTTCAATCATAATACAAAAAATCCATTGTATTGTCTCTGCATCAGAATTCTCTACCGATATCCCTTTCAGAGCACCGTTTGCAGCTATTGTTCTAACACCTTTACAAGCATTACAAATTCACCTTTGTTTAATAAATAGATGCCACTCAACTTATATAGCACTAATACTATTTCCTAGTTATAATTTCTTTTCAAATAAATAAAATAATCCTTTTCTCCATTGTGCATTTCCAACTTTCCTATATCCTAGTTTTTCATACATTTTTAATGAAAATGGATTTTCAGAAAATGCGTCTAGTCTTATCGAACAGAACCCCTGTTCTTTTAATAGACTTTCTATCAACATCATAGCATGGTATCCTATTTTTTGATTTTGATATTCATGAGCAACGCACAACCTGTGGACTACAGCATAGTTGTCATCTTCAAAGTGTCCGTTGGCATATTCCTCATCCGTCTCCTGATTAATGACAACTGCGCCAAGTAAATGATCTTCGCTTATTATTTTATGGAGTTCTCGTTTTTCTATATCTTCTTTTAAAGTAAGCTCATTCGGATAAATCTCATCCCACTGATAGATGCCTATACGATTCAGGTTATCTATAGCATCTCTGTACATCTTTGAGATTTGTATCAAATCATTTATTCCTGCTTTTATTATTTCCATAAATAAATATTTTTAGTTTATAACAGTCTTTTCGCATTCAACATTTGGGACTTGAATATCTGACGTCGTTACTTTCTTCTACCAGAAGTGAATATATATCAACCATAAAATACAACTTTAGCTTATTTTGACAATAGCAATATATATGTGCTCATTCTATTCCACAAATTATATTCTGTACTAAGGCTACAAACATGCAGCCTTGACCGAAGCTCCTTGGGAAGGTGTTACTTCTCATCATTAGACAAAGTTATACAACATTTTGTGAACCTCCAAAATATTCCTGAGATAATTTATGATACTTCTTCGTAAGTTTATAAAATTATGTCATTTATTCTTTTCTTGCTATGTTTTGTCTATTATCATATGGACAAATGACAATAGAAGGCAAAGTCGTCAACAAAACAGGACTCCCAATAGCCTATGCAGATATAGGACTAGAAAAAAGGGCAAAAATATTACATAAGTTTACGACTAGTAGATGAAAAAAGTGACGGACATATCTCTTTCCCACTATATATGAAACATAATCTTGTTAGAGACTATACAAATGGTAATAGACATAGTATACCTGTAGGGTTGAGTTTTAGCGTAATCGGAAAAGAAATACTATAAAATGATTTTCTGATATGTTAGCAACTTCTATTCAAAGTATTCATATTGAGTAATAAAGAATTCTTCTATTTGACTTATCAAATCAATATGTGTCTCTCGCTGATCACGCTGATAACCGCCCCCCCATAAATCCAATAATCCAAACGAAATTCTCTGCGAAATAATGCAGCTTGCTGCATTCCTCTGCGTCCTCTGCGGTATCTGCGAGAGAATATTCATGCAAGAGTACTCAAGCTATCACAGGGAAACCACAATGTCTCCCGCTGATCTCGCTGATTTACGCAGACAAAACCCTAATAACTACAACAACTACAAGCTGTCTTTCTCTGCGAAATAATACAGCTAAGCTGTATTCCTCTGCGTGATCTGCGCCATCTGCGGGAGAATATTCACACAAGAGTACTCAAGCTATCACCAAAGAAGCCCCAATGTATCTCGCAAATTTACACAGACAAAACCCCAAAACCACACGAACTACAACATATCTTTCTCTGCGAAATAATACAGCTAAGCTGTATTCCTCTGCGTGATCTGCGTAATCTGCGGGAGAAAATTCACGCAAGAGTACTCAAGCTATCAACAAAGAAGCCCCAATGTATCTCGCAAATTTACGCAGATAAAACCCAAAAACCACACGAACTACAAAATATCTTTCTCTGCGAAATAATGCAGCTTGCTGCATTCCTCTGCGTGATCTGCGTAATCTGCGGGAGAATATTCACGCAAGAGTACTCAATCAATCACCAAAGAAAGTATCCCAATGTATCTCGCTGATTTACGCAGGCGCCCCCCAATAAATCCAATAATCCAAACGAAATTCTCTGCGAAATAATGCAGCTCTGCTGTATTCCTCTGCGTAATCTGCGCTATCTGCGGGAGAATATTCACACAAGAGTACTCAAGCTATCTACAAAGAAACCACTTATGCGACTTATTTGTAATTTTTCAGTACTTATTTATGTGTGTTTTCGAAAGCGTTATAACTTTGTTATTCTGGAAAATTCGACATCTCTGGATTATGACACGATATAAATATCATTCAGTTGCTTCTCAAGTAAATCAGGAATCATTGTATCATCAAAAGTTGCACAATTATAAAATAAATTCTTTATCTTTAACTTGCTTTCAATTATGATTGATGAACAGATAGAATGCATTACACTAGATATCGTTCGATCAAATAAGAAATGTCCCTGCATTAACTTGTAAGCATCTTGATCATTACAATTATATCTACAGAAAACAATATCAGCAGCCTTCATAGCTTTTTCATATTTGTCGAAAAGAGGCTTTAAAGTATTATCATTATGATATTCATCAGAGAATGATGTAAAATCTTCACTATAAGTATTATTGCGGAATTTAAGCGAATTCACGACCCTTTTAAAATCCATGATAGTAAAATCAGAACATGTATTGCTTATAATGGATTCGTTTTTTGCCGCTACAAATAAAAGCAACAAATCATATATCGAAAAAGACAACTGCTCTAAGAAATTCTGATAATCGAAAGAGGAATCATTCTTGGTTAATTCTTTTTCTATTTTTGAAAGATTATCAGGATGACACAATACATTTTCAATAGAGTAATAAACCGTGTTTATAATATATTTATCATCACGTAGTGTATTGGTGTATACATGATAATTATCTATTACCAAATCATAATCAGCATCCACACATATAATAAAATTCTCGCATAATTGAGAAGCCCATTTCATCAAAGCATCCTTCCCATTATGCGTAGTAGTTGCGCCTTTACTATCTATTACTTTGTTAGTTGCAATACTAAAATTATATTTGTTATATTTGGAAAGTATTCTTTTCCAAAATTCGATATCATCATCACCTTCGACAAGGACTTTTACTGGTATTAGAGTATTCTGTTCTCTGAAGTATTTTGTATTATAAATATAATCTTTAGTTATATATTCTTTTAATTCCATCAAAACAGATTATTTACTAGTCGTTATCTTATCCATTTCTGTAACCATTTGTCCCCATCCATTAAGCAATATACCAGGAGAATGAGTAGTCATAATTATCTGACAATTTGGATTAAGTTTTTCTATATTTTCCAAAAGAGTCTCTTGCCACTCAATATTTAAAGAGATCTCTGGTTCATCCATTAATAAGATATATTCCTTATTGACTTCTAACAGTACAGTAAGCATTATAATAAGATATTGCTTTTCTCCAGAAGACAATTGTTTTACACCTATTTTCTTCTCCTTATTTGTAATAAATTCCAACTCATTAGATTTCTCATTTATTTGTTTTCCTGAGAACGAAAAAGCTTCATTTATTATTTTCACAAAAAGATCCTTAGCTTTATTAATTTTACTCAGTCTCTCTAAATCAATTTTATTTTCTTCCTGTATCGTTTTTGTTATTTCTACAGATAGATTATAAAGATAATGTCCATATCCACTTACAAGTTTATCAAGCTTCAGATCAAGCAAATTTCCATTCGCCATTCTGTCAAATGTCGCTATTTTATCTATAAGCACAAGATCTCTGAAATCATCATTACCTAGCTCTATATCATCCTTTGTTGCAACATACTCATGTACAATTATAGGGACAGGCTTATCCTTTTTGGTAACATTATTAGATACTATATAATTTCCATCCTCTCTCGAATATGTATATTTATAGCCATCTGTAAAGTTAATACGAAGGCTTGAAATATGCTTATTTTTATCAATAGATTCTGTTTCTTTTATATGAGTATATATAGTGTCCAATATTGTAGATTTAAAAGAACCATTCCGTCCTGCCAAGATATTCACATCGTGGGCAGTATTAGCATTCAAATTCCAATGAAAATCATATTCATCGAAAAGTCCTTCTATCATAAGTTCTTTTATCTTCATAATTTATAACTCATTATATAGTAATAAATAATTTTATTTTCAGATTACAAATGTAATCAAAAAACTTATCATAATCAATATTTCATTAGAATATTTATTATCCGATTACAAAAAGATGCCTACTCTTCACGATAAATTATCATTAGGAATGTGTGTTTTCATGCACACTTTTAAAACGTTGAGCGTTGTTTATTTCCTTTGTCTCCTTAATTTATTATATGAATATCTAGCTGCACTCAATATAGTTAAAGTAAACTTGACTCTGTATTCGTTTGCAAGATATTTAAATTCTTTCAATATCTAGCTACACTCAACATAGTTCAAGTAAACGTGACTCTGTATTCGTTTGCAAGATATTTAAATTCTTTCAATACCTAGCTGCACTCAACATAGTTCAAGTAAACTTGACTCTGTATTCGTTTGCAAGATATTTAAATTCTTTCAATATCTAGCTGCACTCAACATAGTCCAAGTAAACTTGACTCTGTATTCGTTTGCAAGATATTTTCGTGAGAACGGTCGTTTATTATATAACCAGTCTTGCACGAGCACCATTCATCTGCGTCATCTTCATGCAAGAGTACTCAAGCTATCACAGGGAAACCACAATGTCTCCCGCTGATCTCGCAGATTCACGCAGACGAACCCCCAAACCACACGAACTACAAAATATCTTTCTCTGCGAAATAATGCAGCTTTGCTGCATTCCTCTGCGTAATCTGCGCTATCTGCGGGAAAATAATCACGCAAGAGTACTCAAGCTATCACAGAGAAACCACAATGTCTCTCGCTGATCTCGCAGATTTACGCAGACAAAACCCTAATAACTACAACAACTACAAACTGTCTTTCTCTGCGAAATAATGCAGCTTGCTGTATTCCTCTGCGTAATCTGCGCTATCTGCGGGAGAATATTCACACAAGAGTACTCAAGCTATCAACAAAGAAGCCCCGCTGATCTCGCTGATTTACGCAGACAAAGCCCTAATAACTACAACAACTACAAACTGTCTTTCTCTGCGAAATAATGCAGCTTGCTGCATTCCTCTGCGTGATCTGCGCTATCTGCGGGAGAATATTCACACAAGAGTACTCAAGCTATCACCAAAGAAGCCCCAATGTATCTCGCAAATTTACACAGACAAAACCCCAAAACCACACGAACTACAATATATCTTTCTCTGCGAAATAATGCAGCTCTGCTGTATTCCTCTGCGTAATCTGCGCTATCTGCGGGAGAATAATCACACAAGAGTACTCAAGCTATCTACAAAGAAGCCCCGCTGATCTCGCTGATTTACGCAGACAAAGCCCTAATAACTACAACAACTACAAACTGTCTTTCTCTACGACGTCCGAATCCTGTATTTTTCAACAGAACACTTGCATAGTTATGAAAAATTTATTACCTTTGCGTCACTAACTGGTCTTGGAAAACGAAAAATCTAAAAATGTTTGAAAAAACATACATAACATACATTCTAGGGTTAAATCGTTTATAATCAGCACGTTTACTTATGTATGATATAGGCATATCATACATGTTTCATACATGAATCATACATGGTCCTCAACCGATTTCTACGACAAAACAGAAAACATAATTAATTCACAAAATGAAAACATCAATAACCCGAAAAGAAAAGGGTGAAATATTCTTTACAAGAATAGAACTAAAGACTATCTACGAAAACATTACATCTGGCAAATATGCCGATGAAGTAAACAAGGTAAGAGAGGATTTTCCACTCACATTCCTTCACAATGGACCAAAATTCAACGAACTTGATTCTGTGAAAAAAGCTAGAAACATTTGTTTCACCGCCGAATGGAAAAAGACAGAAGGACAAACCGTCATTGATAACTTCAATGGACTTATTCTCCTTGAGATTAATCGACTTGCTGATGAAGATGAAGCTAAAAAAACACGTGACATGGCGGCACAAATCCCTTACACACTGATGACTTTCGTGGGAATAACAGGTTGCTCTGTGAAAATAGTTTGTCGGGCAACAATGCCTGATGGCAAACTACCCGATGAAGACAAACAGACTTTCATCACCGAAGCCTACCGTAAACTGCATTATATCTATAGCACTCAACTGCAGATGTCAATAGACAAAATTCCACCGACGCTGGAATCCTCATGCTGCGTGTCTGTAGACCCCGAAGCAATTATTCATGAGGATGCAATACCACTGGTGATAACAGGTAATGAACTAACGCCAAATCTCAAACCGCTAGTTATGCCACAAAAAGCTATTGAACTACCGATCTTCAATGAAAGGACAAAGTTGCAGACGAATCAGATGCTTTTTCATTATTGCTTCATGGATGCACTCAATAAGATACGTCTTGATGATGAGGAATACAAAGTTCACAATTTCCTCAACACCCTTGCTAAATACTGTCACGAATCCGGACTTCCAATGGGAATGTGTGTCAAACTCACAAAGTATAACTCTGAGTTCGGTAGTGATGAACTTCTTGTGGAAAACATCTTCATGGAAGCATATCATAAGGAAATAGAAAAATTCTATCCAGAAAAGCATCTTTCAAAAGTTCAACTCATGGCATTTAAGCAAGAGGCATTTATGAATACCTTCTATGAATTCCGCAAAAATATCATTTCTGGGAAAAACGAATTCAGATATAAGGATGGCTACGAATATTCTTTCCGACCAATGGAAAAGGAAGATAGATACACCATGACACTGAAAGCATTGAAAATGGGACTTGAATCATGGGACAAAGACCTTGACCGTTATCTTGACTCTACACTCATACCCTCTTACGACCCTATCAACGACTATCTTGTTAACCTTCCAAAATGGGATGGAAAAGACCGTGTAGATGAGTTTGCAAGAAGAATACCAACTGATAATGCCGATTTTACACATAACTTCCATGTTTGGATGCTTTCAATGGTTGCCCATTGGATGGGACGAACTCAGAAACAGGCAAATGCCATAGTTCCACTATTCATCGGTACTCAGGGATGTGGAAAAAGTTCTTTCTGCTCAATCATTCTGCCGCCTGAACTTCAGGAATTTTACAATGACCGCATCAACTTCAAGAACGACACATCTATGTTTATGGGCCTCACCAATACGGCATTGATAAATATCGACGAGTTTGATTCTGTTAGTTCTGGCAAGCAACCGCTTTTGAAATACCTTATTTCAACTCCTACGGTTAGAATGCGAATGCCATATCAGGCAAGCATCTCCAATCGCCGACGCTATGCCAGTTTCGTGGCAACAACCAACAATGTAAAACCGCTAAAGGATCTAACCGGTAGCCGTCGTTATCTATGTATTGAAGTAAATGGCAACATAGATTTCACCACTCCCGTAGAATACAATCAACTCTATGCTCAACTAGTTGCAGAAATTGCTTCTGGTGAACGATATTTCTTCAACTCCGACGAGAATATGAAGATCATGGAAGATAACAAACCGTTTGTTGAAATAACAGATATCGAACCAATCATTGACAGTTTGTTCCGTGTGCCGAAGCCTGGCGAGACACCACAAGAATTGTCTCTTCCTGAAATTATAAACATCATAAAGACATATTATAAGTTGATAGCTTACGACCGCAAGACACTCGCAAATCTAGGACGCCTGTTGTCTAACCGTGGATTTGAAGCAAGAAGAGTAACTGTTGGTATGAAATACAAAGTTATAGTAACGGTATAATCAACCAGCGCAACGAAAATAGAATCACCTTTTTCGTTGCGCCTTTGAGTGATAAGGCCCATATTACTCAACAGCGTATGTAGGTTTGCAGAGTAATAAGGCCCTTATTACTCTATTTCATGTATGTTTTTAGACTATCATACATAAGCTAACAAACTGAACAACAAATCGTTACTCGAAAACATGTAGGATATTGAATTTTTTAATCTAAAAAAAAATAATTTTATGGCAATACAATGCACATTGGAGAAGTCAAGAACTGACGAAAAATATTTCGCAAGAGCTAGAAAGACTGGTAAAGTCGGTATGAAAGAAATTGCCGAAGAGATACAAAAGAACTGCTCTGCCACATGCAGCGACGTGACTTTGGTATTGACAGAGTTCATGGATGTAATCCGCGACCACCTTCTTAATGGAGAAGAAGTCACAGTAGAGGGTTTCGGCAGTTTTCACATAAGAGTAACAAGTGACTCCGTGGAAAATCCAGCCGACTTCAAAAAATCAAACATCAAAGGTGTCAACCTCAATTTTCGCCAGGAAGCCAAGCGAGATGCAGTTACATGGAAGCTAACACATAGTTTAACAGACAATGCCACTATAGAAATTCGATAAAAGCTTTAGTTCTTCGAGCAGATCTTACGAGAAGCTTACGTACGAAAATAAAAACTATCTTAACTATAATATATCAAAAGCCTATTATAGTATGATGAGTTTATAATTACTTCTTTCTACAGAAACAGCTCCAACAAAAAGAACACGTTACATTTTTTTTATTATATTTGCAACGTACAATATGACTATAGGTATAGAAAAACAATAAATGAGGAAACACCCCATTCGTATAGTAATCTAAAACTTAAAATATGTCTAAGTTTGCATTAAAAGCTCTTGGTGGCGAGAGTGGAAAGTTTTTGAGCCATGCAAAAAATGAAGTTTGGTTACAAACAGGTAATCAAGGTGTTGGTGAAGTTTTCAACATCATAGAATTGCCAAAAGGCAGAGTTGCATTAGAATGTCTTGGGAAAGAAAAAGGTAAATACCTCTCACACACATTAGCAAAACTTTTATTACAAGATGGCATCCAAGGTGAAGGAGAGGAATGGATTTGCGTTGATAAAGGCAATGAAAACGCTACATTTGAATGCGTAGGCAAAGAAACAGGTCTATATTTATCACACGCTCTAGATCAGATGTGGTTACAACGCGGCTGTCAAGGAGAAGGTGAGCTATGGGCTAAAGAAAGACCGTAAGACCTCTAACTAAAAATAATAGCCTTTCATTATTAGTGAAAGGCTATTATTTAAAGAAATTCAGTTTCTTCTTTAAAGAATATCGGCTGTTATATATGGTCTATACAGCACATCCAATTGTTATCAGTTTACAATCAGTGAAAGCCTTAATTCCGTGCTTTATTCCAGCCCCGTGTGATGTCTTCACATCATTAATTTCATTTATGTTTTTGATTATATATCCCATTATGGAATCATATAGCCGACATCATAATCATCTGGTCTATCAAACATTCCATCTTTCATATACTTGTACAATCCGGTCAACTGCCATATATCTCTTTTTCTCAATTCTGCCAACGGAACGATTTTACGTTCAGTCCATTTCGGTTGACATTTCTGCATATAGAATGTAAGTTCTTCTAATTCTATCGAATCTTTGTTTTCCACCATTGTCTTCACGAAATCGTATAGTTCTGGATCAGGAGAATCATAATAATCAGGTTTTTTCACAAGCCAAGCTTCCAACTTAGCAATCGTTGCTTTTTTCATTTTGTATTATTTGTTTTTAATTATACAAAGGTACGGTTTTTTGACCACCTATACAAGCTATATGCTTGTTGAATATTACACAATACCATATTGATATTCATGATTATATTTTACATAATATTGGTAACTTCCTGATGATTAGTCATATATAAGCAAACAAAAAAATATAATTATACTATTTTTTCTCATAAAATAATATATTCAAACTCTGATATAATAAAAACGAAACAGTAATTTTGCACGAATGTTTACTATAAATCTGTGCAGAGAAATATCTACCAACTGTTCTATTTTAGAAGGGTAAAATCTTAACTTTATCTAAATACAAATATTGAATTTTAATTCTTTCAACAAACAGAATTAAAACTGATATTATAAAATACTGCGCACATAAAGAATAACACTGTGACATCCTAAACCTCATCTTAATATTTACTCAGTAAAGTGAAGCATAATAAATTTAATTAGGAGTATTGACAATAAACTTGCTGCTAAGTGCACATTAGAGAAATCTATTGTAAACACTCCTAAAAAAGGGGGTTAGTTAATCAACTTAATTTCAAAACCAAAGGTGACCCCGTAAATTCATAAAGTGCAATTTCACTAGAATTTGGATCATAGATAACATGCTCATCGGCAATTATTGTCTTGCCTAGTATGGCATGGGCTTTAATCCAGACCTCATCACCAGCAGGAATATTAAGAGTATGTAAATCAAATGATTCAGTTTTTGAGATTTGACATAGAGCGCTCCATCCACTTTCACCACCGTTCCAAACCACTTTAAACTCCATAACAAAACCTGCAAGATTTTCGCAGTTAATTTTAGAAACTTTTTTCATAATCTTGAAATTTAGATTAAACCTGTGCACGCGATTTAGATTAATTACGGACTAGGATTCTCCTCTTCCATATTATTTTCTATATTCATTTAGCANTACTAAGTATGTTGCAAATATAATATTTATTTAAAAAATTGTTATTCACGAAAATTAAATATCAAAAGTGGCTCTAGCTATAAGTGTCTCTAATAGATCTATAAGTA
This sequence comes from Segatella paludivivens DSM 17968 = JCM 13650, assembly GCF_000373185.1. Lineage (GTDB taxonomy): Bacteria > Bacteroidota > Bacteroidia > Bacteroidales > Bacteroidaceae > Prevotella > Prevotella paludivivens. Next base: position 109,965 of record NZ_KB890630.1, read on the forward strand.
TATCATTAACAATTAC
>NZ_KB890631.1 GCF_000373185.1 Segatella paludivivens DSM 17968 = JCM 13650
GGCAGTTTCCATGTAGGAGTTACAAGTGACTCTGTGGTAAATCCTGCCGACTTCAAACATTCTAACATTCATGGTGTACACCTTAAGTTCCGAGAGGATGCCAAGCGAGATGCAATGACATGGAAACTTACTCACAGTTTAACTGACGATGCCATTATCGAAATTCGATAGTGGCATTCGTCAACACGCCTATATTTATAGCTAAAAAAATAGCCATTCATCATTAATGAATGGCTATTTTCATGATAATCTATTTATTCTTCATAATATAGTCAATGACGCCCGCTCTAAACAGCACATCCTACCGTTATCATGTTACAGTCAGTAATCGCCATAATACCGTGCTTTGTTCCTGTATGAATCATAACATAACTACCCACATCAATCGTCCCCACTTTATGGTCAATCATGAATTCAAGTGGACCTGTCTTTAATGATGAAATGCTCTTTCATCGTTTCATGCACATGTGCTTCTACCTGTTCTTTGCCTTCAAATGAGACACAGCAATCTGAGTGATGTTACCAGCAGCTTCATCATTTGCGCACAGCACTTTCTTTATTCTAGCCTCATGTGATGTAGCAATATCATTTATTGCATTTATGTTCTTGAGTTTAAATGTATAAAATCTATACGCATAAATTATCCATATAGTTCCAAAATACTTCACTAGAGATCAATGCTAATTTCAAAGAACACTTCCAATAATTAAAACCATAAGCACGTCTATCTTCGTCAATACTCTCTAAAACCGCCTCAATTATGCTTTCTCGCCCTAACTTCTTATAATAATGCTTATTTGTAGATATGAATTCAGCCAAATATGTTAGAGAAGCAGCTTTCATTCTTTGAATCAAGTGTAAATTCGTATAATGATTTTCAATTTTCTTATACAATGAATTAGAGATGACTCCTTTACTATTTGATAAAAAAAAGTCAAAATTCAGACAGTCTATATTATCATGAACTTCAACAAACAGATATTGTACAGATGGCAGTTCGTCAATAAATAGATTTAAGAATGCGGAATGATCTGTAATATCAGCTTTATATCCATTACATATACTACAACAAGGAAATAAATTATATCCATTTACTGCATATTCAGGGAAAGCTATTTTCGGTAATATATGATCCATCGTATTAACAGAATCAATCGTGCAATTTTGACAAGTACTTCTAATAGTCATAATTTGTTGATTAGTAATATTATTTTTAATATTCCTAATTATTTTTTTATGATAGCCATATAAACTTAAAAGATCTTCTTTTTGTTTAGCAGACCAATTATGAATCTTTACATCATTTAAAGAGCTGTTATCGAATTCTTTTTTATAATGATCATATACTGTTTCAATATCATCTTCAATTAATTCCAATCTTGACCTTGAAACTGAATTTCGAGGCATTCTAGATACTGCGTCTTTATATTCTTTTTTAGCATCCCCATTAAAAGGTTTAAGATTTTTCATTTATCAATTCTTTTAGATATAACTTCAAATTTAGCGGAGATGGTATTTGGTCATTCTTAAATATATCAACAATTTCGTTGTAAGTTTTATCTTTAGACTTAGCATTTACAATATTTTTCATAACATTTGTATGATATTTTGCGATTTCTCTATTCCCAAATATTTCGTCTGTAATAGTTGTAAGACTTTCTGAGAATGTTTCATGCTCGATATTAGATACTTCTAATAAATTACCTTCTCTTTTAAGGACCTTGACATTACGAGACGATACTTCTTGAATTACAATAGGTGAATGCGTTGCTAATATTGCAAAAGAATTAAAATCGTCTAATAATTTATATAGTACATTCATCAATATAGAAATAGCATTTGGATGAAGATGATCTTCTGGCTCATCAAAAAGAATCAAAGTGTTATTTTGTATTTCACTAATAATACTTGAAATAATGTATAACAATAAATTCTCTCCAGAGCTAAAACAATTGTTAGCTGCGAGTACTTTATCTATGTCAATGGGGTTTGTATAATCATTAGTTTCTATTATATTATCATTAATATCGGAATGGAATAGTTCATTAGCAAATTCTTTCCATATACAACTTCTCTTTTTGTCATTTATACTTTTGAGATACGTTTTTAATTTGCAATTTAATGTCTTGTTTATATCTTTATCATGTTTTTCACTTTTTAATCCCAAATAAGTATAATTGAACTGAGCATTTGATTTTGGCAACGGAAGCTTATCAAAAAAACTAAATGAGATTGTAATGACTTTATTATAAAGTGGCTTTTGTGGAATTATGGTCTTAGGATTTGCTAGAGCAAAATCATTGGCCATGCTGCAAAGCATCGTTGTTTTACCTGTTCCATTTTTACCAATGATAGCATAAACCCGTTGGTCGAAGTCTGAGCCATATTTAAAATTAAAATCTAGATTAACAATATTCTCTTTATCTTTTGGACTGTACGGAGCTAAAAATGAATAACTAAATTTATAGTAACTACTAATGTCTATACCATTCATAATGTATCTCGCAGAATCTAATAGTTGCTTTGGTTCACTATTTCTAAGTAATGAAGATTTAAAACAATCATCATTCTCAAATTCTTCCCTTATACTTGGAAATATTGCCGCATCACGTAAGGCAAGAAATACACTATAATAATCTTTTGGAAGGGTGCTTTTCATTGTTAAATAAAAATCATCATCAGCTCCAATAGAACAAAATGTAGAATCCAATGAGAAAAAACTATCTGGAAGTACACTATTTGTATTATCTATATCTATTTTCATTATCTTTAAATAACCAATATCTTCCGAACGTAAATTACACTTACAATATAGTAAATGAAATGATGTTTTCCACTGAAACCAATCATTCCAATCAGAATTAAACTCTAATACAAAACAAGGATATGTCTTTTTATCATATGAAGATTTATAAAACTTTATATCATTAGGTTTTATATCTTTGGGGAGTTCTTTCACAATTGAATTATCACAAAATGTGTAAACAGGAGTATCACCAAAATAATCGGTTATTATAAGTTTATAATCAAAATTGTCGAATATTGTATTGATAAACCCTATCATTATTTGTCTTTTCTCCTCATCGTGAATAACTGAAGGATGTACAGTAGCGTTAATTAATGAAACAAATTTACTATCATCCTCATAAGAAGAAGGAAGTCTATCTAAAAATAGTTCTTCAATAGTTATATCATCGTTTACGACAATATGCTTCCATATGTCACTTCGAGCATTTGTATAACGATTATCTTGAGATGGCATAGATCGCAAATCCCAAATCATCTCTAAAAATGTTAAAATTCCACCTTCATCATCTTTATAGTCACCAAGAAACATATCATTACTTACAATTTGTTTAATGATATCTATTTTATCTGCTCTGGTTATATTCACTTCTATCATATCACAGGTATATTTAATTTCTTGCAAATTTCTTCAAAATCCTTATTACTTCCATTTTGTGTAATATTTAGAATTAATTGTAGTATACACATATTACCTGACATTACATTATCAAAATCAATTTCATTTACATCTTCAAAATCGCAGCTAGTCGGTATCTCGACTTCAACAATCCACCACTTTTCGATTTTATTAAACACCTTTATCATATCCAAGAATCTAAGATGTATATCTTTTGGTAACCCTAATGTTATTATGTCAAACATTTCATGAGTAAGCTTATTCCGCTCTGTTTTAAGACTAGAAATTATTAGGATGTCATTATCAGTTATAGCATTTTCGTCTAATAACCAAATCAATGACGATATTAAGTATTTAGAATTTTTATTTATTTTAGGGCATTTCTTTGGGTCATAAAGTTTCAAGACTCTATCATTATATTTCTCTTCATCTAGTTCTATTATAGTATAAAAATCTTTTATTCTAGAAATTATGGTATCTTCTAATTTTTCATACAGCGCAATGTATAACGATATAAATTCTAAATTTGGTTTAAGAATTTTCGGGTCTAATACATTTTTCCATTGGTCCATATTTGAATTCATAATAATAAATTTATAAATGATTACATGTTTTAATTATACAGTCTGTATCTATTAAACTAATACCAAGCTCGACACTGATGTCTGTCAAAGTATCAATAGTGAAATTCCTGTCTCCGGAAAGCCATTCTGAAACAACTGTAGCGTTCTTACCCATCATTTTAGTAAATTCTTTTTGTGAAATTTGTTTCTGTTTAAGAGTCTCTTATTATCATTGCCAAAAGCATCCGATTTTCCGTATGCTTCATTTCCTTCTCGTCAATGTCAGACAAGAGGTCAGCAAGGAAACCTTGTGGTCGTACTTGTTTAATATTCTTCATCTTCATAATCTTCAATTGTTAAAACACCATCATCATCGATTTTCCAGTCCTTATCTTTCAGTTTCTGGTTTATTTCTACAGCAATGCTTTTTAATTGCTCCATTATACCATTAAGCTTAGGTGCTTTCTATATCCACTAGGATTAAGAGTCACGGTAGTATTGGTATATTTAATACAATATAATCAAAGTCTTACCATACGTATAGCATATATTCCATTCCCCTTTGAAGTAAAGGTTTTGATTTCCACCCATGATAATTTAACAATAAGCAAAATTTAATATAACATTCCTTTTATCTCAACTCTCTTATCATGAATAGCTCCTTTCCTATATCAATTATTGACTATCCTAATGTAATGACAAGAATTTTCTATTTATCATTTTGATTGATTCGTCAATATTTTTATTGACATCATTTACTTCTCCTCCATGGACAATTATATTACGTAATTGTAGAGCATGTAGAAATGAATCGAATTCGTCTTTATTAATAACACCTGTTTCAAAATAATATTGCATTATTATTCTTATTGATAGAATATTTGTATGTTTTTCGACATTTGTATATTTTTTTCTTATGTTTCTTTCTAGATCAATCATATGGTTTAAGAACTCTGTTGGGCTGATAAAATCTATTCCTTCATTTTGTGTTTCTTTCGCTATATTATGGATTATGTTATCAAATTTGTTAGGATTCATTATTTCTAAAACAAGCTGAAAAATCTTTATTATAGGAATGAAATTACATATAGCCATTAAGTATATTACAAGTTTATAATATGGCTCGTTAGCAATAGTTTTATCATTAGTTAATACGATCAAATCAATAGTTAATAAAATAAATGTAGTTATGAGAACAATTTTTAATTTCTTCCAAATAGAAGCTTGAAATGGTTCAATAATTCCATACCATGTATCTTCAGGATAGGTGTCATTTCCAATCTTCGAATAAATGAATATAACGCCTGTTACAAGTAAACCCACAAATGCTGCTAATATCTGCGGTAACGTAGAGAAGACCCAATCAATTGTATTATAATCCATATTTATATAATATGCCAACAATTCTGCTGATTATTAAAACAACTTAATGCTTACCACAAAAAGTGTTTTGGAACAGATATTGTTGTGTGATAAAACAAATTCTTTTATTTTTTAAAATCATCCATTGAATCTTTATTGAAACCAAAGAGAATGGTATTTCGTTGTTTGTTATTCTGATTGTGTAAATTCCCAATTCTTACATTCGGTTTTCAAATGATGAATATTCATGTCTTTTACAGTACCATTTAAACTAATGCCTAAAACCTTTTGATTGTCTCTTAAAAAGTTGGCCATTTGACGATGAATCTCTCTAAATATTTTAGGAGTTTCTTTATTCTTGTATTCCACAAGCATTTCGATATAATCATACTCATACAATTTAATATAAGTACCGATAAACTTGTGAGAAGAAAACGTTTCTGGTTTTTCTCCTTTTAAGAGTTCTATGACCTCTTGGGCGTGTTTTAATTTAATATTCATGTATTTAAAATTAATGTTATATAAACATGTGTTCTATTAATGGTAAGTGTCTAGTGAAAAAAGCTGTAAGTTTTAGTGGTAATAAAAGAATTACGAACCCTTGTCGCTATGCAGACTGAGGACAAAAATACAGAAATTTTCTTTATGGAAGATGATTTTTGCAAGTTTTTTGATGCTATGATGTTAAAATATGTACTAAAAAGCAATAAGAAACGGATTTATTTATCGTGAATCAATGATGTCTAAAGACAAAACATTAAATTCATTTTTCATAATTCGAACCGTGTTCATCGTACACAACTATGGAAAGCATGGTGATAATAATAACAAGCAAGGGCTGTTTAATTTATCGTGGTTTTATCGTATATATTGAGGTTATATATTGCTTTTTGGACGGATGTATATGCTTCCGTATAATTTTGTATTCAGTAAAATAGTGCGTTATGCTACTTTTGTGAAAGTAAATCTAAAAACTATTAAACTTAAGCAAATGAGTAATTTGAAACTAAAGTTATGCTTATTTATAGCCTTGTTTATAAGCATGCCAATTGCGCTGGTTGCGCAGACCATGAAAATTTCAGGTGTGGTTTCTGATGATCAAGATGTGATTATTGGTGCTACAGTGAGAGTGAAAGGTCAACAAGGAGGAACAGTAACTGATATTGATGGAAAATATACAATATCTTTACCATCGAATGCAAAACAAATCGTAGTTTCATACGTAGGTTATGAAACACGTACAATTCCTGTTAATGGACGTTCTAAAATTGATGTGAAGCTAACAAGTTCCAACCAAATGTTGGATGAAGTAGTCTCTATCGGTTATGCTAAAGTAAAGCGTAAAGATTTGACCGGTGCTACATCTTCTGTTGATGGAAAGGAACTGGCAAATGTGCCAGTAGCTTCTGCTGCTCAGGCTTTGCAAGGTAAAGTGTCTGGTGTGAATATCATTTCAAAGAGTGGTGCGCCAGGTTCTGGTACAACAATCACGGTTCGTGGTGGTATGTCTCTTACTCAAGGTTCTACACCTCTATATATAGTAGATGGTTTTGAAATGAGTAATGCTCTTGAAAATATAGATATCAATGATATTGAGAGTATTGACGTTTTGAAAGATGCGTCTTCTACAGCCATTTATGGTGCTAGAGGTTCTAATGGTATCATTCTTATTACAACAAAATCAGGTAAGAAAGGTAAGACACAAGTTTCATACAATACTTATTTCGCTTTTGACCGCTTGTCTAAGAAATTAGACATGATGAACAATGCCGAGAATTTTGTGAAGTATCAGTATGAAATGGCTACTTTACAGGGTAAATCTTCGGCATGGAGCAATGTATTTGATAATGCTAAAGCTACAGACGAGGCAGACTTCTATGCAGGCGCTTACGGACGTATAGCTGATAATTATGCTAATTCTTACGGTGTTGATTGGCAAAATGAAGTGTTTGGCGGAAGTGCAATGAAACAAAATCATAACGTCAATATACAAACTGGTTCTGAAAAGACTCAGGTAATGTTGAGTTATAACTATTTTGATCAAGACGGTCTTTTAGCAAACCACAATGATAAGAAAAACTCTTTCAGAGCTAAGATTAATTCAGAATTATGGAAAGGTGTAAGACTTGATGTAAATGCTATGTTTACAGGACGTAGTGTTTATGGTGGTGGTGCTTATTCTGGCATGAAAAATGTGTTGTTGCAACCTATCAATGGTGGTACAATGTTTACAGAAAATGAATTGATTAATACTCAGACATACTTAGACTTGTCAAGTTTGGATTCAAGTTTCGATACTGCCAATCCTTTGGTTCAGAATCTTGCGTCAACAAGTAAGAAAAACTCTCGTTTGTTCACTGTTAACGGTGGTTTAGAGTTTGATTTCCTCAAGCACTTCACGTGGCGTACTGCAGGTAGTTATACTTGGTCTAATTCGAAGTCAACATCATTTTCAGATGAAAATTCGACAGCTTATCTGACGGATCCTGTTAATACAGGTATCAACGGAAGTATCGGTAACGCAGAAAGTTATCTTTGGCAGATTACCAATACATTAAACTACAACCAGACATTTGCTAAAATACATAAAGTAAGTGCTTTGCTAGGTCATGAGGTTACCTATTCAGAGTCAGAGAGTAATGATATTACCTTAAACCAATTTCCTATTCCTAATCATGGACTAGACGATATATCAGTGGCAAATGTCAAGGATAAGTCTTCTGGCCATTCACACAGTGGGATGGTTTCAATGTTTGGTCGTCTTAATTATACGTATGATGAACGTTACTTATTAACAGCATCATTACGTGCCGATGGCTCTTCAAAATTTGCTCGTGGTCATCAGTGGGGATATTTTCCTTCAGTAGCTGCGGCATGGCGTATTACAGAAGAGAAATTTTTCAAAAACAGTTTACTTGCTAATACGGTCAATAACTTGAAACTTCGTGTTGGTTATGGTGAAACTGGTAATAATGATATTTCAGATTATCTATATCGTACAAATGTTGCATTGTCTATTTACCCAATGAACAACAGTATTACTAATCCTTCATACGTTTTAAGTGAAACTCTTGGAAATAATAATCTGAAATGGGAAACATTAGCTTCTACCAATATTGGTCTTGATGTGTCTTTATTTAATAGTCGTGTTAACTTGACGGCAGAATGGTATAATAATCAAGCCAACAATTTATTGATGAAGTGTATCATACCAAGCAGTACTGGTTATAAGAATCAATATCAGAATGTCGGTAAGATGCGTAACAGAGGTTGGGAGTTCACTCTTAATACGACAAATATAGAGGGTAAGAACTTCAGATGGACATCTGATCTCAACTTATCTTTCAATAAATCAAAGGTCGTGTCTTTGGAGAATGGGATAGATACAAAAACATTCAGTGTAGGTGGTGACCGTAGTGGTTCTGTAAGTTATTATGCCACAGTGGGGCAACCTCTTGGTGATATGTATGGATATAAATATGAAGGTATTTATACAACAGCAGACTTTAATGAGGTAAATGGTAAGTTTGTTTTGAAAGATGGTGTTGTCGCACCCGTAAATTCAGGTAAGGTGCAGACTGTTCAACCAGGTGATATAAAGTTTGCAGCTGATAATGAAGATGGAACTCAGTTTACTCGTAAGATGGTAAAGATTGGTAATGGTACTCCTGATTGCACAGGTGGTTTCAATAACACGGTAACATATAAAGGATTTGATTTAACTTTATTCATGAAATTCTCAATAGGTAATGATATATATAATGCTACAAAGCACAGTATGAGTCCTTATGCAATGTTCCAAAATGTGCCATCGGAGTTTGGTGATAATTATTATCGTATGATAGATCCTCTTACTGGTCAAGCTGCTACAACACTAGCTCGTTTGCAGGAACTCAACCCAAATGAATCTTCAAGATTGTGGAGTACAAGTAAGGTTAATTCAAACTATATCACTTATCCATCATCCTATTATGTAGAAGATGGTTCTTATCTCAAGATAGGACAGGTTACATTAGGATATTCTTTACCTAAAGCACTATTGAGTAAAATAAGCATCGCTAGCGCACGTGTGTATTTCACAGTGTATAACCTCGCTACCATAACAGGATATAGCGGATATGATCCTGAAGTTTCGGCAGCAAATAATGTGGTTTGTACTCCTGGTTACGACAGTTCTACCTATCCACACTCTAGAAGTTTTGTTTTAGGAATGAATCTTACATTCTAAATAAGTATTTTATAATAAAAGAGTAATCATGAAAAAATATAAATTCATAATAACCGCAGCATTGATGACAAGCTTAGTGTCTTGTCAGGATTGGCTTTCAATGGATCCATATACATCAGATGATACGCAGACTGTGTTTGAAAGCGAGACAAAAGCTGAAATCTTTGTTGAAGGATGCTATCGTGGTCTGATTAATTCCGATTTTTATTATCAGATGGGTGAGGGTGATTGTGTTACTCATGCATCAGAAGATGGTGGTACAAACAACTCTAAATACAATATCTGTAATTATTTGTATGATGCAACGACTCCGATAACTCTAACAGGAGTATATAATGAGCAGTATGGTACAATAGAGCAGGCTAATATCGCAATCAAGCAACTCAATAATATGCCTGAGACAAAGAAGCGTAACCAATTACTGGGTGAAGCACTTTCAATCAGAGCTTTTAGTTATTTGAATCTTATCAGAATCTATGGAGATGTTCCAGCTCGTTGGGTTCCGATGGAAGACATTACAGATAAGAATGAGGCATTGTATCCAAAGCGTGTGTCACGTGATACAATCTATGATCATATTGTTGGAGATCTGCAGAAAGCTGTAGATTACATTCCTTGGTATGCAGAATGTGGCTATCCTACTCCGGAACGTATTTCTAAACAGGCTGCCAATGCTTTGTTGGCAAGAACAGCATTGTATGCAGCTGGATATTCTCTTCGTTGGAATCTTGAAACAAATGATGAAAGTACATTGAAAGTAGAGCGTCGTCCAGATAATGCTCGTGTACTAGCCTTGTATCAAATTGCTGATAAGGCTTGTAAAGATGTGATCGATCATGGTGCTAATTCTTTGGTACAAGGTGATGCTACAACTAGTGGATTTCAGAAATTATGGTACAACCATTGTCAGCGTAATTTCTCTACAACAAACCCAGAGATGTTGTGGGAATTAGCACAATATGGTGCAACTACAAATTCAGACTTCGGTGTTCTTTGTCATCCAGGTTCACGTGGTGGTGTGTTCGGTTCTCGTAAAGCGATGCAGTTTAATCTACCTACCTATTATTTGTCTTTTGACAAGAACGATACTCGTAGAGACGTGAGCTGTACTTCTTATAGTATATATTTCCTAAATAAAGGTGCTGACACAGATACTTGGATTGATACAGGTACAACATTCTCTAGTATCATGTGTGGTAAGTTCCGTTTGTCTTGGTGCGTAGAACCAATAGAAGCTGCAAAACGTAATCTTGATATTCCTGTATTACGTTACGCTGACTTGCTTTTGATGTATGCCGAAGCAGAGAACTATTTACATAATGGTCCTACAACAGAGGGCATTGCAGCATTGAAAAATGTTCGTGACCGTGCTGGTATAGGCGCTATGGCAATACCATCTAATCAGTCAGACTTTGATGATGCGATTGCTCAAGAGCGCAAATGGGAATTCAGTAATGAATTTATGCTACGTACTGACCTTATTAGAATGGGACGTTTGGCAAAAGAAATTAAAGCTACCCAACAAGCGATGAAAGATTTGTCTGATCGCAAAGGCGATTATGCAAATGTTGCTACATTCCGTTTGTATCAATATCATGTAGATGCACAGGCTTATGGTGATAAGTTCCTTGCTTTAAAATATGTCGATATTACAGATCCTGCCGAGATTACTATAATTAAAACTGCTCCAGGTAAGCTTGATGCTGCATATCAGGCAAAGCTAGCTAAAATATTGGCTGCACATGGTGTAACTATACAAGCAGGAGAAATGTGGTATCCTATCAATATGTTTGAAGCATATAACAGTTCGTTCAACGTAAAATCACGCAAATCTGTAGGTTTCACGAATGGCGCAAGTAGTATTCAAGTTGGTAGTGTTATCTATACAAAACCGACTGGAAGTGTGGAAAACGGTGGCACATACCCTGCTTGGATTGCAACTGCTGATGGTAGCGATGGTATTTATTATGGTTATAGGGAAAATCATTGTGAACTATTGCCGTTTGCAAACAAGTCGGCTGGTCATCCAATGATTGACAATCCTAATTTGACGCAACTACCAGGTTATTAATAAAAATGAATAAAGATAGGGTCTAGTTATATACTAGACCCTATATATTTGAGTTTAAATAATAGTTGTGTACATTTCAGTTCTATCCGTCGCATTAAGATCATAAAATAAATTAGTATGGAACTTTTGAATAAATATATGAATAAAAGAAGCAAAGTCTTTGTTCTATTTTTCTTGATAAGCTGTTCTATTTTTGGTGGGAACTCTAAAATAAATAGATATGCTGTTGTTAGTAGGAATAATCCACATGTTACATCTGTAGATTCGTTAAGTTCGTTGTCTGTGGGCAATGGTGGGTTTGCGTTTACAGTTGATGCAACAGGTCTACAGTCTTTTCCTGAGAAATATTCAAAAGGCATACCTCTGGGAACAATGAGTGACTGGGGATGGCACTCTTTTGACAACCCTAATGGATATAAATTTGAAGAGACTTTGCGTAATTATGATTTAGGAAGAGGGCGACTAGAACCTTATGCCGTACAGATTAAAGGCGATGCTCGTCAAAAGGGTGCTTGTGACTGGTATCGTGTTAACGCTCACCGTCTGCACCTAGGTGTTGTAGGATTGGAACTAGGCAATGATGTTAATCAGATAAAGTCAGTAGATGAAACTCTGGATATGTATAGAGGTATCATCAATAGTAAATTTAAATACAAAGGTAAGGCATATCATGTGAGTACAGTATGTGATCCTGTTTCTGACAGAATAGCTTCTAATATAGTTTCAGATGGTAAGATAACCCTGAAATTCAGATTCCCATACCCATCAGGTGGTCATAGTGATGATGCTTGTAATTGGACTTCTAATAATTTGCACAGTACGGTGTTAGTGAAAAACTCGGCAAACTGGGCTATATTGAAACGTACAATAGGTAAAACTGTTTATTATGTGACAATAACTTGGCAAGGTAATGCTAATTTACGTGAACGGTCTAGAAACTATTATGTACTTGATGCTAATGGTAAAGAATTGTCTTTCACATGTTTGTTTTCAGAAAAAGAAACAACACCTTGCTTAAAGACATTTAATCATATAAAAGTAGCAGCAGACAAGTATTGGCAAGGTTATTGGACTAAAGGTGCTATGGCAGACTTTTCCCAATGCAAGGCAGCACAAGCTAGAGAAATGGAGCGCAGGGTAGTGTTAAGTCAATATTTATTGGCTATTCAGGATTGCGGTGATACACCTCCACAAGAAACAGGTCTGACATACAATTCATGGTTTGGTAAGTTCCATTTGGAGATGATACTCTGGCATCAGGCACAATTTGCCTTGTGGGGACACCCTGAAATGCTAGACCGTTCTTTGTCGTGGTATTTTAAAGTTGAAGATAAAGCACGAGAAATTGCAAGAAGACAAGGATTTAAAGGCGTGAGGTGGATGAAGATGACAGACCCTAGTGGTGATGAGGCTCCTTCGGATGTCGGGAGTTTCTTGATTTGGCAACAACCTCATCTTATCTATCTTGCAGAACTGTTGTACCGTGCGAATCATTCCAAGGCGGTATTGAAAAAGTATGCTCGACTTGTAGAGGAAACGGCTGAATTTATGGCAGACTTTGCACAATATGATTCTGTCGGAAATAGATATGTATTAAGAGGATGCATTGCTGCACAAGAAACGTTACCTGCTTCAACAACAGTGAACCCTCCTTTTGAATTATCTTATTGGCATTTTGCCTTGCAGATAGCACAAAGTTGGCGTGAACGTTTGGGAAAAGATAGAAATGCACATTGGGATGACATCATATCAAAGATCTCTCCATTGGCAGATAAAGATGGACTTTATCTAGCGGCAGAAACTCAGCCAGATACATATTCAAATGAAAGAATGTATAGTGATCATCCAGCCGTACTTGGGGCTGTAGGTGTTTTACCGTTTAACAGCCATCAGGTGGATATTGCTAAGATGAAGAAAACAGAACAGTGGATTTGGAAAAACTGGAAATGGGATACCACTTGGGGGTGGGATTATCCAATGATGGCAATGTGCGCCGCACGTATGGGAGAACCTGACAAGGCTGTGAGTGCATTGCTTATGAATCAGCAGAAAAACACTTATCTTGTGAGTGGACATAATTATCAGGATGATCGTCTAAGACTTTATCTTCCGGGTAATGGAGGCTTGTTGATGTCTGTGGCAATGATGTGTGCAGGATGGGATGGCAGTACGACTACAAATGTCGGTTTCCCTGATAATGGAAATTGGAATGTGAAATGGGAAGGATTAAAACCACTACCATAAATCAATATTTTATATCGGAGTTTGAATTGTTTTCAAACTCCGGTTTATTATTATATGTGTCAAATTTTGTTAATCCGTTTTCTTTAGTTATATTTGCAAAGCATTTCATAATACTATGAATAGGATTAAATTAATTATATTTTGTGTTTCTACAATATGCCTTCTTGGTTGTCGTAACAACTCAAGACAGGCAAGTCACCATGTTGAAGAGTCTCTTGATTCTACAGCTGTTGATACCGTGTCTTTGCCGATACAGGTAAAAGCTAAACATCTTACAATTCAAGACGGATTACCCTCTATAACAATAAACTCTTTGTGTCAGGATAAAAAGGGATTTATTTGGTTTGGTACACGTTATGGACTTGCTCGTTATGACGGTAATAAAATAAAAGTGTATCGTCATAATAATAGTCCAATGTCTATTGATGACAGTAGAATCAAAAAGACAATAGAAGATGCCGCAAATAATAAAATGTGGCTTTACACTGTTTCTGAAACATTTGAATGCCTTGATTTAAAAACAGGTACCCAATCTGATTATATGTCTGGTGAAAAGAAGCCACATTTTACTAATTCCAAATTTGTAAATGCTGGTGAAATATGGATGTATGGGAAGAAAAATGGAGCAATGAGAGTATGCCTATTGAATGGCAAATTCTATATTGAGAGATTTGGGAAGGATAATATTGGAAGTGATGAGATAGAGATGTTTGATACGGTCAGTAAAAATAAGATACTGATATGCACTCCTACAAGACTTTATATATATGGTAAAAAGAAACTGATTTGTGCTAATAAAGGTAATAAATTTGTTAAGACCAGATATGTTGGTGGTAGACAGATGCTTGTAACGGATAAAGGCAAACTATACGAACTTAAAGGAAATAAGACACAAGTGTGTCTGAAAATAGCTTTTGATAAAGGAGAGCATTTCGTGGATGATGTCGTATGGAATGGGAAATGGATGATATTTACTAATCTAGGTTGCCACTCTGTAGATATAAAGAAAAGTAAGGTTGAACGTTGCTCCGGTGAATGGGATATAGCCAATGGTAAAATCGTGAAAGACAATAGAGGAAGAAAATGGATTTATAATAAAACAGGTGAGCTAAGGCTGATTACAGAAAAAGGTTTGATAAGTCTTAATCTGTTGCCTTCTGGCGAGACAAATTATATTGATTATGAGAGATACCATATTGTGGAGGATAATCATGGACTTATATGGATTTCAACTTATGGTAACGGACTCTTCGTATTTAGCCATGATCTTAAACGCCAACAGCATTTCATGGCTGATGGGAAAACGGATTCTCCGATAAAATCCAATCATTTGTTGGATATGATTGCTGATAGGAATGATGGGATATGGATTAGTACAGAATTTGGTGGAGTGGCACATATTCAGGTCCTTGAAAAGAACACAGAACGTGTATTCCCAGATAATAAGAGGCGGATGGATTTCTCTAATACCGTGAGAATGATTTCTAAATCAAAAAATGGTGATATCTTAGTTGCGACAAGGGCTGGCTGGCTGTATAGATACAGTTCGGATATGAAGCAGATGAAAGGTAAAAGTCATTATGATTCAAACGTATATGCCATAAAAGAGGCTCGTGACGGACAGACTTGGATTGGTACTCGTGGAAAAGGAATCTATGGTGTAGATGGATTGGATTTCGGCAACCATAATGTGTTCTGTATGGCAGAAGACAATAAAAACAGAATGTGGGTAGGTACATACGGTGATGGATTAAGTGCAGTGATGAGACGAGGTCAGAATTATCTCATAAAAAAGATGTTTCTTGATAGCGTGGGCACAAATGAGGTTCGTTGTATTATAAAAGATCGTAATGGCTGGATTTGGGTAGGGACAACTGGCGGATTGTTGGTCTTTAATCCTGATAAGTTTATTTTTGACAAGAATGCCTATATCCAGTATCTGACAGGCAAAGAAATACATGATATCTTTGTTGATAGTAAAAATAGAATATGGCTTGCAATTCCCGAAGAAGGAGTATGTGTAACAACGAGTAAAAATGGTTATAATAGGCTGAAATTCAAGTACTATAACCGTTTAAATGGGCTTGTGAATGATATGACGCAATGTGTTGTTGAGGATAGAAAAGGTGATTATTGGATATCTACCCAACAAGGAGTTTCGTGTTTTAATTTGCGTAGAAAGACTTTTGAAAACTATAGTCTTGATTCTAGCCCAATGGGGAATATGTATAACGAAAACGCTGCCATCTGTTTAGATGATGGACGAATATTGCTGGGAGGATATTATGGTCTGACGATCATACAACCAGGGAAATTGCGCCATGCAAAAGACAATGTGAATGTAGTATTTACATCGGAACCTTATTCGGACATGATGACTTTGGATTATAGTGATAATTCTCCTGTAATAGATTTCTCCACATTGGATTATTCTGATGTGAAAAATGTTAAGTATACGTATTGGCTTGAGGGATATGATAAAACATGGAGTGGAGCCTCACCAATATCTTGGGCAGCTTATAAAAATCTTCCTTCTGGTAAATATATACTTCACGCTAAAGCTTGTAATGCCGATGGTGTTTGGGGAAGCGAAAGCGTACTCACTATAATGGTAAATCCGCCTATGTATTTATCTTTCTGGGCGATATTATTATACATTGTTATTGCTGTGGTAGTAATGTATTTAATCGTGAGAAATGTGCGTGAAAAGAATGAGCTGCGTAGCAAAGTTAAATTTGAACAGGAGTTGACTAAATATAAGTTGTTGTTTTTTACAAATATCGCTCACGAGTTTCGTACTCCTCTTACTCTTATCGAAGGGTCATTGGAAAAGGAGACAAGAATAGTGAAAGCTAACAATTGGCATGGAGAGCTGGACAAGTCAATACGCACAATGAACAAGAGTGTCAAACGCATGCTAAGGTTGATAGATCAACTGCTGGAATTCAGAAAGATGCAGGCTGGGAAATTGGCGTTGGCTCTTCAACAGAGTGATGTTGTTTATTTTGTGAAGAATTTGTTCTTGACATTTGAAGATGCTGCCGATTCTAAAAAAATAGATTATAAATTCACATCATCAGAGAATACTCATGTGATGTTTTTTGATAAGCAGCATCTTGATAAAATAGTGTTTAATCTGCTTTCTAATGCTTTTAAATATACACCGTCTAATGGAGCGATATCATTGGATATGTCTTTTGATGATGGAATGATGACCATCAAGGTGATAGACACAGGAGTGGGGGTGCCCGATCAGAGACGTAATGAATTGTTTAGTAGGTTTATGCAAAGTAGTTATACGGGTGAAAGTTTTGGTATCGGACTCCATCTGACAAAGGAACTTGTAGCAGTGCATCATGGAACGATAGACTATGAGAAGAATCCTTGTGGAGGATCTATATTCATAGTTAAGATTCCGACGGATGTTAATGTATACGATGAACATGATTTCTTAGTGCAGGATAACCCAATCCTGCGAGATGATGAGGATACGTTACAGTTTAATGAGCTTCTTGATGTGTCGCAGACAGCTGCAAATAGAACAAAACCGTTGAACAGAAAGAAGATTCTATTTGTTGAGGATGATAATGATATTCGGGAATTTTTGGGAAATGAACTAAGTAATTATTTTGAGGTAGAAACAGAAGCTGATGGGAAAAGTTGTATTGACAAAGCAAAAGAATATGATGTTGATTTGATTATCAGTGATGTTATGATGCCGGGTATGAATGGATTTGAATTGACTAAGCGTTTGAAAAACAATTTTGAAACCAGTCATATTCCTATTATCTTACTTACGGCATTGAGCAATGATGAAAGTCAGTTAGAGGGTATGGAGTCTGGCGCGGATGCTTATATAACTAAGCCATTCAGCCCCCAATTGCTTGTTGCAAGAATATTCCAGTTGTTGAATGGAAGAGAGATTTTGAAACAAAAGTATTCAAAAAGCCTTGAGGAAGTGAGACCTTCATTATGCTCTTCTGAGCAAGATCAACTATTTGTGCGAAGGTTAGATGCCATCATCACGTCAAGAATGAGCGATCAGACCCTTTCTGTGGAGAGAATAGCAGAGATGTTACATCTTGGAAGGACTATTTTTTATAATAAAGTAAGAGGCGTAACGGGTTATACTCCGAATGAATATTTAAGGGTAAAAAGAATGAAATATGCTGCTGAACTTCTTAAAAAAGGAGAAAAGAATGTGTCAGAGGTAGCTTATGAGGTAGGTTTTGATACTCCGTATTATTTCAGTAAATGCTTTAAAGACCAGTTTGGTATTCCGCCATCACAATATAGAGGAGGATAAGATTCATTGAATCTTATCCCCATTTATTCTAACATTTTTCATCTTGCAACTTTTCAAGAATGAGGTGTCCATTGTTCCATAAGGATCATGAGCATTGATGTCGTAAAATGCAAAAGAGCCAAGGTCATATTTATCTGAAGGTTTCAACTGGTAAAATCCTTTTTGACATGTAATATTGATATTTCTCATCTCTACATTTGAGATGTATGAACGTGGCATGTCTTTACGTTCCTTTAAATCAAAGAACTGTGTCCAAATTTTCGTCCTTATGCCGTATATTGTATTACCAGTACAGTTCTCAACTCTTACATATTCGTATCTTTGTGGCGTGTCTGGACGCATCTTGAACAATAAGATATTGCTTGTCTGATTGAAGTCGCAGCTTCTCATAATGATGTTTGTGGCATCATAACATTCACTACCAAAGGTTATACCACCTCCTGCTTTTGCGAATTTACAATATTGAACTATAATATTACGGCATGGACCATTAGTGGAATCTTTGTCAACATAAGTACCTTTACCACCTTTAAGGCATACTCCGTCATCGTTTACGTTTATGAAACAATTGTTTATCAGTACATTCTCACAGGCATCAATGTCAATTGCGTCTGTGCTGGGACCTTTGGGATAAGCATTTGTTTGTGAATATATATAGCAGCCTAGATATTTTACTTTATTACATTTATATATATGATTTGTCCAAAAACCAGAATTTATCATTCTAACACCACAGATTTTTACATCATACGAATTTGAGATATAAAGCATTCTTGGTCTTAATGCTTCCAGATTGGTACACTTTGGATTTACTTTTCTTCTTAACCAAAATTCGTCATAGTATTTTAGACCGTTTCCGTCGATAGTTCCTTTGCCTGAAATAGAAAAATCTCTCACCCCGTCAACGTTTATAAGTGCCGCAAAATAGTTTGTTGTCATTCCCTCAAGCCTAGTGCGTTTTATCTTGTAATTGGTTATGGCATCGCTACCTTTTAATTTTCCGTCGTTAGCGATATACAAGTTTGTGCCTTGTTTGAAGAATAAGGAACCCGTGAGATATGTTCCTGATGGGATGACAACCACACCACCACCTTCATTATGGCATTTGTCTATTACCGATTGAATTCTGCCAGTCTGTATAACCGAGGAGTCTTTAACCACTCCATAGTCTGTGATAACGTATTGTTTCCCTAATTTATTTATGTTTACTTGTGTCGTATCAGTAAACCAACTTGGTATAATAGAACCGTCAGGGAACTTTTCGTTTTGACTTTTACTATATGCAGTGACATGACATGCTGTAAATATAAAAATGAATGCAGTTAAGTATTTAATCATTTGTTTATTATTTGATTTGCATACAAAAATACATCCTTTCAAGGAACCTAAGATATGAAATTATACAATCATGATATAAAATCATTCATTATATGTCAAAACGATTAAGCTATTACTTCTGTAATGTAATTGCCATCACGCCTACTACGACATCATTTGACAATGTACGCAAAGTAAATGAACGCAACTTCTTTTCTTTATTCAAAGGCATCTTCAATATTTCTGCTGCCCCGTCTTTGATGAACTGTGGCTCTGCACTATCTGGATTACCATTAACCGATTTTTCAATATCTCCCACGGTGATAACTTTTCTTAGGTCGCGTGTTGCAATTCCTGAACCAAGATGTACTCGATATGGCTTAACGGGAGATGTCCAAAAAGCTAAATCGTCTAAATAATATTCTTGCTCTATAGGACACCAGTTAATTGGATTACGCAGAGCGAGTGTATCTTTTGTCCCATCTTGATAAGTAGCAACAATGATAGCATTGTCTATACGACTCTGCATATTGTTGGTGCTGCCTGCTAAAAGGAAGCAAGCATATTTCGCCTTACCTTTTGCCAAAATCACTACACTGTCTGGATAATTGTCCCATAATGATGTGTATATGATATTTTTACCAATTGCGTGAGAACGGAAGCTCACTCCTATGCCAGTATCATATTTGTCGTTAATGATTTTGGCGCGCAATCCGCTATCATTTATTTCGGCAGTACGTTTGGGTATGCACCATTGTCCAATGCCTTGTTTTGGAATTTCTAAGGTTGTATATGGAGAACGTGGTGATAGATATTCATTCTTATAGATGTCATCAACATTGGAATTGAAATACTTGTCAATGTTTAATGCTTGTGATTTTTCGACAGCTGATATATCATCAAGTCCCATTTTATGAATATATTCTTTAGTGTTAGCTTTCGCTTTGGATGAATCGGCATAGCTAGAACATATTCGACTTTCTATATTCGACATTTGTTTATCACGGTCGAATGTAAATGTCTGTACACTGTCTGAATTTCCTGTGATATCTACATAACGACCAGCATCAAGATTCATGCGCAGAATCAACTGCAAAGGGTGGGTGAAGTTCTGTGTAACCTCATAAACATCTTTAGAGCCTTCACGATGAAACTTATATGATAGATAAGGGGTATGTACAGAAGCACTGTCCCAACTTTCAGGGAATGATGGACGTATAATGCATTTTCCAAACAAAGCATCTGGTTTGATTCCGAATAATCCGCACACAATGGCACGTGAGGTAATGCCAATATTATCACCAAAATCACGATAAGCCTCACTGCGTGCTTTGTCTAGATAGCTGATTTGCCCGAAATTACCAGGGCTTCCCCCAAGGAACATCTCATCAAGTAAATCACTTTTTAGTAACTTGAAACCTTCTTCTTTTCTCCCTGCTTCGAAATAAGCCAGAGCCATATTTGCCACTTCTTCATGGGCTACATTATTCGTACTCCAATCATAGGGCATCCAGTCTGATGTGGATAGAGTGTACAAATTCTTTTCCACGGGAGGCATTAATGATTTATATTTCTCAGGAATAATATACTCTACAGGGATATGAGGAATACTGTTGTTTACATAGTTTGTGGCTTCATAAGCTTGTTCAGAGGAACATGCTCCACAGTCTATTGGTGTGTAGATACTCCAAAGAGCAGCACTTTCATGCAATCTTTTTAATCCCATTAAATCCTGAAATTCAGCCCAATGTCCTTTATCCTTTATCCAAAGGCGAGAGTTCATTGCTTTCAATATGGCGTCAGCTTCTTCATAATATGGCTTAGGGTCTTCACCTATTATAGATGCAATTCTTGCCATCAGTTTGTTAGCCCTGTAATTATATGCAGAAGAATGTGTCACGGCACCACTGTTATAATACAAAGCATCACTTGCCCATATACAACAATATGCATCATATAGATGGTCGCCGTCTGGGTCCCAATTACGTTTTTCCCACTCAATGTTTCGTTTCAAAACAGGCCATAAACGTTTCATCATTACCGTATCCGCATCATAAGAAAAATGCCATAACAATTCATCTATATAATTCAGATTCATATCGTAATGATTCATATTGTCGTTTCTATTTGGATAGCGGCAAATATAACCATTACTGTACATCTGCGTGCCCCATTTCTCTTCGCCTCTTGCCAAGTTGTTTGTCGAATCTTGCGAAGGGTGAGGGTATATAGGTTCTACATTCGTAACCTGACTTTTTGCGTAAGCATCGAAATGAGAGATAGCTCTGGCGTTCCATCCAAGTACATCACCAACATAAGCAGCACGCCAACCGCACAATGGCATGCGCCAACCGATACATCCGTGAAGCCATGTTGAATCATCCCATAAACCGTCTGCCGCCGCAGAAAGATTTGCACCAAGCGTATTGATGAAATCGTCAGGTGTGGAAAACTGGAGACCACTTGTAATGTCTTTCAATGCTTTTTCTTCTTTCTCAAAAAGAATACGCCCATATTTCTTAGCAATATTTTCCATTTTTCCAGGGTCTTCAAAGACTAAATAAGTCTCGCCAGAAGCATTCCATTCTAATGTTACAAGATCTTTTTCGTCAGGTGAAGCCTCATAACTGCTTCTTGGTTCCAATCCATAGTCACCTTCACGCATCATTTTCGTTTTGGCAGTCTGGCACATCTTAACCACTAGCTTAACCTTAGGAGAGAATCCCCTTGTTATGATTTGCCACAATGCTCCTTCACCAGATTGTGATGCCAAAGCTACTATTCTAACTTCTGCATCTCCCCAGGATTTATCTTTTACAATATACGAACGTCTGCCGCCACTATATCTGGACTCGCAATAACTAGTACTGTCTAATCTGAGAGCTTTACCTTCTATGACAATATAAAAACGGAAATTCTTACTTTTAGCCTTGTTGTACGAAGCGAAGATTGGACGGTCGCTGGTTTCAAGTCTATAAAGGGTATGTGTGCCATATAAGGCACGGGTGTATCTGTTGTTTCCATTAATACAGACAATATCTTTCCCGTTAGGATAATATTGAAAGGTTCTTGCTGGCTTTTTGTTTGATTCCTTTATGCCATTGTTGTCATTTGATGGTGAGGGTAATTTGTTACCTTCATCTTTACCAGACTTTGGGTTATTAAAGTCAATAATTGTATAATCATTGCTTTCATTAAAAACAAAGAAAGAATGTGCATTAACCTGTAATGAAAGACAAGCCAATAAGTAGAATAATATTTTTTTCATAGTTTGTAATAGGTCTTATTCGAGTTTACAAATTTACGAAATATAATTATTTTTGCAAAAAAATTAAACGTGTTTTTGTCTTTTCTCCCCAAAAAAGCTATTTGTATATATTTTATACATTCTTTTACTCTAGGCTGTTACACTATTTACGAGGATTTAATATAAACATTCAACGACTTTACATGCTTTTCTAGATAGCTTTTACTCGTAATAATTATGTAGACAATTACCTTTATTGATGAAATATATTGTACTCAAATACAGCGTATTTTCGATGTTTTAAACCTTTGAATATTATGTTTTTTTGAGTTTCTCCCTATTATTAATATGGAAATCCCTACTTACTAATATGGAAATTCCTCATGGCAATTATGTATTTGGCATTATCTTTGCATCATGTAAAAAATGCAATGAGAATGACATTGAACTAAGTTTGATGATTCTACACTCGCTTGCATTATGTAAATAAATAGGTTACCATAATTATTTCGAATATAAAGTATCAAAAGCAAAAGATTGACTCAGTAGATAAATTAGTTTGGGTAAAAAGATTAGGATAAAGTATTAGCAATATTAAGATATAAAAGAGTTATTAATAAAAATCAGGTAAAAGCTGGGCAGCCGGTTTCCGTGTGGAAATCGGCTGCCATCTTTTTATTTGTTAGTGTCTGAAGTATTTTCCTATCATAGGAAGTCTTGACAATGGGAAATCTTTCTTTACAATATATGCTCCGAAAATTAAAATTAAGACTGTGTTGACTGCTATTGCACCAGCATCAGGGATATAATTGTTTGAAAGGGTCATTCCTACATTTAGTATGATTGATAATACTAAATATTTCGCCATTTCGCCAAGCGGATAATTTATGCGGTACATCTTCTGTCCAACAAAATATGATATGAGCATAGAAGTACCATAACCTGTTATTCCCGACCATGCGCATGCCATATATCCAAAGCGTGGAACAAAGATAATGTTGCTGACTATGAGCACGACGCAGCCTATTCCAGAGAAGTAAGCTCCCCATATAGTCTTGTCAATAAGTTTATACCAGAATGACAGATTGAAATATATACCATACATCATCGTTCCTATCATAACAATAGGTACTACACGAAGTCCGTCCCAATAGTCCCTAGCAATGAGGTGTTTGAGAATATCCATATAACCAATTACAACGAGATATGCGAATAGTGTGAAGATAACAAAATACTTCATTACCTTTGCATAGGTCTCACGATTGTCGTTTTCTTTGGCTTTACCAAATACAAACGGTTCGTAGGCATATCTGAAAGCCTGGGTTATTAGTGCCATAATCATGGCAATTTTACTCGCAGCTCCATAAATACCAAGTTGCATGTTCATGTCTGAACCCTTGTATATATAAGGGAAGATAATTCTGTCAGCAGTCTGGTTTAATATTCCGGCTATACCAAGTATAAGAATAGGCCAACTGTAAGACATCATACGCTTCATTAAAGCTTTGTCGAATACATATTTGAAACCAGTGAATTCCTTGATGAAACAGAATGTAATTGAACCTGTACAGAATAAGTTGATATAGAAAGCATATCCAGCTCCGACTGTAGGATCATAAATTTTGCCGATAATATCAGGATGATTTTTGTATAGTGCAGGAAGAACAATATAGTAAAGAATATTGAGTCCAAAACTCATTACTATAAAGAGCAACTTCAATGTGGCAAACTTTATTGGGCGCTTCTTATATCTAAGGTATGCGAAGGGTATGCACTGGAATGAGTCAATTGCCACCGTTAGTCCCATTACCCAAACATATGATGGGTGATCACTATAGCCCATGAAACCTGAGATCTGTGGTAAGAATAGGAAAATGAGAGCGATGAAGAGTAATGACGTGAATCCTACAGCCATCAATATAGTAGAGTAAACTTTTTCAGGATTTTCATTTGGCTTGTTGGCATAGCGAAAAAATGTAGTTTCCATACCATAAGTGAGAATCACAAGCAGAAGTGCTGTGTAGGCATAAAGATTAGTAATAACACCATATCCACCACTTGCTGCTGAAAGTTTTGCCGTATAAATCGGCACAAGAAGATAAGTAAAGAAACGCCCTACGATACTTGACATCCCATAGATGGCGGTATCTTTAGCTAGCGATTTTAAATTTGCCATATAATTATTTTATTTTTTTCTTAATTTCCGAAGAATGTATAGGCTATGGCTATAGCTGCAAGTACTCCAGCTAAATCTGCAAGCAAACCGCAAGCTACGGCATGGCGTGTGTACTTTATGCTCACTGAGCCAAAGTAAACAGCTAGTATATAGAATGTGGTGTCGGTAGAACCTTGAAAAATACAACTTAGTCTACCCACAAAGGAATCAGGACCGTAATTTTTCATTGACTCAAGCATCAATCCTCGTGCTCCACTTCCTGATAGAGGTTTCATAAAGGCTGTTGGAAGTGCACCAACGAAATCGGTGTTAAGTCCAAATTGTTGCATGCACCATGAAATGCCATGGATAAGCATGTCCATTGCTCCGGAAGCACGGAATACACCAACTCCTACCAATATAGCTACTAGATATGGAATGATGCGTACTGCAGTCGTGAATCCTTCTTTAGCACCTTCGATGAAAGCGTCATAAACATTTATCTTCTTTATAAATCCAGCTACGATAAAAGTTAGAATTACGCTAAACAGAATAAGGTTTCCTGTTAAACCGGTAACTGTTGCCATGGTGTCCTTATCCATATTTCCGAATCCCCATATCACCAAACCAACAAAGGCACATAGACAAAATATAAAGGTGAGAAGTACGGGCTGAAAAAGATTTATCTTCTGCCATAAAGATGTAATGATGATACCCGTAAGAGTTGCAACTGTAGTTGCAAGTAGTATAGGTATGAAGACATCAGTTGGCGAAGCAGCACCGTAAGTGGCTCTGAAAGCTAGTATTGTTGTAGGTATTATGGTAAGTCCGCTCGTATTGAGCACAAGGAACATGATCATTGGATTGGTAGCTGTGTCTTTCTTTGGATTCAATTCCTGCATCTGACTCATCGCCTTTAGACCCGTAGGAGTGGCAGCATTGTCGAGTCCCAACATGTTAGAGGCTATATTCATAAAAATACTTCCCATTACAGGGTGATTCTTAGGAATATCAGGGAAAAGCTTTGTGAAAACAGGACTTAATGCTCTTGCCAAGACATTAACCATTCCGGCTTTTTCGCCAATCTTCATAATGCCTAACCATAATGAAAGCACACCGGTAAGACCGATTGATGTTTCAAATGCTGTCTTGGAGGAATCGAATGTCGAGTCTACCATTGCCTTGAAGATAGTGGTGTCTCCCATCATCAACTGTATTGCTCCAAAGATGAAAGCGATTACAAAGAATGCAATCCAAATATAATTCAATACCATAATGGGTGCAAAAATACTAATAATTTTCCAATCGTTGCA
This sequence comes from Segatella paludivivens DSM 17968 = JCM 13650, assembly GCF_000373185.1. Taxonomy (GTDB): domain Bacteria; phylum Bacteroidota; class Bacteroidia; order Bacteroidales; family Bacteroidaceae; genus Prevotella; species Prevotella paludivivens. Next base: position 26,231 of record NZ_KB890631.1, read on the forward strand.
AATAAAATGTGAAAATAATGCATAACATATTTCTACATTATAATATAGAGCATTTTTATTATCTTTTCCCTTGATAGCTCGCCGGGATTACTTCCCGGAGCACCTTCTGGTACAGTCATACCCGCTTTAGAGTAGTAATCTTTCCAAAAAGTAGTGATTTCACCGCTTTTATTATGGAAACTCATCGGTATTGTGTGAAATAATAATCTACCATTGTGGTCTACAAATGATATCTGTACGAGTTCGCTGCAATAGATTGCGCTGTCGCCAGGTTCAAAATAAAAGTCGTATGGTCTGCCGATATATTTAAGTGTATTTTTAATGCTCTTAGAAATATCGATGGAATCGCTATTTATTCTACCTATAACAATCTGCTGATTACCATCATTACCTTTGTTGGCGTTGATGAAACTGTTGATAGGATTCATGCACACACCCTTGTGGATGGCTTCGATGGCATAAGAACCTTTTTTATCTTTATGGAATATTGCCACGTGATTTATGTCCATTTCATCGATGCCATGTGTGACATCAGTTATGGCACTAGGCTTCCCGCTAACACAAAACATTAAGTCTCCATCTCTTAGCAGCGAAGTGTTTGTGATGTGGCGTAATGTTATCTGTGAAAATCCCTGCGTCACCATTAAGGTGAGCAGGGAAATTATAAGAATTCTTCTCATTATATATTCATATTGATGCTGGCTCCAGCCATAATCCAGCAGCCCGGTTGCTTTAGATTGCCAAAATCACGGTAGCCTTTGCTGAAAAGATTGTTGCCATTTATGTATAAACTGTATTTAGGCATATCCCATGACAAGCGCGCATCTACAATCCCATAAGTGCCATACTTAGCATAGGTGTATTCCTTAGTTGTAGGATTTTGGCTTACTACATAAGAACCGTTACGATTCTGAAGACGATAGTTTATTCCTAGATTCAACTGCTTCCAGATATTCATCTGTAAGTTTGCCACAAATTTATTCCGAAGATATTCCAATACATATTGACTCACGATGCCTTCGTATTTCTTTTGGTCCTGATGAGCGTATGCATAAGCGATATTCAACTTCTTGAATATTCTTTGTTCAGTGATAAGCTTGAGTAGGTCGAAGTCCATGTTCGCTTCAACTCCGACAGAGTTTATCACTCCGAAATTAGTAGTGGTGAGAGTCTGAGTGTCTGCATTCTTGTCTACAATCCAGTCGATAAGGTTTTTCATGTGGTTATAGTATCCGCTTACACTGGCGTTTACATTCTGAGAATGGTATTTCACGCCAATCTCTGTGGCTGCAAGTTCCTCAGGTTTCAGTTCCTTGTTGGCATTGTAACCCTTTGAATTGTAGTATAAGTCTGTGAACGAAGGCATACGTAATGAAGTGTTGTAGCTGGCATAAACCTTCCAATTGTTGGTGACGTTATAACTTGCGTCAATGCTAGGATATACCTTCATGTTCATTTCAGCCCATGAATTCTTCACTGCTACAAGTCCGGCAGAGAGCGTAAAGCGTTTCAATAGGATGTTATGTTCAATAACAAACTGAATGTTAGTTCTGTTTAGTCCATGTGTATAGTCAATATCAGTGCCATGGATGTGGCGAGGCTCAGCGAGGAGTTCACCAAGGTTAGTACTAACGATGTCTTCGTTTCTGAGTTCTGCACCAATGGCTGTGCGTCCAGCAGTCCAGTCAAAATAACCGTTAAGGTTAACCCCATAAACATCTGTGCGGTGATAGTTAAATGGGTATGCATCTGCGTTGTCACGGAATAGTTCCCATTTATCCATGGTGCGATTCCAATAAATTGAAGGTCGCATGTGAATTTTACCGTATCTGTTTTCTGCCTGTATGGCTGTATAAGTCTTTAGGATACGTTCGTATTGTTCATCAGAATACGCGCTGTAGAAAGTGTTTGATCCAAATCCCTTTGTACTCATTCCTGCATGCCATTTCACCACAATATCATTATCATTGTAGTTACCCTGATAAAAAGCCTTCAAACCATCAAAGTCGGTGTTAAGGTTTCCTTTCTTACTACGGGTGTAGCCATCACTGCGGGTATAGTTGGCAGAAAATGAATTGTTCCAGTTCCCCTTAGCAATGTTAGCTCTAGTTCCTGCTGAAGAATACCCATAGCTTCCACCTTCCACATGTGCGGAAAGGCTGCTCAGAGAAGGAGTCTTTGTAACAATGTTGATTGCACCAAGTAGAGAAGAAGTGCCGTAGACACGTGCTGCCGGACCTTCAAGGATTTCAATACGCTCGATTTCACTTATGTCAACTGGGAAATCAAAGGCATTGTGTCCTGTCTGCGGATCGCAGATATTGATGCCGTTAAGGAGGATTGTGATTTGCTCGTCGTTGCCACCACGTAAGCTGATATCAGTCTGGGCACCAATCGGTCCCCTTTGTCTTACGTCTACGCCAACAGCGTATTTAAGCAAATCGTTAACACTTTGTACAGGAGCCGCCTGAATATCTTCGCGGCTCAGTACAGTTACCATTCTCGTCTGCTGGCTTCTGGTCAGCGGAGCTCTCGACCCGGTGACATTCACCTCATCGAGCACAACTTCCTTGCCGTTTTTGTAGAAAGAGGTGTCGATCTTGGCAACATCAGTGCTTAAGCCGTTGGCTCTCGCATTAGTGAGCGAAGCCACGCTAAGTGTGCCAACAATAACCTCCTTGCCCAAGCAAGAGAAGAGTGAGTAGCCCTTGTTACTGAAATGAGTAAACTTAAAGCTACTGCGCTTGTTGAAAATTGTTTTGTACATTAATTGTATCTTATTCACCTTGCTTTGTTGCAAGGCGAGTGCAAAGGTAATAAAAAACTGATAAAAAGAAATAAAAATGACAAATAACAGCTTTATTGCGACAAATGATTACGGCGTGATTTCATATTTTGAAATCACGCCGTAATATATAGTTTACCATTACATGAATGGCAACAAAACACATATTACTTTATATTTGTTTGTCGCTCTCTGATGAGTTTTATCTGTCTCTGAATATCGTTGTAGTGTATCTTGTTTATGCCAATAGCTTTTGCTGCTTGTAACCTAACATAAGTATCAACCTTGTCAAGATTCTGAGATGCATATAGGATAGCGTCGCTGTTGTAGTAGGCGTTATCGCTTTTTCGAGTCTTTTCGTCAGGATTCAGCAATGAATTAATACAGTCTATATAGCTTCGTTGCAGTGAACGGCGTGCATTGTTCTTGATGTTGTTTTCGTTGTTGATAGGTTTCCATACAGTAGAAAACAACTTGTTAAGATATGTATCCAGTTGTAGCGCATCCTTTGATGAGAATGAATCATCATATATAATATTCAGTATTCTCGCAGAGAGTGCTATTGTTATTAGTTTATCCTGTCGGTCCTTAATATCTTTCGCTACGTTTGTGCCGGTCTTGCTAACGATGTTTTCTGGATAAAGCCACATTGGAGCGTTAAAAATCTGACGGTCAAGATAATCGAGGACTTCCAATTCCTTTGATGCGGGAGCAATCTCTACTGGAGCTTTTCCCGGAAGGTTGTTAAGATAATGTCCACCAAGATTCTTCATCACATGGTTCATATAGCGACGGAATTGGTCACGTACGCTCTCATACATTTCCCCAAGGTCTTCATACTGATAATTGTCCTGATGAGTCCACTTAGGTAAGTTTGCCATTACTCGCTTAAGGTTTTTGATACCATATTCGCTGGCTTTCACGTTGTCGTCGCCAAGATCTTCAGATTGTGAGCGAGGATCTTCATCACGTCCTTCACCTGCAAACCATAGACGAGGATTATTTTTAAGAACTTCAGTCGTTTCCGTCATTAATCCCTTTTTCTCATCTATCTCATCCTTAAAATCAGGACGGTATTGATATCCCCATTTTATCGCCCACTTGTCGTAGTCGTTGATACGTGGAAAGAGTCCCTTTGGCGAAATGTTGTCTTCTGGCTGTGCTACATAGTTGAATCGTGCATAGTCCATGATAGATGCTGTGTGGCCATGAGCTTCAACCCAAGCCTTATTACGGAGGTTCTCTACAGGAGTGGCATTGCTAGCTCCCATATTGTGGCGTAAACCGAGAGTGTGTCCTACTTCATGACTTGATACAAAGCGTATGAGCTGTCCCATCAGTTCATCGTCGAAATGCATTGTCTGAGCGCGCTTGTCGAGCGGACCGCATTGTGTCATATACCACTTCGTGAGAAGATTCATCACGTTGTGATACCAACAGATGTGGCTCTCGATGATTTCTCCGCTTCGTGGGTCAATGATATGTGGACCGTATGCGTTCTCTATTTCTGCAGGAAGATATCTCAGTACGCAGAAACGAGCATCGTCTACACTCATATCTTTGTCTTTGGGCCATTCCTTTGCTACAATGGCATTTTTGAAGCCTGCAGCTTCGAATGCAACATTCCAATCGTCGATGCCTTGTATGAGATACGGTACCCATTTCTTTGGCGTTGCAGGGTCTATATAATATACAATTTGCTTAACAGGTTCAACAAGTTTCCCTTTAGCATAAGCTTTCTTGTCTTTTGGCACAAGGTTGTAGCGAGCAACAATCTGCTCACGGTCAGTCTTGTGCTGATTGTCATCAAAATAAGTGATACGAGTAGTGAAATATCCAACTCTTTCATCCCATAAACGTTTGCGCATCGGTTCACTAGGCAGAAGTACGATACTGGTGTTTAATCCTATCGTCACACTTCCTGTGAACGAAGCTGGAGGAAACGCCTTGCGTACAGAAGCTTCTTCACTGCTAGAGTCAATACCTCCCGTTGCAGCAGAGTAAGTGCGTGTAGATGCAATTTCTACATTTATAGGAAATACCTTCATGGTATCTATAAACGTACGGTCACTCTGTAATCCGCTTACACCATAAGTACGTGAGTTGTTTTTTGGAATACTTACGACATCATTGTCTTTAAGGAATAAATTTGTCACATCAATAAGATACATGTGCTTATCCTTGTTCTTGCCAATAATCTTAAACGAAGCCACGATAGGATCGGTTGTTGAGGCCTTGAGAGTTTTTGATATGTTTGTATCTTCTCCTGCGAACTGACTAAGTACGTAAGCTCTTAAAAGTAGAGTAGCGTCGTCTCTTTTTTCAAAGTAAAGAGTATTCTCGTTGACTTCCTCACCGCTGAATTTGCCCAATCCTTGAGGTACTGCTGTAAGTCTTGTTACAGCAAGCAGATATCTTCCTATAATAGAGTCAGGTACTTCAAAATACCATTTATCTTCAATGTGTCTGACAGTAAACAGACCTTTCTTAACAGTTCCGCCTTTCTTTATGAGTTCATCATATTCATTTTTCTTTTCAGGCTTCTTTCCATCATCTTTTTTCTTTTTCTTCAGGTCCTTATTGTCATCTTGTGACTGAGTATGGACATCCTGCTTTGTTGAGTCAGCCATTACAGTATTAGCTGCATACCCACTAGTACTAAGTATGAATGTGCAGATGCTGATTGCTAATTTTGCCTTAATGTTCATATTACTTGTTATTTTATTTAAATATATTCAATCAAATCTCTGAAATCGTCAATGATATAATCGGCTCCGGCATCTAAGAGCTCCTTTCTGCTTCCATTACCGTAGGTTACACCGCAGGTAAATGTTCCTGCATTTCTGCCCATTAATATATCAAACTTGGTGTCACCAACAACAATTGTTCTGGTAGAGTCTTCACCAAGATGACTAAGAGTCTTTAATACAGGTTCTGGATCTGGTTTAGCTTTTTTAGTATCGTCAGCACCTAGTACGTACGTGATATACTCTTCTAATTCAAGTTCTTTTACGAAATTTTCCAAAGAATGGTGGCTTCTGCTACTTGCAATCGTAATGGTGTGCCCCTTTTCGTGTAATTTCTTAAGAGTTTCTATAACTCCTGGAAATGGCGTTACTGCTCCTGGAATATTGTTCTCGTTAAATATACGACGGTATATCTCTGTACACTTTTGCCCCATTTCATCGGTCATAGGGATGATGCTTGTGAAACATTCTGTTAAAGGAAGCCCAATTGTTTTTGCACATTCCTCTGGTGAGCGATATTCAAGTCCTAACTCTGCAATAGTCTGCATCATAGTCTTGGTTATGATGTTGTATGAGTCACCAAGAGTACCATCAAAATCAAGAATTACGGTTTTAATACTTTTGTTCACGTTGCGTTTTTATAAATTAATGTTGAAATACTAATGATAGTTTGTTGCGAAGGTAGTATAAATAATTGTAAAACAAGCATTATAATGTAAAATAAGATATTGTCACATATCCATACCAATTTCTTTTACTTTCTGTTCAAACTCATCTCTGTTGCACAGTGCCTTGTTCTTTATTCTTGCTCTGTAGTTATATATTGAGTTTGGCGAATAGCGTAGGAATTCGGCAATTCGTGAGCTTTCTTCTATACCCAACCTTATTAAAGCAAATATGCGCAAGTCTGTTGTAAGTTGCGTTTTTGATGGTGGAGTTATGCGATTCTGTGGCTGAAGAAGAAGATTGAAGTCGGTAACGAAATTAGGAAAAATGTTAAGAAACACGGAGTCGAAATTGTCGAAAAGTTCTTTTATCTCATCTTGCTTTAGTTGGTCAGAACTTGTCATCTTCATCAAATCAGACATCTGGTTAGCCTTTATTTTACGGTTTATCTTTATTCTATAATTGTCGATTTTATCGATATATTCAGAACATGCACTTAAAAATTTTCCGATGTACTCATCTTTCAGTCGATTAGTCTCGCTGAGCTTAGTGTTTAATGATGATAGTTCTTCATTCTTTCCGCTTAGTTTGGAGTTTAGACTCTCTAGTTTCCTGTTTATGGTCTTTAGTTCGTTTCTTGCTCTTGAAAGTTGTCTTTTCTTGTGACATACATATATATATGAAGCCAATAAAAATACGGAAAGGAGACTCACCGCAACAATAAGGCTTTTAAGCTGATAGTTGGCTTTTCTGAGATTAGTCTTGTATGTGTCGCTTATCACTCCCAATACTGGAGATATAAGCCAACTTCGTAGATGTGTATTATATCTCTGTGTACAGTTCCAAGAATATTCTACATATCTATTTGAACGTTCCAAGTTACCCTCTCTGCTCAGCATATTTGCTAGGCTCCATAATGAGGCCTGGTCCATAACTGCATTTCGAATGTCGCAAATAGCAGATACTGCTAACCAATATTTGCAGAGTTCGATATTATGCATTCCTTTATAGATCTCTGACCTGAAGAAAGCCATATTGGCATAGTCGTGGGTATTCGGCTTTACTTGTCTCATCCACTTGTCGCACTCTTTCATAGCTTCACTGTATTTATTGTCTGTAGTGAGTTCTGATACCTTGCGCCATAGATATATGTTTGAGTTTGGAGAAGCCTTTTTGTATAGTGAATCACGAAAAATGCCAGATAGTCTAAAACAACGATCTTTAAGTTTTGAATCTTTGGAATAACATCCCATTTCACCATACAAGTGGTTGCAGCAAGCATAGTAGTCAATAAGTTGTTGTCCTTTCAGTTTATTGCCATTTATATATTTAAGATATTCTAAAGCTTCATTGTAAAAGCCTGTTGCTGCGTATTGATGAGTGAGGGCTATATAATCGTTTACAAGCAATTTAGATTGTTTGTTTTTTGATGCTATATCTATACAATAGTTAAGATAATGAATAGCAGAGTCATTCATATATGCCTGATACTCCTTAAAAAGATTCCATGAAAGTCGATGACGGTCCAACATTGCGGAAGTCCTTGCGAGTTTAGCTTTGATTTCGTCAATACGTTGCTCTCTCTGATTTATATACTTCTCTGATTTTGTGATCTCTTTGTCAAGACAATCATATAAAGAATCTAGGTTTATTCTTTGTGCTTGTGTGCATAAAGAAATAGATAACAGTATTAGCGTTTGTATTAATCTGTATTTCATGAGTTTTGATTTAATATTTAAGGGCAAAGATAGATATAAAAATGATAAAATAAAAATTAATAAGTTTTATTTCATGTAATAACCTCTATATAATCACGGATAAAATCTATATCAAAACGTTGCTGATTTTTTATCTAAATATCTGAATATCAATATTTTGTATTTTTAATAATAAAGTAAAAGTCCACATTTTATGCTTTGCGCCATGTCTATATATTTAAAAAGAAGCTAACTTTGCCATCGACAAGTGAGATACTTGCCTTGAATCTAAACAATTATTATTAACTTTAGTTTAAGTAATGAAAGCAAACAACAATTTATTAACGATGAAAAGATTATCAATTCTGTTCTTCGTGTTGCTTTTGTCTGTATCGGCTTTTTCACAAAAAGTGAGTATATCAGGCGAAGTAATCGATAAACAGAATGAGCCTGTCATTGGTGCCACAGTAAAGGAACATGGTACAACAAATGGTGTTGTTACCGATGTTGATGGCAAGTTTTCTATTCAAGTAGGAAAGAATGCTGTGTTTGATATTTCCTATGTTGGATATAAGACAAAAAGTGTTAAGGCAACTCAAGGAATGAAGATCGTGCTTGAAGATGAGACAAATCTTCTTGAAGAAGTTGTCGCTATTGGTTATGGATCTGTGAAACGTAAAGATGTGACAACCGCTGTTTCTACTGTTTCTACAGAAGATTTGGATACACGTCCAATCGTGTCAGCCGCAGAAGGAATGCAGGGTAAAGCTGCTGGATTGCAGATAAGTCAGGCTAGCGGTCAACCAGGAGCAAGTCCAACGGTACGTGTTCGTGGAACTACTTCTTTAAACGGTTCAAACTCTCCTTTATATGTTGTTGATGGTGTTCCATTGACAAGTATTGATTTCCTTTCTGCTGATGATATCGCAGATATGCAGGTATTGAAAGATGCATCAAGTGCAGCTATATATGGAAGCCGTGCTGCTAACGGTGTTATCATTATCAATACCAAACAGGGAAAAAATGGTGTAGCTAAGATTTCATTTAATGCCCACTATGCATGGAATAAAGTTTGTGATCATGATAAGGTACTGAATACATGGGAATATAAAGATTTGATGAATGATATTGGAACTGTCAAACTTCCTGATGGATTAACTGATCATACAGATTGGGCTAACGAGGTATATCGCACGGGTAATGTGCAAGATTATCAGTTGTCTGTAACAAATGGTAATGATAAATTGAGATATTATGTTTCCGGAGGCTACGTCGGAGAGAACGGTGTGTTGAAAATGTCTAATTTTAAACGTTATAATTTCAGAGCTTCAGTAGAAAATGAAATCAAAAGTTGGTTGAAATTTAATGGAAACATTGCTTATTCAGATTATACATATCTTGGAACAGATATAACAACAGGTGCTGGCGCTAATCGTGGTGGTGTAATTCCGGCTATAGTAAACACACCTACTTATGCTCCTGTATGGGATCCAGATCATCCAGGACAGTATTATAATAATTTCTATGGCGTTAATATCACTAGTCCTTCAGAGAATCTTGCACGTTCAAAAGATGATAAGAGCCGCTATGACAAGATGCTAGCAACAGGAAAAATAACTGTTACTCCTATTAAGGAACTTAACTTCACAAGTACGCTAACCTTTGATCGTGAAAATGGAAATACTTTTAATTTCCTTGATCCTCATGAAATACAGTATGGACGTGATACTTATGGAACAGGATATGATGAAAGATATTCTACAACCGTATTTGTTTGGGATAATGTGCTGAATTGGAATAAACAGTTTGGTAAACATCATTTTGATGCCATGGCTGGTAGTTCTTACACTCAGAGTAAATATAGTCATAGTTACATCAGTGGAAGCAATTATGCCGACTCAGATATAAAGACCCTTAATGCTGCAAACAAGATATCTTGGACAGGAACAGGAACCAGTGCTTCTGAATGGGCTATACTATCTTATTTTGCACGTTTACAGTACAATTGGGGTGATACTTATATGTTCACAGCTAATATGCGTGCCGACGGAAGTTCAAAACTTGCACCAGGACACAGATGGGGAGTATTCCCTTCTTTCTCTGGAGCATGGAGAATCTCTAATGAGAAGTTTATGAAGAACATTAAATGGATTGATGATTTGAAACTTCGTGGTGGCTGGGGACAGACTGGTAATCAAAGTGGACTCGGAGATTACAGCTATCTTGCTGAATATAGTATAAACCGTATTCAATGGTTTGGTGAAGGATATGATGCAAATGCTCTACCTACACGATCACAGACAACTCTGTCAAATCCAGAGCTGACATGGGAAACTACAAACCAGACAGATATTGGTCTTGATCTTACAGTGCTTGGTGGTCGTCTGACATTCTATGCTGACTACTATTATAAACTTACTAAAGACATGCTTATGACAATTACTTTGCCAGCAGGAAGTGCAGCTGCACGTGACCTGCGGTATAATGGCGGAGAAATAGAAAATAAGGGTTTTGAGTTCAGTGTAAGTTCAAAGAATCTTGTAGGCAAATTAAAGTGGAATACAGATTTTAATATTTCATTTAACCGAAATAAACTCAAGAAGCTTATGCTTACTCAGGTTTATTACTCTGCAAACACTACAGATTATGTGAATCAGCCTGTGGTACGTAATATGCCAGGTAAACCTCTAGGTACATTCTGGGGATATATCTCAGACGGTGTGAATCCAGAAACTGGTGAACTTAAATATCGCGATGTAAACCACGATGGTGTAATCTCAGCAAGCGACCGTACTGATATCGGTGATCCTAATCCAGACTTTACTTTTGGTATGACAAACACATTATCGTATAAAGGATTTAACCTAAGTGTTCTTTTACAGGGATCTTATGGAAATGACATCTATAATGTGTCAAGAATGGAAACTGAAGGAATGTATGATGGTAAGAATCAGACAACAAAGGTACTGGAAAGATGGCGCGTACCTGGACAGATTACTAGTGTGCCAAAAGCAAAGTTCCAGATGTTTAATTCTACATATTTCATTGAAGATGGAAGCTATCTTCGTGTAAAGGATATCTCATTGTCATACGATGTGCCAAAGTATATCATCTCAAAGTTTGGTATCTCTCGTCTGCAACCTTATATCTCTGCAACTAATTTGATTACTTTCACAAATTATTCAGGTAATGACCCTGAGGTAAATCAATATGGAAACAGTGGATCTGTACAGGGTATAGACTGGGGAACCTATCCAATGAGTAAATCATTTGTCGTAGGACTTAAACTAGAATTCTAAATAGTGCACCAATATGAAATCAATATATAAATCAATAATAATAGGTGTTTCGGCATTATCTTTGACAGCTTGTTCATTAGATTATGATCCGATTTCTACGCCAACAGAGTTGACACAGGGGACGTCGTCTGATACAGCGACTGCGGTACTCAAAGATCGTCAAGCTGCAATAGATCAGCGTACCAATTTGTATGAACTCCTTAAAAATCGTCAGGAACATTGGCATCTTGATTATCTGCTTGTAGGCGACAGTCATACCGATAATGCGTATGCAGGTACTACCGGTGCGGAGGTTGAACCTTATGAAACAAACTCTATAGATGCCAGTAACTCTGTGCTGGGACGTGACTGGTCACGCTATCTTGAAGATGTTGCTAAGGCAAATGTGCTTATCAATGGACTTGAAGAACTTAAGACAAAAGGATTGGTAAGTGATAATGAATATCATCAGTGGAAGGCAGAAGGAGAACTGTTTCGTGCTTTGGTGATGTTTAATATGGCACGTTTGTGGGGATCATTCCCAATAATAACTAAAGTAGCAAAGACGATTACTGCCGAAAATGTAGGAGAAGTTTATCCAACATATTTCCCTCCACGCTCTACCGACAAGGAGTGTTATCAGCAAATAATCAGCGACCTAAGTGATGCAGAACAATATGCTCCGGATTTTAATTCTGCCGACAGAACAGTGTTGAGTAAGGTCGTAGCTCAGGCAATGTTTGCAAAGGTATATGCAGAAAAGCCTGTACAAGACTATTCAAAGGTGATAGAATATGCTGATAAAGTGCGCGGTGTTGCAGGTATGGCACTTGAACCTGATTTTTCTACACTCTGGGGATATGATGCAGATAAAAAAGACTGCGTGAAACGTAATACCAGTGAAGGTATTCTTGAAGTACATTGGACAACTGGTAATGCAAACTGGGAGAGCTGGATGTATGGTCGTAGTCTTGAGAATTATGATTATTACTTCTCTTGGGCTAAATGGATAACTCCGTCACGTGACTTGATAAAAGATTTTGAGAGCGAGAATGATACTACGCGTATGAATCAAACAATAGTTTACTATGCATGTAAATGGAGTAACTATTATCCAGCAAGTAGATATCCGTTTATGTATAAATATCGTTCAGGCTACAACAATCAATATAAGTTGAGGCTTGCCGATATTATACTTCTTGAAGCGGAAGCTTATGCATATAAGGGAGACAATACGAAGAGTGCTGATCTTGTGAACTTAATTCGTAACAGGGCAAAACTACCAAACCTTACAGCCGATAAAACAGCTACAAAGGAAGCTATGATTGAGGCTGTGCTGCATGAACGCCGTCTTGAACTTGCCCTTGAGGGAGAAAGATGGTATGACCTGTGTAGAAATAATAAGGTTGAGGAATATTTGAATGGTCTAAACAACCGTGACTCAGGACGTTTGTTACAGAGAAAGCAATATGATGCCAACTCTTATCTTTTGCCAATACCTCAAAGTGCTCTTGACGAGAATACGAATCTACAACAGAACCCTGGTTATTAATATTTACAACAATGAAAAATAATAGAACTATGATATTATCAATGGCAAGTGCGTTGCTTATTTCCTTGTCAGCGTGTGGCAACATGGAAACTATAGATAACACTCCTAATCCTAATGTGGTAGAAGAAAATCTGTCAGGAAATCTGGCTACGCTCTATACAACAACTGCAAATGGCAGCGCGACACTAAAGAAGACATACAGTCAGGTGGCTTCAACAGTAAACATGGCGCCTACTACAATTCAGGTTGATCCAACAAAGACTTATCAATCTATGGATGGATTTGGTTTCGCCATTACATATTCCACATGTTATAATCTGATGAAGATGGATGCCGCTTCTCGTGAGAAATTCCTCAAACAAACTTATTCCACAAGTGAAGGATATGGTGTGAGCTATGCTCGTATATCTATAGGATGCAATGATTTCTCAAGCACAGAATATTCTTTGTGTGAAACAAAGGGACTAGAGAACTTTGCACTTCATAAGGATGAAACATCTTATGTGATACCTGTCCTTAAAGAGATACTTGCAATAAACCCAAATCTAAAGATTATTGCGTCACCATGGACTTGTCCTAAATGGATGAAAGTATCTGATATTAATACTAAGGCTGCTTTTGATTCATGGACAGACGGACATCTTAATCCAGACTTCCGTAAGGATTATGCACAGTATTTCGTGAAGTTTGTCAATGCAATGAAAGATAATGGTATAAGCATTTATGCTGTAAGTCCGCAAAACGAACCTCTTAATCGTGCCAACTGTGCATCTCTTTATATGCCTTGGGAAGAAGAGGCTGCGTTCGTGAAAGAACTAGCTTCTGCATTCAAGCAGAATAATATCAATACAAAGATATACGTTTACGATCATAACTATAATTATGACAACGGCGGAGATCAGCAAAATTATCCAATAAAAGTATATAATGCTTTAGGACAGAATTATGATGGTTCCGAACTTGTCGTAGGTGCAGCCTTCCATGATTATGGAGGTTCAAACACAGAACTTACAAATGTTCATAACAAGGCTACAGACAAAGATTTGATTTTCTCAGAAAGTAGTATCGGTACGTGGAATGACGGACGCAATCTTTCAAAACGTCTTGTAGAAGATATGAAGAATATAACCCTTGGAACTGTAAATCAATGGTGCAAGGCTGTACTTGTGTGGAACCTTATGCTTGACGAAAAGATGGGACCTAACCTTGATGGAGGTTGCCAGACATGTTATGGTGCAGTTGACATATATAACAACTATACTACAGTGAAATATAATTCTCATTATTATGTGATCTCACAAATGTCATCTGTCGTACGTCCTGGCGCTGTCCGTATCGGCACAGCTTCACGTAGCGTATCTGATAAAGATATAATCTATTCAGCATTCCTTAATCCTGATGGAAGCAAAGCATTGGTTGTGCTCAATTCAGGAGATAGCGATATTACTGCAACTATTAGTGACGGAGGTGAAAACTTCAAAGCGGTAGTTCCGGCACAGGGAGTTGTGTCATGTTCATGGAAATAAATACGTGTCAATATGAAATTAATTAAATATCTATCAGCAGCTTTATTGCTGTTGCCGTTTTTATCATCATGTCATGATAATGACTATGATAATATTGTAGCATCAGGAAATCCTGTTATAAAGGCTTCTGTTCCTACTAGTGCCATGATGGGAGATTCTATTGATGTTGTAGTAAACTGCAGCGATACTGAAGGACAAGCTCTGTCTACGCTTAAGGCTGAAGTGTGCTTTAGTGACGAGGTAGTTGAACACACCACTATTCGTACGGCAAAAGAAGGTGAATATAAAGTTCGTTTATTTGTGCCTTATCTTCAATATATTCCAAATGGAAAAGCTGTTGTTCGCCTTACATTACAGAATGTAACAACAAAGTCAACAGTTGAAAATGTGAATTTAGACGTTACCAGACCTCATCTTGTAGGAATGCATTTTATCACTTCTGATAAAGTGATATACGATATGGTTGAAGGTGCTGATTTTACTTATTCTACAACTGTTCTTGCAAGCGTAAACGCTTTTAAGGGACATTTTGAAACGGCTGATGGAAAGTTCGTGTTTGGATCTGCTGATGGTGGAGTGAAGTTAGGAACAAATGGACTTATTGGTTTTCAAACAGTAAATTTAGGAGATGTAAATGTGACATTCAACACCCGTGATTATACGTTTAGTCCTTTTGAAAAACTGCCTATTCAACCTTTGGAATTCATAAACGCTGATAAACAGAATGTTTATACAGGTGTACTTACTCAAGGTAAACTGTATAGTTTTATTGGTGATAATGCTCTTGCTTTAGATAGTTGGTTCTATGATACCGACTTCTTTACCAAGAATTCTGATGGAACGTATACGTTTAATGCCCTTACCGGAACGTATAATATCAAAGCTGCTTTTGACCGCAAAGGTTTCAGTATTTATGCAATGAATGGAAGTAATCCCGCAACGATGAATCCTGATGGAACTGGCGCTATTTGGATTCTTGGTGATGCAATATTCGGTAAGCCCGATTTCACACAAGCACAAGGTTGGTGGACTGGTACTGATTATTCACTATGTATGTCGCCAATTGCTCCAAAGATTTATCAGTTGACCTTAACAGTAGGAAAACAGTTGAAAGCTGGCAGCGACGTTAACTTTAAGTTCTTTGGTCAACCCGGTTGGGGTATTGAGTTCAAGGCCGCAGGCGATTATGCAATTTCAACATCCAATCCTTGGTTTAGGGTTAATCAAAGTGATGGCAATATTCGTCTAAATGATGGGGTGTCTATACATGATGGTGAAACATATGTGTTTAATGTAGATTGCACTAAGGGTGTTAATGCTGCTGTATTGACTGTAACAAAGAAGTAGATTATAAACCAAATTATTATATAAGTGAAAAGAACGATTATATTATCAATATCGGTATTACTGGCTCTGGGCTTAAAAGCGCAGAAGCCAGTATATCTGGATGAGTCTAAACCCTTGGAAATGCGTGTCGAAGATGCGTTATCCCGTATGACTCTAAACGAGAAGATAGCGGTTATTCATGCTCAAAGCAAGTTCTCTGCTGCAGGAGTGAAGCGACTTGGATTTTCTGATTTCTGGACAGATGACGGTCCTCATGGAGTTCGCCCTGATGTACTTTGGGATGAATGGGAACAAGCTGGACAGACAAATGATTCTTGCGTTGCTTTCCCTGCTCTTACATGCCTTGCAGCTACATGGAATCCATCTTTAGCTAATCTATATGGGCATAGTCTCGGAGAAGAGGCTTTGTATCGCGGAAAAGATATGATTCTAGGTCCTGGTGTGAATATATATCGTACACCGCTGGGGGGAAGAAACTTTGAGTATCTTGGTGAGGACCCATATCTGTCTTCACGTATGGTTGTGCCGTATATCCGTGGATTGCAAAATATGGGCGTTGCTGCATGCGTGAAACACTATGCCCTTAACAATGATGAGGAGAATCGTCATCAAGTGAATGTTATTGTGGATGATCGTACTCTTCATGAAATATACCTTCCGGCTTTTAAAGCAGCTGTCACCGAAGGTGGAGCATGGGGCATTATGGGTGCTTATAATCTTTATCATAATCAGCACAACTGTCATAACGAGATTTTATTGAATAAAATTCTGAAACATGATTGGAAGTTTGATGGCGTAGTTGTTTCTGACTGGGGCGGAACTCATAATACAGATGAGGCTGTAATGAATGGTCTTGATATGGAATTTGGAACTGGTACTGACGGATTGCGTGCAGGAACAAAGAATGCCTATGAAAACTATTATATGGCTTATCCATATCTTATGGGTATTCGTGAAGGCAAGTATTCTGAAAAAGAACTTAACGACAAGGTGCGCAGAGTATTGAGGTTATATTATCGTACGACAATGAATCGTAACCGTCCTAACGGTTTTCTGTGTTCTGAAGCTCATTATGCTGCTGCAAGAAAAATTGGCGATGAAGGTGTTGTACTTTTGAAGAATGATAAAAATGTGTTGCCAGTTGACACTCTTTCGACACATAATATCCTTGTAGTGGGAGAGAATGCTATAAAGATGATGACCGTTGGTGGAGGCTCATCTTCATTAAAGGCTCAAAAAGAGATTTCTCCTTTGCAGGGCTTGCGAGAGGCTCTTTCATGCCACAATATCAAAGTGGATTATGAACGTGGCTATGTTGGTGATGTAACAGGTTCTTATAATGGTGTAACAACTGGTCAAGATCTTAATGATAAGCGCTCTGCAACTAAGCTCATTGAAGACGCCGTAGCAAAGGCTCGTAAAGCTGATTACGTAATATTATTCGGTGGCTTGAATAAGAGCGATTATCAGGATTGCGAAGGTCACGACCGAAAGGAGTATGGCTTGCCTTATGGACAGGATAAACTTGTCGAGGCACTTGCAAAGGCTAACAAAAGGCTTGTATTCGTGAATATATCAGGAAATGCAGTTGCAATGCCTTGGAAGAATAAGGTTAATACCATATTGCAAGGATGGTTTGTTGGTTCTGAATCAGGTGAAGTGCTTGCAGATATTATAACAGGCAAAGCAAATCCTTCAGGAAAATTGCCTTTTACTTGGGCTGCATCTCTTAATGATGTACCTGCTCATAGACTTAATTCATATCCAGGGAAATGGCGTGCCGATCATAAGATAATTGATGAGGAATATAAAGAAGGCCTTTATGTAGGTTATAGAGGCGTAGATAAATTCATGACAAAGCCATTGTTTGCTTTTGGACATGGATTGAGCTATACATCTTTCAAGATTACTAATCTTCGTGCAGACAAGCAAGAGATGACACGTGATGGAAAGATTACATTCACTGTTAATGTAAAGAATACTGGAAAGCGTGAAGGTTCAGAGGTTGTACAGTTATATATAAA
The DNA here is from genome assembly GCF_000373185.1 of Segatella paludivivens DSM 17968 = JCM 13650. GTDB lineage: Bacteria > Bacteroidota > Bacteroidia > Bacteroidales > Bacteroidaceae > Prevotella > Prevotella paludivivens. The sequence goes on from NZ_KB890631.1 coordinate 43,853, forward strand.
TGATGTAAAGTCATCATTGCCACGTCCGTATAAGGAACTTAAAGGCTTTGCAAAAGTATCGTTGAATCCAGGAGAGTCAAAGGATGTTTCAATAACTATAGATAATTCATCGCTTAGTTATTATGATGATAATAAATCAGAATGGGTTTCAGAATCAGGAGCTTTCAAAGCGCTGATTGGAAATTCATCAGACAATATTATTCGCGAAATAGGTTTTGTTTTGAGGTAAAATCTGTTATTAGGTTAGAGTATCAGATTGTTTTTTAGCTGCATCATTATATATGGTGCAGCTTTTTTTGTTTAATTTCAACTTTTTTGAACGTTGTGTAATCTTGTGTAGCAATTTATTTGGATTAGTCAGTACGAAATTCTACTTTTGCAGTGTCATGACAAACAAAAATAATGATAACTAAACAAACAATTTATGATTATGAAAAGATTATTTTTTGCTATAATGCTGGTTATAACATCATTTACTACTGCCAGTGCACAGAATAAAGCCGACGATAATTCTGGAAAAGTTTATGAAATGGTAGAAGTTATGCCTGAATACCCAGGTGGAACAGCTAAACTGATGGAGTACCTTTGCGCAAATGTGAGATATCCGGTTCAAGCTCAAAAGAGTAAAATAGAAGGTCGAAGTGTTATCGGATTTGTTGTTGAGGAGGATGGATCAATATCCAATGTAAGTGTAACAAAGGGGTCACATCCATTACTTGATAGCGAGGCTATAAGGGTTGTGAAGGAAATGCCTAAATGGAAACCTGGTTTGATAAAAGGGAATCCGGTACGTGTGAAATTCAATTTACCAGTATATTTCAAGTTGAATTAGACACTATTATATGAGGAAACCACTAATATTCATAATAATTCTCTCTCTTATGGTTGCGGGATGTGCTGATGAAAGGCATACCCGTAACCCTAAACTTATTGCTTTAGATAGTCTTCAGCGCATATCACCTGATTCAGCTTTTAATATGCTTGATGATTTTAACGACGTACTTACACCTAATGACTCTGTTTATAATAATCTTATTTATACCGAGACAATATTAAACAAGACAGTTTCTTATGCTTCAGATTCAGCAATTAATAAAATTGTGGATTATTATAAGACCAAGCAGGATAATGTGCTACTTGGTCGTGCTTATCTTTGCCGTAGCATAAATAGGTATAAGAACGGACAATATTCAAGTGCTGTAGCTGATGCTCTCATGGCAGAAAAGTTATTGCCGACTGATGATAAATATTATGGGTGCAAGGTGGAGTTATTATTGGGCCTAATTAATCTGGATGCTGGTTGTTACAGAATGTCTCTGGAAAGACTTAAAGTGGCAAGCCATTATGCCGATGAATTCGGTGAAAATCCTACATTGATAGCCCAAAGTTATAATTATATGGCAGAAGCTTATGACAGATGTGGCCGAAGAGATAGTTTCATGTTTTGCATCAGACATATTAAGCCGCTTCTTGCTAAGTTGGATAATTATACCAAGGCTGATATAAATGTTAATATCGGAGACATGTATATGCGAGCTGGTAAACTTAATAAGGCATTAAGTTATCTTTGTGAAGGCGAGATCTATGATTTTTCGTATAAGGCGTTGTATATTATGGGTAAAGTCTATTTTATGATGGGTAATAGTAAACAAGCTAATGCGCATTTGGTGGACGCTGCAAACTCTGGTTCACTTCCTATACGCGAGGCTTCTCTAGCATTATTGATAAAACTGAATCCAAACAAAATGGAACTGTATAAGCAATTTTATTCTGTATATAAACAGATGCCACATGTAGACAGTGATGAGTTGTCTGCTTTTCAGATGCGTCTTGCACAGCAAGAAATGCAGCACGAAACATATATCCGCACAATAACTTTGCTGTATATAATAATAGGCACATTGTTGCTTTTGATATTATCTTACTTATACTATCATCATAAAATGAAGATTGTTAGGCGTAGGCTTAGTGATATCAATGCCCGTTATCTTGGCTATCTTGAAGACTATAATAATGCAAAATGCAATCTCGAAGAGTTAAAAAATAAGATAGTGAAATATCAGGAAGACAAAGAGGCCCCAGAGAAGTTGAGTATAGAGAATATGTTGCTTAATGCTGAGGCCGTTATATCGTTGCATAGATTAGCCTCAAGAGGACAGTGCGCAAATGAAGTTAATTGGCAGCAGCTAACCCAACTTATTTCAGAACGTGATAAAAATATGGCTATACTACTAAGCAATAATCCTGAACTTTCTGATCGTGAGCAACATGTTGTTATGCTTATTCGACTGAGATTTATTCCTAGTGAGATATCTGTGTTAATGGATGTTAGTGCTCAAAATGTGACAAATATGCGTCAGCGACTTATGCAAAAAATGTTTAGCGAAAACGGTGGAGCTCGTGACTTTGATCATCGTATACACGAATTGCAAAAAACGCAGGGAAGGCACCCAAAATTAAGATAATATAGATTATGTTGGGAAAATACAGAAGCGAAGTAGGATATTACGCCATAACAGAAAGGCAAGATAAAAATCGTGTTAAAGATATCAAAGATTAAATGGCAGAGAACTGTTGCTGTATACTCGCAAATTGATATTGATGTCTGTAATATTATACTATTCAATCAATTGCTTGTGATGTAGTACAAAAAAAACAGGTCATTCCTCACGGATTAACCTGTCTTTATTTAAAAAATTAATCTATCATGAAAAACTTGTCTAATTTTACTAGACCATATACCATATATCTTATATTTTATTCCTAGACAATAATAATTGACTATTTCGGATACAAAGTTATGAATATATGGTCAATAACACTGATACTATTTTGCTATAATCTTTGCATTTCTTGCAATAAATAACATTTTAATTGTATCACAAGCGTGAAATATGTATATATTTTGTTTTATCAAATTTAATTGTTACATTTGCAAACAAATATAGAATTAAATAATATGATACTATCAACAACTCCTTCACTAGAAGGTAAACACATTACCAACTATTATGGTGTGGTAACAGGCGAAACAATTATTGGCGCAAATTTATTCCGTGATTTGTTTGCAGGAATACGTGATATCGTAGGTGGACGTGCCTCATCTTATGAAAAGGTGCTTCGTGAGGCAAAAGATGCTGCAATGAAAGAAATGAGTGAACGTGCTGAGGCTATTGGAGCAAACGCTATTGTCGGTATCGACCTTGATTATGAAACTGTAGGTTCAAATGGCAGCATGCTTATGGTGACTGCTTGTGGAACAGCCGTACGCATAGAGGGAATATAAGGTTCACTGAATTCAGTGAACTTTTGTTTCTAGATTAAAGATGAAACTTTCTAAATTAGCCAAATAAACTACTTGTTTGTCGAAGATAGCAATATATAATGCTTTTTTCGTCCTTTTTATCGTTTTTGTTATGTCAGCGAAAGTTTTTGTAATATTTACGAAAATAAGGTTGTCGCGTTTTGTATACTTTTGCCATAGGGATTCTATTAAAAACGTAAATTTTGAAAAACATGAAAAACGATTTTAGAATTAGAAAAACATTAATGTTACTTTTTATGTTATGCCTGTTTCCTGTAGGAATGCTAGCGCAAAATGTTTTGAAAGGCACTGTTACTGATGCGGATGGAGAACCTGTTATCGGTGCCTCAGTAAGAGAAGTGGGAACTAGTAATGGAACTGTTACTGACATATCGGGGCAGTTCTCTATTAATGCTCCTGCAAATGCAAGACTTACAATTTCGTATGTCGGGTTTGTTACACAACAAATAAATGTATCTGGCAGAAAAAACATTTTGGTGAGTCTTGCTGATGATACAAAATCCATTAGCGATGTAGTAGTCATTGGTTATGGAACTCAGAAAAAAGCTGATTTAAGTTCATCAATCTCAATTCTTGATGCAAAGGAAATTACGAAAGTTCCTGGTGGACTTTCTGCTGGACTGCAAAGCTCAGTTCCTGGAGTTCAGGTAACAAACGGTCGTATACACATTCGTGGCGTAGGTTCTATTAACAATACTGATCCGCTTTATGTTGTAGATGGAATGATTGGAGGCGCTGTTCCTGATGAAAATAATATTGCTTCAATTCAGATACTTAAGGATGCTGCCTCATGTGCTATATATGGTGCTCGTGGTGCAAATGGTGTTATTGTAATAACGACTAAGCGTGGACAGGCTGGAGAAGTGAAGATAGACTATAATGGATATCTGGGATGGAAAGGTTTTACTCATGAGATAGATCTTCTTTCAGGTAAGGATCTTGCTGAACTAATAAACGAGGAGATGTATAATCAGAATCCTTCACGTAAGGACTATATGGCAGGGCTCTCAGATCCTGAATCTATAGGTAAAGGATATAATATGTTTAAAGCTATTACGCATACAGCCTCATATCAGAAGCATAATGTAAGTATCAGCGGTGGCTCAAAGGATGCGAACTTCCGCATTACTGGTATATATGGAAATGACAACTCTTTATATATAAAAGAAGGTTCTGAAAATATGTCACTGAATGTTGTCTCAGACTTTAAAAAAGGCATCTTTGGCTTTGGCGAGACTCTTACTGTGGGGCGTAATTTGAATCACAGTACAGATATGCTTAAACTGATAGCTATAAAATGGAGCACTGCTTGTCCAATTTATGACCCTACATCATCTACTGGTTATGCCGGTGCATCGCTTGGAACTGATATGGAAAACCCAAGAGCTACTGCTGATAATACTTGGAACCGTAATGAGACAAATACGATGACTGGCAATGCTTGGATTACAGCAGAGCCTATAAAGGGATTGGTATACAAATTCAATATGGGAGCAGACCTGTATCGTAACAACGGCCGGTCTTATGATGCAGACTATGTTGTGGGTGATTATCAAAAGAATACACCTGATACATATTCTATGAGTAATAATAGAAGTAACCGTTTCCTTTATGAGCATACATTGACATTCGATAAGACATTTAACTTGCATCATATAAATGTGATGGCTGGTATCACATCTGAGGAAACAAAGGGATATGGATTTAATGCAAGTGCCCGTGATATGCCGAGTTCAGAGGTCCTTATTCTTGGTGCTACTCAGAATGCTTCCTCAAAGGAAGTAGGTAGCTCAGAATCACACTCTGCAATGTATTCTTATCTTGCTAGATTGATGTACGATTATTCTGGAAAGTATATGGTTACAGCAAACTTCCGTCGTGACGGTAGTTCAAATTTCGCCAAGAAAAATCGTTATGGAGACTTCCCTTCCTTCTCTGGAGCATGGCGCATAAGCCAGGAAAAATTTATGAAGAGCCTAACATGGCTTGATGACCTGAAATTACGTGCAAGTTGGGGTAAACTGGGTAACTCTAATATATCTCCTTATCAATATCAGTCTACGGTTTCTTTCAATACCGTACGTTATTACCTTAATGATGTTGAAAATACTGGTGCTCTTCCAATGACACCAAGTAATCCTGATGTGAAATGGGAAGCTTCAACATCGACAGACTTTGGTTTTGACCTAACGATGCTTCACAATAGATTGACAATTACCGCTGATTATTATAGAAATAGAACTAATGATATGCTTGTAAATGTACCGATAGCACGTTCTGCTGGATATTTGAGCGTGTTCCCTACAATGAATGCTGGAAGCATAGAGAATAAAGGACTTGAATTAATAGCTACATGGCGTGACCATATAGGAAATAAATTCGATTATAGTATTTCTGCGAACTTTTCTACTGTAAAAAATAAGGTTATAAACCTTGGATCAAATAATGAAATATTTGCTGCTTCTGGGATTACTTGTACTAAAGTCGGAAATTCTATAGGACAGTTCTGGGGATATAAGACTGCTGGGTTGTTCAAAACAGACGCAGAAGCTGCAGCTTATGTAAACCAAAAGGGAGAGCGTTTACAGCCGAATGCAAAAGCTGGTGATATTAAGTTCCTTGATCTTAACGGTGACGGAACAATCGGCTCTGCCGATATGGACTTTATCGGCAATCCTATTCCAAACTTCTCTTATGGTATTACAGCTGAGGCTCAGTATCGTTCATCATTTGGTACATTTGATTTCTCTATGGTATGGAATGGCTCACAAGGAAACGATATCTATAATAATACACGTAGCTATGGCGAAGGAATGTATCATAATTACGCATGTTTTACAAGTGTAAAGGACCGTTTCCGTGCTGAGGATGTTACTTTTGTTAATCCACTTAACGGCAAGACTACATTCTATCCAAAGAATACCGATACTAGTATGCCACGTGCTGTATATGGAGACCCGAACCAGAATATGCGTCAGAGTGACCGTTATGTAGAAGATGGATCATACTTGAGACTTAAATCGATCGTACTAGGATATACAATGCCACAACGTTGGTGTGATAAGGTATATCTTGAGAATATGAGATTCTATGTCGGTGCAAAGAATCTGTTTACCATTACAGACTATAAAGGCTATGATCCAGAGGTAGGTGACCAAAACACAAGTGGTACAAATCTTACTCGTGGTATAGATGGACTTACATCTTGGGATCCAACATTCCCTAACAGTAAAGAGTTTTATATTGGAGTGCAGCTTACATTCTAAATAGTAGACTATATTACAAATATTAAAATAGAATACATATGAAACACAATATAATTAAATATATGGCTGCTGGATGTTTGCTGGCAACTGTGTCAAGTTGTAAACCCGATATGGACCTTAATAACCCGTCGGAAGTTTCAACCAATACTTATTATCAAAAGATATCGCAGCTTCAGAAGTCGCTAATACCAGCTTATCAAGCTCTTATTGGAAGAAATCAGGGAGGATATTGTTTTACGACACTATTCACGCTTCTTGCTCCTGGTGATGACTACCAGCGTACTTACAAATGGTCAAATATGTATCAGGATACATACAACACACCCGCAAGTGATGCGGCCGCTATGGGGCCTTGGCAAGACTGGTTTAATGGTATAATGGCCGCAAATCTTGCTATTGATAAAATGAATAAATTTGCGGTAAACGACAATGATAAAGAAACTCTGAATACAATGCTTGGACAAGCTTATTTTCTTCGCGGTTTGTATTATCTGAATCTAGCGTCATTGTATGGAGAGACTATTCCTCTTTATGATCATGCCATAGCAACAAATGCAGACTATTATCCTGCTAATGCTGCTAATGGAACAGTGTATCCACAGATAATAAACGATTTCAAAAAGGCTGCAGAATTATTGCCTGTACGAAGTAAACTATATGCAGATGCTTCAAATATTGGACGTGCGACTCAGGGGGCTGCACTTGGATTTCTTGCCAAGGCTTGCCTGTGGCGCCCGCTTATAGAAAAAGGTAAGAGTGTAGATTATGATACAGCTATTGCTGCTCTCAAAAAGGTTATAGAAAGTGGCGAGTATAAGTTGAATGCCAATTTTAAGGATAACTTTACTAACAATCCTACAACTGAAAATGGTGTGGAGAGTGTGTTTGAAGTACAGATGCATAATGGTAATAGTTGGATGGGAGGTGACCTTAGTGATTCATGGCGGTGGTTAAATATTGGACTTCCAGATGGGACTGGAGGTTGTTGGTGGAATCTTGCTCCTACTCCAATGGCGTATAATGAATTTGAGAATGGAGACCCAAGACGTTATATGACGTTGTGGTGTCCTGGTGGTGCAGACTTTACAGATATGAAAGGCAACACTATTACTTTCGATGACATGAATGCTAAGTGTTCTTCTGACAAGGATCTTTATGGTACACGCAAGGCTTGTCCGGATAAGATGATTTCCGATACAGATGATGATTTCAATGATCCACTTATGCGTTATTCTGATATATTACTTATGTATGCTGAATGTTTGCACTTTACAGGACATGATGGTATAGATGTAAACGATAATACTGGTGCAAAATATTGGATTCAGCAGGTACGAAATAGAGCAAACAATATTGTTCCTTCAGAGCAGTCAAAGCTATGGTATTCAAAGTCACCAGGGACAATACCTAATGTCGATGATTTGTTGAACGCTGCTCCAACAATCAATGGATTTAAGATGGATAATGTAATGAATGTGATTGAGCATGAGCGTTGTGTAGAACTTATGGGTGAGTATTATCGCTATTTTGATCTTATGCGCTGGGGTATGAAGGATCCTAAATATTTAGAGCCTCTTAAGAAACTTGGATGGAATGAAAACAAAATGTATCTTCCTTTCCCTCAAGAAGAATTGAATAATAATCCGAATTTAAAAGGAAATGAGGCTAATTAGTTGTTATATGATTTTTTAGATAAAATGTTTTGGTAATTTGTTAGAGTTTTGGTTGCCATCTGTGTGAGCAGATGGTAACCTTTTTTGTATCTTTTATTTAAAAAATTGAAAACTATTTCTTTGAAAATAGTTTTTTATGTACCTTTGCCAGTGAAAAGATTTCCACAGATTATGATAAAAGATAGAATTACTAAATTGTTGTGCTTGTTCACAACACTTATGCTTATTTCATGCGATGACGTTTTTGATGTTCATCCCTACGATGTGAATATTAAGGGTGAAACTCATATTAATGCTACTAATATAAGCAAAATAGAAAGTCTTTGCAAGGATAAGGATACCTTGAAGATAGCCTTTATCAGTGATACTCATGGTTGGTATTCAGATTTTAAGGATGAGGTCGCTGATATTAACAGACGAAGTGATATTGATTTTGTGATTCATTGCGGTGATATTACAGACACTGGTACGACAAAGGAATACGAATGGGCTCGGAGTATATTTAACAAGCTTAATGTTCTTCATGTAGCATTGATTGGTAATCATGATTTCCTTGGAACTGGGGATCAAGCTTATCATGTCATGTTCGGTGATAATGATTTTAGTTTTATTGCTGGAAGGGTAAAATTCGTATGTCTTAATACGAATGCTACAGAATATGATTATCTTGCTTCTGTACCTAATTTTGATTTTATGGAGAATGAGCTGAAATCGGACTCGGCAGATTTTGACCGTACAGTGATAGTGATGCATGCTCGTCCAGGCAGTGAGCAGTTTAACAACAATGTTAGTAAGGCGTTTAATTACTTTGTGCATTTATTCCCAGGAATAATGTTTTGTGTTTCGGGACACGAACATGCGACTCAGGCAGATGAGTTGTTTAATGACAAACTTATGTGGTATGGTGTTGACTGTGCACAGCATCGTAAATATGATATATTCACAATAACTAAGGAAGGATATAAATATGAAGTCGTTAATTTTTAGTGCTATACTGCTATTTATCTCAATACATTCTTTTGCAGGTGAGTTTACTGCAGAGATAGATAGTTTAAGCTTGAAAGACTCATTATCTTATTTTGGTTCAAGTGATAAACCGAATGTGTATAAGGAAAACACGTGCGAAAGTTCTTATGATCGCAGAGCTCATTATTTCAGAAAGTATTGGGCAGCTCTTATACCAACTCAGGTTGTGGTTCAGAATGCCGGTAATATGGGGATTTTTTCTATTGGTTTTGGATGGGAATATGGCAAACATCGCCAATGGGAAACTCATTTACTTTGGGGGTATATACCCAAATACGATAGCACCCGTGGAAAGCTCACGATGACGCTCAAAGAAAATTATATTCCTTGGAGTATATATTTAGGTAAAGGATGGGCTTTTGAACCATTTGAGACGGGTTTGTATATAAACACTGTTTATGGTCATGAGTTCTGGCGCAGTCAACCACAGCGCTATCCTGATAAGTATTATAATGCTTTATCGACTAAGTTCAGAGTTAATGTGTTTTGGGGTCAACGTGTTACAAAAGTTATCCCAAATAATCGACGTATGTTTGTGAAAAGTATTACCGCATTTTATGAGATAAGTACTTGTGATCTTTATATACGTTCTATGTTTACAGACGATGATGTAAAACTAAAGGATATTCTGGGTTTATCCTTAGGGTTGAAATTTCAGTTATTATAATGTTATGTAACATTATGCAAAGTTTCTGATACAAATATTATGGTATGTGTATGAATTATTTATTATTTTTGCAACGTTAAATGATTTATACATTATATACCCATGAAGAATGTAAAACACATCTTATTATCAATTATCATAGCGTGTCCGGTGCTTGGTGCAAATGCTGCAACACCAGACACGCAAACTCATTTAGTGCCCTGGACTAAAGGCGCATTTCAAACAAACAATTATAGAAATCTGTTTGTTGAAATGGGATATAGCAAGAAACAGGTTGATAACAAACTAAATGAAGTATTCAAAGAAGTTTTTTATGGTCCGCACAAAGTGTATTTTGAGGTCGGAGACAGTATGGCATACATCTCGGATATAAAAAATCATGATGTTCGCACAGAAGGTATGTCTTATGGAATGATGATTGCTGTGCAGTTTGATAGAAAAGATATCTTTGACAAAATATGGCGATGGAGCAAGAAATATATGCAACATCAGAATGGACCACGTGGAGGATATTTTGGTTGGAGTTGTAAAACTGATGGAACAAGAAATTCCGAAGGTTCGGCGTCTGATGGTGAGCTATATTATATAACATCTCTTATATTTGCTGCCAACAGATGGGGCAATGATACTGGCATAAATTACAGAAAAGAAGCGCAGAAGATAATAAACTGTTCTTTCTTGAAGAACGGCGAGAATGATATAATGCCGCTGATAGATAAGCAAACAAATCTTATTACTTTTACTCCAGATAAATTTGGTAGTAGATTTACGGATCCATCGTATCATATCCCTGCGTTTTATGATGTTTGGAGTCGTTGGGCTTATGATGGAAGAACAGACTTCTGGCAGAAAGCTGCAGCTTCGTCAAGAGAATATCTTCATAAGGTTGTAAATAGTACCACAGCCTTGAATCCAGACATAAGCAACTATGATGGAACACCAATAAAAATAAGAGATTATGTCATGAATACATTCAGATATGATTCATGGCGTGTGCCTGCAAATATTGCACTAGATTATCAATGGTCATGCACTGATATGAAATGGCAGAGGGAATACGGAGAGAAGATTCAAAACTTCTTTTATTCAAAAGGAATTAATACTTTTGTTGATCAATACAACGTAGATGGAACATTGCCGAATGAGAAAGAAATACTTGCTGCGGGTGATTATCCAAAAGCTTTACGTCATTCAATAGGACTTCTTGCTACAACTGCTACTGCATCATTGATGTGCGGTCATGATATAAGTAGAGAATTTGTTAACGCATTATGGAACGCTAAGCACGAACCATCACCTGATGGATATTTTGATGCATATTATGATGGATTGCTAAGACTATTTGCTTTTATGCAACTAAGTGGTAATTATAGAATAATTCCTCCTTTGCATGATGGTAAAGAACCGCAGCTTGAAACATATTTCTCAAAATGTAAAACAAGAGATGCTGCTCCTGATGATAATGGTTTTATAAGAAGATGGACTCTGCTGGAACCTATTGATAAACCTAATGTAAGTAATGCTGGCTTTACAGACAGTTATCTTCGTGATGCCTTTTATCATGAGTATTTCAAAAATCAACAGACTTATGTTCCAAAGGATGGTAGCGTTGTTAAAATCGGTAGTAATAAATTGACATGGCATTCTATGGACAGTAAGCAATATAATGTGAAACTCTTTAGGTTGGCTTCTGGACTTGGAAAGCAAACTTACGGTGTCTTGTTTTGGGCGGTTACGATAATCGACTGCAAGGAAGATATTCCGAACGCTAGACTTGCTGTTGGTTCCAATTCTGCATCTATGTGGTGGCTGAATGGTAATGAAACACTATTGCTTTCTGGCGACCGCAGAATGGTTAAAGATGATTGTGTGTCGCAAAGGCTTACATTGCATAAAGGTAGGAACATTCTTCGCGGAGTAGTTATAAATGGTCCGGGAATGAGTAATTTTTGTGCCCGCTTTGTAGATGAAAGCGGCAAACCTATAAAGAACTATACTATAAATAATATGTAATCTAAAATCAGAAACAATGACATCTTTTCATAATATATTCATCGCACTTTCGGCAATGCTGACTTTATCTCAGTCAGCAAATGCGCAAATTGGTCAACCTTATATTCATGACCCATCAACTATAATGGAATGTAATGGCAAGTATTTTACATTTGGTACTGGTGGAGGAGGATTGATATCTGATGACGGTTGGAACTGGAAAAGTGGAGCTGTGAGACCAGGCGGAGGTGCCGCCCCTGATGCAATAAAGATTGGTGACAGATACCTTATTGCTTATGGAAATTCTGGTGGAGGACTTAATGGTGGACACAATGCCCATATCTTTACGATGTGGAATAAGTCCTTAGATCCAAAATCACCAGACTTTAAGTTCACAGAACCTATAGAAGTTGCTTCGTCAGACGGTTATGAGGATAATGATGCAATAGACCCAGGATTGTTACTTGACCCAACAAGCGGTAAGTTATGGATGTCTTATGGTACGTATTTCGGTAATATACGCATCGTAGAACTTGATCCTAAAACAGGTGATAGAATACCAGGAAACAAACCTGTAGATATCGCAATAGACTGTGAAGCTACAGATTTAATATATCGTGACGGTTGGTATTATCTTTTGGGAACACATGGAACATGCTGTGATGGAGTTAATTCTACATATAATATAGTTGTAGGGCGCTCGCAAAACATTCTCGGTCCATATATAGATAATGTAGGTCGAACGATGTTTGAGGGCGGTGGCAGAATGGTTATATCAGCCAATAACCGTGCTGTAGGTCCTGGACATTTCGGACGAGAAATCATTGATAATGGGGTGGAAGTCATGTCATGCCATTATGAAGCTGATTTCAATCGTAGTGGTCGTAGTGTGTTGGCAATAAGGCCGTTGTTGTGGAAAAACGGATGGCCTGTAGCTGGGGATAGTTTTAAGGAAGGCGACTATGCAATCATATCAGAACGTCGTGGCTATGCTTTGGAACTTTCTGTTGACTTTGTGAGGATACCTCAGAAGCAACAAGCGTTTTGGCACATAAATCCTAATGATCCGATAGAGTCATTGCCTAATCAACAGTTGGCTGATGTGATTGGAACATGGCAGAAAGGTGATATAAGCGTACGCACTAATGACTATATGTGCCGACCAAATCAACTTTGGACTATAACAGCAATCCCTGAAGCTGGAGGATATCTGGGTGGGCCATATTATAAGATTACAATAAAGGGCACGAATCGTGCCCTCACGGCAACAGCTAATGCAGAGGTCTCAACAGTTCCTGAGTTTACAGGTAAACTAGAACAGCAATGGCGTATAGAGCAACTCACGGATGGAACTTACAGGATAATGCCAAGGGTGATACCAGGAAAGGCTGAACCAAATACGCATTATGTGCTTTATTCTGCAGGAGACAGTACGCCAACTTTAGCTCTTTATGATTTCAATACGGATAATTCAAAATGGAATTTCAAATAGGCTATAACACAATAATAATTAATATATGAAGAAAATATTGACAATGGCGTTGACGTTGTTTGTGTCGCTATCAATGACAGCGCAACAATTGCCTTACCAAAATCCGAAATTTAGTGCGACAGAAAGAGCAAAAGATCTTCTAGGTCGTCTTACATTAGACGAGAAGGCCCTGTTGATGCTTGATGAATCACCAGCAATTCCACGTTTGGGAATAAAGAAATTCTTTTGGTGGAGCGAGGCTTTGCATGGTGCTGCTAATATGAGCAATGTTACTGTATTTCCAGAACCTATAGGAATGGCAGCTTCATTTAATAATCAATTGCTTTATAATGTGTTTACCGCTGCAAGCGATGAAATGCGTGCACAGTATAATCATAGAATGCTGAATGGCGGTGAAGATGAGAAATTTCATAGTCTTTCTGTATGGACTCCAAACGTAAATATATTCCGTGATCCTCGCTGGGGGCGTGGGCAGGAAACATATGGTGAGGATCCGTATCTTACTTCAGTTATGGGTACGGCAGTAGTAAATGGACTTCAAGGACCTGAATCATCTAAGTATCGTAAGTTGTGGGCTTGCGCTAAGCATTATGCAGTGCATAGCGGACCAGAATACACACGTCATACGGCAAACCTTAATGATGTTAGTCCACGTGATCTTTGGGAGACATACCTTCCTGCATTCAAGACTCTTGTAGAAGATGCTAAGGTGCGCGAGGTTATGTGTGCGTATCAACGATTGGATGATGAGCCATGTTGTGGTAACAATCGTTTGTTGCAACAGATATTACGTGACGAATGGGGCTTTAAATATCTTGTGGTTTCAGATTGTGGTGCTGTTACTGATATATATGAAAGCCACAAAACTGCTTCAGATGCAGTCCATGCTACAGCGAAAGCTGCATTGGCTGGTACTGATGTGGAATGTGGATTTAATTATACATATAAAAGTATCCCAGATGCTGTGAAACGTGGATTAATATCTGAAGCAGAGGTTGATAAACATGTAATGAGACTTCTTGAGGGACGTTTTGAATTGGGTGAAATGGATGATCCTAGTCTTGTTGAATGGTCAAAAATACCTTACTCTGTAATGGATTGCAAGGAACATAGACAGACAGCTCTTGAGATGGCACGTCAGACAATAGTATTGTTGCAGAATAAGGATAATGTTCTTCCTTTAAAGAAAGGCGCTGAAAAAATAGCTGTTATCGGACCTAATGCCGCAAATACTCCAATGATGTGGGGTAATTACAATGGAACACCAAACCATACTGTTAACATCCTCGACGGAATAAAAGCAAAACAAAAGGATATTGTCTATATTAAAGGATGTGATCTTACAGACAACAAGATTGTTAATCCGCTTTTTGCACAATGTTCAGTTAATGGAAAACGTGGACTTCGAGGAACATTCTGGAATAACACTGAAATGAGCGGTAGTCCAGTTTCTACACAATATTATAATAATATGGTGGCTGTAACAACTGCTGGAATGCATAATTTTGCACCTAACGTGAAGATAGAAGATTTTTCTGCAAAATACGAAACAACTTTGCACCCACAAAAAACTGGTGAAGTTGTAGTAAATGTTGAGGGTTGTGGTGATTTTGAGGTGCTTGTCAATGGAAAGCAAATGCAGAAACATCACACTTGGCGCACTACTGCTACACGCACTCCGATAAATGTTGAGGCAGGAAAGAATTATAATATAGAAATTAAGTATAAGTTTGTGAAGACTTGGGGTGCAAATATGAAAATAAACATAGGCACTGAAAGTACCATTGATTACGATGCAATCATAGCAAAGTTGAAAGGTATTAATAAGGTTGTGTTTGTCGGTGGTATTTCTCCAGCTCTTGAAGGTGAGGAGATGCCAGTGAATATAGATGGCTTTAAGGGTGGTGACCGTACTAATATAGAACTTCCAAGTGTACAACGTAATTTCCTTCAGGCTTTGCATAATGCAGGTAAGACGGTGGTCTATGTAAACTGTTCAGGTTCGGCAATAGCTCTCGAACCAGAGACTAAGAACTGCGATGCTATCGTTCAGGCATGGTATGCTGGACAGGAAGGTGGAACTGCTGTTGCTGATGTGCTTTTTGGAGATTATAATCCATCAGGTAAATTGCCTGTTACATTTTATAAGAGTACGAAGCAACTTCCTGATTTTGAAGATTACAGCATGAAAGGTCGTACATATCGTTATTTCAGCGATCCATTGTTTGCATTTGGTTATGGTGAAAGTTATACCAAGTTTAATATTGGTAAAGCAGAATTAGAAAATGAAGGCGATTCAATATTGATGAAGATACCAGTTGAAAATGTAGGTGCTAAAGACGGAACTGAAATATTGCAAGTTTACATTCATGATATGCAAGATGAAAATGGACCGATAAAGTCGTTGCGTGGATTCTGTCGTGTAAACTTGAAAGCTGGTCAGAAACAAGTTGCAAAAATATGTCTCAATAAGAAATCATTTGAATTCTTTGATGAGTCAACTAATACGATTCGGACACGTCATGGTAACTTTGAAATCATGTACGGAAGTAGTTCGCAGGATAAAGATTTGCAAAAAGAAACGATTATGTTTTAGTAAAAATTCATATTTGTAATGGTTGTCGTGCCGGCTGAAAGTATTCAGTTCGGCACGTTTTTATTTCCAGAATGTTTCAAAAACATTAGTTTTTAGGCTATTTTAGCGTATATGTTACATAAAATAAAATGCTCGTTACAATTTATGATATTTATTTAATATGTATTAAATATATTTGCAGTCGCGAATTAAAAAATCTAAACCTAATAATTAAAAGATGAAACAAGTACTCAGACTTTTTCAAATCGTTTCTCTTGTTGTTGTGTTTATGTCAATGTCGGCAACCCCGTCATTGGCTCAGGGCACATTGAGAGGAAACGTAATCGACTCGCAAGGTGAACCGTTGATTGGTGCCACTGTCGTAATGAAGGGAAAAACTTCTGTGGCTACAGTTACCGATTTTGACGGTAATTTTGTGTTGAACACTTCGGTTAAGAAAGCAACATTGTTGGTTTCTTATGTTGGTATGGTGTCGCAGGAAGTAGTTGTCGCAGAAGGTAGAGTTGTAAAGGTTGTCTTAAAAGACGACGACCACACATTGCAGGAAACCGTGATTATCGGTTATGGTCAGCAAAAGAAGGCCAGCGTTGTGGGTTCTATTACTCAGGCCGATGCCAAAGTGTTGTCACGCACGGGTGGTATTTCCAGCCTTGGTGAAGCATTGACGGGTAATCTTCCCGGTGTAATCACTATGTCAAGTTCTGGTATGCCAGGTGATGAGGATCCAAAAATCCTGATTCGTGGTGTGAATACTTGGAACAACAGTGATCCTCTTGTATTGGTAGATGGTATCGAGCGCCCTATGGGCTCAATTGATATTGCTTCAGTACAAAATATCTCTGTGTTGAAAGATGCCAGTGCTACTGCCGTATATGGTGTGCGTGGTGCTAATGGTGTTATCCTTATTACTACAAAACGTGGTGAAGAGGGTAAGGCAAAAATTGAAATCGGTATGCAGATGACTGCAAAGGTGGTTTCTAAATTGCCAAATAAAATGAATAGTGCTGATGCATTAACAGTACGTAATCAGGCTGCCGAGAATGAACTTGGACTTAATCCTGATTCTTGGTCAAAAATGCTGCCAATGTCTACGATTGAAAAATATCGTAATCCGGCAAATCTTGAAGAAGCTGAAAGATATCCTAATGTAGATTGGACAGATGAACTCTTTAATAAATCGGCTATTTCTTACAATCCTAATATTAATCTAAGTGGTGGTACTGCATTTGTCAAGTACTTCGCTTCTTTGGATTTCTTGCATGAGGGTGACCTTTATCGCAAGTGGGATAATAACCGTGGCTATCAGGCTGGTTATGGTTTTAACCGTATCAATGTCCGTTCTAATTTAGATTTCCAACTTACAAAAACAACAAAATTTAAAGTAAATCTATTTGGTAGTAACGGTGTAAAGCAAGGCCCTTATGGTGTGGCTTCAAATTCTTGGGCTGAAACCCAATTGTGGCAAGCTGCTTATTCTGCGCCTAGTGATGCTTTTATTCCTCGTTACAGCGATGGAACATGGGGATATTATCCTAATGATACACAAGGTGCACCTAATTCTATAACAAACTTGGCTCTTGCTGGTGTTTGTAAAACAACAAATACTAGAATTAATACCGATTTTACACTAGAACAGGATTTGGGCTTTATTTTGAAAGGTTTAAAAGCAAATGCAACAATATCTTGGGATAATTCTTTTACGGAGAATAATCGTGGTATTAATGACCAGAATCACGGAGCTCAGTTTAAATGGATAAATCCAGATACAGGTGAAGTAACTTATTCTCAAAAAGGAGATAACAAAACTGGATTTGATTTTAATGAGGGTATCTTATGGTCTGTAGATAAGGGAACAGCAAGTGTTGGTACACGTAACCTATTTTATCAGGGACAGTTATTCTGGGGTGGTAAGTTTGGTAAACATGATGTAACTGCCATGGGTGTATTTAACCGTAATGAGAGTGCTTATGGAAGTGAGTTCACTAACTATCGTGAGGACTGGGCTTTCCGTGCCACATATAATTATGCAGGTCGCTACTTCGTTGAATATAATGGTTGCTATAATGGTTCTGAAAAATTTAGTAAAGATAATAGATTTGCATTCTTTAATTCTGGTGCAGCTGGTTGGCTCGTAAGTGAGGAAAACTGGTTTAAGCCAATTAAGAAATATGTAGATATGTTGAAAATCCGTTATAGCTATGGTGAAGTAGGAAACGACTGGGTAAATGACCGTTGGTTATATGCTACACAATGGGCTTATGGTGGAAACATTGTTAATGGCCTTTATACAGATAACAGTCCTTATACATGGTATAAAGAAAGCAAAATTGGTAACCCTTCCATTCACTGGGAAGTTGCAACAAAGCAGAACTTAGGTATTGACTATAGCTTCTTGGGTGGTTTGATTGCTGGTAGCTTGGAATTCTTCAACGAAAATCGTCATGATATCCTTGTTGATGGTGGAGATCGTTCCATCCCTACATATTTCGGAGCTAAGGCTCCTACAGCCAATCTTGGTAAGACAAAAAGTAATGGTTATGAGCTTGAATTGAGATTAAACAAGACTATAAGCGGAGTTCACATGTGGGGGAACTTCAATATGACACATGCAGTAAACAAAATTGTCTTCAAGGACGATCCAGCTTTGAAACCTACATATCAGAAACAAGCTGGTTATGCAATTGGACAAGACCATGCAAATTTAACAACAGGCTTTGCTAATACATGGGATCAAGTTTACGGTATGACAGAATTCAATACCAATGAAAATCAGAAGTTGCCAGGTAGTTATACTGTTATAGATTATAATGGTGATGGCGTTATTGATGCAAATGATAGTGCACCTTACGGATACACAGGTACTCCAGAAAATACATATAGTGCATCTATTGGTGCAGACTGGAAAGGCTGGAGCTTTTATGTTCAGTTCTATGGTGTTTCTAATGTAAACCGTTATGTTGCTTTCAATTCTTTAGGTAAGACACTTGATACTGTGTTTGATGAAGGTACACTTTGGTCAAAATATACCACTGATGCTGATGCTCCAATGCCACGTATCAATTCAACACCTAGTTACTATGAGGGAACACGTTTCCACTATGATGGTTCGTTCATCCGTTTGAAGAATGCTGAAATATCATATACATTTACTGGATCTTGGGTTAAGCGCCTAGGTGTTAGTAGTATTCGTGTATTCTTAAACGGTAATAACCTTTGGGTTTGGTCAAGAATGCCTGATGATCGTGAGTCTAACTTCGCAGGTACAGGTCTTGCCTCTCAGGGAGCTTATCCAACAGTTAAGCGTTTTAACCTGGGTCTTAAAATCAACCTTTAAAAATGATAACAATGAAATTCTTTAATAAAATTATACTTTTTAGTACATTGACCCTTTCAATGGGATTTGTTTCGTGTACTGACTATCTGGACAAATCTCCAGATTCAGACATCTCGAGTACAGATGCCTTTAAGGATTTCCATAATTTTCAGGGATTCACGGAAGAACTCTATAATTGCATTCCTGATTTTAATGGTGGTTACTGGACTAACTCTTGGAACTGGGGTGAGGACGAAATAATCAATGTTGGTACAACCTTCCACTTTGGATACAAGGTTGATCAAGGTGATTTCTGGGGATGGCAGAGAGAATTTGATGGTTGGTCAGCTGGCTGGATGGATCGCCAGAAAGCTAGTGACTTTAATCCTGGTTCAGACCGTTTTGGTCATAGCCTTTATCCTGGTTGCTGGTATGGCATCCGCAAGGCTAATATGGGACTTGCTAATCTTGATAAGTTCTCAGGAACAGATGAAGAAAAAAATCTTATCGCAGGTCAACTTTATTTCTTCCGTGCATGGTTCCATTTCGAACTGATGCAGTATTTTGGTGGTCTACCTTATATAAAAGAGGTTTTGCCTTCAGACCAGACATTAACATTGCCACGTATGACATATAAAGAATGTGCAGACTTGGCAGCTGAAGATTTCCGCAAGGCAGCTGACCTTCTTCCTATTGATTGGGATAAGACAACAGTCGGTGCTCAGACAAAGGGTAAAAACCAGTTGCGTCTTACAAAGATTGCCGCTCTTGGTTATCTTGGCAAGAATTATTTGTGGGCAGCAAGTCCATTGATGGCAAAAGGCACTAGTGCAGGTACGTATGATTATGATGCTGACTATGCAAAGAAAGCAGCTGATGCATTCGGTGAATTGTTCCAGACTCTTGCTGGTAACGATACTCAATTTGGCTTGCTTCCTTGGGCTCAGTATTCTGAAAACTTCGTTACTTCAGGAGAAAATGGAAAGATGCCTGGTCAGACTAAAGACAACACTATTACTGAGGCTATATTCCGTGGTCCTGTATATGGTAGTGGTTGGGGTTCTTCTGCTTGGGGGCAGGCTAAGGCTTATGGTGGTAGTGACATTAATGATGGTGGTATCATATTCCTACCTACAGCCAACTATGTAAACTATTATGGTATGGCTAACGGTTTACCTCTTAGTGATCCACAGTCTGGATTTGACCCAAATCATCCTTGGAAGGACCGTGATCCACGTTTCTATAATGATATTCGTTACGATGGATGTCGTTTAGTAAAGAAGGAAACAACCGGTGCTGATGATAATACCAAATGGCGTTATGCAGATTTACAGACTGGTGGCTTGTTCCGTAACGAAACTCGTGGAAGTCGTACGGGTTATTTCAACTATAAGTTTATTACCAATGAGTGTAATAAGTGGGATGATGGTTATGGATGGTCTCCACAGATTAATATTCATCTTCCATGGATGCGTCTTTCTGATGTTTATTTGATGTATGCCGAGTCTGTTGTCGCAGCCACAGGTAATGCCAATGGCAGTGCAACATCCTCAATGACAGCTTTGCAGGCTGTTAATAAGATTCGCGAACGTGCCGGAGCCGGTGATGTAAATGCTAATTATGTATCTGATCCACATAAGTTTATGGATGAGGTTCGTCGTGAACGTGCTGTTGAACTAGCTTTTGAAGGACATCGTTTTAACGACCTTCGTCGTTGGTTGCTTCTTGACAAATATCCTTATAATATAAAGACTTCACAAGAATTCCAGCGTGTTGGTAATATTAATCCTACTGATCCAAAACAGGATGTAGTGAGTGGATTCAAAGAATCACTGATCTTGAAGCGTGACTTCTCTGCAAAGCATTATTGGTTGCCATTGAAGAAAGCTGATACTGAACTTTATGTTGGATTCGACCAGAATCCTGGTTGGTAATTAGATTTTTAAAACTTACATATTGAATATAAGAGTTATGAAACATATATATAAGACAGTCGCACTTGGAATGGCACTGTTGCCAATGGCAGCATGGGCACAAGACAATGTGGATTATAACGACTCCCTCGCCAATAAGGTGAACGTCGCTTTCCGCACTGTTGACAAAAGCGACTTGATGGGTGGTGTCTCATCTGTAAACATGGTTGAGCTCACTCATAAAAATTATACTACATACAGTCTTGACAACATGGGGACTTACGTGGGTGGTTTCAATGGTCAGCTATGGAATATGGGTGATGCTTTGGTAATTGTCGATGGTGTACCTCGTGATGCTAATAATGTGTTGCCAACAGAAATAGAACAGATAACTTTCTTAAAGTCTGCTAGTGCTGTTGTTCTATATGGTAGTCGTGCAGCAAAGGGCGCAATTCTTATCACTACTAAGCGTGGACGTAATGAGGGACTTAAGATTAGTGTCCGTGGTAATGCTTCTCTTTATGTTCCAAAGAGTTACCCTAAGTATTTAGGCTCTTCTGACTATATGAGTCTCTATAATGAGGCTCTCGCTAATGACGGAAAGTCTGCTGTATATAGCAATAATGACATCTATAGTTATTCACTTGGTGACAATCCTTATCGTTATCCAAGCCTTAACTTCTTCTCTAATGATTATCTGTCAAAAACTTATCAGCGTTATGATGGTACTGCAGAGTTTTCTGGCGGTGGTAAATTCGCACATTTCTATGCTAACATCGGTTTGATGCATACCAATGATTTGATGAATTTCGGTGAGGGCAAGAAAAACGGTACTACACGATTGAATATACGTGGTAATATTGACCTTCGTTTGAACGACTGGATTACCGGTTATATCAATGCAAATGCTACATTTTACGATGCTCGCAGTGACCGCTCTGACTATTGGGCTCAATCAGCAAAAATTACTCCAACAAGTCAGAACCCTTTGATACCGTTCGTTCCTGTTGATTTTGTATCTCCTGATAATGCTACTTTGCAGAAGATGATTAGTAATTCAAACTATATTGTTGATGGAAAGTATCTTCTAGGTGGTACGCAGTCTATGCAGACTAACCCATTTGCAGCTATGTATGTTGCTGGTTGGACTAAGGCTACTAGTCGTCAGATGCAGTTTGATATGGGTGTTAACTTTAATTTGAATCAAGTTCTTCAAGGACTTACATTCAAAACTAAGTTTGCTGTAGACTATTCTACATCTTATAATACCACATTATCTAACGATTATTCAACTTATGAGGTTAGTTGGGATCAAAACAGATTTAATGGTATTAGTAACATTACCAAGTATGGTACAGATAAGCGAAGTGGTTATCCAACAGCTGATGGTACAGTTTACAAGCAGACAATTCTTGTCCAGGGACAATTTGATTATGCTCGTTCATTCGGTAAAAATAATGTTAACGCAACATTATTGGGAAATGGATACCAGCAGAGTCTTTCAGGTGAATACCATCGTGTAAGTAATGTTAATCTAGGTCTTGATCTTAATTATAATTATAACAAGACTTATTATGCAGACTTGTCAACGGCTGCTATTCATTCAGCCAAACTTGCTCCAGGACATAGAGATGCTGTTTCTCCGGTAATGTCATTGGCTTGGCGCTTGTCTAATGAAAAATTCATGCAAGGAACAAAAAGCTGGTTGACAGATTTGAAGTTTAATGCTTCTTATGGTATTATAAACGAAGACTTGGATATTGAAAAGTATTACATGTATGATAATTTGTTCACAGCTACCGGTACATGGTGGGGATGGAGTGAGAGTGCAAACTCATTACAAACTTCAGATTCTCAGCGTGGTGGCAATAAAGATCTTACTTTTATCAAGCGCAAGGAATTCCGTTTAGGTCTTGATGCAAATTTGTGGAATGGACTTATTACATTGAATGCCAACTACTTTGATGTTAAGACAACTGGTTTGATTACAACTCCAGAGGCAACATTCCCTAGCTATTTCAAAACATATTGGCCAGTATCTTCTTTCTTAGCTTATATGAACTATAACAATCAGAGTCGTAGTGGTTTAGACTTTACGGTGAATGCTCATAAGAAATTTGGAGAATTAGACTTGCAGGCAGGTGTTACAGGTATGGTATATTCTTGTAAAAACACTAAATACAGCGAGAATGTTGCTTATGACTGGTTGAAGAGTGAAGGTGCTCGCATTGATGCACTTCGTGGTTATCAGTGCTTAGGCTTCATGACAGAAAAAGATGTTGTAAGAGATGCTTCTGGAAAAATTACTGGTTATGCACCTGGTGTTGCTGTAATCAACAACAATGCACAGCCTGGTGATTTGAAATACAAGGATCAGAATGGTGATGGTGTTATCGATGGTAAGGATCAGGTGATACTTGGTCATTGGACGCCTGATTTCAACCTTGGTTTTAACTTTACAGCTAATTACAAGAGATTCACTCTCTTTATGGGTGTTACAGGAAACTTCGGTGCCTCTGCTGTTAAGAATAATTCTTATGAATGGGTATATGGTGCAAGTAAATACTCTGACGTAGTACTTGGTCGCTGGACTCCAGGGACTGCCGCTACAGCAACATATCCTCGTCTGACAACTCAGGGTGGTGATCTAAACTTCGTAACTTCAGACTTCTGGACATACAAGACAGATGCTGTTCGCTTAAATAAGGTTCAGATTACTTATGATTTGCCATCTAGTCTCTTCAAAGGTTCATTTGTTCATAGTCTCTCCATATATGTATATGGTAGCGACTTACTCACTATTGCCAAAGAACGTAAGTACATGGAGACAAATGTTGGTTCTGCACCACAATGTCGCAGTTACAATCTTGGCTTAAAGGTTAATTTCTAAAGACTTGAAAATCATGAAAAAGATTTTAAATATATTGACTTTGGCGGTTGTAGCTCTGGCTTTCACCTCGTGTGATGACCTTTTCAAACCAGCTATTGAGAACAATCTTGGTTTGGATTATATGTATAATAATGCCGGATACGCAGAAGGTGTGCTTGGTAATGCTTATACACGTATTCCATGCGGTTCATTCCCTTTCAGTGAAGTGGGTACTGATGATGCCGTAAGCAATGATCCTACAAATAATTATCGTAAAATCACTGCTGGCAGTTGGACTTCTGACAACAACCCTACAGAACGTTGGCGTGATTGTCGTGCTGGTATAACTTATGTCAACCTTTTCTTGAGTAAGGCTGACAAGGTACATTGGGCTGATGACGAGGTCGCTGCCGGAATGTTCAAAGATAGAGAAATGGGTGAGGCTTATGGCATGCGTGCTATGTTCATGTATTATTTGCTTCAGGCTCATGGCGGATTTGACGCACAGGGTAACTTGCTTGGTGTGCCAATCGTAAATACAGCTGAGGATGTAAATTCAGAATTTAATGTTCCTCGTAATACATTTGCTGAATGTATGAAGGCTATTTATGACGATTGTCAGAAAGCATTGGAACTACTTCCTACAAATTACGCAGATATATCTTCTGATGCACAGATACCAACAAAGTATAAGGGTGCGTCAACAGGCCAGTACAACCGTGTGTTCGGTTCTATATTCAATGGTAGAATGAATGGTGCTATTGTTGAGGCATTCCGTTCAAAGGCTGCCCTTCTTGCAGCTAGTCCTGCATTTCAGGCTTCAGGGGCTAAATGGGAAGATGCTGCGAACTATTCAGCACAGGTGCTAGACCGTATCGGTGGTGTAAGTGGCATGGATAAGAACGGTTGGACTTGGTATGGAAATACCAATGAAATAGATGGTCTTGCTAATGGAGTATGTCCAAAAGAAGTGTTATGGCGTGGTGAAAAAAGCTCTAATAATGATTGGGAAACCGATAACTTTCCTCCATCTCTTTATGGTAAAGGCTTAATAAATCCTACACAGAATTTCGTTGATGCATTCCCTGATAAGAACGGTTATCCTATCAATGTGTCAACTATATATAAGGATACAATTCCTTATGCAAATCGTGATCCTAGACTTGCTGCTTATGTTGTATTGAATGGTGGACAGGTTGGTGTAAACCAAACTCCAATCAACACTGCTACAGATGCAACAGATTCAAAGGATAATACGAAACCAAACAAAGATGGTATCAACCACTTTAGTGGTAGCAGTACACGTACTGGTTACTATCTTCGTAAATTGCTGCGTCAGGATGTAAACTTGGATCCAACTGCTACATCAAAGCAGATGCACTATACTCCGAGAATACGTTTTACAGAAATTTTTCTTAACTATGCTGAGGCTGCAAATGAGGCTTGGGGACCAACAGGAAATGGCGGTCACGGATATTCTGCTTATGATATCATAGTTGCTCTTCATAATCGCGCTGGTGTTGGTAATGATTATCTTGAATCAATAAAAACAGATAAGGATAAAATGCGTCAGTTGATTCGTAACGAGCGTCGCATTGAACTTTCTTTCGAAGGTTTCCGTTTCTGGGATTTGCGTCGTTGGAATGCTCCTCTTACAGAAAAAGCAACGGGCATGAGTATTAATTCCGCAAAGAAAACTTATTCTTATGTGGATGTTGAAACTCGCGACTATAAGGATTACATGAACTATGGTCCAATCCCATACTCAGAGGTTCTAAAGTTCGATCAGCTTCAACAGAACAAGGGATGGGAATTAAAATAATCAATTATAAAAATGCTATTAAATATGAAAATTAAACATATATTCCTGTCTATTCTTGCCGTTTCTGCAGCTTTCATGACTTCATCATGCGAGAATGGCGACAAGGAATTTGGTGACTTTGATTACCAGACAGTTTATTTTGCTAAGCAAAGCCCTGTGCGTACAATAACTTTGGGTGAGGACGTATATCCTACTGATCTTGATAATGCTCATGATTTCGAAGTTTATGTTACTCTTGGTGGTGTTGAGAAGAATAAGGTAGACCGTAAGGTTACACTAGCTGTAGATGAATCTCTTTGTGCAGGAAAGTCTTTTGATGACGGTCATTCTATATTGGCTTTGCCAAAAGATTATTATCAGTTGAGCTCTAATGAACTTACAATAAGCAAGGGGCAAATCATGGGATGTATAAAGGTGCATCTTACAGATGCTTTCTTTAATGATTCTAAGTCAACAGCATTAAATTATGTTTTGCCTTTGAAAATTGTGAGTGCAGGTAGCGATTCAATTCTTGCAACAAGAAATTATACTCTTTACGCAGTAAAATATAAGAATCCATACACAGGTTGCTGGTTGAGTCATGGTACTGACAATATAGATTATAATGGTGTAAAGACAACCGTGACTCGTGAACCTCAATACGTTGAGAAATATGATTTGCGCTATCTTGCTACAACATCTTTAAAGCAATGTACATATCCTATAACAACCACAGTGACTCAACAGGATAGTAATGGAAAAGATGTTGAGGTTGAGATGACACGTAACTTGGTTCTAACGTTTGATGATGCAGGCAACTGTACTTTGAGTTCTAATGATGCCGATTTTGTAGTTACTGGTACTGGTAAGTGGACATATCATGGTGCAATAAAGGCATGGAATAATACAGACCGTGACCTTATTGATCTTACTTATGATGCTACATTTAAATACAACTATGGTACTGAAGCACGCTATAAAAAGATCTCAACAAAGGAGTCTTTGATAATGCGTGATCGCCAGAGTAAGTATGAAACATTTAATTTCAAATAATCTTAATTATGAAATACAACAAGATAATTTCATTTGCAGCTGCTGCAGTGCTGTTATGTGGTTGTGCTGACAATGATATGTTTAGCCAGGCTCCTAATGAGCCTGGAATAACAGGTCAGTATGACTATCTAAATGGCTATAATAAGCTGAAGACATACGTTGACCGTAACGCAAATCCTAACTTTAAGTTGGGTACAGGTGTCAGTGCAGCCGACTATCTTGGCCATAAAATGGCATGGACTGTTACTAATGAAAACTTTGACGAGTTCACTCCTGGTAATGAAATGAAGTTCGCTTCTGTCGTTAAAGATGACGGAACAATGGACTTCTCAACAGTAAAAGATCTTGTAAATAAGTCGGCTGAAGCTGGACTTACCGTTTATGGTCACACACTTTGTTGGCATTCTCAGCAAAATATGACTTATCTGAAAACTTTGCTTGCTCCACCTAACTATTTCTTGCATGTAACTTCTACAAGTTCTGGTTCGAATGCTTGGGATGCATCAATAACATATCCACTTTCTAGTCCACTGACTGTTGACAAGACTTATGTTATTACGTTTAAGGGAAGGATTAATGCAGAAGCATGGACTTCTAAG
Source organism: Segatella paludivivens DSM 17968 = JCM 13650 (assembly GCF_000373185.1). Classification (GTDB taxonomy): domain Bacteria; phylum Bacteroidota; class Bacteroidia; order Bacteroidales; family Bacteroidaceae; genus Prevotella; species Prevotella paludivivens. Next base: position 71,438 of record NZ_KB890631.1, read on the forward strand.
GATCCTGTTCAGCTCTATTTCTGGCCTAGTTGCGAAAAGGGAACTCAATATCTTGCTGGTTTCCAATTGACTAAAACTTGGAACCAAGTTTCTTTGGAGTTCAAAGCATCACAGCCAATAGAAAAATTGAATTTCGAATTTGGTTTCTTAAAAGGTGATTTTTGCATAGATGACATATCACTTGTAGAGAAAGGAACAGATAAAAATCTTATATTAAATTCCGATTTTGAGGACGATAATGTTAGTAATTGGACCTTCCCTTCATGGCTTAAACAATTGTCAATCATTCGTGATAAGGAAGAATCTGCTAACTCTGGAGGTGAAGAGGCTGCAAAGGATTCACTTAACAAGGTGCTTGATAAGTGGGTAGGTGGTATGATGACAGCTTGTGACGGTAAAGTTAAGGCTTTCGATGCTGTAAACGAACCTATGAGCGATAATGTTCCTACAGAACTTAAGACAGGTACTAATGGGCGTGATGGCAGTACAAAGACAAACTTCTTCTGGCAGGATTATCTTGGTAAAGATTACGCACGTACAGTTGTTGCTCTTGCACGTAAGTATGGACCTTCTGATCTAAAATTATTTATCAATGATTATAATCTAGAGGCTGCATATAACAAAAATGCTAAATGTCAGGGATTAATTGATATGATTAAGTACTGGGAGAGCGATGGTGTTACAAAGATTGATGGTATCGGAACTCAGATGCATGTTACCTGTTCTCTGAATCCTACTACTCAGAAGCAGAATGAAGATGCTGTCGTTAATCAGTTCAAGTTGCTTGCTGCAACTGGTAAACTCATCAAAATCTCAGAACTTGATATGGGATTGGCTGACGCAGCTGGTAAAACACTAACTACTGATAGTGTGAATACTGAGGAAGCACAGAATGCACAGAAGGCTTATTACAACTTCATTATCAAGGCATACTTTGATAATATCCCTGTTGCCCAGCGCTATGGTATTACGTTATGGTCTCAGACTGATAGCCCTGCAAATAGCGGATGGCGTCCTAATGAACCAATAGGCCTTTGGGATAAAAACTATGTACGCAAACCAGCTTACGCAGGTTTTGCAGATGGATTGGCTGGAAAATAATATTTTAAGGCTTAATAATAATAAATGACGTCCGATATTTGTCGGACGTCATTTTTATTTATACCGATTGACATCTTATTCTTAATTATAATTATTAGGTCATTCTAAGTGAGTTTTGAATACAGTAATAATGATAGAGAATCTATTTTGTGATGTGCTTTTAAATAATTACTCTATAATATTAACAACAATGTATTAATATATATTTATTTGTCTAAGGTCAAGCTGTTATGATATGATGCTTTTAGTAAATTTGATACATTCAGAAAAGTCTATGATACATTAATTCATACTATTATATAGTAAAAACAATAACTTTGCAGACATGATTTAATAAATTATCTGTTTAAATAATTATGATAGTAAAAACAATATTAGCTGCAATGCTGGCAACGTTGAGTCTGTCTTCTAATGCTCAAACTGCCACATTTAAGAGTTTCAGTTATAAAGGTAACGATACTCGATTCAATAAGAGTATTGATAACAGTAAGCAATTCTATAATCCAATTCTAGCTGGATTCTATCCTGATCCATCTATATGCAGGGTCGGTGATACATATTATCTTGTAAATTCTTCATTCTCATTTTATCCAGGTGTGCCTTTGTCAACAAGTAAGGACTTGGTAAATTGGAAACAGTTAGGACATGTACTAGATCGTAAGTCGCAACTCCCACTTACACATCAGCGTATAAGTGGTGGCGTATTCGCACCTGCAATATCATATAATCAGAAGAATAAGACATTTTATATGATAACAACCAATGTTGGTGCTGGTAACTTTTTTGTAAAGACAAAAGATCCTTCAAAAGGTTGGAGTGAGCCTATCTATTTGCCAAAGATAAATGGAATAGATCCATCTTTCTTCTTCGATAAAAATGGTCAGGGATATATTGTACACAACGCTCCTGTTGATGGTGGTGCTGATTATGAAGGTCAGCGTGCTATTCGCATCTTCAAGTTTGACACCAATGGTGATAGTATTGTTGGTAATCATACTCAGATTGTGCGTGGAGGAACTCATGTTCAGAAAAATCCTATATGGATAGAAGGTCCTCATCTTTTCCGTGTTGGTAAGTATTATTATCTGATGTGTGCAGAGGGTGGTACCTGTGATTGGCATAGTGAGGTTATATTCCGTGCGAATAATCCTATGGGACCATGGATTGAATGTCCAAACAATCCAATCCTTACTCAGCGTACAGGGCTTGATCCTAAACGTCCTGACATTGTTACAAGTACTGGACATGCTGACATTGTGCAGAGTAAGAGTGGAGACTGGTGGGCTGTCTTCCTAGGTTGTCGCCCATACCAAGATGATTTCTACAACACAGGACGTGACACATATCTGTTGCCTGTTACATGGAAGAACGGATGGCCTGAGATTTTAGAGAAAGGCAAAGCTATGCCTACTGTATTGCCAAAAACAGAATGGCAGAAGAAATATAATGTAGCTGATGTCAATCAAATGACAGGTAATTTTACATATACTGATAACTTCAAAAATGGCAAATTGAACAGTCGTTGGATATTCCTGAGAAATCCTTCAGATTTCTATAAGTTTGCAGATGGTGGATTGGAAATCAATGCAAAAGCAGTGAACATAAGTCAACCAGAATCTCCTTCTGCTATCTTTGTACGTCAACAGCATAATACGTTCACAGCCGAGACAGAAGTTACTTTTAATCCTTCAGACGAACATCAACTTGCTGGATTGGTATTATTGCAGAATGAAGAATACAATTTTGTATTTGGAAAGACTATGCGTGATGGAAAGGCTGCTGTTACATTGAAAAGAGCGGAAAGAACAAATGTCACTGTTGCTTCGGCAACTCTTGATAATAATGAATCACAACAACCATTACGTCTTAAAGTTGAAGGTGATGGTCGTTACTATAGTTTTTACTATGCGGCAGGTAATGGTGCATGGAAACTATTGGCGAGTGGAGTTGACGCAGTCAACTTGAGTACTCATCAGAGTGGAGGTTTTATTGGTGCATGTATTGGTTTGTATGCTACATTAAGTAATAAGTAATTAGTTATTTGATAGGTTTTAATGTTAAGTTAGTTTTTAGCATTCCTGATTCTTTGGTCGTGAGATCGGAGAATCAGTTTTTTTATGCTCAACCAGAAAAAGTTTTTTAATGTCACTAATGTCATAATGTCACAAACCCTTTATATATAGTGTCTTTAGCCGGAATAGGTTTATTGAGGATATCACCCCTAAATTGACGAAGAACCATTGATGATGCCGAAATCTTATAATTATTAATAAAAAGTTTCGTTAACATTAATATTCAATGCGATGTAATGATAAATAATGGAACTGATTACAAATCTTACTATATTTGCCTAAATAATCAATATTTTATTATAACTTTGCAACAACGTTGTAGACAATAGTTATTTTTTCATTATGCTAGTCTACAGTAAAGTCTATATCAATGATGAGTGAAACAAACATAAAAATGAAACCATTCCATTCAGTTATCATATTTATGATATTTGTGGTTTGTGGGACGTTGTCTAGTATGCATAGTTATAACGTAACCAAGTATGCAATAATTAAAGATATGAATCAGGCATTGAGTCAAACCATTTCTGCAAAAGAAAATGGATTTATAACACCCGACACAATAATAAATTATCGCCAACATTTGAAGATAGATGCACTTCGAAGTCACTCTTTCCTATATTATGCTTATAATAGCAAGGATAATGTTATTTGCAGTAAAAAAATAAAATGGCATTCACCTCAGTATTCTGTTGAATTTCAAAGTTACGCCAATTGTTCAGCTGCCGACATTCTTGGATTATCCGACCAAAGGCTGCCGGTTTCAATATTAATAATAGGAATATTTTGGGGAGTATTATCTGTTCTGCATTTCAGGCGGCAATATAAAAATGTGATTGTGTTGGGTAATATGATGTATGCACAAGACGAACATTCATTTTATGATCTGAGCAAGTCACCTGTTGTTATGACTCCAATGCAAGAAAAACTTATGATGATGTTTTTCTCATCAGCAAATCATAAACTCTCTAAACAACAGATTTGTGATGAATTATGGCCAAAGAAACCAGATGCTAGCGAGACTTTATATACGCTGGTGAGGCGCATAAAGCCAATAATACAGACAAGAGGAAACCTTAAAATAATATCTGAAAGGGGCAAAGACTACAAACTTAGTGTCAACGATTAATTGCCAGTAATTCAAGCATTTAGCTCATTCTGATATTTAAAGGAAACAAAATGTCAGATAGATGTCAGATTGTTTTCAAATGTTTTTTTTAGCATTTCGATATCTTTGCGTAAAATTAAAACGTAAAGATGAAAAAAACTTATATTTTGATTATGTTTGCATTCACATTAAATGTTCTGAATGCACAAAATACAAAAGAAGTCAATCTAAATCAAGTAACCGTTAATGCTTCCAGAATAGTGAATAAAGCTGACGGAATGATTTTGATACCAACAGACTCGCAACGAAAAGCTGCGACTAATGGATATAGTATGCTTGGAAAACTAGGACTTCCGTATATAAGAATTGATGAGACCAAACATTCAATAACAGCCTTAGGCAATCAGGGTGATGTGCAAATACGGATAAACAATGTGATTGCAACTAAAGAAGACATGCTAGCTGTTAATTCTGAGAGTATAAAACGCATTGATTTTATTGATAAGCCAGGAGTTAGATATGGAGAAGGAATTGCATACGTCATCAACATTATAACCCAGCGTGACAACTTTGGCTACACTGTTGGTACGGATATGACGCAAACATTGACTGCAAAAAACGGTAATTATAGCGGTTATGCAAAGATAAACCATAAAAATTCAGAACTAGGGGTGACGTATACTTTATCCTATAATGATTTCGGTGGGAACATATATGATGAAAAAGCCCAATATAAGCTTGATGATGGTTCAAACTACATCATTTCACGTGATGATATAGACTCCCGTTCATGTAATATAGGGAATACTTTCGAACTAAAATATAACCTCGCTGATTCTGCTTCGTATGTATTTCAAACTTCATTGTCTGCGAATTTTAACCATACGCCAGGAGACTATAATAAAAGACTTATAACCGATAATGGCAACGAATACATATCTGAGACAAGAAACAAAGAAAACTTAAAGTCACCAGTCGCAGATATATATTTTTTCCATAAACTTGGTAATCATCAAAACATTACTGCAAATTTTGTCGGTACTGCTATTTCGACACGTGATTATGACTACAATGACGAGGGGAAACCTTATGAATATACTACTAACGGGAGTACTTGGTCACTGATGTCAGAGGCTATATATGAAAACGTATTAAAACCAGTCACGATATCTGCGGGTATACGCAACAATATTAAATATACAAAAAATCAATATAGTGGAAGTGTTGAGGATACAAACAGAATGCACAATTATGGAACATATATTTTCGGAGAATTGAAAGGACATCAGAATAAATTAGGGTATGTCGCTGGATTTGGTATTTCAAATCAAAGATACAGTCAGGGGGAAAGCAGCTATAACTATTGGTTGTGGCGTCCAAAAGCAACAATAAGTTATTCGCTAAACAAAAACTTAGCTATGACTTATAGCTTTGAGATTTATGAGCATATATCTAAAATTGCAATGATCAGTGATACCAAAATAAAAAAGAATAGTCGAGAATGGATTGTTGGAAATTCAGATCTTCAACCTAATAGAGTTACTACCAATACATTAAGGCTGTCATATAGCAGAGGAGGATTAAATAGCATTACAGACATTCAATATAGATTGAACTCTAATCCAAATTTAGCATACTATACCAGAACAGAAGATGACCAATTTCTATATACACAAAAAAATCAACACGCTATCAATATGCTTATTTTACAGAATTCAACAAAATATGATATAATTCAGAACGTAATGTCACTTTCTGCATATGCAGGGGTGTATCGTTTTTTTAACTATGGAGAGAACTATACACATCTGCTCACTTCATATAATATTGGAGGAAGTTTGCAGGTTTATTTGGGAGCATTCACTATTACTGCAAATGCGGATAATGGTTGGAAATTCATGGAAGGTGAAACATGGAACAAAGATGCTAGTACAACAGATATTACATGTTCGTATCATATTGGAAATTGTGATTTGTCAATAGACTTGCAGCACCCATTTCAAAATAATCCAAAGATAAACCATGCAGAACTTGTGAATCAATACATTAATAAGTCTATGATAATGCATAGTCGTGATAACGGAAATATGGTTACCATAAACTTTGCATGGAAACTAAGTAAAGGTAAAAGATTCCAAGACATACAAAGAAAAATGAAAAACAAAGATACTCAAACAGGTATATTATAGCAGAAGATGAAAAAGATACTTCTTGCTCTTATAATATTTATCATCGCTTGTTTTGTTATAAACACACCGAGAAAAGACCAAAGAAACTTCAAGGATATATTTCGGGAAGAAATGAATTATGCCGAATTTAAGACGTATATCAATCCAGATATGGGATGGGGTTTCCAATATCCATCTTTTTTCAGCCAAGAAAGCTGTGATGACGGAACTTGCTGCGTAAGATTTGGATATCATGCCAATGATATAAATATGGTCTTAGAATTTAAAATTATATATGTAAGATCGTCGTCAAATGTTTACAAAGAGTCTATATCATCAGGAAACTTAAATAGTTATACAGGTTATTGCTATCATTCACATAATATTGTTTATAGGCATCGTTGTTATGTTCTTACATTTTTCTATCCACAAGATTACAAACATGCCGTAATACGCATAATTCGCAATCTCAATGAATGGAAACCATTTAAGTATTGTAAGAAAATATTTTGAAACTGTTTTAACTTCGTTTAAATGATTCATGAACAAATATCAAATTACACCTTTATTGAAATTTTGATTTTCTTTTTCATTATCACGTGATTTATTATATCATAATTCTGTTGACATTTTATTTCTATGCTAAAGTTTGCAAATAGAGATGTTTGCTATTTTTATTAATGCATAAAATCAAGGTCTTCAATATTATGATATTTATATTATAAGGTGTTTGTGCTTGATGTAAAAAAGCAAATATAATAGACATGTATATGATAGTATTACTATTATTCTTTATTATTATCAAGCAAACGCAACCGTTGTTTTAATTCATCTTTTGCACAATATAATGTTAATTAGTGCAAAAATAAGGCTTATAAGTGTTAATATGTAATGTTGATTGGTATACCTTATCTATTTTTTTCTTAACATTGTAGCACGACTAAATTTTAGAGTATATAATAACGATAGATTTCTTAGACTAATAATTTTACAAATGCAGAGCTTTAAATTTTTTTTAGTAGGTGTGGCCGTATTGGGCTTCGCCTCATGTTCTAATAATGACTCGGTAGATGAAGGAGTAGTTAATCCATCAGTAACAGGATTGTCGGTGGATGCTTCGTCTGGTTCTTCATTATCTGATTTGGTGCTTAATTTTAAGTCACCTGGAACTCGTGCTGTGGATTACACAACACTATCTCTTGGTTTAATTACTAACATACCTTCAGCGCCGTCAGTTCCAAATGATGCAGCTGACTTAACAAAGGTAATCAATTGGGGAACGGTTAATACAGAAAGTAATTCTGTTTATCTAGCTTCTGGCAAAACATATAGTGGTCAACTTGGGCTTGGAAATAAAACTTATTATATTTCCGGAGATATGACACTTACTAATGTTTGGGGCTCAGGTACAATCTATATTTTGAAAGGTGGTTCCTTAAATCTAAACCATGGTGAAGGAACCTTGTTGAATAATCAAGGTGCCACGATCTATAATTATGGCACACTGACAACTACTGCCAGTAAATTCTACATTGGTGGTACTGAAACTCTCTATAATGCTGGCAATTTAGATATCCCTACACAAACATTCAAATGTGAAGGTAAGGTATATGTTGGTGGTTACCTAAATACTAAAGGATGGGAAACAAATCAAGATGAACGTGTAAACGTTGTTGGAAACGTTACAGTTGCTGATGACGCATCACAACTAGATGGTAATATCCACGTTGGAGGCTCGTTTACAGCTCCAGCCATTACATTACAAAACAGTTGTAAATTTGTTAGCGATTGCTCTATTAAGACCTCTGGCGAATTAAGACTTAATAGCAACAATGTTGTGCTTTATGCAAATTATGTAGAGTGTGCAAGTCTTTATCAATGTGCTGCTTCTACAATACAGTTAGAAAATGGTGCCTATATTAACTGTGCTGGTACATATACGAATCTTAATAATGGCAATGATGCTAAATTCGTTCTTGTAGGCGACAAAGCTATAGCTGTCGTTAAGGCTGCAAAGATGATCTGGAATGCAGGCGGTGATGTTCAACGCGTGTACTTATTCCAGACTCCTGGTAGTGGCTCTACAATAGCAGTAGACTGTGCTTCTTTTGCTCGTCTTGTTAACAATAATGACGAGATTGCGATGGCATTTAACGAATTCTCCTTTACTGGAGGCAATGTTGTTAATATTCAAGATGAATCTAAAATCCCAGGGAACATAAAGATAGCAAAGACAGACTGCAATCCTGCTTATAATCCAGATCCGTCAATACCTACGACTGATCCAACCGCGCCTACAATAGATGTTATTGCAGAGGTAAATAATGAGCATACTCATGATATTTCAGCTACATGCGTTAAAACATATAATGGTAATGTTTATGTTTCTTATCATCAGCGAGGAACTGGTCAAAGTGGATGTCTTGAAGTATTGAAGACTGCCAACGACAAGACACAGTTGTTACAATTTATTCGTGATCATAATAATGAACTTGATTACAACTCGTTAGCGATTAATCCCAATGTTGGAAAATATGGACGTGTTTACGCTGTCGGCAACTCAAAGAAAAAGGGTGGTATTATAGCCTATATTGATTTGACAAGTGACGGATTAATGAATACAACGGATTCTGTTACAGAAAAAGGAACAGAGAAGCCTCTTAATATGGTTTGCCTCAAGGGATATAAGAAATATGCAACAATTGACAAGGATACAACTGTTGACGGTGATGGTAATAGCGTTGCTGTAAACGGAAGCCATATTGAGGTGATGACAACTTCTGGTTATCGTGTATATGATGCAGCCACACTTGTTCCTGAAAGTGTGACCAAACTTCCTGGTAAGGCTAAATTCATTGATATCAATGGTAACACAATGGTAACTGCTTATCTTGCAACTCAGGCACAGAATTCCGATGAAGCCATAAAAGCTAATGTTCAGACTTATGCAACTTCTGACTATAAATTAGTAAATCCTTTGACCGAGATAACTAATGCTGCAGATATTCAACCAAATAATGGTAAGAATGTTGTTCTTATTGATGGCAGTAAACTTTATTTATGTACAGGTCGTGATGGATTAAAAGTATTTGAGAATGGAACATTCACATGGAGTTATCAGCCAGATAATATAACCACTTCTAAGGGCGTTTATAAGGCTTATTGTAACGGTGCCGCCTTTGACAGCAAATACATTTATCTTGCTTATGGTTCTTATGGACTTATTATCCTTGACAAAACAACCCATAAAGTCATTGCTCAGCGAAAGATGGTTAAATCGGCCAACTATGTAACTTTAGCTGACGGTTATATCTATGTGGCTTACGGACGTGATTGTCTGCAAGTCTTCAAGTTAGTAGAATAACATTCTTTTATTATAAATAGCCAACTCGGGAATATTCATATAAGATGTTCCCTAGTTGACTTGTCCTAAAATTGAATTGAGTAAATGAATAATACTGTAAAGAAATTGTTTACAGCCATGCTATTATTATGTCTGTTTCAGATGGCTATCTATGGTCAGATGGACAACCTTAATGGATACAGACCAAAAATGCTGGTTTATAAAAATCTAAAAAACAAAGATGTATTAAAGCATTTCAGTGAACGTTTCAAAGAATTAGAGCATCTATTTAGCAATGCTAAGGTTATTATGTCGCCTTATGCTGCAGCAAGAGATATCTCAAACTATAACAACATTCTTGACTCACTTTATAAAGTAAAAAATAATCAAGATGTTAAATCATTATTGCGGAATAATGGTTTTGAAGTTACAGGGCAGGCTTATGGACGCTTAGACAACTCTTTTCATATTAGTGATGATGATGACGTGTCATCTTATAAGGCAAAGGCTCAAGCTGAAATAGGATGGGATTTGATTAACAGTAAATTTTATCAGAAAGAAGCTAAAACCAAACAGATACTTTATGGAAATGAGGTTGACAGACTGCAACAGTTCAAAAAACAAAATGAAAATGTTTTTGACGATTGTCAAAACAAGATAATAGAAATATATAATTACTATTTAGCTGTGACGATGAGTCATAGGTTGAAAAATCTGGATATACTAAATGAGGCATCACAACTCATGCTTGAACAAGATAGGGTGGCTACCGACCAGACTATGGATTTGATGAACGAAAAGATAGATCTGGAATATCAACTTTCACAAATATATAGTGCGGAAGCTCTTGACAAGCAGCCTCTGTTTATAATTAAACCGACGATGCTTGTTGTTGACACATTGGCTTTGATGAATCTAGTCAAAGACAATATGGGCTCAAAGATAATAGCAGCTAGCCAAAAGATGCTTGAAAATCGCAAACAGCTTACAAATTATCTTTCTACAACAAAATTGACACCATTCTTTAGAGCGTCTTCTTATTGGACTAGTAAAGACAGACTTAGCAAAAATCTAGACTTAGGAGTGAGATTTACTATTCCTCTTTATAATCAGACAAAAAGCAAGAAGCATTCTATTGATATCCAAAGTGCATTGTTAGAATTGCAACGCACTACTGATAATGAACAACTGAGAAGAGTATGTCTTCAACAACTCGATATTATTGATAAACTGAATCAGTCGGTCAGTGTAGAGGCTATTCATATGAGGCAGTTAAAACAGTATGTGGAAATTCGTAAGAAAGCCTATATTAAAAATCCGAACGGATATAATTATATCGTTAGGATGCAGGAATATAACCAATTGCTTAAAGGTACGGAACGCCTTTGTCACTTGATGCTCAATCGACAAATGGCATTGATAAATATAGAGAAGACAATAGGAGCAGATATTAAATATTTAACAAGGGAGGTAGACCTATGAACGGTTTTAATTATGATACTGATCCACAGCAGGAAGACGCTCGGGAAATGCTTCGTTACCAAAAAACGAAACTAGCTAAACAACAAGTTGTTTTTTCGAGTTTTTTTTTGTTTATATTGATACTTCTTGGTATTTATGTGGTCAATAGAATTATGTATGCTCAATATGACGGATACATAAAAATAGATCAAAACCATGTAAGGGCTTTGGACGATATTTATGTGTTGAGACTGCACAAGAAAGTAGGTGAACATGTTAATCCTGGCGATACTCTTTATTCTTATGTGTTGCTGAATAATATAATCGGACAATATGACGTGAATCATCGCCCAGCAGTTATAAAAGAAGCTGCTGATATGAAACTGCAGGCACAGTTGGCTAAGCAACAAATTCCAGTTCTGAGAACAAAATTGTTTGAACTACAAAAGCAGATAAGAAGTGAAAGTAATGATATTTTTTATGGACTAACCGACAATACTGCACAAAACAATTTAAAAGCGCAGATAGAGGAAACGAAGACCGAGATAAGAAAGCAGATATCTACTGTTGCGATATATGAGCAATCAATAGGAAATACACGACAGTATATACATGGTAGTGGTTATGATCGTGATCGTGCAGGTATGCCTTATTCTCCAGAAGGTAAAAGATATAACGGATCTTTGGTTCTGTATGCCTGCGCCCCTGATAGTGGTATTATTACCGACATAAAAGTTCCGGCAAATACTGTTTTGTTCAAAACAGAGGAGGTTATGTCAATGCAGTATTCTAATTACGGTATTGCTAATCTTGGAGTAATGGTTTATGTACCTAGTGACAAGGTGGATTATATCAGTAAGGCAAGTGATGTTGAAGTGATTGTCAATAGAGATATCATACTTAAGGCTCATGTTAAATTGCTAGGACTGCGTGTCGAGGATATTCCAAAACATCTTTTGAGTAACTTTTCGCATGATATTGATGCTGTAATTGCATATTTGAATTTTGATAAGGGACAGGTTGTGCCCTATTGGGTATTGAATGATAATCTCCCCGTTAGAGTTCGTGTCAATAAATTGAAAAGTAAAAATCAACCGTTCAGTGACAGACAGTTTATATTCACTGGCGATGGTGGTTCTATACCCTATAAACAAGCAGGGGAGAGTAAACATGAAAGTAAGAAAGTAAATTTGTCATACTAAAGGAATAAATAATGAATGTTGATGGATTTAGAATATATACAAATTCTTATGGTCGCAAGATAGCGATAATCACAAATCTTGTTGATTTCTCAGATAAGTCATATTTTTATTACGGTGCCTTTGATGCCGTTTATATCAGCATGACTAATAGCCATTTAGTGAAAGCGGTACTGAAGCGTATCAATCCAGTGACATGCAATGAAACTTCATATCTGCCGCTTTTTGTCAGTAAACGGCTAAAAGGAAAATTAGGATTGCACGATTATGTAATTGATGACTTTATTGATAACCCAACAACATCAGAGGTTGCCACAAAGATAGAAGACATAATCAGAAATATTAAGGAAAAGGGAATAATACCAGAAGATGAGCTTATAAAGACCTCTAGTGATATATTTCTGCGAATATACAGATACAAGTTGTCACGCAATGACTTAATAATGAAACCAGAACTTGTTGAGAAATCGGCGACTGGCTATTCATATCCTTTGCTTGAACTATTTCATAATCTAGGATATTATCATTTACGTGAGCACTTTTCTTTTGAGCAAATCAGTTATGAGAAGGGGACTTTTCGTCCTTTGCGTTTCGTAAACAAAATACATCTTTGTCCTAAGTGCCAACACTCTCATCTACTTTATTACGAGACTTGTCCTAAATGTGGCAGCTCAGAATTGCACATAGAACAGATGATTCATCATTTTGCTTGTGCCAATATTTCGGCAGAAAGTACTTATAATTTAGGTGGACAGTTGGTTTGTCCTAAATGTCATGAACAATTGCGCCATATTGGTGTGGACTATGACCGACCTGCAAGCCTTTACTCATGTGAAAACTGTAGTAATACTTTTATTTCCCCAGTTACAAAGGCTTCATGTACATATTGTGAGACAGAGACAAATGTGAAGGAACTTGTGCCTCACGATATATATGAATTTGAGATTACTCCTCAAGGTGCAGAGAATATAGCACATTCTCTGTATCCGTTATATTCAATCAACTCATATTTTGACAACTATATGAGTTTCTATGCATTCAGGAATAGACTTCAATTACTTATCGAAAGGAAGATAAACAATGACCAGATTGCAGGACTTGTTCTAGCTAAGATCTGGACTTTGGATGAAAATGGGCGTACCACTGTGGTAACCGATGACATTGTGGCTACAGCGTGTCGAGTCTTCTCAACAAATAAAGTGACTTCTACAAAACACATTCTATATATTAACTGCACTCTTTATCAAGGAGAGGGGCAGAAACAGCTTGATGAGTTTAAGGATAAAGTTGTTGATGGCGCAAAGGTGCTTGCTGCTTTTATTGAACCTGGCCATACGCAGCACTATACGTTTGAGATTGTTGGAGACAAGATTACGGATATAAAGACTTATATGCAACAGCTGGAGTTAGTCCCTAATCAGGCTGACCATGTAACTACTTATGAAGAAGCAGAGCACCCTATGGACATTTCATCTCCTGAAGCTGTTATAAAACACTTCTTTGGAACTAATAAAAAGATAAGTGATGCTCCTGTCACGGCTGATGTTCCAAAAATCCATGATGTGGAGATAATAGATAAAAAGTCATTTAATTATATTTCTTGGCTTATAATGATTGTAGTAGGAGCTTTAGCAGCTATTATTGGCAGCTATTTGTGGTTAGTATAAAAATAAGATTTGATGTTTAATGAATTCTTTGATTTTCTCGACACATTTGTGACATATCTTCAACATCTGTCATTATCCAGCATAGTAAATACATATTGGTTTCTTATATTCATTGAGTTGCCAAGATATTACATTGTTGAATATGCCGTTATGTTTTATATTAATCTGCATCAAAAAAAAATGCGTAAGCTAAAGAAATTCGCAAGATTCAGATTATATAAAGATAATCCCTTGATATCAGTAATCGTACCAGGAAAAAATGAGGGACAGCATATCTATAAACTTGTAAAGTCACTTGCCGAACAAACATACCGTAATTATGAGGTTATAATAATAGATGATGGATCGGATGATCTTACACCGTATATCTGTGACGACTTGGAAAAAGCCCACCTCATAGATAAGTATATAAGAATGGATGTCAGAGGAGGAAAGGCTAGTGCGGCAAACATGGGAGCGAACGTCTCAAAGGGCAAGTATATCGTTCATCTGGATGCAGATTCTTCTTTAGATATTGATGCCATAGAAAATATATTGCTCCCGTTTTATCTTGATGATAAAGTAAAGGGAGTCGGAGGTTGTGTTAAAGTAAGAAACTCCCAAAAAACTATTTGTACCTCGCTTCAGGCAATAGAATATCTGAAACGTATTCAGGTTGGACGAACTGTGACATCTTTCTTTGGTATATATCATATTATATCAGGTGCTTTTGGGGCATTTGAAACAAAGACGTTGCGTACATTCGGTTTTTGGGATGTAGGACCTGGGCTTGACGGTGATATCACGCAGAAACTTCGTAAGGCTGGATATCGTGTGGTGTTTGCAAATGATGCAATATGCATGACTAATGTCCCGACAAGGTGGTATAAACTTTTTCATCAGCGTATTAGATGGTCACGCTCACTGGTAAGATTCAGATTACGTAAGCATATAGATATTCTTTTGCCTAATAAGAATTGGTCGTTTCTGAACTGGTTGTCAAATATGGAAAGTATTATGTATGACTGTGTTCTCAACTTTGTGTGGGTGTTTTATGTTATTAACCTGATGTGGAAATTCAATGAACATATAATAGAGGTCGTCTTTTTGGGATATTTCATACGTCTATGTTTCAATTTCTTTGGATTTGGATTGATTATGATTACCTCAGAGCGGGCAAGGCAAGAGTTTAGTCTTATAAGATTTATGCCATTGATGTCTCCTTATTCTGGATATTTTCTGAGGATTGTCCGTTCAATAGCTCAATTGCAGGAATTCTTCTTCTTTAGGTCATATGATGATCCGTGGAATCCAGAAAAGACTTCACGATATGCTAAACTAGAAAGAAAATAATATGTCTTTTATAAATAATATTTACTATGATTAGAAAAAGCAACATTAAAATTGCAGTAATAGGTTTAGGATATGTTGGCTTCCCGCTTGCATGCCTTTTCGCTAAGAAATTTAAAGTGATAGGATATGACGTTGATGCGTATAAAGTTAAAAATCTCAACAATGCAAAAATTGGTGATATTGATGTTAATATTGATGTAGTTAAGAATTTACTGTATTCCGGAAATTTGAGTCTTACATCATCACAGAGCGATGTGGCAGATTGTAATGTTTATATAGTTGCTGTACCAACTCCCGCCGATAAGAAGTTGAAAGCTGATCCAACGTTGCTTTATCAGTCTTCTGTTGATTTAGGTTCGGTACTTTCACCTGGTAACATCGTTATTTATGAGTCAACAGTATGGCCTGGAATGACAGAAGAAGAGTGTGTTCCGCGGTTAGAAAAATCATCGGGACTGAAATACAATGAGGATTTTTTTGTGGGATATTCACCTGAACGTATTAATCCAAGCGATAAGGAGCATTCTGTGGCAAATACAAAGAAAGTCACTTCTGGTTCAACTCCTAAAGCTGCAGCTTTCGTAGATCGACTTTATAGATCTGTTTTGTTAAATGGTACATATAAGGCGTCTTCAATAAAAGTTGCTGAAACATGCAAGATGATGGAGAATTGTCAACGTGACGTTTTGATAGCATTCGCTAATGAGATGCTTGGAATTTGTCAAACGTTAGGCATTGATTTTGACGAGGCAAACAAAGGTTCGGCAACAAAATGGAATTATGTAAAGATGAATCCCGGATTTGTAGGTGGTCATTGTATAGCAGTTGATCCTTATTATATGATAGACAAGGCTTCTGCTGCTGGATATAATCCAACTTTGCTAAAATCAGCGCGTCGTCTAAATAGTAAAATGGCGCCGAAATTTGCGCGTCGTGTCATCGTTGATATAAAATCTCGCGGATTAAGTGTTGGTAAGAGTCGAGTGCTTTTGTTAGGATTTTCTTTTAAAGCTAATTGTCAAGACATTCGCAATACACGTGCTTATGATATTTATGAGATGATGCATAGATATACTCATCACATCACTATTTATGATCCTCATGTAAATGCTGATAAGGTTAGGGGAGAATATGGAGTAGATGTAGAGACGGATGAGGACTCTTTGTCTATTGAAGGATATGATGCAGTCGTTGTTTGTACATTGCATTCTATATTCAGGAACCCCCAAAAATGGTTGAGAAAGGGTGGAAAAGTCTACACGTTGAAGAATGTTTGATACTCCTTATTTCGCCAAAACAACATATTCCAGTACAGTTTTGGCGAAATATTAGAAACCATAAGTTATATGAATCGGTATACATTAAAATGTTAAAAGTATATTCAAAATGTAGCATTGCCGAAACTTTATTCGTATTTTTGTATTATGGAAAAACATAAGATACGATCATTATATAGCAATGTGCACGATGCGCTTGTGAAGGAAATAAACGTGTTGAAACATAAAAGTCGTGGATTCATATTGGGTGAAGTGTTGACTTTTCTACTCTTTATAGGATTCTTGGTTCTTTTCACGGTTACTGATTTAGGGTTGATGTGTATAGTAATGTCTTTAATTAGTATATTTGCTTATGTTGCTATAAGATATGCTGACGTTAAGAATAATGCCAAGATAGATATTAAAGAATCTCTAGATTTAGTGTATAAACATGAGATTATGGCTATTAATGGTGACTTTTCTTGTTTTGATAATGGAGAAAGATATGTTGATGCTCATCATCCTTTTACTTTTGACCTTGATTGCTTTGGCGCAGATTCCCTCTTTAATCGAATAAATAGAACAGTAACTTCGGGTGGTAACAAATGTTTGGCTAAGTTCATGTCTACAGTAAGACCACACTCTTCGGTAGAAGCACTTACGCAATATCATGATGCTATTATTGAACTTGCTGCCGATGATAAGGTTGCTTGGCGTATGAAATTCATGTCTTTGGGCGTAGAAAAAGATATTGATTCTGATGCAATACTACGGGCGGTAAAGTCTGTTAAGAGTTTTAATGTATCTAGTTTCTTCGCTTCGTCATTTATTCCTTGGATAGTTTGGATACTCACCCTGTGTTTTGTAGTATCGCTTATACTAACTGGAGCGGGTGTAATCAACTATGTTATACCAGTAATGTTAGCTCTAGTCAATTTCTTTATAGCAATTAAATTGTGTCATAAAGCATTACATGAAATATATAAAATAGTGGATAAATTGCATACACAACTGGTGTCTTATGTGAAACTCATCCAACATGTGTCCGATGCAGACTATACATCTGTTCATCTTTCTAATGCTAAAGAATTGCTTACAGAGGCAACGCCTTCTTTCATGGAAATGCAAAGCATGCTTGCAGATATAGAGAGAAGAGGAAATAACTTATGGTTTTTCTTTTCAAATGCAGTAGCTCTTCAAGATCTGTTTATAATTAGAAAGTTCGTGAAATGGCAGAATGCTTATGTTGAGAAAATGGACATGTGGATAGATACAGTAAGCGATGTTGATGCTATTGTGGCTATGTCTACATTCAGTTTTAATCATCCGGAGTCACATAGTGCTGATATTGTGGATGATGACAAGATTATATTTGAGGCACATAATTTATATCATCCATTCCTTGATGAAACAGCCGTGAAGAACGATTTCCTTATAAAGGACCATAACTACTATATTATTACTGGAGCAAATATGGCTGGTAAGAGTACGTTCTTGCGTACATTGGGTATAAACTATATATTAGCAATGATGGGAATGCCTGTTTTTGCAGATAATCTGACGATCTCACAGTTTAATCTTTTCACAAGTATGCGCACTACTGATGACCTGACTCATGGCATTTCTTATTTTAATGCCGAATTACTACGTCTTCGCCAGTTAATAAGTAGTCTGAGTGGTCCAACGTTAATCATTCTTGACGAAATATTGAAAGGAACAAACTCTCTAGACAAGTTAAATGGTTCTCGTCTTTTCCTTGAGTACATTTCTGGTAAGAATGTAACTGGGATTATTGCGACACATGATTTGGAATTGTCTAAAATGGTGGAAGTATATCCGGATCGTTTCCATAATTATTGTTTTGAAATAGAGTTGGGAACAGACATCACATATTCTTATAAGATAACCCAAGGTGTGGCAAAAAATCAAAATGCAACCTTTCTTTTGCAGAACATACTTAAAGAGATGTGAGACAATATGCTTTGTTAAGTTACGATAACTTAGCAAAGCATATTTGCTATTCTCTTACCTGTTCAGTATCTATAGCTCCTCTTTATCATATTGCCAATAGTGTTAAGTACTAGAAAGGGGATGACGATTCAACTATTCAGTTTTATTTTTATAATCTACGATGCACAGTTGATAACCTGCATATGCCTGAATATATTCATTCTTTGCATTCTGTAGTGCAGTCTGAGCATCAAGCATATCGGTCATAGTGGTGGTTCCTGCACGATAGGTATTGTTATTTATACGTAGATTCTCTTCGGCTTGTGTTATTGACTTTATAGATACTTTTATCTGCTGCCACGATTCTATTACATCATCATGCGCCTTTTGTATATCAATAGCTAAAAGTTCTCTGTTGTCTTGTAATGTCTCCATCGCATTTTGCAACTGTAAACTGGCTTTCTTCTCATTATGGGCACCCTCCCATAAGTTGGATATTGGAACAGACACGGTGACAAAAACAGCTCCTGATAAGTTATTCTTATCAAAGAAGTTGTCATACGAATACGATGCTCCTACGCTAAGAGTGGGCAATGACTTGCCCTTCTCGATATTAAGATTTGTATGGCTTATATCAACATTTTTTTCTAGCAACTTAAATTCAGGTCTTTGCTCAACCTTATCTGATGATGAGAGTGCCATCGTATATAGATCTGGCAATTTGCCAATCTCTATAGGGGAAGATACATCTATAGATGTCTGAGCTTTTCCTATATACTGAGCAAGCAACAACAAGCTCTGCTTCAAGGCATTGTTAAGTTTGATACGCGTACTTTCATTTTTGTTTTGTTCCAGTTCCACCTTTAATAAGTCATTACGATTCTTCAGACCGGCCTTAACGGCTGAAGCCACATCTATGTGTAACTTGCTCAAAAGGGAATCAGATACATCCAGTGTGCGAATGGCTTCTTTGCAGTCAACAACCTGCCAGAAATACCTCTGGGCATTATATGTTACTTGACGTATAGAGATGTCTTTCTGAATGCGTGCCGCATCTTCTCCATACTTGGATAGTTTATAACTATTGCTGATGCGACCACCTGCATAAATTGGCTGCATCACAGATACGCCTGCTGTTACACCATTCTTTAATGCTGAGTAACTCGCAAGACCTAAGTTAAGGTCCAGCAAATGCTTGTCGGCAGCAAATCCGATAGCAGATGCACTTACCTTTGGCAAAAAGGCATTATATGTATCCTTACGGGTTTCTGATGCCTGACTAATCTGATTGTCGGCAGTGCGAACAGATATATTATGCTCTATTGCCATTTTACTAACCTCTTCGGCTGTGTAACTATGCTGTGCTAGCAAGGCTAATGGCATTACCAATGCCATCGCCAATGTAATTATTCTTTTTGTTTTCATTTTACTACTATTTTATAAGCTACAGGCATCACTGTGAGTATGAAAAGCATTGTAACCATTGTTCCATAGCATATCACGGCTCCCATTGGTGCCCACATATAACTACCACTGATAACCATAGGCACTACACCCATAGAGGCTGCTGCCGATGTAAGGAAGATAGGACGCATGCGCCTGAGTGCGGCATAATAGATTGAGTCGGCTGTAGTGAGATGCTCTTTCTGTTTTATCTCGTGGGCGTAGTCAAAGAGTATGATGCCATTACGTACAAGTATACCCATAAGACTTACTATGCCTAGTACGCTTGTTATACTAAAGTTGACTCCTTGAATGATGAGACCTAGGGCTGCACCAAAGACGCATAGCACCAGACATGACATCATAAGTAGAGATATACCTATGCGTTTGAAATGCCATAACAAAATGAAGAAGATGATGACCACAGATGTGATTAATGCCATTATTATGCCTGGCATCTGATCACTATCCCCAGCATAGCGACCTCCATATGAAAGGCTTACTCCGCTAGGCAGATGTATATTGTCCAGTTTCTTTATCAGATGTTCGGTAGAAGATATAACATTATTGTTACCTACTACCTCCGAAGATACTGTAACACTACGCAAACCGCCACGATGTGTAATCTGCCCATATTCTAACTGGCTTTTGAATTTGGCTAACTGACGTAATGGAGCATTGCTTAAGCCATAATGTACAGGTATTAGCTCGTTTTTTACATCATTTACAGTTGCACTGTCTGAGTGTTGCGACTTCATAACTACATCTGTACCATAGTCGCCCTCCCAAAGTGTTGCCACCTTGAGCCCGCTGCTATACTGCAACATCATAGTCTGCTGAAGACTCGCATTTGTCATGTCAAGCATATGCATCTGTTGATCGTCAGGACTGATGTGTAATGAATGTAGTGGCTCTTCAAAACTGGTGCGTACTAATTGTAGTTCCGGCATTTTGCGCATTCGTTCGGCTATAATGTCAGCTGCCTTGGAAAGTGAATCTAAATTGCCACCTGTAAGTCTCACTTCTACTGGATGGGCTTCATCATTGAATGATAGTTTTACGATACGTACATTCGCATCAGGGAAATAGTTTGAATACTTATTCTTATACTTATCTACAAGTAGCTCAGTCATCTTATTGTCGGTGGTGTTGACGATAAACTGCGCAAAATTACTGCCGCCTAACTGTGGTGCATAGTCAATATGGAAACGTGGAGAGGAGGTTCCTATAAACGATGTGACAGAAACCACACCGCTATCACGCCGTATCATATGCTCTAAACTATCTGAAATCTGAGCTGTACGGTCAAGCACTGTACCCGTGGGGAGGCTTATCTCTACGGCAAACTGATTGCGCTCTGCATCGGGCATTAATTGTTGTGGAACCATAGATAGCATAACACATCCTATGATAACACTTAGTACGGTGGAACCTATAGTAATAGCGGGATGCCTGAAGCATAAGTCAAGTAATAACTTATATTTTACCTGTAACCACTCTAATATTGAGAATTTCTTTTTCTTGTTGTCTCTGTTGACCATTGATATGTTTTCTGGCTTAATAAAAAAATACTGCAATATTGGAACTACAAGTTGTGCCACATACATAGAGATGAACAGAATGATGGTAATAGCCCACGGAAAGCTCTCAAAGAACTCTGTAAGACCACCATTCATAAAGATTATAAGTGGGAAGAATGTTATGCTTATAGACAGTGTAGCTGAAAGTATTGATTTGAAAAAGTGGCGAGCACTCTCTATAGCAGCATGCCAACGGGATATGCCAGATGAAAGGAGTTCAATATAATTATCAATTATAACTATCGAATCGTCTACAATCATGCCAAGAGTTACTATCAATGCAGCTAGTGTGACGGTATTAAGTTCCATATCAAAAGCATATAGAGCACCAAGGGAAATTGCAATCGTAACAGGGATTGTGCCTGAGGCGACAAGTGCAACACGAAGAGGCATAAGTAACAGAACAACTCCAATAACTGCTACTATGGCAATAAGAAGTTCTTCGAAGAATGAATATATACTGTCTTCTACTACTTTGCTTTGGTCGGTAATCTTCTGTATCTTTACATCTTTTGGAAAAGACTGCTTAATAGATAACAGCTTTTCGTTTACTTTCTCTCCCATTGATGTAATGTCTGAACCCTTTTTCATCTCAATGCTCAGAAGAAGAGTTTTTGAACCATTGTAATTGATATACGATTCCGGTTTTGGATATTCTTTTCTAACATTGGCAATATCCATCAGTCTGATAGATGAGTTTGTTGTTGGATTATTAATGATTTGTATATTCTTCAGTTCTGAAACTTTCTGCATTCCAAGATCTACATAAATTGGATATTCAGTGGTACCATCTTTTATACGGCCAGAACCAGTAACACATCCTTTCTTCATAAGTGCGTCTGCAACCTGTTCGCTTGTAAGGCCATAATGAGATAGTCTTTCATTATCGATAGTGACGCTTATCTGTTCTTTCTGCATTCCGTAAACCTGAACGCGACCTATATGGTTAATCGTTCGCAGACTGTCTTCCAACTGCTTCATGTATTCGTTCAGTTGTCTGTATGTCTTTTGTTTGCTTTCCATGGCAATCAGCATAGCGGATGTTTCGCCAAAGTCGTCTATAACCTCAGTACCCGCTACACCTTGAGGCAACTGTCGTCCATAGGCATCCAAGCCATGACGAAACTTACTCCAAAAGGCATCTTTGTCTTTAACATCATCATTAAGTTCTACCTGAATAATGCTAATGCCATCACGACTGGATGATATGGTATTTTTACGTTTCACTTCATTATAGGTGAATATATAATTCTCAAGTGGTTTGGTAACCTGCTGCTCAACATTCTCGGATGTAGCACCTGGGTATAAGGCTACTACCAATCCTTGACGTATGGTGAAATTAGGAAACTCATTCTTCTTCATATTATCAAGCCCCCAGATACCAAGCCCCATAAGGCAGCTGACTATCAATATCACAATCTTGTGATAACGCATAGCCCATTCTTGCATAGTTTTTTTCATAATAGAATCCTTTCCTACTTGATTATATTTACACGTGAACCATCACTTATTTTTTGCATTCCTTCTACAATAAGTTCGTCTCCGGTAGACAATCCGCCTGTGACATTGATTCCGTTATCATTTTCATCACAAATGGAGATACTTTTACGTCGTGCAACTCCATTCTTTACTACCCAAACGTAATATCTGTTGTTGTTATCCATCTGAGCTGATTTGAACGGAATAATAATACCTCTATTGTGTGATACACCTATATATACTTTGCATATCATACCTGGCAGAAGTTTGTGATCTGGATTGTTTATACTGATACTTACAGGATAAGAGTGAGAAAGAATATCTGCTTCAACACCCACTTCTGATATTCGACCAACAAATACTCTGCCCGAAAGTACATCAACTTGCAATTTTACAGGTTTGCCTACTTTCATAGAACTCATTTCTTTTTCTGGTACAGATACGTTTATTTTCACATGATCTATTTTCACAAGTTTCGCAATACTCATTCCTGGACCAGCATTCAATCCTATCTCGCCTGTCTTCTCTGATATATATCCATCAAAGGGAGCCCTGATGCTACAGTCTCTTATCATCTTGCTTGTAATGGACTCTTGTGACTTTGCCTCACGCAACTTGCTTTGTGCTTCAACCAACTGTACCGCTGGAACACTATTTGTTGCCTTCAGTTGCATCAGCCTATTATAGTAATCGCGTGCCTGCAATGTCTGTGTGTGAGCAGCCTGCCATTGGTAATATGCCTGAGATGTATTTGACACAGCGATAAGTTGTCCCTTTTTGACATATTGTCCTTCGTCAACCTCCATTCGCTCAATAGTTCCGCCATTGATAAAACTCAAAGCTACTCCGTTTTCTTCTTTTACGGTTCCGGAATAGAACTGTGAATTGTTATCTGTTGCAATCCCGACGGTTTGTACTTTTACACTAACAGCTGTTTTGTTATTACTGTTATCTCCCTTCCTACATGAACTTAGGAAAATCAACATAAAAAATAATGCTACCTTGAATTTAGTTTCCATAATTTTTTTATTTATATTTCGACTGCAAAAATAGAGCAAATAGGACACCTTTTGGTGTTCTAAAATATCCTTTAATTGTGCAAATTGTGTTATTGATGAAGAAATAAGAATAATAAAACAGTAAAAGTGGAATGCAGAACAGTGGATGTTGCGAAAAAAACATTTACTTTGCAAAATAAACCAAAAACATTACAGGCATGAATAAAGTAACTTTTGGAAGAGTACAACAGGAAGATGGACTCTACTATAATAATGATGGTATAATATTGATAGACAATATTACACAGACTTCACTAGCAGACTACGAAGATATCAACCTTGAGTTCAATGTCTTTGTATACTGTGAAGAAGGTAAATTGCAGCTTACGCTTAATGATAATGTATATCTTCTTAAATCACAAGACTACATATTATGTCAAGCAGGACAGCATGTTAAAGATTACATGATGAGTCAGGATGTAGAATTTAAGATGTTGGTTTTTACGACAGCAGCCATTAGTAATTCGTTGTTTCTAAAAGATGCAATATGGAATATTTCGGGTCTTTTAGAAAAATCACCTAAACAGCACTTATCTGATGAGGAAGGTGAGATAATAGAACACTATTACGAACTTGCTAAGATTCACATGAGCGAAGACGGTGATCAAAAATATAATCATGATATAATAAAACTTCTTTTTCAAGCTCTTGTAATGGAGTTCTTTAAGATGGCAGATGCTAAAATTAAGGAGGAAGGCTTGCCGGATGTTACTGCTGATAAGAGCCAGAATGGAGTTTTGTTTCGCCGTTTTGTAGAGTTGCTAACAGCAAATGATGGTAAGATAAGGACAGTACAAAAGGCTGGTGAGATGCTTAATGTGTCTCCAAAGTATCTTTCCAAAGTGATAAGTAAGGCTGGGGGAAAGACTGCTATGCAATATATTCACGATTATACGATGGAGGCAATCATATACCGGTTGAAATATACAGATTTATCAATTAAAGAAATAGTAATAGATATGGATTTCCCTAATATATCTTTTTTCGGTAGATTTGTAAAGTCGATGTTAGGAATGTCTCCTCGTGAATATAGAGAGAAATTAAGAAAGAAAAAGTTGTAAATCGTAACAATCGTTATTTTTCATGTTGTTTTCATGATAGTGGTAGTGTGTTTATACTATATATTTACTACTTTTGTATCTAAAGAATCATTAGCAAATAAACTGTAAATTATATGTTTCAAGAAATAAACCCACATAAAATTTCGTTCAACGAAACTCGAGAACCTGCTAGCAACGATTATGTCGTTTCTGTCAAGTATGGTAAAGTCCTATTTAAAAAGACAAATGATGAAATTGATATACCATTGATTTCTGATTTTAAGGGGATAGATCTAAAGGACTTGAAGTATATTATGAGTGTGGAGAAATCTAACTTCTATATATCTGTAGAGCATATATCTTCACCAGATATGGAATATGGCAAACTTCTTGGCTTACTTCATCTTGACAGCATTCCACAGGAAATAAGATTTGCTGCATCTACATGTGCCCATTTGGCAACTTGGTATGAAGACAATAAGCTATGTGGAAGGTGTGGAACTTTAACTCAGTATGGTAAGGAAAGAAATGAATTGGTATGCCCTAATTGTGGCAGACATATCTTTCCAACAATAGCCCCTGTGGTAATTGTCGGAATAACTAATGGTGATAAACTAATGCTGACTCGTTATGCTGCAAAGGGGGCATATGCTCATCATTCGCTGGTAGCAGGATTTGTTGAAGTAGGCGAGACTTTGGAAGAAGCTATACGCCGTGAAGCCTGCGAAGAAACTGGATTGAAAGTAAAGAATATCAGATATTTTGCTAATCAGCCATGGGCTTTCTCTTCGGCATTACTTATGGGCTTTTGGGCAGAAGCAGATGGCACTGAAGTCCATATCAATGCAGATGGTAAAGGGGAACTTGCCACAGCCGAGTGGATTTCTAGAGATGATATAAAAATTGAGAGTGATGAAAGTTCGCTCACTTGGACAATGATTAAAAGATTTAAAGATAATGAAAAATGAAGTTTTATTCGTTCTGTTGAACGATTATGCAGATTATGAACCAGCTTATATTTCTGGTTCTATCAATTGTGATAAGTTTGGAATGAAACAAAATCCAAAATATGTAACAAAGGTTGTTGCACCAACGATGGATTTAGTCCGTTCTTGTGGCGGCTTTCATACGATGCCAGACTATTCTTTTAACAACATGCCTGAAGATTATGCAGCCCTTATTCTTATAGGAGGATTTAGTTGGATGACGGATGAGGCAAAGCAAGTAGCACCTATTGTGAAAGACGCTATTTCAAAAGGCATAATAGTAGGTGGTATCTGCAATGGTGCTTCTTTCTTGGCACAGAATGGCTTTCTTAACAATGTCAAGCATACTGGAAATGGACCTGACGAATTGAAACGTTGGGGTGGGGATAACTATACAAACGCTGCTGGATATCAGAATGTTCAGGCCGTAAGTGATAACGGTATTGTTACTGCTAATGGAACAGCATCACTGGAGTTTGCTGTTGAATTAATGAAGGTGTTGAAAATCGACACAGAAGAAAATATTGCCGTATATTACCAGTTCATGCATCTAGGCTTTTGTGATTTCATGAAGACGCTGGCATAAGTCATCTATAATTCCATGGTATCATAACGACATCTAGATAGAAGTGAGCAACTCTGTAGAATTACGAATGATGTACTAACATATTTAAAATAAAAACAACATGAAAAAATCATTGCTAGTATTTGTTTTTCTATCAATGGCAATTTTTGCTATTGCGCAGACGGTTTTTATCACCAAAACTGGCTCAAAGTATCATTCTGACGGTTGCCGCTATTTAAGTCGTAGTTGTATTCCTATTAGCCTTTCAGATGCCAAGTCTGAAGGTTATGAACCATGTAGCGTATGTGATCCACCAACTTATGTTTATAAAAGGCATGTCACTCACAATAAGAAGCAACATGCAGTTTATAAGCGCTACCACCATAAATCAGTTAAAAAGACGTTGTAACAGATCTTTTTTATATATATCAGGGAGAAAAAGTTTTTTTGATCTCCTTAAATGTTTGTACAGATATAATAATTGTGTTAGACTGGATGATCGTTTTCTGCCTAACTTCAAGGACTTGTACAAATCTTTAAGATTAAATCGAAAGAACTTTTTCTCCATTCTTTAAATATTCAGTAAATGGCTCCCCCATGTACTTAATATCAATTCCCAATTTTTCAATAATAGGTCTTACGCCAAAGTTTTCACAACAATTCTTACAAGCTTCAATTGACACGTTGGAATGTATCATCTCTAATATTTCAGTCTGAACTTGTGTATCCTCAGCTACTAATTTTACAGATGCCCCCCAAAGGATAAGATTCACTTGTTTCCACCAACCACGTTTCATAGATGTTATTGCATACATAGACAACATATTGAAAAAAGTATCTTTATTGTTCGTTGTCCACAAAATGTTTAACTTTTCATTTGTATCCATATTTTATAGTGTTTAAAATCATTACTTTCTTAACTGTTACAATTCTATTGTAAGTATCCCCCTTGGGTGAGTACAAAGTTAAACAATAAAATCTTATTTATTTCTTTTATTCCTAATTTTCTTTAAAGTATATTAGGCTAGGTGTTTCAAGTGGTAATGGAGCTTTTTATAATTATTAGTTACTCACTATTACTCAGTGATATTCGTTAGGACTGCTAAAAATTTTAAAATAGAGGCATCAAAGGTTCTTCGTCATAGGGGCTTGATAAAACTATTTCGGCTAAAGACACGGCTAAAGACAACACTATCAGAAAAAGTTTTTCCAATGTCACTAATGTCACTTTGCCACAAACCCTTTGTTTATAAGGGATGAGCGAGTGACATTAAGTGACATTATCGGCCTAAAAGTGACATTAAAT
>NZ_KB890632.1 GCF_000373185.1 Segatella paludivivens DSM 17968 = JCM 13650
ACTCCATAGAGGGTCGTTGAAGACGACAACGTTGATAGGGTGCAGGTGTAAAGACGGTGACGTCAAAGCCGAGCACTACTAATTGCCCGAAACTTTCTTTCGGGAGGTCATACTTTGAGTTGTTTAAGATAGTGGTAAGAACTAAGGTTTCTTACAGTTTGCTTGTGAAAAATACGTCATAACCCATATCAGGTGGTTATTGCGGTGGTGTCCCACCTCTTCCCATTCCGAACAGAGAAGTTAAGCCCACTTGCGCCGATGGTACTGCAATNCAATGCGGGAGAGTAGGTAGCCGCCTTCTTTTAAACATAAGCCTCGAGGATAGCAATATTCTTCGAGGCTTTTTTGGCTTTATTGAAGCGATTCGATAATTATAAAACTCTGGGTAATCTGATAAATCTTATAACAATGTTAGGATATTATCTGAAAAGAATCATCTTATGGGTGTTTCGCATAGGCTACTCACGTGGCTTTGGTGTGCAATCACCTTCAGCATATAGCTTTCTTCGCTATGTGGTGAATGAGCATTATCCATATTATGCCTATCAAAATTTGAAAGATGAGTCGGGAGATGTTAATCCGCTTGTAACAAAACTGTCTCGTTTTTATTTTAGAATGGCAAATTTTAGCCAGTCTGAATTTTGGTATGATTACAAAGCATCCAATGATATCTATCAGAGGTATGTTGTTGCTGGAAGTAAATCAACATCATTTGTGCCTTTTGATGAAGTTGGTGAAATTGATACTTTTAAGATAGCAAGAATGTCGCTTTCTGGTGATTATCAAAAAGTGTATAATCATTTAGCTTCAATTGCTAATAATGATTCATTACTTATCATAGAAAATATTAAGAGAGATAAAATAACACGTAAATTTTGGAAACAAGTAGTAGAAGATAATCGCACTTTCGTAACGTATGATTTATATTATTGCGGTGTAGTTTTCTTTGATTCAAATAAGTGTAAATGCAATTATAAAGTGAATTTCTGACAATATATGCCTTTAAAGCTATAAAATTCATAATAATAATAGCTATTTATAAAAATATTTGTATATTTTCTTGTGAATAAAATATATTTTGTTATTTTTGCACGCAAAATTAAAGACAAATATAATTGAACACTATGTATTGGACACTGGAATTAGCTTCAAAGTTGGAAGATGCACCATGGCCTGCAACAAAAGATGAACTGATAGATTATGCTGTCCGTTCGGGTGCGCCACTTGAAGTGTTAGAGAATTTGCAGGAAATAGAAGACGAGGGTGATGTCTACGAAAGTATAGAGGACATCTGGCCAGATTATCCTTCAAAGGATGATTTCTTATGGAATGATGATGAGTATTAAATAAACTCTGATAAAACAGAAAGGTCACTCTACAATGAGTGACCTTTTTGTGTCTTATTATATTTACAATAATTTCCTTGTTACTACGTTATATTATCGTGCGCAGTTTTACAAGATTTATATTTACTATTTTTTTTACTTTCGTCTTCCTTGGGATGAAAGCGCAATATGATGTGTCTTTCAGTCATTATTTTGATATGGAGCCATCTTTCAATCCAGCATCTGTTGGCAAATATAACAAATTGAATATTAATGCTGCTTACGCAATGGACATGGCTGGATTTGAGCATAATCCCCAAACGATGTATGCAGCAGCCGATATTCCATTTAATTTTATGAGGTCTGATAATGGAGCCGGAGTGCAATTTATGAATGATAAAATCGGACTGTTTACTCATAAAAAATTGGCAGTACAATATGCTTACAAACATAAACTTTTTAAGGGTGTAATAAGTGTTGGTGCTCAGGTTGGAGTTATTAGTGAGGACTTTGATGGATCCAAAGTAGATTTAGATGAAAGTTCAGATCCTGCATTCTCAACAACTCAACTAAATGGTAATGGTATAGACTTGGCTCTTGGCATGTATTACGTTAGAGGACAATGGTATGCTGGTGTTTCTGCACAGCATATTAATTCGCCTTTGATAAAGTTAGGTGGTAGTAATCAACTCCAAATTGATCCAACCTATTATTTGACAGGGGGATACAATATAAAACTTAATAATCCGTTTGTAACAATAAAGCCATCTTGTATTGTTCGAACTGACGGAACAGCTTATAGAGCAGACATTACCAGTAGGTTGGTCTATAGTTATGAGGATAAAATGTTGTATGCCGGACTTTCATATAGTCCAACTAATTCTGTGACATTTTTGATAGGAGGAACTTTTCATGGATTGGTACTGGGATATAGTTATGAAGTTTATACATCTGCAATTAATCCTGGAAACGGAAGCCATGAACTATTTGTCGGTTATCAGATGGATATTAATATGGTGAAGAAGGGGAAAAATAAACATAAGAATGTGCGTATATTATAAATATATGAAGAATAAAACATTGATATTCATAAGTGTCGTCATGGTGACATTTGCCTTAACAAGTTGCTTTGGAAGTAAAGCAATGTCTATGGCTGGTCGTGGCGGCGAAGTCGTTGGTGTAGGAGGCAAAAGTTTCATTGAGCCAACACCTTTCGGCATGGTAAAAATTGATAGGGGATTTTTGCATATGGGATTAGACAAGCAGGATTCTCTCTTTGGAGCCCAGATCCCAACAAAGGATATTTCTGTTGATGGTTTCTGGATGGATGAAACTGAAGTTACTAATTCTAAATATAAACAATTTGTGATGTGGGTGCGTGACAGTATCTTACGTACACGACTTGCTGACCCTGCATATGCCGGAGACGAAAGTTATATGATTTCTGAAGACAAGAATGGTAATGCTATTACTCCACACTTAAATTGGAATAAGCCTTTACCACGTAAGCCTAATGAAGACGAACAACGTGCCATAGAAAGTTTGTATGTTACAAACCCTGTAACTGGAGACAAACTACTAGACTGGAGACAGATGAACTATCGTTATGAAATATACGATTATACTACGGCAGCACTTCGACGTAATCGATTAAATCCTGCTGAACGTTCTTTCAATACCGACCGTGCTGTTTCTAATGATATTGTGATGATATCAAAAGATACTGCTTATGTTGACGACGGTGGAAATATTGTTACTAAGACTATTGATCGCCAGCGTAGTGGTCCTTGGGATTTCCTTAATACATACATTGTTAATATCTATCCTGATACAACATGTTGGGTAAATGATTTTACGAATTCAGATAATGAAATGTATTTGCGCAACTATTATAGTAATCCTGCTTATAACGACTATCCTGTTGTCGGTGTGACGTGGGAACAGGCAAATGCCTATTGTGCGTGGCGTACGGATTATTTGTTAAAGGGACTTGGGACAGAGGCTAAGTATGTGCAGCGTTATCGCTTGCCTACAGAAGCTGAATGGGAATATGCTGCACGTGGTAAAAATGGCAATGAGTTTCCTTGGGATAATGCTGACATGAAGAATGGTAACGGTTGTTATTACGCTAATTTTAAACCGGATAGAGGAAATTATACCAAAGACGGTAACCTTATTACAAGTAAGGTTGGGATATACGGTTCTAATTCAAACGGACTGTATGACATGGCGGGGAATGTAGCAGAATGGACTAGTACGGTATATACCGCATCTGGTGTAGCTGCAATGAATGACCTAAATCCTGAATTGAAATATAATGCAGCAAAAGAAGATCCATATAGATTAAAGAAAAAAAGTGTGCGAGGTGGTTCTTGGAAAGATCCTGAGAGCTTTATACGCTCAGCGTGGCGTTCTTGGGAATATCAAAACCAGCCACGATCATTTATCGGATTCAGATGTGTAAGAAGTCTTGCAAATACAACTAGTACTAAAAAGAAATAACAGATAATGACAGAATATAGTAAATACAATATAGTCTATCGTCTGCAAAAGTGGATGGATAGTGTCCCTGGACAAACTTTCCTAAACTATGCGTATAGCTGGGGTGCATCAATCGTTGTGCTTGGTGCATTGTTTAAGTTGACCCATCTACCAGGTGCCAATATTATGTTGTTCTTGGGTATGGGTACTGAAGTTTTGGTGTTCTTTATTTCAGCTTTTGATAGACCTTTTGATAAAACAACAGATGGAATGGATCTCCCAACACATGTAACTGAAGAGTATCTGGAGGGTCAGACAGAACAATCTAAACAGACACAACCTGTAAATCCTCAGCCGATAAAACCACAAATGGTGCAATCACAAGTTTCGTTTGCAGACAATGTTCCTGTGATGCCGGCGAAATCGACAATAGTGATGCCTTCTGCCAATCCAGAAATGGAGGAAGCTCAGAATAACTATGTTACCGAACTTAAAAAACTTACAGAAGTTTTAGGAAAGGTTGGTGATCAAAGTTCACGCCTTGCCCGTGATAGTGAGGAAATGGAAAACCTTAACAGAACTCTTACTGGTATAAGTAAGGTTTACGAAATGCAGTTGAAGAGTGCCAGTCAACAGATTGGTACAATAGATCAGATAAATGAACAGAGCAAGTTGCTTGCAAAACATATTGAGCAGCTTAACGGAATTTATACACGTATGATAGAGGCAATGACCATAAATATGCGTGCCGCAGCTCCTACTCAAAATACACAGTTGTAATGGCAATAAAGAAAAGACTTGTATCTCCACGTCAGAAGATGATAAACCTCATGTATATCGTCTTGATGGCAATGCTTGCGCTGAATATATCAACCGAGGTACTTAATGGCTTCTCTATTGTGGAAGAAAGCCTTAATCGTACTACTGATAATTCATCAAAAGAGAATGAGTCTATGTATACCGACTTCGCAAGTCTTATGAGAAAGAACCCAGCGAAGGTGGAGGCGTGGTTTGCTAAGGCAACAGCTGTGAAACAGATGAGTGACTCGCTATATAATTTTGCGCAGGAACTGAAAGTCGCTATTGTAAGGAAGGCTGATGGTAAGAACGGAAACGTCTATAATATAGAAAACAAGGATAATCTTGAAGCTGCTGGAGAAGTAATGCTTTCACCTATAGGAGGTAAGGGTGGAAAATTGTTTAATGCAATCAATTCATACCGAAATCGCATTGTTGGTATGGTAGCCGATCCGATACAAAAAAAGATTATTAATAGCAACCTTTCAACGAAGGTCCCAAGACAGTCTAGATTATTAGGGAAGAATTGGCAGGAATATATGTTTGAGAATATGCCGGTGGCTGCATCCATAACACTGTTATCTAAATTGCAGAGTGATGTGCGTTATGCTGAAGGTGAAGTGCTGCATACTTTAGTCTCTAATATAGATATGAAAGATATTAGGGTAAATAAACTCTCTGCTTTCGTAATACCTGATAAGACAACTCTTTACCCAGGAGAACGTTTCAGTGCAAATATCGTAATGGCAGCAGTTGATACTACTCAGCAACCTCAGATATACGTAAATGGACAGCGAATTGCTACACGAAATGGGCAGTATTCATTTACTGCCAACGGAGTGGGAGAACATTCTTTTGGTGGATATATATTGATGCAAAATCGCAACGGAGACGTGTTAAAGAGAAACTTCTTGCAGAAATATAGCGTTATCCCTGCACCAAATAGTGCAACTGTTGCTGCTGATATGATGAATGTCCTTTATGCTGGATATCATAATCCTATGAGTGTAAGTGTTCCTGGTGTTCCTGCAAATGCAGTGTCGATATCAATGACTGGTGGAAGTATGATTTCAAAAGGTAACGGACATTTTATTGCTGTTCCTTCGGCTGTTGGCAAAGATGTAACAATACATGTAACAGCACGTGATAAAGGACAGGTACGTTCTTTGCCTCCGTTTATCTTCCATGTGAGAAAGCTTCCTGATCCAACAGCTTATGTAGCTTTAGGAACGACAAGATTTAAAGGAGGGGCGATGTCAAAGGCTTCACTTATGGGAGCACATGGTATTAATGCTGCAATTGATGACGGACTGCTTGATATACAGTTCAAAGTAGTAAGCTTTGAGACGGTATTCTTTGATAATATGGGAAATGCTCTTCCAATAGCTTCGTTGGGTTCAAATTTCTCTGACAGGCAGCGTGATACGTTCCGTAGCTTGTCTCGTAATCGAAGATTTTATATAACTCATGTTAAGGCTGTTGGTCCAGATGGAATAACACGAACCCTTAACGGCGCATTAGAAATAATAGTAAGATAAGATGAGAAAGTTATATTTTATGCTATTTATGGCAGTTCTTGCAATGAATGTTTCGGCACAATCGGCTTTGCGTCGTGCCGAGCAGGCTGAAAAAGCACAGAAGACGAATGCTGATAATGTCACATTGCGCTCACAGATTTCATTCCCGACATCAGCAGGAATGAATGAGGATGTGGTGTGGCGCAGAGATGTTTATCGTGAGCTAAATCTCAATGATGATGCTAATGCAGGGCTTTACTATCCCGCAGAATCATCTGGAAGTCAGATGAATCTTTTTACGTATATCTTTAAACTTATGATGGTGGGACCATCACATGGTGGAATAAATGTATATCAGTATCGTCTTGACGGTAATGAGCGCTTCACGGATGATGCACTTGTAAAGCCATTGACGTTTTTGGATGATCATCATATTTTTTATGAGCGAACTGATCGTGGTGTTCATATTGATGACAGTGATATTCCTTCATCAGAAGTAAAGGGATATTATATAAAGGAATGTTCTTACTATGACCAGATATCAGCAACATTCCATACTAAAATTATAGCTTTATGTCCAATAATGGAGAGAGCCGATGATTTTGGTGATGGAACAACAAAGTATCCATTGTTCTGGGTTAAATATGATGATTTGGCGCCATTGCTTGCAAAGCGTACAATAATGGTCAGCAATATTAATAATGCAGCAGTGATGTCGCTGGATGATTATTTTACGATGAACAGATACAAGGGCAAAATATATAAGACGGCAAATATGCAGGGACGAAACCTTGCGCAATATTGCAAGAATGACACTGCATTGAATAAAGAACAGTTAAGAATAGAGAATGAAATTGTTTCGTTCGAAAAGAACATCTGGGGCGACCAGGCTAAAAAGGATTCTCTAGATAAGGAAAATAGTGGAGACAAAAAAGCATTAAAAGCATCACGTTCCATGAACCGAAGATCTTCTGGTAGCAATACTGCCGTCAAGATACGCAGACAGAAACAATCATCTTCTTCAAGTGGTAACGCTCGTGTTACTGTGAGAAGACAGAGACATTAAAAGAGATTCAACTTATAATAATAATAAATTTTTTGAACAATGAAAAAGACTATTAATTTACTAGTGTTGGCTATGGCAATTATGTTTGTTTCAACTGCCAATGCACAGATCAAGTTCGGTGTTAAAGGCGGACTTAATTTGACAAATATGTCGTTTAGCCAAGATGCGTTCAATACATCAAATCGTACTGGTTTCTTTGTAGGTCCAACTGTTAAGTTTACGCTTCCTGTTATTGGACTTGGTGTAGATGCTGCCGCACTTTTCGACCAACGTGATGGTAAAGTTGACGAAACAACAGTGAAACAAAAGTCAATCAACATTCCTGTAAATCTTCGTTATAATATTGGACTTGGTAGCTTGGCTGGAATTTATTTTGCAGCAGGTCCTCAGTTTGGCTTTAATGTTGGTGACGATAGTTATGATTGGACAGACGCTAATTCATATAAGAATACATTTCAGATGAAGAAGTCCAACTTCAGTGTTAATCTTGGTGCAGGAGTTACTTTGCTGAAGCATCTTGAAATTGGTGCAGCATACAATATTGTATGTGGAAAAACAGGTGAAATAAACGTATGGGATGCATCAAAAAGTGCCATAACAAGTACTACTCGTAGTCGTTATAATTCATGGCAGATAAGTGCTGCTTATTATTTCTAAACCCAGTCAACGAAAAGATATATTTTCATATAAATGTAAAAAAGCAGATATTCTGATACGAATATCTGCTTTTTTTTGTTTATCTTTGTGTGCCTATGATGTATGTTGAAGTCATTTTACCGCTGCCACTTGACGGGACGTTTACATATGCCGTTGGCGATGCATTATCGTCAAAGGTAAAACCTGGTGTTCGCTTACTAGTTCCATTGGGAAAGAGTAAACGTTATATTGGCGTAGCTGTAAGTATGATTGACGTAAAGCCTGATTTTGATGTAAAAGAGGTTGTTGATGTTTTGGATGATAAACCAGTAGTATTTCCAAATCAACTTAAATTGTGGCAATGGATTTCTAATTATTATCTGTCTCCACTTGGTGATATTTTAAAAGCAGCATTGCCTTCAGGACTAAAGACACAAGATAGTTATAAACCTAAAACAGAACAATACGTTGGGCTAACTGAGCCATATCGTAATGAGCAAGCTTTACATATAGCTATAAATACTCTTTCTCGTGCAACTAAACAGCAAAAGGCTTTTATGGATTTTCTGGCGATGTCGCATTGGGATAGTTTGAACGGTACAACTAATACTGAAGATATTGTAGAGATAACAAAAGAAGAACTTATGAACTTCAGTCATTGTAATGCTCCATCAATAAAGAATCTTATAGAAAGAAAAATTTTATATACATACGAGAAAGAAGTTGGAAGACTTAACAATGGGGGAGAACCTCACTTTGAGAATATAAAGCAACTTAATAAGTTTCAGGCGAAAGCGTTTGATGAAATAAATTCTCAGTTTGAAGAAAAAAAAGTAGTTCTTTTGCATGGTGTTACTTCAAGCGGTAAAACAGAGATATACATACATCTTATTAAAAAAGCTTTAGAAGAGCATAAGCAAGTGTTATATCTATTACCTGAAATAGCGTTAACAGTGCAGATCATGGAACGACTTAAAAGAGTCTTCGGAGATCGTTTAGGCATTTATCATTCCAAATATAGTGATGCCGAAAGGGTAGAAATATGGAATAAACAACTTTCTGAGTCTCACTATGATGTTATCCTTGGTGCCAGGAGTGCTGTCTTTTTGCCGTTTACTAACTTAGGATTGGTTATTATTGATGAAGAACATGAAACTAGTTTTAAACAGCAAGATCCTGCACCACGTTATCATGCCCGGAGTGCAGCTATAGTGTTGGCAGGAATGTATGGTGCAAAAACGTTACTAGGAACGGCTACACCATCTATGGAAAGCTATTACAATGCTCAACAGGGAAAGTATGGATTGGTTGAGCTGAAGAAACGTTTTGCAGGAATAGAACTTCCTGAAATAAGAGTTATCGATATGAAGGATTTGCAGCATAGAAAGATGATGCAAGGACCTTTCTCGCCGCAGATGTTGGCTGCAATTAATGATGCTTTACAGAGTGGCAAGCAAGTAATACTGTTTCAAAATAGACGCGGATTTGCGCCTATGATTGAGTGCCGCGAATGTGGTTGGGTTCCGAAATGCTCAAATTGCGATGTGTCACTTACTTACCATAAAAATCTAAATCAGCTTACTTGCCATTATTGTGGTTTTACATATACCGTACCAAAGGTGTGTCCTAACTGCGGCAGTGAAAAAATCAATGGTCGAGGTTATGGTACCGAAAAGATAGAAGAACGTATTTGTGATATTTTCCCTGATGCGCGAGTCGCCAGAATGGATCTTGACACTACTCGTACGCGTAATGCTTATGAGAGAATAATTACTGATTTCTCTACTGGTAAGACGAATATTCTTATCGGAACACAGATGATTAGTAAAGGACTAGACTTTGATAATGTTAGTGTGGTAGGAATACTTAATGCGGACTCAATGTTGAACTATCCTGATTTCAGGGCTTATGAACATGCTTTCATGATGATGAGCCAGGTAAGTGGGCGAGCTGGACGTAAAGGGGAACGTGGACTTGTGATGTTACAGACAAAGAGTGTAGACCTGCCCGTAATTGATCAGGTGGTTAACCATGATTTCAAGAACTTCCAGAAAGATTTACTTGATGAACGTGCTGTATTTCATTATCCTCCATTTTATCATCTTGTATATGTATTCCTAAAACATTCAAAGAATGAAGTCGTTGAATCGGCTAGCTTGGAAATGGGGGGTAGATTGAGACAGTATTTAGGTGATAGAATACTTGGCCCTGATAAGCCTGCTGTTGCTCGTGTAAAGGCTATGAATATACGTAAGATAGTAATCAAACTAGAGAATGGTATCAATCAAAAGCAAGTAAGGGAGGTGCTGCGTTATGTTCAAAAACAAATAATGCAGGACAAACGTTACGCTGCCCTGCATATATATTATGATGTAGACCCGTTGTAGGTTTACAAGTCGATGTCAAGACCTACTCCAAGTACTTTATTTGTACGAGTGAAATCATCACTGCATTGTGCGCTGATAGAACTTCCTCCAGCAGCGATTGTCTGTGTGTATTCCTTCTTAAAGTGGCTGTAGTTAGTCCAGAAATAAGCGATATTAAGACTTGCATTCTTTGTAACTTTTATCTTTGCTCCAAAACCGTAAGAATAGCTGCTTGTTACGAAACTTATATCGTTAAGATAAGTTCCGTCACCAAGTCCGTATTTAGTGCGCTGCATACCACCACTGATTGTAATACCCTTTGTGATATCCCATTCAGCACCAGCAAGATACTCCTGTGTATTTCCAGAAAGATATTTCTGTTTGTCATTAGCCATCTTTGCGTCCTTGTCGAAGAAGAAATGATATGAAGCCATTACACGAACAGAAGGTAACACCTCGTATTGTGCTCCAAGAGTAAATAATCCAGGAAGGTCGTTTGGAGTGTTGACTCCGTCTTTAAACAAACCTGTATCATCAACCTTAGTATCGTTTTCGATGTTCAGGTGATTAGTGAACTCCAAACGTGTACCAATATTCAACTTTCCGTATTTAACATCAAGACCGATGATAGGAGTTATACCCCATCCTGTCTGTGTACAGTCAAGATGATGATCTGCGAAATTTGGTTGTGCTTCAGCCATTTTATTTGCTCCTGTTTGATATGCTGCAGCTGCAGCTGCCAACTGAGCCTTTACTGTTGGGTCAGTAGTTGCTGCTGCTTGTGCTGAATATGCTGCAGATTTTGTGCTGTAGTCTTTTGCTGCTGCTCCAAAGTAATCATACAGATTCTGATCCTGACCTGCAATATTTGCATGTATATTTGTGATACTACCAAAATATTTATTATATATGTAGTTGAATCTGAAACCACCATAGGCTGCTATATGTTCATTAAACTTATAAGTAGTTCCCAACTGAAGACCGAAAACATATTGCTGACCTTTTATATAGCTGTCTACGCTATATCCAGGACTCGTTGTTGTGATTCCCATCTTCTGAAGCATTGCAGGAATAAGAGCAACCTGACGTTCAAAAGAACCTAAGCCGTCATTAAACGTACATTTACCACCGCCACCAATTAGTGAGAATCCCATTTGAAATCCCCATTTATCGTAGTTCTTTGCTACCTGGAATGAAGGAATAAAAGGCACAGAAGCCTCTCCTTTGAACTTTTTGTTGCCATTCTCATCACCGCCGTTCATTTTTAATGGCTGGTAATATGGTGTTCCTTGTAATCCAGGTATTGTCATTCCACTTACTATAGTACGTGTTTGATATGCATTCTGAACGTTGAAAGATAGGTGTAATCCTTTGCTTAGAAAAGCTACACCAGCAGGGTTCGAATAAACACCGTCAATGCCAATTGCACCATCACGTGCGAAGTTGCGATTGAATGCAATGTTGTTGTTTGTGTTTGTGAGCAGTCCGCCAGCCCAAATTGATTGTGAAGCAGAAACTGCAAGTGCTATAAAAGCAAATTTTAATTTATTCATTTTAAAAACCTATAAAAAAATTCGTCGCAAAGTTACCTGAATTGTTCTAAATGCAACAAAATATGCTGTTTATTTAAAACCAGTTAACAAATGCGAACGAAATTTATGCTCATATAGGCGATTTTGTGCAGGAATGTTGCACGCATTAAAAAATAATGTGCAACAACTATACAGAGAAAGTATCAGGTATGGTATTTTTCTTAAGTTCAGGATATTGTATTCTAGTATGGTAAATTGCTTTCAGACGTTCTATTAGAATGTGTTTTGCAACACTTATATCACGGAATGTGATAGGACATTCTGTGAAATATCCAGCTGACACTTTTTCGTCAATTAGTTTGTTTACCAGATTGCTTATGCTTTCTTCGGTATATTCTTCCAAAGATCTCGAAGCTGCTTCTGTGGTATCAGCCATCATAAGTATAGCCTGTTCACGAGTGAATGGATTTGGCCCAGGATATTCAAATATCTTTTCGTCAACTTCTTCGTCAGGGTGTTCGTTCTTGTATTTAATATAGAAATATTTTGCCATACTCTTGCCATGATGCGTTAGTATGAAATCTTTTATTATGTTTGGTAAGCCATATTTTTCGGCAAGTTTTACTCCGTCGTTAACGTGGCTAATAATAATTCTTGCACTTTCTTCACAGCGCATGTTGTTGTGAGGATTCACACCAGCTTGGTTCTCTGTAAAGAATACAGGATTTAAAATCTTTCCTATGTCATGATATAATGCACCCGTACGCACGAGTAGACTTTCAGCACCAATTTTGTTTGCTATTTCCGCAGCCAGATTTCCCACTGTTATAGAGTGTTGGAATGTACCCGGAGCTATTTCGCTTAGATCTCTAAGTATACCTCTGTTAGTGTTTGAAAGTTCGAATAGTGAAACGTCTGATACAAATCCGAACGTCCTTTCTATCAAGTACATCAATGGATATGCAAGCAAAAGGAATATTCCGTTGAATACAAAGTGCAAATACATGTCATGGTCCATTTTCAATACATCGTTGTTCTGTATCATCTGCAAAGCAAAATACACAACGATACTTCCTATATTCACTAATAACGCCGTTTTGAAAACCTGTGCCCTCTTTGACATTTCTCTAAGTGAGTATATCGCAATTAGTCCTGCAACTAGTTGGATAATGATAAATTCATATTGATATTTCACGGCTGCTGCACATATCAGAACCATTGTGGCATGGGCAATGAACGCCGTTCGCGAATCCATGAATACACGTACAAAAATAGGAACCATGGCAAACGGTATAATATACACACTAAATATGTTATGCACCATCATTATTGATACTAAAACCGGAAATATAGTTATGATGGAATAGAGCATCATAATGCTTCGAGGCTTAGAAAAATAATCTTGCCGGAATAGTCCGAGATATATTGTTAGTAGCGTAATCAATATGGTTACATACATTATCTGTCCTATAAGGGTGCTTGTAATCTCGGTTACAGTGGCATTGCGTCGCTGCATTTCACGTTCAAACGAACTCAAAACCCTGTATGTATATTCATCAATAATTTCACCTCTATCAATGATTTTCTGTCCGCTCATAACCATTCCGCTTGCAAGGGGAATACTCCCTAACAGATCGTTCCTTTCGGCATTACATCTACTTTTGTCGTAAGTTAGGTTTGCTGCAATATAATCAGTAAGGTTGCACTTTTGTAATTCCAGTCTGTATTTAGCAAGTTCTTTATCTTTAAGCAGTTCTTCGTATGCAGTCATGGTAGAGTATACCTTGTTTATCTGAACACTTCTTGCTTGTTTTCCCATCACAACTCTAACCAAGTTTGTAGTATCTCTTGCCATACTACTGTATTCTGGCGTGTTTATAATTCCTGTTTGATATATTTTTAGTAGTTTATTAGCGATAATATTTATGTATTCAACTGGCATTCCTTCTACTCCCGACTTAAAATCGTTTTTGAATTTAGCGATTTCGTTTCGCGCAATATTCATATTGAAGTTGTAGTATGGCTCGAAATGTTTCAGCATAGAGTCTTGCTCAGACTTTATATTTTCGTCAGTTTTGTAGATTGGAAAATCAAATTTAGCAATGAATGAACCATACATCCATGGTTTACCAATGTCATATTTCATTCTTTGTGCTTCATTGCGTGGCATAAACCAAACAATTACCAAAACCGAAATGGCGATCAGAGCAATTCGCGTAAAAATATTGCGCCAATATTTACTCTCGTATTTCATTATTATATTCATTATTACTTGTATTATCTGTTTTACAATGCGAAAATACTAAAAAAATACGCAATACTGAAAAAAATATATTAATTTTGCACAAAATTATTATCTTTAGATATGTCAGAAAGAAAAGTGAGGGTGCGTTTTGCACCTAGTCCGACTGGTGCTTTGCATATCGGCGGTGTGCGCACAGCCCTTTATAATTACCTCTTTGCACGTCAGCATGGAGGTGAACTTGTATTCAGAATAGAAGATACAGACTCTCATCGTTTTGTTGAAGGTGCCGAGGAATATATTCTTGAGTCATTCCGTTGGCTTGGTATAAAGTTTGATGAAGGTGTTAGTTTCGGTGGTAAACATGGACCGTATCGTCAGAGTGAACGCCGTGATATTTATAAGCAGTATGTTAAGCAGTTACTTGACAACGGCAATGCTTATGTCGCTTTTGATACTCCAGAGGAATTGGAGGCAAAACACACTGAAATACATAACTTTCAATATGATGCTCATACTCGTCTTTTGATGCGTAATTCGCTTACTCTTTCAAAAGAGGAAGTTGATAAGTTGATTGAAGATGGTGTTCAATATACAGTTCGTTTTAAAATTGAACCAGGAGTTGATGTTCACGTCAATGATATGATTCGTGGTGATGTCGTTATTAAAAGTGATATCCTTGATGACAAAGTGCTTTATAAGAGTGCTGATGAACTTCCTACTTATCACTTGGCTAATATCGTTGATGACCACTTGATGGAAATCACTCATGTTATCCGTGGTGAGGAATGGTTGCCTAGTGCGCCATTGCACGTATTGCTCTATAGAGCTTTCGGTTGGGAAGAAACAATGCCACGCTTTGCGCATCTTCCATTGCTATTGAAGCCAGAAGGTAAAGGCAAACTAAGTAAGCGTGATGGTGACCGTCTTGGTTTCCCTGTATTCCCATTGGAATGGCATGACCCTAAGACTGGTGAGATTTCATCAGGTTATCGTGAAAATGGTTACTTCCCAGAGGCTGTTGTTAACTTCTTAGCTCTTCTTGGTTGGAATCCTGGTACAGAACAGGAACTATTCTCACTTGATGAACTGGTTAAAGTGTTTGATATCAGTAGATGTTCAAAAGCAGGTGCTAAGTTTGATTTTCAGAAAGGCATTTGGTTTAATCATGAGTATATTCTTCGCAAAAGCGATGATGAGATAGCTGCATTATTTGCGCCTATTGTTGCCGATAATGGAGTTAATGAAACTATAGAAAGAATCACAGAGGTTGTTCATATGATGAAGGACCGTGTGAATTTCGTAAATGAATTGTGGCCATTATGTTCTTTCTTCTTTGTTCAACCGTCTGAGTATGATGAAAAGACGGTGAAGAAGCGTTGGAAAGAATATTCAGCTCAGCAGATGACAGAATTGGCAGAAGTTCTTGAGGGTATCGAGGATTTCTCTGTAGAATGTCAGGAGTCTGTTGTTATGAAGTGGGTAGAAGAAAAAGAATATAAGTTGGGTGACGTTATGAATGCGTTCCGACTAACTCTTGTTGGCATAGGAAAGGGACCGGGGATGTTTGATATTTCCGCCTTCCTTGGAAAGGAAGAGACTCTAATGCGTTTGCGTAAGGCAATCGAAGTATTGAAGTAACTAACAACAAGAAGAAATAACCATCAGAGATAGTGTATAATATAATAATATACCTTTATCTTTTAGGGGTGGCAATCGCAAGCCTCTTTAGTAAGAAAGTTAAGAAAATGTGGGCTGGCGAACGCAAGGCCATAGATATCTTGAAAGAGGAAGTTGATCCAGATGCTAAATACATCTGGTTTCATGCAGCTTCACTTGGAGAGTTTGAACAGGGGCGACCGTTGATAGAAAGTATACGTAAAGATTATCCTGAATACAAGATACTTCTTACTTTCTTTTCTCCTTCTGGTTATGAGGTGAGAAAAAACTATGAGGGTGCAGATATCATTTGTTACCTGCCTTTGGATACAATACGCAATGCGCGCCGTTTCCTTCGTGCAGTTAGACCAGTGATGGCATTCTTTATAAAGTATGAATTCTGGTATAATTACTTGCATATACTAAAGCATCGAAATATA
Source organism: Segatella paludivivens DSM 17968 = JCM 13650 (assembly GCF_000373185.1). Taxonomy (GTDB): domain Bacteria; phylum Bacteroidota; class Bacteroidia; order Bacteroidales; family Bacteroidaceae; genus Prevotella; species Prevotella paludivivens. The sequence continues at coordinate 16,063 of NZ_KB890632.1, forward strand.
CCTGTATACAGTGTAAGCAGTATTTTCCGTCCGGATCAGGTGTTCTTTAAATGGTATGGTCGCCAGTATCGCACTGTATTGAAATGTTTCACGCATTTCTTTGTGCAAAATAATGAGAGCAAGGAATTGCTTGGTAAATTTGGTATAACAGAAGTTGATGTCGTTGGTGACACACGTTTCGATCGTGTTCTCCAAATTAAAGAAGCCAGCAAGCATTTGCCAATTGTAGAGAGCTTCACCAAAAATGCTAAAAAGGTTTTTGTTGCGGGTTCTTCATGGCAGCCTGATGAGGACATATTCCTTAAGTATTTCAATGATAAAAAAGATTGGAAACTTATCATTGCGCCTCATGTGATTGGCGAGGATCATTTAAAACAGATTCTTAACCATGTTGAAGGTCGCAAAGTGGTGCGCTATACCCAAGCTACTGTAGACAATGTTGCTGATGCTGAGATATTGATTATCGACTGTTTCGGTCTATTGTCTTCTATTTATAATTATGGTACGGTATCTTATGTCGGCGGAGGTTTCGGCGTTGGAATCCATAACGTATTAGAAGCTGCAGTATGGGACATTCCTGTTATCTTTGGTCCAAACAATAAGCATTTCCAAGAAGCTCAGGGACTAATGAAGGCAAACGGAGGATTCGAGATTACAGATTATGACAGTTTCTGTGAGTTCATGTCAAAGTTTGAAAATGGAGATGAATTCTTAGAGAACTCTGGTAAGTCGGCTGGTAAGTTTGTTATGAGCCTTTCTGGAGCATCAAAGAAGGTGATATCATATATATCTTTATGATAAAAAATAAATAAAAAATAGCGGTTCTACAAGGGAACCGCTATTTTTTTATTTTATAATTCTGTAATAGTCTTCTTTTCTTGGTTTCACAGTGTGAGGGTGAGCTGAAGCATAGCCAAGTGATATTGCTCCGATTCCAACAACATCGTCAGGTAGTTTCCATTCTTTAAGTAACTGTTTACCTTCTTCTGTTTTAAACATTGCATCTTCACGGTTAATCCAACAGCTTGCCAGTCCTATTGAGTGAGCGGCAAGCATCATATTGCCGATAACCAGACTCCCGTCTTTTATGTTGTTTCCCCAATTAGCAGAGCCAAACACAATTACTATTGTTGGTGCTCCGTAGTAGGGATCGGCTTCTGTTTCCATAACCTTTGCGTTCATTCTTCTCAGTTTATCACATGTTTCTTTGTTTTGAACTGCTACTATCCACGAGTCTTGCTTTCCCTTTCCTGTTGCAGCCCAAGTTCCAGCTTCAAGTATGGTTTTCAGTTCCTCGTCGTTTATTTGATCAGGCTTGAAACGTCTAATGCTTCGACGTTCTCTAATAGCTTTTAAAACTTCGTTGTCCATAATCGTAATTCTTTAAAGTGAAGTGACAAATTTACTAATTTATTTTAACTTATGGTCATTATTTGCGAAATATATCATCTTTCTTCAATTCCACAACTTTGCCATATTTTGCGAGTGTGTCACGATTAATCGTCTTCATATTTCCTACTATATAATATATTATTGGCGTGTTTTTTACATAATCGTCATAAAACTTCTTACAGTCACTAAAGCCTAGTTGTGGAATTATTGATGTGGCAGCCGTATTTGGATCTGCAGTATAACCATTCATAATATAAGAATCTATAGTGCTTCCCATACTACGGAAGTTTGGATATCGGTTGTTTATGCTATTTATCTCAGACTGTTTTGCTGCTGCAATATTGTTCTCTCTTAATGGCATATTCTTGTAAAGACTGTCCAAAACTTCTATTGCAGCCATACTTTTATCTGATTGTACGCCCATTCTTGATGCAAAACCTGTAGGATAATTAGCATAGCGAGTCAATGCTGGTGTTAGTGTATATCCGTGTGAATAGTATGCGTAAGCACGGAATTCTCTAATCTCTTGGAATAATACAGATGACATGCCTGATCCAAAGTAGTTTCCCCACAATTCCAGTCGTGCTCTATCTTCTTCTGTTGGCATTTGCGGAATGTTTATATATGAACTTATTACGGTCTGTCGTGCTTTTGGATTGTTGTAAAAGTAGACAGTAGGAGTGGAATAAGCTTCTAACTTGTAGTTTACTGGTACGTAATCCTTTGTGCATCTGTTAACAGATACTTCTTGCTTAATGATTTTTTCTACTTCTGCGTCATTAAGTTTTCCGCTGTATACAATACTCATGTCATAGGTTTGTATATCCTTAAACAGATTGATGAAATCCTCAGGCTTGTTTTTCTTAAAGTCTTTATTTGAGCATCTTCTCATATAAATGGAATTGTTTCCATATATTATTTTCTGTTCCATTATATTTGAAATGCTACTGTTGTCCTTAAATGCTGTTTTTTGGCTTAGTTTCTTATCTTTTAATATATCATTGAATTTCTTTTTGTCAGCTTTCGCACTGTCTAAAAGTTCGCGTAGCAGTTGCAAAGATGACGAAAGGTTGTTGTCAAAACCGCTCAATGTTATTATAAAATTGTTTCTGTTAGCATCAATACTATATGAACTTCCTAGTTTTTGCATTGCTTTTGTAAATTCATTTTTAGTATGCTTTTCTGTTCCTATACTTCCTATAAATTCAGCTACGTCATTGATACGATTATCATTATCAAAGCCAACATGGTAAATCAGTTCCAATTTAAACAAGTCGTTGGATGGATTTTTCACTGTATATAGTCTTGCTTTTGGCGCTAATTTTATTGTGTTTGCATCTTTGTCAAAATCAATTAACCTAGGCTTAATATCTTGTGTAGGCATAGCCTTTATCTCTTTTGCATATTCTGACTGTTCTCCAGCATGTTTGGGCTTTATCGGAGAGTATCCAGGTTGGCTTATTTTGTCTTTAGGATAATGTCCGAATGTCTTTATAGCTCTTACACAGTCGTCGCTAAAATATTTGGAAGCAACTCGCATAATATCATCACGGCTAACTGATGCAATGTCTTTTCCGTTATCTAGGACTTTATCCCATGATAAACCATGAGACGCCGCTGTCGTCATGACGTCTGCTCTATTGTCTATATTTTCAAGACTTTCTTGTGCATCTTTTACAAGTAATAGTTTAGTGGATTTTAAAAATTCATCAGAAAAATCGCCTTTCTTCAGTTTCTCAATCTGTTCAATGCACATTTTTTCTGCTTTTTTCCTACTGCCAAAAGGTATGTTCGGAACAAATCCAATACCCACAACGTTTGTTTCTTTAAATGGTGACATCATTGCAATCGCATACATCAGCTTGTTGTCATTTCTTAGTGAGTCCAGAAGACCTGTTTCTGAGCTGTTATTAAGAAGTCCTAGTGCAACAGTAAAGGCGTTGTAGTCAGCATCTCTGTCTATCGGTGCACGATATACTATTCCTTCAGCCTTTACAATAGGTATTGGAAGCTTTAATTTCAATGTAGCAAGATCTTTAAGAGGTTGTAGTTTGAATGGCTGTTCTTTTTCTAAGTTTCCAGAACGTATGCGCCCAAATGTGTTCTCAAGTATATTACTTATCGAATCTGTGTTTACATCTCCTGTGAGTATAAGAGTCATGTTGTTTGCAACATAATATTTATCGAAGAATTTTCTCATTTCCCCGAGTCTTGGATTTTTCAGATTCTCTGTACTGCCGATGATAGGATCAGCGTAAGGTGTACCTGCAAAGATCATAGATTCTGCATATTCGGCTGCTGGCATCAGCATGTTGTCTGAATACATGTTTTTCTCTTCATAAACCGTTTCTAGTTCGCCTTGAAACAATCTGAAAACAGGTGACATTAGTCTTTCGCTGTTTAGTTCACACCATTGATGAATATATTGTGGTGAAAAACTATTGTGGAATATTGTTTCGTCAAAAGATGTGGATGCATTTAGTCCCGTACCACCAAATGAAGTTATAAGAGAGCTGAATTCGTTTGGAATTGCGTATTCTCCTGCTTTAATGCTGAGACGATTGATGTCTTTTTGAATGATACTCCTTTGTTTAGCATCTTTTGTTTCTGCCAAAATATCATATTTAGCCGAGATTGAATCAAGCCAAGGCTTTTCTTTAGCATAATCTACAGTGCCTATTTTGTCTGTTCCCTTAAACATGATGTGCTCAAAATAATGCGCCATTCCTGTGTTAGGACAGTCTTTTGCACCAGCTTTCACTATGACGGCTCCATATACTTTTGGTTGTGAATGATCTTCATTTATCCAAACGGTCATTCCATTTTTAAGCTTCTTTTCGGTCACTTTTAGTGGATTTACCTGTGCGTTTGCTGTGGCTAAAAACGCAAGAGGTATTAGAAAAGCTAATAATTTTCTCATGTGGTTTATGTTTGTTATCATTGATGATGTCCTTATTGTTATGGCATTTTTGCATTCTGATATTAAGTGCCGTAAACTTTAGATAGTGCAAAATTATTGTTTTTTGTCGGTATAATATCTGTTTTAGTTTCGTTTTTTTCGTTTTTTGTCTTATTTATCTTCAAGATTAACGTAAATAAATAAAGGCAGATTCCTTTTTGATGGAAATCTGCCTTTATTATTTTTGTATTTTTTTACCTATTAAACCATATTCTTTACATGGGGCATCCATGTTCATCGTCATCTTCCATGTAGACACTAAGTTCCCTGCCCATTCTCTTAAGGCCTTCCATCAAAGTAGCTCTGGTGCAGGCTATGTTTATGCGCAAATAACAGAAGCCTTCTTTTCGGCCATACATTGTTCCACTGTTTATCATCACCTTTGCATTGTCAAGCAATTTTTTTGCAGCTTCATCAGCGGTGAGTTCAATTCTTGAAATATCTATCCATACAAGATAAGTGCCTTCAAGACGTATAACTTCGAGTTTTGGCAAATACTCAGAGAAGAATTCCTTTAAAGCCTTATAGTTGCCGTATAGGTATTCATTTAGTTCATCAAGCCACTCTTCACCGTTATTGTATGCTTCCTGTACTGCTATTACACCAAAAGGATTTACATCACATACTTCATTGATGTTTAATGCTCTGTCTATGCGTAGGCGTATCGTTTTATCACTGCATATAATGTTGGCAATTTGAAGTCCTGCAATATTGAATGACTTTGACGGAGAATTTAGAATAATACTATTGTCTCTACATTCATCGCTTATGCTTGCAAACGCTGTAAATGTATATTCTGGCATTATAAGTTCACAATGTATTTCGTCAGAGATTATCTTCACTCCGTTTCTTGTACAAATGTCGTTTATGCGCAGCATTTCTTCTTTGCTCCATACACGTCCTGAAGGATTGTGGGGATTGCACAAAACAAATACTGTAACTTTCGGGTCGGCACATTTGCGTTCAAAGTCTTCGAAATCCATGACAAAACTGTTGCCTTCTCTTTTTAATGCAGTTTCTTCTACTTGGCAACCGCAGTTCATTATGCTGGTAAAGAAACAGTTGTATGCAGGAGTCTGTATAAGTACTTTTTCACCAGGCATGGTGAGAGCTTGCAATGATGCAGTCAATGCTGGTACAACTCCTGATGTATACAAAATCCAAGAACGGTCTATCTGCCAGTTGTGGCGGCGCTTGAACCAATTGGTTATTGCTTCAAAATAGCTGTCAGGAACTAGAGTGTAGCCAAAAACTCCATGTTCGACACGTTTTTTTAGAGCCTCTATGATGCATGGTGCTGTCTGAAAGTCCATATCGGCCACCCACATAGGGATTACATCATCTTCTTTTGGTAAATCCCATTTGTATGAGTTTGTACCGCGTCGCTCAATCTGCTTGTCAAAATTATATTTCATATTTATCTTGTTTCAATAACGCAGTCTTTTCCTTTGGCATATTCATCGTATGTGATTTTACCAATTTCATCGGCTGTTATTTTTCCGCTTATAGGATTTTTTATTTCTGTTATTGCTCCGTTTATATTTGCTTTTATATTAGTGCTGTCTTCAAATATTCGATCACATTCGGCATCAAAAGTACAGTCCTCAAGAGTTATTCCGTCAATATAGCATAATGGTTGTTCGCCACTTATGTGGCATCTCACTAGTTTTATGTCTTTGCTGTGCCATGCAAGATATTCTCCGTTTAGTTCAGAATCATATACTGTCACATTGTCACATTCCCAGAAACTGTCTTTCGTTGTTATTTTAGCGTTGTGTATCTCTACATTCTTGCAATATTGAAATACATATTTTGAATCGCTCACAAGACCGTCTACATATATATTATTTGAGAACATGAAAGGGTAGGTACCCTCGTGTAGTTCCACATTCTTTAGTTTCAGACCGTTTACTTTCCAGAATGTTTCATCTGCATCGTTGATTTTTACGTTTTCCAGTTCTAGATTATTCATCTCTCTGAAAAATTTAGGACCGTCAATTACAGAGTCCTTCATAATCATATTGTTACTGTACCAAATAGCCGAACGGCTTTCAGGTGCGAAGTAGCTGTTTGTTATAACACTGTTATCTACATGCCACCAAGGGTATTTGCCATAAAATTTGGAATTATCACATTCCAGATTTTCGCAACATTTTATTCCTGATTCACCATCAATAATGGTTATATCCTCGAGTCTTGTATCTTTTTCGCCGAAGAGAGGGCGCTCTCCGCCAAATTCCTTGTTCTTTATTAGTTTCATACTTATTATTAATACCTATTTATTTATTAAATAAACTCACGGTACAAAGATACAAACATTATACCAAACTTGCTGTATACAAATTACGGATAATTTTCAATGATAAAAGTATGGGGTGTTCCCTCAATGAGAATTTATTTTTGGCTACAGCATTATGTCGTATCATGATGCTATATTTGATATTGTCGTAACAATAATGTACTATCATTATAACTTTGCAATAATGATTATGAAATATAGCCATGATACCTTTGTATCGATATATTGAAAGTTGAAAGATGTACAATATGTTTTCTATCAGTAATGTTGCTAACCTTATTATATATAGATAATCAATCCCCCGAATAAAGTCAAAAAGTAAAATCTCTGATTTTATTCGGGTTTATCGCCTTTTCAGGCTAGTTTATTTTGCTTGTAACATAAATGAAAAAAATATGTAAAAGCTTTATAATCTTAATGAAACGAAGGCGAAATATTTCGATTGTACCTTTGCATCATGATTTAGAAATGATAACGTCATATTAATTAAAAAACTAAAAAGATGAAAAGAATTTTTATTTCAGTGATGAGCATTATGCTTGCAGCAGCAGGTATGGCACAGGAAACCACTAGCACATTTAAACCAAGTGGAAGTCCAATAGTCACTGTGTTCACTGATTTTAGAGTGCAATCTACAGATGGTAAGACAAACACTGCTTTTGAGATTTCAAGAGCTTACTTAGGTTACGCCTACAACTTCTCACCTTATTTCTCTGCAAAGGCAGTGATGGATGTTACAGATAAAAATAACGGTTATCAGGGCTCTGCTTACACCGCTTATATAAAGAACGCTTATGGAGAATATTCAAGAAATGGACTTACCATTGACTTTGGTTTGATAGGTACCAATACTTTTAATTTACAGGAGTCTCTATGGGGTAAACGTTATCTTTTGAAATCATTCCAAGACCTTAATGGATATGCATCAAGTGCAGACCTTGGATTAGGCATCAAATATCAAATAGCTCAAGAGTTGAGTATCGATGCTCAGGTTGTAAACGGCGAAGGTTACAAATCATTACAGTCTGATAGCGCTGTTAAAGTTTCTGCCGGATTAACATATCAGCCAATAAAAAAACTATATCTTCGTGTTTATGGAGATTATCAGAAAAAACAGGAAGCTCAGACTACATTCAATGCCATGATAGCTTATAAAGACGATAAGTTTACAGTAGGTGGTGAATACAACTTACAGACTGGCCATAACAAGGTTAAAGACCATAATTTGAATGGATTATCATTCTGGGGCACATACAATCCATGTAAGACATTTGCAGTATTTGGACGCTATGATAACTTAACATCAAAGAAACTCAATGGTGCAAGCAATGGCTGGAATGCTACTGACGGAAACCTTTATACAGCTGGTCTTGAAATATTACCTGCAAAAGGTATTGCAATATCACCTAACGTGCAGATAAGTGATCCTTCTAAGTCAGGTTCTAAAACATCAACAAGCTATCTTGTAAGTTTCAAGTATAGCTTATAAACATAAAAAAGAAGATAGTTATATTACTATCGTCTATTAAAAACAAAAGATAAATTATTTTTTAAATATAAAATTATATGAAAAAGAGTATTGTTTTAGTTGCATTGTTGAGTCTGATGGCTCTAGGCAACAAGGTTAGTGCGCAGTCAATATCAGGTGCAGGAGCAACATTCCCAGAACCATTCTATAATGCAGCATTTGCGACTTATGAAAGAGCAGCACATGCTAAAGTAACTTATGGCGGCATTGGTTCAGGTGGTGGAATCCGCAGTCTGAAAGATAAAATTGTAGATTTTGGTGCGTCAGATGCATTCCTTACAAATCAAGAACTTCGAGAGATGCCGGCTCCTATCGTTCATATTCCTACATGTAGTGGTGCGGTAGTTGTAGCTTACAATCTACCAGGTGTAAAGCAGATTAAACTTACTCCTACTGTTTTAGCTTCTATTTTCTTGGGACAAATTAGAAATTGGAATCATCCTGCTTTGAGAAAATTGAACCCAGGTGTAAGATTCCCAAATAAGGAAATTACTGTAGTTCATCGTTCTGATGGTAGTGGTACAACGAATATGTTTACAGATTATCTAACTAAGGTAAATAAAGTATGGCATTCTAAGGTTGGTGCTGGTAAGACTGTAAACTGGCCTGTAGGTGTAGGTGCAAAAGGAAATCCAGGTGTTGCAGGTGCTATTCATCAGACACAAGGTTCTATAGGATATATAGGTTCTGAATACGCTTTCGCACAACATGAACCGTCAGCACTTATCCAAAACAAGGCTGGAAAGTTCATCAAAGCTACAGTCGCTTCTACAAGTGCAGCTGGAAAAGGTAAAATTCCTGCAGATACACGTGTTATGCTTACCAACTCTTCTGCCCCAACAGCTTACCCTATAGCTGGTTTTACATGGCTAATAATCTATAAAGATCAGGCTTACAACAACCGCAGCTTTGCTCAGGCTCAGGCAACACTGAAATTGATAGACTGGATGGTAAGTCGCAATGCACAAGGATTGGCTGTTAAAACCAATTATGCTCCACTTCCAGCAGGTGTAGCAGCGAGAGCAAAAGCTATATTACGCACAGTGACTTACAAAGGAAAAAGAATTCTGAAGTAAATGAATAGCGATAAAATTCTGAAACGCGTATTGTTCTTCTCCTCACTGGTTATCATTTTGATAGCCGCGGCGATGGTGTTTTCACTGTTCAAGGGGTCGTTACCGTCAATATCCAAATTTGGATGGCGGTTTCTGATCTCTGATCAGTGGGATCCAACCCAGGGGAGCGAGAACTATGGCGCGTTACTCTTTATAGTCGGTACTATACTCACATCAGTTCTGGCTCTGGTTATCGCAATCCCCTTGGCGTTCTGCACATCCCTGTTTGTAGCAGAATATTTTCGCGGTACAAAGCTTGCATCTATTGTTGGCACATTAGTAGATCTCTTGGCTGGTATTCCGTCTATTATATATGGTCTATGGGGTTTCTATATCCTATGTCCGTTGGTTGTTGAGGCTGGTTTAAGTCCGCAGGGATTCGGAGTATTCACATCCGCCTTGATACTTGCCATAATGATTGTGCCTTATGCCACATCTTTGAGTAATACGACTATAGCGATGGTGCCAAATGATCTTAAAGAAGCCGCATATGCTTTGGGCGCCACTCGATTGGAAGTGATACGTACGGTTATATTGCCAAACGCTCGTTCTGGAATGACAGCAAGTTACATACTGGCTTTTGGTAGAGCAATTGGTGAAACTTTGGCAGTGACAATGCTTATTGGTAACGAAAATGCGATACCACATGGACTCTTCTCAACAGGCAATACAATGGCTAGTGTTATTGCAAACCAGTTTGGGGAGGCTAGTGGATTACAGCTGAGTGCGTTGATAGAGCTTGCTCTATTACTCTTTGTGATAACTACTATCATCAATGCGATAGGAAAATATATAATTAAAAAGATGGGATAATGGATAATATTATTAATATAGGGAAAACGGCAGGACTGTTATCCTCAATTGGTTATAGAAAAGCTAAAAACAATATCTTCAAGATACTTGTAATGGTATTTTCTTTCCTTACAATATCTATGGTTTTCCTGATTATCGGTACATTGTTGGTAAAAGGTTACAAACAAATCAATTTAGCTTTCTTTACCCAAGTGGCTCCAGACACATTCACAGCAATGATGGCTACAGCCAATGGCGAGGTTATCCCGGGAGGAATAGTAAACGGTATACTTGGTTCAATCTATTTGGTTCTTATCGCATCTGTAATAGCAATACCTACAGGAATGGTAATAGGTGTATACCTTTCAGAAAATAGCAAGAAAAAATATGCCTGTTTGATACGTGATATTGCTGATGTCATGCAAGGAGTACCATCAATTGTTATTGGTATTATTGCTTATATATGGGTTGTTGTTCCTTTAACTAAAGGATACTCTGTATTAGCCGGTGGTGTCGCCTTGGCTATTATGATGTTACCTCTTATTGTGCGCTCTACCGAGGAATCGCTCAAAATGGTTCCTGATACTCTTAAAGAGGCGGCTATAGCCCTTGGAACACCTTATTATAAAGTGATATGGCGAGTGCTTATTCCTACATCTTTCTCAGGATTAATCAGTGGTATACTGCTCGCAGTGTCGCGTGTTTTAGGTGAGACTGCTCCATTGATGCTTACAACATTGGGTAATCCAGATGTAAACTGGAATGTTGCTAAGCCTGGTTCGGCTGTACCATTGCTGATTTGGCAGTTTTATAACGACCCTAACATGGTAAATCTGATATGGAGTTCCACGATTTTCCTAATGGGATTTGTGTTGATACTCAATCTTATATCAAAATGGATTGGAGCAAAAAGAAAATAAAAAGAAAATGATAAATACAAAAGAAAATACAACAACACCGGTGATGTCAATAGAAGATATTTCTATTAGCTATGGTGACGATAAGTATGCTGTGAAACATGTCTCAGCAGAGATAGAAGCACATTCTATCACAGCTATTATGGGACCATCTGGATGTGGTAAAACAACTCTATTGAGAGCAATTAACCGCATGCACGAGCTTTATCCAAATATCAGTACAGAAGGCAAGATATTACTTGGCGGAGATAATATCTATGAAATGCCAACAATGAATTTGCGACGTAAAATAGGTATGGTATTCCAGCGTCCTAATCCATTTCCAACACTAAGTATATACGATAATGTAATTGCTGGCTACCGTCTTAATGGAATCCGTATGAAAAAGCAAGAACGTGATGAAATCGTAGAAAAATCTTTGCGTGACGTTGCCTTGTGGGATGAGGTGAAAGACACATTGCATAGCAAAGGTAACTTCTTGTCTGGTGGTCAGCAACAGAGACTATGTCTCGCTCGTACCATCGCCTTTCGTCCAAAAGTGATATTATTAGATGAGCCTACTTCTGCTTTAGACCCTATATCAACTTCAAAGATAGAAGACTTGCTCGTTGAATTGAAAAAGGATTATACCATTATAATGGTTACTCATAATATGTCTCAAGCTGCGCGTATTTCAGACAAGTCTATGTTTATGTATCTTGGCGAACTGGTGGAATATGACAATACGAAGAAAATGTTTACAACACCAACTGATCCACGTACAGAGGCATATCTTACAGGTAAGTTCGGATAAGTTTAATTTATTATAAATTGCTTCGTGCATTAAAAATGAAATTATGGCAATAACAAAAGACAATGCATTACATTCTTTATTGAGCCATTTCAACGAAATGGTGGAATTGGTAATGCGCCAGTTGGAAATAGTGAATAAGTTGCTAGTTGACGGGACCATTAATATTCCGACAGAAATTCAACAGGAAATAGAAAAAAATGAAAATCGTATAGATGGTTTTGAGATAAGCCTTGGCAATGAAATCATAGATATCATTGCATTGCAGAATCCGGTAGCATCTGATATTCGCAAAATAATGTCTGCTTACCAGATGATTTCAAATCTGGAACGTATTGGTGATCAGGTTAAGAATATAGACAAATTTTTATCTCGTATTGAAGACAAAACGGTTTTCGAACATATGCTACCGGTGATATCAAATATGATGGCATCAAGTATATTGATGGTAAAGAGGTCTGTCTCAGCTTTTGTTAATGATGACAATGATGCGGCAGTCTGGACTATCAAAAACGATGATGTGGTAGATGATATTAATCACAAACTTATAAAGGATACTATCAAGAATAGTCATTATTCGGAAGAAACTCGCCATCTGCTCTTTACTTTTATAAATCTAAATGGAATTATATCTAACATTGAGCGTATTGCCGATCATGCTACAAATATAGCTGAGGCTTCAATATACACCAACATGGGAGAGAACCTGCGACATCCAAAGATCGCAAAAAATGAAGAAGATAAATAGACTAGACTATTAATTAAATATAACTGAACTTTAATTGTTAGTCAGAAATTAGCAGGAAGGTGAGTCGTAGAGGTTCGCCTTTTTCTTTTTGTTATCACTACTGTCCAGAGAAAAAATACTACGGCTCTGTAATTAGTTAATCTTCTGTCACTAATGATGGAATGTAAATTTTTCGATAAGAATGATGTATCTTTGGGTTCTCAATAAACCTAATCCGGCAAAAGACAACTCTATCAGAAAAAGTTTTTTCAATGCCACTAATGTCATAATGTCACAAACCCTTTGTTTATAAGGGCTGAGCGAGTGACATTAAGTGACATTATCGGACTAAAAGTGACGATATAATTGGAATCACACTAATATTTTGTGATTTTTTGCCAAATATGCAGTACGTGAATAGACTCTTTTTTGTTTATGATGGTCTGTACTCATTATTATGTGCGTTATATTTTGCAATATGCTTATTTATTATTTTAAAACTCAACTATAAAAATAGTGGGAATTGTCATCAATCTCATTCTTGTTGTCTTATCAATAATTATTCATTTACCTGCGCAATGCAATATTGTTTTTCACGTTAGGCAATTCGATTACACAACGTGTGTAATTGGGTTGTTCACGTTGTGTAACACGGTTACATACGTTGTGTAATCGGATTGCACGCATGCAGATGTAATCAAATTACACAAATGTTGTGAAAATTTAGGTAAAAGTTTGTGTACTTCAAATTCGTTTTTTTTTATGTTTATACATGTACTGCATATTATATAATATTCGATGCTTATATTTAGAAAAGCCCTAAGTATGTACTTAATATATATAAACTTTTTGCGAATATATCTCACTGATAATATGATGTTAAAATTCATCTCTTTATTTTGTCTAAAGAAATTATTTCTTTATTATAACGCTAGCTTATGCCGTAGCCAGAACGTAGCTTACCGTAGCTAACATTCCTATGTTTTTTGTAGCTATTCCTATTATTTAAAAGGATTCTGATGCGAACGTAGCTCCGTAGCTAGAAAAATAAATTATGTAGGGGAAGGGGGGAGACCTTTTTTGCAAGAATAAAAAAAGCAGACTGACAATAGTGATTTGTCAGTCTGCTTGTATAATGTTCACTTTATAATCTTATAATAAACTAAGAGTTAAGTGAAAATGCTTTTTTACAAGTTTGAGTTAAGCTTGTTCCACTCAGCAACTGCTGGAAGAGCACCCATACCGATAACTTGATCACGCATTTTCTGAAGGTGATCGTAGCTAGCGTCAAGAGTAGCAATCTCATCAGCTGAACCGATAACTGGCTTAGTGTAAACACCATCACTAGTTACACGTGTAGGCATAGCCATCATAACGTGGTTGTAACGAGCTGTATCAGCGTATGTACCTGCAGGATAGTTGAATTCCTCACCACCCATAGCAGCTTCAATCATCTTAACTGCAAGGTAAGCTGGGCTCTGGAAAGAACTACGACGGCGAAGCTCGATAATCTTTGCACCACCCTGTGTAACTTCTTTCTGCATCTGTGCCCATTCCTCTGAAGTAAGACCCTTACCATTAACAGTAGCCTTACCAGCGATAACGTCAACCAACTTAACGCCGTCAATAGTTGTAGGAGATGCGAATACTGCCATCTTCTCACCATGACCACCATATGTGTAAGCGTTCTCAACAACTGCCTGGCTAACACCGAAGTGCTTAGCAAGAGCGCCCTTAAGACGTGTAGAGTCAAGAGCTGCAAGTGTTGCAACCTGATTTGGTTTCAAACCTGAATGTACAAGTGTTACAAGACCAGTGATATCAGCTGGGTTGAATATAACAACACAGAAATTAGCGTTAGGACAGAACTTCTTGATGTTCTCACCAAGTTCCTGAGCAGCCTTAGAGTTGCCAGCGAGCAAATCCTCACGTGTCATACCCTCTTTACGTGGAGCACCACCTGAAGAAATGATGTATTTAGCACCTGTAAAAGCCTCTTTAGGATCTGTTGTTGAAACGATGTTTGCATCATCGAAACCGCACTGGCGCATTTCTTCTGCAACACCTTCAGCTGAAAATACATCATAAAGAGTGATGTTTGGTGTAAGACCCAGCATAAGAGCTGTCTGAACCATGTTAGAACCGATCATTCCGGCAGCGCCGACGATCAAAAGTTTGTCATTAGTTAAAAATTCCATAACTACAATTTATTTTAATGTTTTAGAAATCTCTTTCCTTTCATGCGACCGCAAAGTTACTAAAAAATAACAAATTTCGGTTATTTATTTAGCATTAAATTTGTTGTTAATTCTTAAAAACTTTATCTTTGTAATGTCTATTTAGCAAAATAATATATTTATGACTATAAACGAACGTGTTGCCGCTTTAAGAGAGGTAATGGTAAGAGAAAATGTGGGTGCTTTTGTATTCCCAAGTACTGATGCTCACAATAGTGAGTATGTAGCTGACCATTGGAAAGGTCGCGAATGGATTTCTGGATTTGACGGTTCTGCTGGTGTTGCTGTGGTTACGATGCATGGAGCTGCTCTCTGGACCGATTCAAGATATTTCCTTGCTGCCGAAAAACAAATTGGCGGTACGGAATTTCAACTTATGAAATTAAAGATGCCTGGTACTCCAACTCTGGCTGAATGGATTGGTAGTCAGCTTGACGGAAATAGCGAGGTTGGTGTAGATGGTACAGTTAATTCCTATTCTTTTGTTGAAAATCTAATTTCTGATCTTAGGCATGAAGGAGGTATTACCGTCAGGCTCAATTTTGATCCGTTGAAGTCTATTTGGAAAGATCGTCCGTCAATACCAAATAACAAAGTGGCTATACAACCTTTGGAATATACAGGGGAAGATACAGAAAGTAAAATCACAAGGATTAAAAGTGAATTGCGCAAGATGCATTGTGATGGTATGCTGGTATCGGCACTTGATGATATTGCGTGGATATTAAACTTGCGTGGCACTGATGTGCATTGTAATCCTGTGTTTGTTTCTTATTTACTTATTGAGGAATCAAATGCTACCTTATTTATAAATGAAGAAAAGATTACTGGTGATGTGAAGGGGTATCTTGAAAACCAGAAGATATCAGTGCAAGGGTATGATAACGTGGCTGCATATTTGAAACGGAAATATTTTGCTTATAACATACTTCTTGATCCTGATGAGACAAACAGTTATATGGTGGCTCAGGTGGATAAAGAAAAAACAAAAGTCGTTTTTGCTAAATCTCCGGTACCAAGGATGAAAGCTGTGAAGAGTGCTGCTGAAATAAAAGGATTTCATGACGCTATGCTTCGAGATGGCGTTGCAATGGTTAAATTTCTTAAGTGGCTGAATCCGGCTGTTGAGGCTGGTGGTGAAACAGAAATGTCTTTGGATAGAAAATTGACTGGACTGCGTGCAGAACAGAAACTATTTAAGGATATCTCATTTGATACAATTGTAGGATACGAACAACATGGCGCGATAGTGCATTATGAGGCTACTGAAGAAACAGATATACCAGTGCAACCTTCAGGGTTCGTTCTTATAGATAGTGGAGCGCAGTATCAGGATGGAACTACAGATATAACACGTACGGTAGCACTTGGTCCATTGACCGAAGAGCAGAAGAAAGTTTATACACTTGTTCTAAAGGGACATATACAGTTGGAATTAGCCAAATTTCCAGATGGAGCATGTGGTACACAACTTGATGCATTAGCAAGAGAAGCTATGTGGCGTGAAGGTATGAACTTTTTACATGGTACAGGACATGGAGTAGGAAGTTATCTCTGTGTACATGAGGGACCTCATCAGATAAGAATGGAATATATGAGCACTCCATTGCATGAAGGAATGACGGTTACAGACGAACCTGGACTATATCTGGCAGGAAAATTTGGAGTGAGGATAGAAAATACTCTTCTTATAAGAAAATATCTAGAAACTGAATTTGGACAATTCCTACAAATGGAACCACTCACTTTATGCCCGATTGATACACTTCCGATAGTGAAATCTATGCTATCTGAAGAGGAAATAAACTGGTTGAATATGTATCATAAAATGGTGTGTGACAAACTGTTACCCTATCTTGATGACAGCGAAAAACGATGGTTGATTGACGCTACAAAGGAAATTTAAGGCTATTTTGGTGGGTTTTGGTTAAAAAATCAATTAAAAGCTTGCTTTATTCGCAAATAAGATGTAATTTTGCACCCGCTCATTGTGGAGTAGTCCATAGTGGTAATATAATTATAAATAAATTAAAAACAAAAAACATGATTATTGTACCAGTAAAAGATGGTGAGAACATTGAGAGATCTCTCAAGAAGTTCAAGAGAAAATTCGAAAAGACAGGTGTTGTAAAGGAGCTTCGTGCTCGTCAGCAGTACAACAAGCCTTCTGTTTTGAAGAGACTCAAGATGGAACATGCCATCTACGTACAGCAGTTGCACAATAACGAGGATTAAAAACTCGTTAAAAAATTTGGTGGTTTGAATTTTATTTCGTAAATTCGTTGCCGTAAAGATAAATGATAAAGCAGCGTTTGTGATGATAGAATTTTTTTTGAACTACTTGAAGTTTGAGCGTAATCGCTCAGACATGACGGTAAAAAACTATGGAGAAGACCTTAAGGCCTTTGAAAAGTTTTTCGGAAAATTTAATGATCACCTCTCTTGGGAGTCGATAGACTCAGATGTCATCCGTGATTGGATGGAGAGTATGATGGATAAGGGAAACAATGCGGCATCAATCAATCGAAGGTTGAGCGCTTTGCGTTCCTTTTATCGTTTTGCTCTTTCGCGACATCTCGTAACAGAAGATCCTGCTCATGGGATAGTGGGACCTAAGAAGAGTAAGCCTCTGCCGCAGTTTCTTAAAGAATCTGAGATGAATAGGCTGCTTGAACCTGATTTCTGGAATAATAGCTATAAGGACGTGTGCGCACGTACTATTATAATAACATTTTATGAGACGGGAATCCGATTATCGGAATTGGTTGGACTAGATGATGTGGCGGTTGATTTTGTAAATCAGCAGTTGAAAGTTACGGGTAAGAGAAATAAACAGCGGATAATACCGTTTGGTGACGAATTGAACTCCACTCTGCGTGACTATATGAAATTACGCGATGAGCGTATACATAAAAAGTCGCAGGCTCTGTTTCTTGCAGAAGACGGCTCGAGAATGAACCAGAATCAAGTGAGAAACGAGGTAAGGCGAAACCTCACTAAAGTATGCACGCTAAAAAAACGCACGCCGCACGTATTGAGACATACGTTTGCAACGGCAATGCTTAATCACGATGCCGGATTGGAAAGTGTGAAAAAACTGCTAGGGCATGAAAGTCTGTCAACGACAGAAATATATACCCATACAACTTTTGAGCAGTTGAAACGTGAATATTTTAACGCCCATCCAAGGGCTTAACCTTTAAAAGCGGAGGTAACTATGGAAATTAAAATTCAGTCGATTCATTTCGACGCTACCGAGAAATTACAGGCACTTATCGAAAAGAAAGTTGCCAAGTTGGAAAAAACTTACGAAGATATACAGAAAGTAGAGGTGCAATTAAAAGTTGTCAAGCCTGCTGCTGCATTGAATAAAGAAACGTCACTGACGGTAACCGGTCCGGGGCTCTCGCTATATGCTGAGAAGACTTGTGATACCTTCGAAGAAGGTATTGATCAGACTGTTGATTCGATGAAGGTACAGCTGGCTAAATTTAAAGAAAAAACTCGCAATCGTTAAAAAAAAACTTGAAAAAGTTTTGGCGATTAGAAAATAAGTCGTATCTTTGCAGCCGTTTTACAGCATACCCCAAAACGATGCCGCCTAGCGGCTGTAGGGATACTCGCCTCTTTAGCTCAGTTGGCCAGAGCACGTGATTTGTAATCTCGGGGTCGTTGGTTCGAATCCGACAAGAGGCTCACCAAGGAAATTAAACTCCTGCTATGTGTTGATAAAACAAGGGTAGTTACCAGAGTGGCCAAATGGGGCAGACTGTAAATCTGCTGGCTATGCCTACGGTGGTTCGAATCCATCACTACCCACTCAGTGGAAGTTTTGCGGAAATAGCTCAGTTGATAGAGCACTAGCCTTCCAAGCTGGGGGTCGCGGGTTTGAGTCCCGTTTTCCGCTCTAACCGATGCTGTAATAGCTCAGTGGTAGAGCACTTCCTTGGTAAGGAAGAGGTCCTGAGTTCAACTCTCAGTTACAGCTCTACTTCAGTCCTACTTCTTTTGGTAACTGAAGAAAAACAATATAATAAAAGATATTCATTTATATAAATAAAACAATAAGCTATGGCTAAAGAGACATTCCAGCGTACCAAGCCGCATGTTAACATTGGTACAATTGGTCACGTAGACCACGGTAAGACTACTTTGACAGCTGCCATTTCTAAGGTCCTTTCAGAGGCAGGATTTGGTTCTGAAGAAATTAAGTCTTTCGATCAGATTGATAATGCTCCTGAGGAGAAAGAGCGTGGTATTACTATTAATACAGCGCACATTGAGTATGAGACAGCTAAGCGTCACTACGCTCACGTAGACTGTCCGGGACACGCCGACTATGTAAAGAACATGGTTACTGGTGCTGCTCAGATGGATGGTGCTATTTTGGTTGTAGCTGCTACTGATGGTCCTATGCCTCAGACTCGTGAGCACGTATTGCTCGCTCGTCAGGTAAACGTACCACGTCTTGTTGTATTCTTGAACAAGTGTGATATGGTTGAGGATGAGGAAATGCTAGAACTTGTAGAAATGGAAGTTCGCGAAATCCTTGAACAGTATGATTTTGAAGAGGACACTCCTATCATTCGCGGTTCTGCACTTGGTGCTTTGAACGGTGTTGAAAAGTGGGTAAATAAGGTTATGGAACTCATGAACACTGTTGATGAGTGGATTCAGGAACCTCCTCGCGCTACAGATAAACCATTCTTGATGCCAGTTGAGGATGTATTCTCAATCACAGGTCGTGGTACTGTTGCTACAGGTCGTATTGAGACTGGTATTATTAAGGTAGGTGATGAAGTTGAACTATTGGGTCTTGGTGAAGATAAGAAGTCAGTTGTAACTGGCGTTGAAATGTTCCGTAAGATTCTTGACGAAGGTATGGCCGGTGATAATGTTGGTTTGCTTCTTCGTGGTATTGATAAGGCTGAAATTAAGCGTGGTATGGTTCTTTGCCATCCAGGTCAGATCAAACCTTTCAAGAAGTTCAAGGCTTCTATCTATGTATTGAAGAAAGAAGAAGGTGGTCGTCATACTCCATTTGGAAACAAGTATCGTCCTCAGTTCTATCTTCGTACTATGGACTGTACTGGTGAAATTACTCTTCCAGAGGGTGTTGAAATGGTAATGCCTGGTGATAACGTTGAGATCAATGTAGAACTTATCTACGCTGTCGCAATCAATCCAGGACTTCGTTTCGCTATCCGTGAAGGTGGTCGTACTGTAGGTTCAGGTCAGATTACAGAGATTCTCGAAGACTAATTCGTAACTCTAAATAAAATGAAGTTCCCGCTTCGCCGGGAACCTCATCTACGGGAATAGCTCAGTTGGTAGAGCATCGGTCTCCAAAACCGAGGGTCGTAGGTTCGAGTCCTGCTTTCCGTGCTAATAAGAAGATAATATGTTTAAAAAGATAGTAAATTATTGCAAGGCTTGTTATGATGAGCTTGCGCATAAAACTACTTGGCCGACACGTGCCGAACTTACTCACAGTGCAATGGTTGTATTATCTGCTTCCCTTGTCATTGCTCTTGTGGTGTTCGCAATGGACAGTGTGTTTAGGTTTGTGATGAGTACAATCTATCCAAATTAATTTTTTTAGGAAAATGGCTGAAACAGGAAATAAATGGTATGTGCTTCGCGCTGTTAGTGGAAAAGAGGCTAAGTTGAAAGAATACATTGAAGCCGAAATGAAACACAACGAGTTGCTCAACTCGCATGTCTCTCAGGTATTAATACCAACAGAGAAGCATGCTTCCTTGTGTAATGGCAAAAGAGTGGTTAAGGAGAAAATTTCTCTCCCTGGCTATATCTTTGTTGAGGCTAACCTTGTTGGTGATGTTGCGCATACTTTGCGCTTTATCCCTAACTGTTTAGGTTTCCTTGGAGGATTAGATGAACCGTCACCCGTCCCACAATCTGAAATCAATCGTATGCTCGGTACTGCCGAGGTAACAGAAATAGAGGATAACATTGATATCCCTTATACTGTTGACGAAATGGTAAAGGTTATAGATGGTCCATTCAGTGGCTTTAGCGGTGTTATCGAAGAGGTAAATGCTGATAAACACAAACTGAAAGTGATGGTCAAGATCTTCGGACGTAAGACTCCGCTAGAACTCGGTTTTATGCAAGTTGAAAAGGAAGGTTAGTCCTCGTTACGGAAGTTAACTGACCTTTATACAAATTTAATTTTTAATATTAACAAAAAAATGGCTAAAGAAGTTGCTGGTTTAATCAAATTACAGATTAAGGGTGGCGCTGCGAATCCTTCACCACCAGTAGGTCCTGCATTGGGATCTAAGGGTATCAATATTATGGGATTCTGCAAGGAGTTTAACGCCCGTACCCAGGATAAGGCAGGTAAGATCCTACCTGTTGTTATTACTTACTATACAGACAAGTCATTTAGCTTCATAATCAAAACTCCTCCTGCAGCTGTTCAGTTGAAAGAGGTTGCTAAGATTAAGACTGCTTCATCTCAGCCTAATCGTCAAAAAGTTGCTTCTGTAACTTGGGAACAGATTAAGGGTATTGCTGAAGACAAAATGACAGACCTCAATTGTTTTACTGTTGAGTCTGCTATGAAGCTGATTGCTGGTACTGCTCGTAGTATGGGTATTACTGTAAAAGGGGACTTCCCTGGTGAATAATTTATAACTTCAATTAAAAAAATGAGTAAACTGACAAAAAATCAAAAATCAGTAGCTGAAAAGGTTGAAGCAGGGAAGGCATACACATTGAAAGAAGCTTCAGAACTTGTTAAGGAAATTACCACAACAAAGTTTGATGCGTCTCTTGATATTGATGTACGTCTGGGCGTAGACCCACGTAAGGCTAACCAGATGGTTCGCGGTGTTGTTTCACTGCCAAACGGAACTGGTAAGACTACACGTGTGCTTGCTCTCTGTACTCCTGATCAGGAAGCTGCCGCTAAGGAAGCTGGTGCTGACTATGTTGGTCTTGATGAATATGTCGAGAAAATCAAAGGTGGTTGGACAGACATTGATGTCATCATTACTATGCCTTCATGTATGGGTAAGATTGGACCTATTGGACGTATCCTTGGTCCTCGTGGCTTGATGCCAAACCCTAAGAGTGGCACTGTAACTATGGACGTTGCTAAGGCAGTAAAAGAAGTAAAGCAAGGTAAAATAGACTTTAAGGTAGATAAGGCTGGTATTATCCATACTTCTATCGGTAAGGTTAATATGACTACTGAGCAGATTTATGGTAACGCTAAGGAATTTATTCTTACAGTTATCAAATTGAAACCTGCTGCTGCTAAAGGTACATATATTAAGAGTATCTTTATTTCTAGCACTATGAGTAAGGGTATCAAAATTGATCCTAAATCAGTTGAATCACTCTAAAAGTTTTGTACAATGAAGAAAGAAGTAAAAGATACTATTATTGTTGAACTTGGTAAGATGTTGGGTGAATTCCCTCACTTCTATTTGGTAGATGTTACCGGATTGAACGCTGAGGCTACAAGTAATCTCCGTCGCAAGTGCTTCAAGAGTGAAATTAAGATGGTTGTTGTGAAGAATACTCTTCTTCACAAGGCTTTCGAGGCTTCAGATATTGATTTTGAGCCTTTATATGTAGCACTTAAGGGTACTACAGCTGTAATGTTCACAAATACAGCTAACGTTCCAGCTAAGTTGCTAAAAGAATACGAGAAGGAAGAAATTCCTGCACTCAAGGCTGCTTATGTTGAGGAAAGCATCTACGTTGGTGCTAATAAACTCCCTGAGCTTGCAGCTCTTAAGAGCAAGAACGAAGTTATCGCAGAGATTATCTCTCTGTTGCAGTCTCCTGCAAAGAACGTTGTTTCAGCTCTTCAATCAGGCGCAAACACCATCCATGGTGTGCTTACGACTTTAGGTGAGCGTCCTGAATAATTCTGATTGAACATATATTCAATTATTAGAGTCAAAAATATTATTTTTAACAAGAACAATTAAAATTTAGAATAAAATGGCAGACGTTAAAGCTATTGCAGAAGAATTAGTAAATCTTACTGTTAAAGAAGTAAATGAGTTGGCAACAGTCCTTAAGGACGAGTATGGTATTGAGCCTGCTGCAGCAGCTGTTGCTGTAGCTGCTGGTCCTGCTGCTGGTGCAGCTGCAGCTGAGGAGAAGTCTTCTTTCGACGTAGTTCTCGTTGAGGTAGGCGCTACAAAGCTCCAGGTTGTAAAGGCTGTTAAAGAAGCTTGTGGCCTAGGTCTTAAGGAAGCTAAGGACATCGTAGACGGTGCTCCTGCTACTGTTAAGGAAGGCGTTGCTAAGGACGAGGCTGAGAACCTTAAGAAGGTTATCGAAGAGGCTGGTGCTAAGGTAGAGCTGAAGTAATTCAGAATTACATCTTTCATTAGAAATACGGTTAGGATCTTCCAAGTAGGTTGGTCCTAACCTTTTTGTGTCTTTTATACATAATTAGCCTTATTAGGCTGATAAAGCTTATAGCCCGGTAGGGCCAATTAAATATTACTTTATGACAAAAGTTGTTGATAACAGAGTAAATTTTGCCAGCGTGCATAATCCGCTACCATATCCGGATTTTCTCGATGTGCAGTTGAAGTCTTTCCGCGACTTCTTACAGTTGGACACTCCGCCTGAGGAACGCAAGAATGACGGTCTATATAAAGTTTTCGCTGAAAACTTCCCTATAACCGACACGCGTAATAATTTCGTTCTTGAGTTCTTGGATTACTTTATTGATCCGCCTAGATATTCTATTGATGAGTGTCTTGAGCGTGGTCTTACATATAGTGTACCTTTGAAGGCTAAGATGAAACTGTACTGTACTGATCCTGATCATGAGGATTTTGGTACTTTTATTCAAGATGTATTCTTGGGTACTATTCCATATATGACACAGAACGGTACTTTTGTAATCAATGGTGCTGAGCGTGTTGTAGTTTCACAGTTACATCGTTCTCCAGGTGTTTTCTTTGGTCAGGGTGTGCATGCTAACGGTACTGTCCTTTATAGTGCCCGCATTATCCCATTTAAGGGTTCTTGGATTGAATTCGCTACTGACATTAATAATGTCATGTATGCTTATATTGACCGTAAGAAGAAATTACCTGTTACAACTCTTCTCCGTGCGATGGGATATGAGCAGGATAAGGATATTCTGAAAATATTTGATCTTGCAGAGGAAGTTAAAGTTAACAAGAAAAATATCAAGGCAGCTATCGGTCGCAAACTTGCGGCTCGTGTCTTGAAGAGTTGGAACGAGGACTTCGTTGATGAGGATACGGGTGAGGTTGTTTCTATTGAGCGCAATGAGGTTATCATGGAGCGTGAGACAGAACTTACTGAGGATAATATTGATGAAATTCTTGAGAGCGGTGCTTCTTCTATCTTGCTTCACAAGGATGAGGAGGCTGCTAATAAGTATACTATCATCTTTAATACATTAGCAAAGGATCCTAGCAACTCTGAAAAAGAGGCTGTTAATTATATCTACCGCCAGTTGCGTAATGCTGATCCAGCTGATGATGCAAGTGCTCGTGAAGTATTCCAGAACTTGTTCTTCTCTGATAAGCGTTATGATCTTGGTGAGGTAGGTCGCTACCGAATCAACAAAAAACTTGGTCTTACTACAGACATGGATACACGTGTTTTGACCAAGGATGATATTATTGAGATTATTAAGTATCTTATTCAGTTGGTTAATTCTAACGCAACTGTTGATGATATTGACCACTTGAGTAACCGCCGTGTACGCACAGTTGGTGAACAATTGGCTAATCAGTTTGCTATTGGTCTTGCACGTATGAGTCGCACAATCCGTGAGCGTATGAATGTACGCGACAACGAGGTGTTCACTCCTACTGATTTGATTAACGCTAAGACAATATCAAGCGTAATAAATTCTTTCTTTGGAACTAACCCTCTAAGTCAGTTCATGGACCAGACTAACCCACTTGCTGAGGTTACTCACAAGCGTCGTTTGTCAGCCTTAGGTCCTGGCGGTCTTTCTCGTGAACGCGCCGGATTTGAGGTTCGTGATGTGCACTATACTCACTATGGTCGTCTTTGTCCTATTGAGAGTCCTGAAGGACCAAACATTGGACTTATTTCTTCATTATGTATATATGCTAAGATAAACGATCTTGGATTTATTATCACTCCTTATCGAACAGTTACAGACGCTAAGGTTGATATGAAGAACGAAGATGTGATTTATCTTACAGCTGAGGAAGAGGAAGAGAAAATTATCGGTCAGGGTAATGCTCCTCTAACTGTTGAGGGTACATTTATTAAGGATACTGTTAAGTGTCGTCAGGATGCTGACTACCCTGTTGTTTCACCTGATCAGGTTGACTTGGTTGATGTTTCTCCACAGCAGATAGCTTCTGTTTCTGCATCACTTATTCCATTCTTGGAGCATGATGATGGTCACCGTGCGCTGATGGGTTGTAATATGATGCGTCAGGCAGTTCCACTTATTCATAATGATGCTCCAATCGTAGGTACAGGTCTTGAAAAGCAGGTTTGCGAAGATTCACGTACAATGATTACTGCTGAAGGTGATGGTGTTATTGAATATGTAGACGCAACAACTATTCGTATTCTTTACGATCGTACTGAAGAAGAAGAATTTGTTAGTTTCGAGCCTGTTCTTAAGGAATATCGTATTCCTAAGTTCCGCCGTACTAACCAGAATATGACTATCGACCTTCGTCCTATTTGTAGTAAGGGACAGCGTGTTAAGGCTGGTGATATTCTTACAGAAGGTTATGCTACAGAAAATGGTGAATTAGCACTAGGTCGCAACTTGCTTGTTGCTTATATTCCTTGGAAGGGATATAACTATGAGGATGCTGTTGTTGTCTCTGAGCGTATGGTTCGTGATGATGTGTTGACATCTGTACATGTAGATGAATACTCTCTTGACGTACGTGAGACAAAGCGTGGTGTTGAGGAATTCACTTCTGATATTCCAAATGTAAGCGAAGAAGCTACAAAGGATCTTGATGATAATGGTGTAATTCGTGTTGGTGCTCGTGTTGAGCCAGGCGATATCCTTATCGGCAAGATTTCACCTAAGGGTGAGAGTGATCCTTCTCCAGAAGAGAAGTTACTTCGTGCTATTTTCGGTGACAAGGCTGGTGATGTTAAGGATTCTTCATTGAAAGCTAATCCTTCATTGAGCGGTGTTGTTATTGATAAAAAGTTGTTCTCTCGCGCTATAAAGACTCGTGAGTCAAAGAAGCTGGATAAGGTAATCCTTGCAAAGATTGATGAAGAGTATGAGGCAAAGAATGATGACTTGAAAGATATCTTAGTAGACAAATTGATGACTCTTACTGAAGGTGAGATTTGTCAGGGTGTTAAAGATTATACTGATGCTGAAATCATCACAAAGGGTAGTAAGTTCACTAAGACTGCACTTAAAAACCTTGAGTATGATGGAATTCAAAGTAATAACTGGACAGAAGACGAACATACTAATGGCTTGATTCAGATGCTTATCATGAACTATATACGTAAGTATAAACTTCTTGATGCAGAGATGAAACGTAAGAAGTTCGCTATATCTATTGGTGATGAACTTCCTTCTGGTATTCTTCAGATGGCAAAGGTTTATGTAGCTAAGAAACGTAAGATTCAGGTTGGTGATAAACTTGCCGGTCGACACGGTAACAAGGGTATCGTTTCTAAGGTCGTGCGTACAGAGGATATGCCATTTATGGCTGACGGACGTCCTGTTGACTTGGTACTTAACCCAATGGGTGTGCCTTCTCGTATGAACTTGGGACAGATATTCGAGGCTATTCTTGGTGCTGCTGGACAAAAGTTGGGATGTAAATTTGCTACCCCTATCTTTGATGGTGCTAAACTTGCCGACTTGAAGGAATGGACAGATAAGGCTGGACTGCCAAATCTATGTTCTACATATCTTTATGACGGTGAAACTGGTGAGAAGTTTGACCAGCCTGCAACTGTTGGTGTAACTTACTTCTTGAAACTCGGACACATGGTTGAGGATAAGATGCATGCTCGTTCTATCGGTCCTTACTCTCTTATTACTCAGCAACCACTTGGTGGTAAGGCTCAGTTCGGAGGTCAGCGTTTTGGTGAAATGGAGGTTTGGGCTATTGAGGCATTTGGTGCTAGCCATGTTCTTCAGGAAATCCTTACTCTTAAGTCTGACGACACTGTTGGTCGTAGCAAGGCTTATGAGGCAATTGTCAAGGGAGATCCTATGCCAACTCCTGGTATTCCAGAGTCACTGAACGTGTTGCTGCACGAACTCCGTGGTCTTGGTTTAAGTATCAAACTCGATTAATGTGAACACCCTAATCAAAAGATAAATATGGCTTTTAAGAAAGATACAAAAGTTAAAAATAATTTTACGAAGATTACTATAGGTCTTGCTTCTCCGGAGGAGATCTTGGAAAATTCGTATGGCGAGGTTACAAAACCTGAAACCATTAATTATCGCACATATAAGCCTGAACGTGACGGTCTATTCTGTGAGCGCATTTTCGGTCCTACCCGTGATTATGAATGTGCCTGCGGTAAGTACAAGCGTATTCGTTATAAAGGTATAGTATGTGATCGATGCGGTGTAGAGGTAACTGAGAAAAAGGTTCGTCGTGAACGTTCAGGACATATCGAACTCGTTGTCCCAGTTGCTCATATCTGGTATTTCCGCTCTTTACCTAACAAGATAGGTTATCTGTTGGGACTTCCTACAAAGAAACTTGATGCTGTGGTATACTACGAAAAGTATATCGTTATCAAGGCAGGTGCTATGGAGGGAAAGAAGGATGCTGATGGTTTGGAACTTAACGGTTCTCACAAGATGGATCTCCTTTCTGAGGATGAATATCTTGATATCCTTGACAATAAAATAGATCCTAACAATGAATATCTTGATGACAGCGACCCTAATAAGTTTATCGCTAAAATGGGTGCTGAAGCAATTTATGATTTGTTAGTAAATATTGACCTTGACGGCTTGAGCTATGAATTGCGTGACCGTGCTAACAATGATGGTAGCCAGCAGCGTAAGACAGAGGCTTTGAAGCGTCTACAGGTTGTTGAGGCATTCCGTGCATCAAGGGAATTCAATAAACCAGAGTGGATGATAATGAAGATTATCCCTGTAACTCCTCCTGAGTTGCGTCCACTTGTACCACTTGATGGTGGTAGATTTGCTACATCTGACCTTAACGACTTATATCGTCGTGTTATTATACGTAACAATCGTCTTAAGAGACTTATGGAAATTAAGGCTCCTGAGGTTATCTTGCGTAATGAGAAACGTATGCTTCAGGAAGCTGTCGATTCTTTGTTTGACAACTCACGTAAGTCTTCAGCTGTTAAGAGTGAAAGTAATCGTCCTTTGAAGTCTCTTTCTGATTCACTGAAAGGTAAACAGGGACGTTTCCGTCAGAACTTGCTTGGTAAGCGTGTTGACTATTCTGCACGTTCTGTAATTGTTGTAGGTCCTGAATTGAAAATGGGTGAGTGCGGTCTTCCAAAATTAATGGCAGCCGAACTATATAAGCCGTTTATTATACGTAAGCTTATTGAGCGTGGTATAGTAAAGACTGTTAAGAGTGCAAAGAAGATTGTTGATCGCCGTGAACCGGTTATCTGGGATATCCTTGAAAATGTAATGAAGGGACACCCTGTAATGCTTAACCGTGCGCCGACACTTCACCGTCTTGGTATTCAGGCTTTCCAGCCAAAACTTATAGAAGGTAAAGCTATCCAGCTTCATCCACTTGCATGTACTGCTTTCAACGCTGACTTTGATGGTGACCAGATGGCTGTCCATCTTCCATTAAGTAATGAGGCTGTACTTGAGGCACAGATTCTTATGCTGCAAAGCCATAATATTCTGAATCCTGCAAATGGTGCGCCTATTACAGTACCTTCACAGGATATGGTGCTTGGTTTGTATTACATTACAAAGGTGCGTCCTGGTGCTAAGGGTGAGGGACTTAATTTCTACGGACCAGAGGAGGCTATGATTGCCAACAACGAGGGACGTTGTGAACTACATGCACGTGTAAAGTGTATAGTTGATGATGTTGTTGATGGCAAACCAGTTCGTCATATGGTTGAAACAACTGTAGGACGTGTTATCGTAAACCAGATTATTCCTGATGAAGTAGGTTTCTTTAATGATATCATTTCAAAGAAAACACTTCGTGGCATCATTTCTGATGTTATCAAGGCTGTTGGTATGGCTCGTGCTTGTTCTTTCCTTGATGGAATCAAGAACTTGGGTTACCGCATGTCTTATGTTGCTGGTCTTTCATTTAACTTGGATGATATTATCATACCAGAGGAAAAGGCAGACATTGTAGGCAAAGGTCAGGAAGAAGTTGATCAGATAAAGGCAAACTATGAAATGGGTTTCATCACTGATACTGAGCGTTATAATCAGGTAATTGATGCATGGACTCACGTTAATAATGACCTTGGTAATGTCTTGATGAAAGAGATGACCGAAGCTGATCAGGGATTCAATGCTGTATATATGATGCTTGATTCTGGAGCCCGTGGTTCTAAAGACCAGATTAAGCAGCTTTCAGGTATGCGTGGTCTTATGGCAAAGCCTCAAAAGGCTGGTGCTGAAGGACAGCAGATTATTGAAAACCCAATTCTTTCTAACTTTAAGGAAGGTATGTCTGTGTTGGAATACTTCATCTCTTCACATGGTGCTCGTAAGGGTCTTGCTGATACTGCTATGAAGACAGCCGATGCTGGATACCTGACTCGTCGTCTTGTTGACGTCTCTCATGATGTTATTATCACAGAGGAAGATTGTGGTACACTTCGTGGTCTTGAGTGTCGTGCTCTAAAGAATGGTGACGAAATTATCTCTACATTATATGAACGTATTCTTGGACGTGTTTCTGTTCATGATATTGTTCTTCCTACAACTGGCGAAATTATAGTTCATGCTGGTGAGGAAATCAATGAGGCTAAAGCTAAAATCATTGACGAGTCTCCAATTGAAATGGTTGAAATCCGTTCAGTTCTTACTTGTGAAAGCAAGCATGGTGTATGTATGAAGTGTTATGGACGTAACCTTGCTACTGCAAGAATGGTTCAGTTAGGTGAGGCTGTCGGTGTTATCGCTGCTCAGGCTATTGGTGAACCTGGTACACAGCTTACACTTCGTACTTTCCACGCTGGTGGTGTTGCTGGTAACGCAGCTGCAAATGCAAGTATCGTGGCTAAGAATGATTGTAAGGTAGAATTTGATGAAATTCGTACTGTTCCATTTAAGAACGAGGACGATAAGGATTGCAAAATGGTTGTAAGCCGTCTTGCTGAGATTCGTTTCATCGATCCAAACACAAATATAGTACTAAGTACTCTTAATGTTCCTTACGGTTCTTCACTTTATTTCGGTCAGGGTGACTTGGTAAAGAAGGGTGATCTAATTGCAAAATGGGACCCATTCAATGCCGTTATCGTTACTGAGTATGCAGGTACATTGAGATTCAATGATGTTATCGAGGGTATTACCTTCCATGCCGAAACCGATGATACAACCGGTTTGACAGAAAAGATTATTACTGATTCTAAGGACCGTTCAAAGGTTCCTACATGTGATATTCTTGATGCAGACGGTAATGTTATTGGTACATATAACTTCCCTGTAGGTGGTCACGTTGTTATTGAAGATGGTGCAACAGTTAGTACTGGTGAGACTATCGTTAAGATTCCACGTGCAGTTGGTGGTGCTGGTGATATCACTGGTGGTCTGCCTCGTGTAACAGAGTTGTTTGAGGCTCGTAATCCTTCTAACCCAGCTGTCGTTTCTGAAATTGATGGTGAAGTAACAATGGGTAAGGTTAAGAGAGGTAACCGCGAGATAATCGTAACTTCAAAGACTGGTGATCAAAAGAAATATCTAGTATCATTGTCTAAGCAGATTCTTGTTCAGGAACATGATGCTGTTCGTGCTGGTACACCTCTTTCTGATGGTGTTATCACTCCTGGTGATATCCTTGCAATTAAGGGTCCTACTTCTGTGCAGGAATATATTGTGAATGAGGTTCAGGACGTTTATCGTCTACAGGGTGTTAAGATTAATGATAAGCACTTTGAAATTATCGTTCGTCAGATGATGCGTAAGGTTCGTATCGATGATCCAGGTGATACCTCATTCTTGGAGCAGGAATTGGCTGATAAGTTGGATTTCGCAGAAGAGAATGATCGTATTTGGGGCAAGAAGGTTGTCATGGATGCTGGTGATTCTGATGTTATGAAACCAGGTCAGATTGTTACTGCACGTAAATTGCGTGATGAGAACTCTTCTCTGAAACGTCGCGATCTCAAACTCGTTCAGGTGCGTGATGCTGTCCCTGCAACATCTACTCAGATTCTGCAAGGTATTACTCGTGCCGCTCTTGCAACTAAGAGTTTTATGAGTGCCGCTTCTTTCCAGGAAACAACAAAGGTCCTTAATGAGGCTGCCATTCGTGGTAAGCAGGATAAGCTTGAAGGTATGAAGGAAAATGTTATTTGTGGACATTTGATACCTGCTGGTACTGGACTTCGTCAATGGGATAAACTTGTTGTCGGTTCAAAAGAAGAGTATGAACGTATGCAAGCTAATCGTAAAAATGTTCTTGACTTCGCTGAACACGGGGTAGTTACAGAATAATAACGATATGGATTAATATACTAGAGTAGGCAGCATTTATTGTTGCCTACTCTTTTTATTATATAAGGTTATTATTGCTTCGCTTAAAACACACAAAAAATAGGTAAGCTACCCAAATGTGCGAAATTTAAATCATTACCGAAAAATCTAAGCTCTAAACATTTATTTTATCATTTGCTACGTTATAAGCTAATCTACTTTCAGTGGACACTCTAGTTAATTTTATAGGGCACACATATTTCCATCGTAATTTTATATTCAATTGGACATGAATGATATGAAGTATGAACTATACCATTTATATTATCTGTATGATACTTATTCTTTTGTCACAGATAATATATGTTTTGTATTTTATTCCTTTAGATATATTATCTTAAACATTGCTTTTTGATGTGGCAATATAAATACTTAAGTAAAAAATTATCATTCCCCAAACTAGAAATAGTATTATACTAATGCAAATAAGTAGTTAATAATTTTGTTTGTTTTCTTGTGTGTGCGAAAGTTTTTCCGTACCTTTGTATATATAATAAACCTTTCGATTATTAATAGTTATGGAAGATAATAAAAATCAGGGATTACAGATAGAATTAAAACCAGATGTTGCAAAGGGTGTTTATGCCAATCTTGCGCTAATAACACATTCAAGTTCAGACTTTGTTCTTGACTTTGCCAGTATACTACCAGGTCTACCAAAGCCAGAGATAAATGCTCGTGTAATAATGGCTCCAGAGCATGCTAAGCGTTTACTTCAGGCTTTGCAGGAAAATGTGTATAAGTACGAACAGCAATTTGGTAAAATTGTTATACCAGAACAGCACTCTGGTATTATCGCTCCGTTTGATTTACCTAAAAAAGAGTCATAGATTTATTTCATTTCTAAAATAAATGTTAATAAAGTCTATATCTTGCTAATTTCAGTAAGATATAGACTTTTCGCATTCTTTATAATTAGGTAATTCAAAGTTTTGTTCGTACCTTTGCAGCCCGAAATGGGCATGTTTTGATGCCTGATTTCGTATTAAGTGACAATAATAAAATAAATATATAAATTAAAAAAGTAAAATTATGCCTACTATTTCACAGTTAGTAAGAAAAGGCAGAAAGGTGATTGTTGACAAGAGCAAGTCACCAGCTTTGGACAACTGCCCTCAGCGCCGCGGTGTTTGTGTTCGTGTTTACACCACAACACCTAAGAAGCCTAATTCAGCAATGCGTAAGGTTGCACGTGTACGTTTGACAAACCAGAAGGAAGTGAACTCTTACATTCCAGGAGAAGGACATAACCTTCAGGAGCACTCAATCGTTCTTGTACGTGGTGGTCGTGTAAAGGACCTTCCAGGTGTACGTTATCACATCGTTCGTGGTACTCTTGATACCGCAGGTGTTGCTAATCGTACTCAGCGTCGTTCTAAGTATGGTGCTAAACGTCCAAAGGCAGCTAAGAAGTAATTCTGAAATTAAAGAAATTTTTATCCGTTTTGCTGGAGATATTGTTAATAACAGGTTGAGTAAATGTTCGGGAGCGAACATTGAAGGACAGTAAGAAACAGCCCCATGCAGAATTTATTTTTCAAACAAAATGAGAAAAGCAAAACCAAAGAAACGCGTGATCCTTCCGGATCCAGTTTACAATGACCAAAAGGTCTCAAAGTTCGTTAATCATTTGATGTATGATGGTAAGAAGAATACATCTTATGAAATCTTTTACAAGGCTCTTGATACTGTAAAGGATAAGATGGCAAAAGAAGAGAAACCAGCTCTTGAAATATGGAAGCAGGCTCTTGATAACATCACTCCTCAGGTTGAGGTAAAAAGCCGCCGTATTGGTGGTGCTACATTCCAGGTACCAACAGAAATACGCCCTGACCGTAAGGAAAGTATTTCAATGAAGAACCTAATCCAGTTTGCACGTAAGCGTGGTGGTAAGTCAATGGCTGAGAAGCTAGCTGCCGAAATCATGGACGCTTATAACAATCAGGGTGGCGCATTTAAGCGTAAGGAAGATATGCATCGTATGGCTGAGGCTAACCGTGCATTCGCTCATTTCAGATTCTAATCATATAAAGGTAAAAAGAAAATGGCAAATCGCGATTTACATTTAACTCGTAACATCGGTATTATGGCTCACATTGATGCGGGTAAGACGACAACGTCTGAACGTATCTTGTTTTACACTGGTAAAACTCATAAAATTGGTGAGGTTCATGATGGTGCGGCTACAATGGACTGGATGGCTCAGGAGCAGGAGCGTGGTATAACTATTACTTCTGCGGCTACCACTTGTAACTGGAATTACGAAAATAACTCATACAAGATTAACTTGATTGATACTCCAGGACACGTTGACTTTACCGCTGAGGTAGAACGTTCTCTTCGTGTACTTGACGGTGCTGTTGCTACATATTCTGCTGCTGATGGTGTTCAACCTCAGTCAGAGACTGTTTGGCGTCAGGCTGACAAATACAACGTTCCTCGTATCGGTTATGTTAATAAAATGGACCGTTCTGGTGCAGATTTCTATGAAACTGTTCGCCAGATGAAAACTGTTCTTGGCGCAAACCCTTGCCCAATTCAGATTCCTATCGGTGCTGAAGAGAACTTCAAAGGTGTTGTAGATCTTATCACCATGAAGGCTATTCTTTGGCATGACGAGACAATGGGTGCTGAGTATGATGTAGAAGATATACCTGCAGAACTTCTTGACGAAGCTACTGAATGGCATGATAAGATGATAGAGAATGCAGCTAATTTTGATGATGATGTTATGGAACTTTACCTTGACGGTAAAGACGTTCCAACAGATAAGTTGATTGCTGCTATCCGTAAGGGTACTATCTCTATGGAACTAACTCCTATGCTTCTTGGTTCTTCATATAAGAACAAGGGCGTACAGCCACTTCTTGATTATATTTGTGCATTTTTGCCTTCTCCACTTGATACAGAAGCTATTCTTGGTACTAATCCTGATACTGATGAGGAAGAGGGTCGTAAGCCAACAGAAGAAGAGCCAACATCAGCTCTTGCATTTAAGATTGCTACCGACCCATTTATGGGACGTCTAGTTTTCTTCCGTGTATATTCAGGTAAAATTGCTGCAGGTTCATATGTATACAATCCTCGTTCTGGTAAGCGTGAGCGCATCAGCCGTTTGTTCCAGATGAACTCAAAGCAGGAAATTCCAATGGAGTCTATTGACGCTGGTGATATCGGCGCAGGTGTAGGTTTTAAGGATATTCGTACTGGTGATACTCTTTGCGATGAGGATCATCCTATCGTTCTTGAGTCAATGACATTCCCTGATACTGTAATCTCTGTTGCTGTTGAACCAAAGAGCCAGGCTGATGTCGCTAAGATGGATACTGGTCTTGCTAAACTTGCAGAAGAGGATCCAACATTTACAGTTCGTACTGATGAACAGAGCGGTCAGACTATCATTTCTGGTATGGGTGAACTTCACCTTGATATCATTATTGACCGTCTTAAGCGCGAGTTCAAGGTTGAATGTAATCAGGGTAAGCCACAGGTTAATTATAAGGAGGCTATTACTCGCACAGCACAAAGCCGTGAAACTTATAAGAAACAGTCTGGTGGTCGTGGTAAGTTCGCTTGTATCGATGTTACTATTGGTCCTAAGGACGATGATTATAAGGAAGGCGATTTACAATTCGTTAATGCTGTAAAGGGTGGTAATGTTCCTAAGGAATTCATACCATCTGTACAGAAAGGTTTTGCTGATTGTTTGTCTAATGGTGTTCTTGGAGGTTTCCCTATGACTGGTCTTAAGGTTACTCTTTCTGATGGTAGCTTCCACCCAGTTGACTCTGATCAGTTGTCTTTTGAACTAGTAGCTCATCAGGCATTTAAAGTTCTTTGCCCTAAGGCTGGTCCTGTTCTTATGGAACCAATCATGAAGGTTGAGGTTGTTACTCCTGAAGAGAACATGGGTGATGTTATCGGTGACTTGAATAAGCGTCGTGGTCTCGTTCAGGGTATGGAAGAGGCTCGTAGTGGTGCACGTATTGTTAAGGCTATGGTTCCATTGGCAGAAATGTTCGGCTATGTAACAGCTTTGCGTACAATCACTTCAGGTCGCGCTACTTCTTCAATGGAGTACGATCATCACGCACCTGTATCTACAACAATAGCTAAGGCTGTCCTAGAGGAAGCTCATGGACACTCAGAACTACTGTAAAGAATATTAAAGTCAGGGGAGAGTCGCTTAGCGAATGACTCTTAAGCGACAATCTTCTTACTTCTTTATTAATACATTTATAATTAAATTAAACAATGAGTCAGAAAATTAGAATTAAGCTGAAGTCTTATGACCACATGTTGGTTGATAAGTCAGCTGAAAAGATTGTGAAGGCTGTTAAGGCTACAGGCGCTATTGTTAGCGGTCCTATTCCATTGCCAACTCACAAGCGTATCTACACAGTGAACCGTAGTACTTTCGTTAATAAGAAAGCTCGTGAGCAGTTCCAGCTCTCAGATTTCAAGCGTCTTATTGATATCTATAGTTCTACAGCAAAAACTGTTGATGCTTTGATGAAACTTGATTTGCCATCAGGCGTAGAAGTTGAAATTAAGGTCTAATTTTATTAAGTTTAGTATTAATCTTTTAAATTTTTATTGAAATGCCAGGATTAATTGGAAAAAAAATCGGAATGACATCCGTTTTCAGCGCCGACGGTAAGAATGTACCGTGCACTGTTATCGAAGCTGGTCCTTGTGTTGTAACTCAGATCAAAACAGAAGAGACTGATGGTTACAAAGCTGTTCAATTAGGTTACGGAGAGGCTAAGGAGAATCGTACTTCTAAGCCAATGATGGGAGCCTTTAAGAAAGCTGGCACAACACCAAAGAAGCACTTGGCCGAGTTCAAGTTTGACGAGGAGCATAACCTCGGCGATACTATTACTGTTGAACTTTTCGCTGATGCTAAGTTTGTAGACATCGTTGGTACCTCTAAAGGTAAAGGTTTCCAGGGTGTTGTTAAGCGCCACGGTTTTGCTGGTGTAGGTCAAAGTACCCACGGTCAGGATGACCGAGCTCGTAAACCGGGATCTATTGGTGCTTGTTCTTATCCTGCAAAGGTGTTTAAGGGCATGCGCATGGGTGGTCAAATGGGTGGTGACCGTGTTACTACTCAGAATCTCCAGGTGTTAAAGGTAATTCCAGAGCATAATCTCCTTCTTGTTAAGGGTTCAGTTGCTGGATGTAATGGTTCAACCGTTTTAATCAATAAGTAATGGAAGTTAGCGTTTTAAATATAAATGGTCAGGAGACCGGAAGAAAGGTAACTCTTAATGAGGCTATCTTCGGAATTGAACCTAACGATCACGTTCTTTATCTTGATGTAAAACAATATCTTGCACAACAGCGTCAGGGTACTGCTAAATCTAAGGAAAGAAGTGAAATAAGTGGTTCTACTCGCAAACTTGGTCGTCAAAAAGGTGGCGGCGGTGCTCGTCGTGGTGATATCAATTCACCAATTCTTGTTGGTGGTGGTCGTGTTTTCGGTCCAAAACCACGTAATTATGACTTTAAATTAAACAAGAAAGTAAAAGTTCTTGCTCGTAAGTCTGCACTCTCATATAAGGCTCAGGAAAGTGCTATAGTTGTAGTTGAAGACTTCAACTTTGAAGCTCCAAAAACTAAAGATTTTGTAAATTTTGCTAAAAATCTTAAAGTTGATGGCAAGAAGGCACTTGTTGTTTTGCCAGAAGTTAATAAAAACGTATATTTGTCTGCTCGTAACTTAAAGCGTGCTGATGTAATGACTGCTTCAACGCTCAATTCGTATAAAGTTTTGAATGCTGAAGTCTTGGTTATAACAGAAAGCTCACTAAAGGCTATCGACGGTATCTTAACAAAGTAAAAAAGGAGAAATTAGAATATGGCATTTATTATAAAACCATTGGTTACTGAAAAGCAGACCAATATCACGGAGAAGAACGCTAGCCGTTATGGCTTCATCGTTCGACCTGAGGCTAATAAACTCCAAATTAAGAAAGAGGTCGAAGGTCTGTATAATGTTACAGTAGTAGATGTGAACACTCTTCGTTACGCCGGAAAGCGTTCTAGCCGCTTTACAAAGGCTGGACTCGTTAAGGGTCAGAAGAATGCGTTCAAAAAAGCAATCGTCACTGTAAAGGATGGCGATACAATTGATTTTTACAGCAATATTTAAATAAAAAATGGCAGTACGTAAATTAAACCCGGTTACACCGGGACAAAGACACAAAGTTATTGGCACGTTCGAGGATATTACTGCATCCGTGCCAGAGAAGTCTCTCGTTTACGGCAAACGCTCAACTGGTGGTCGAAACAACACTGGTAAAATGACCGTTCGCTATATTGGTGGTGGTCATAAGCAGAAGTTTCGTCTGATAGACTTTAAACGTGAGAAAGATGGTGTTCCTGCTGTAGTTAAGACAATTGAGTATGATCCAAACAGATCAGCTCGTATTGCTCTTCTTTATTACGCAGATGGTGAAAAACGTTACATTATTGCTCCTAATGGACTGCAGGTAGGTACTACTCTGATGTCTGGCGCAGATGCTGCTCCTGAAATTGGTAATACTCTTCCTCTTGCTAACATTCCTGTTGGTACAGTAATTCATAACATTGAATTACGTCCAGGACAGGGTGCGTTGTTAGTTCGTTCGGCTGGTAATTTTGCTCAGTTGACTTCTCGTGAGGGCAGTTATTGTGTTATTAAGCTCCCTTCTGGTGAAACACGCCAGATTTTGAGTGCTTGTAAAGCTACTATTGGTAGTGTTGGTAATTCTGACCACGCATTGGAACAGTCTGGTAAGGCTGGTCGCTCTCGTTGGTTGGGTCGTCGCCCACATAACCGTGGCGTTGTTATGAACCCTGTTGATCACCCAATGGGTGGTGGTGAAGGTCGTCAGAGTGGTGGTCATCCACGTTCTCGTAAGGGTCTTTACGCAAAGGGTCTTAAGACTCGTGCACCGAAGAAGCTTTCAAACAAGTATATTATCGAAAGAGCTAACAAAAAATAAAGAGTAAATTATGAGTCGTTCATTAAAAAAAGGTCCATACATAAACGTATCACTCGAAAAGAAGGTTCTCGCTATGAACGAGAGCGGTAAGGCGAGTGTTGTTAAAACATGGGCTAGAGCATCAATGATTTCCCCTGATTTTGTGGGACACACTGTTGCAGTTCATAACGGAAACAAATTTATCCCTGTTTACATTACTGAGAACATGGTTGGTCACAAGCTCGGAGAGTTTGCACCAACACGTCGTTTCGGCGGACACTCTGGTAACAATAGAAAGTAAGCGGGTTTAAACCATTTAACAAATTAGAATAAATAATGGGAGCAAGAAAACATATCGCAGCTGAAAAATTAAAGGAAGCTCGCAAAAATTTGTACTTCGCTAAGCTCAAAGGCGTTCCTTCTTCTCCACGTAAAATGCGCTACGTTGTAGACATGATTCGTGGTATGGAAGTTAACCGCGCTCTCGGAGTACTTAAGTTCTCTAAGAAACAGGCTGCTGCAGACGTTGAGAAGCTGTTACGCTCAGCAATTGCTAACTGGGAGAATAAAAATGACCGCAAGGCTGAAGATGGTGAACTTTATATTAGTAAGGTCTTCGTTGACGGAGGTGTTACTATGAAACGTATGAGACCTGCACCACAGGGTCGTGGTTTTAGAATTCGTAAGCGTTCTAATCACGTCACTTTGTTTGTAGAAGCCAAAACTAACGACGATAAATAATTAATAGAATGGGACAGAAAGTTAATCCAATAAGCAACCGACTTGGTATTATCCGTGGTTGGGATTCAAATTGGTTTGGTGGCAAGAACTTCGGAGATAGCCTCGTTGAGGATCGCAAAATCCGCAAGTATCTTAATGAGCGCCTAGCTAAGGCTAGTGTTTCTCGCATTGTCATCGAGCGTACACTGAAACTCGTCACCATCACTATTTGTACAGCCCGTCCGGGTATCGTCATTGGTAAAGGTGGTCAGGATGTTGATAAACTTAAGGAAGAGTTGAAGAAACTCTATAATAAGGATATTCAAATTAACATCTTTGAAGTTAAGAGACCAGAGCTTGATGCAAACATAGTTGGTAACAGCATAGCACGCCAGGTTGAAGGTAAGATATCTTACCGTCGTGCAATTAAAATGGCTGTTCAAAATACAATGCGCGCAGGAGCAGAAGGTATAAAGGTTCAAATTACAGGTCGTCTGAACGGAGCTGAAATGGCTCGTAAGGAAATGTTCAAAGAGGGTCGTACCCCATTGCACACTTTCCGCGCAGACATCGATTACTGTCAGGCAGAAGCCCTCACTAAGGTTGGTCTTCTGGGTATTAAGGTTTGGATTTGCCGTGGAGAAGTTTATGGCAAGCGTGACTTAACACCTAACTTTACTCAGGAGAAGCAAAATGGTGGCCGTTCTAATGGTGGCCGTAATGGTCGCGGCGGTAATCGTAAGAGAAACAATAACCGTTAAAAGTAGAAGCTATCATGTTACAGCCAAAAAGAGTAAAATATAGAAGACCTCAAGATGGTCGCGGTAATAAAGGTAACGCGCACAGAGGTACACAATTGGCTTTTGGTTCGTTTGGCATCAAGACTCTTGAGTCAAAATGGATTAATAGTCGTCAGATAGAGGCAGCTCGTGTAGCTGTAAACCGCTATATGAATCGTCAGGGACAGGTTTGGATAAGAATCTTCCCTGATAAACCAATCACTCGTAAACCTGCTGATGTCCGTATGGGTAAAGGTAAGGGTGATCCTGCTGGATGGGTTGCACCAGTAACACCGGGACGTATCCTCTTTGAAGTAGAGGGAGTTTCTTTTGATATCGCTAAAGAGGCGCTTCGCCTTGCTGCTCAGAAGCTTCCTGTCAAGACAAAGTTTGTTGTTAGACGTGATTTCGATAAAAACGCTTAAACTATGAAGATTAAAGAATTAAAAGAACTTGATGTCAAGGGATTGGCAGAAAAGTTGGAGACATCAAAGGCAAAACTCAATCAAATGAAGTTGAACCATTCAATAGCTCCTCTTGAGAATCCATCACAGATTAAGGCTGCTCGTCGTGACATAGCACGTATTGAAACAGAACTTCGTCAGAGAGAACTTAATAAATAATAATGGTCCAGATGGAAACAAGAAATTTAAGAAAAGTAAGACAGGGTGTTGTTGTCAGCAACAAAATGGATAAAACCATTGTTATTGCCTCTAAGTTCAAAGAGAAGCACCCTATTTATGGTAAATTTGTCCAGAAGACAAAAAAGTACCATGCTCATGACGAGAATAATGAAGCAAATGTAGGTGATACAGTGCAGATTATGGAAACTCGTCCTCTATCTAAGACAAAGAGATGGAGATTAGTACAAATTGTAGAAAAAGCTAAGTAATTATGATACAGGCAGAATCAAAACTTACAGTATGTGATAACAGCGGCGCACGTGAGGCTAAATGCATCCGTGTTCTCGGTGGTACCGGTCGTCGTTATGCTAGTGTTGGTGACGTTATAGTAGTTGCTGTACAAAACGTCATACCTTCTAGCGATTTGAAAAAAGGTGCAGTATCAAAGGCTTTGATCGTACGCACAAAGAAGGAAATTCGTCGTGCTGATGGTTCTTATATCCGTTTCGATGATAACGCATGTGTATTGCTCAATAATGCTGGTGAACTTCGCGGTAGTCGTATCTTCGGCCCTGTAGCTCGTGAGCTTCGTGCAGTAAACATGAAAGTCGTATCTTTGGCACCTGAGGTTCTTTAATTAATCATAAAACAAGTAAGTAATGAGTAAGTTACATATAAAGAAAGACGACACAGTAGTTGTTCTTGCCGGTGGTGACAAGGGCAAGACTGGTAAGGTGCTCAAGGTGTTGGTTGAAAAGAACCGTGCTATCGTCGAGGGGGTAAACCTCGTGTCTAAGAGCACTAAGCCTTCAGCTAAAAATCCTCAAGGAGGTATTATTAAGCAAGAGGCTTCAATTCATATTTCAAATCTCAGTCTGATCGATCCTAAGAGTGGTAAGGCTACTCGTGTTGCTATCAAGCATGATGGCAAGAATGTGATTCGCATCGCTAAAAAGTCAGGGGAGGAAATCAAATAATGGATACAGCACAGTTAAAGAAAGTATACAAGGAGACAATAGCTCCTGAACTTCAAAAGCAGTTTAACTATTCTTCAACAATGCAGATCCCTGTTTTGAAGAAGATTGTTATCAATCAAGGTCTTGGTGACGCTACACAGGACAAGAAAATTGTCGATGTTGCGGTTAATGAGATTACTGCTATCACAGGTCAGAAGGCTGTAGCTACATATTCTAAGAAGGATATCGCTAACTTCAAACTTCGTAAGAAGATGCCTATCGGTGTTATGGTTACACTTCGTGGTGCACGCATGTATGAATTCCTTGAGAAGCTCATACGCGTATCTCTTCCACGTATCCGTGACTTCAAGGGTATTGAAAGCAAGTTTGATGGTCGTGGTAACTACACTTTGGGTATTACTGAGCAGATTATCTTTCCTGAGATAAATATCGATGAGATTGACCGTATCCAGGGTATGAACATTACTTTCGTAACATCAGCTAATACTGATGAAGAAGGTTATGCTCTTCTTAAGGCCTTCGGTCTTCCATTCAAGAACGTTAAAAACGATTAAGGAATATGGCAAAAGAATCAATGAAAGCTCGCGAAATCAAGCGTGCAAAGCTAGTTGCTCGTTTCGCTGAAAAGCGCGCAGCTCTTAAAAAGATTATCGCTACTTCTGAGGATCCTGGAGAAGCTTATGAGGCAGCTCGTAAGTTGCAGGGTTTACCTAAGAATTCAAATCCAATTCGTCTTCACAACCGTTGCAAGATTACAGGTCGTCCTAAAGGATATATCCGTCAGTTCGGTCTTTCTCGTATTCAGTTCCGTGAAATGGCATCTTCTGGTTTGATTCCTGGAGTTAAGAAGGCTAGCTGGTAATGATAATGACATTGTGATTAGTGATAAGGATTAATGCTTTGGCATATACCTTTTCACTAGCACTTTTTCATGATTCATCCGAATTTTTTTTAATATTGTCGGGGTATCCCGATTAATTAAACATTTATATTTTATGACAGATCCAATAGCAGATTATCTGACAAGGCTCAGAAATGCAATTATGGCTCATCATCGTGTTGTTGAGGTTCCTGCATCTAACTTGAAAAAAGAGATTACAAAGATCCTTTTTGAAAAAGGTTACATCTTGAACTACAAGTTCATCGAGGAAGGACCTCAGGGTTCAATCAAGGTCGCTTTAAAATACGACCCTTCAACAAAGCAGAGCGCAATCAAGAGTTTGAAGCGCGTGTCTACACCAGGTTTGCGTCAGTATACCGGTTATAAAGACATGCCGAGAGTAATTAACGGATTAGGTATTGCAATATTATCTACATCTAAAGGTGTAATGACTAACAAGGAAGCTGCTGATCTTAAGATCGGTGGTGAAGTTCTTTGCTATATTTATTAATTGGAGGATTTTATATGTCAAGAATAGGTAAATTGCCAATTAGTATCCCTGCAGGTGTTACTGTTAGTTTTGATAAGAAAACCAACGTTATTACAGTTAAAGGTCCTAAGGGAGAACTTTTACAGAAAATTGATCCTTCTATTATTGTAGATAACAACGAAGGAACTATTACATTCGCAGTTGATGAGAATAGCCCAGTTAACGTTAAGCAGAAGCAGGCTTTTCATGGTCTCTACCGCTCATTGGTTAACAATATGGTTATTGGTGTAAGTGAAGGTTATAAGAAAGTTTTGGAGCTTGTAGGTGTAGGTTACCGTGTGTCAAATCAGGGTAATGTCATTGAATTTTCACTTGGTTATACACACCCAATCTTTATGGAACTTCCTACAGAGGTTAAGGTTGAGACTAAGTCTGAAAGAAACCAGAATCCAATTCTTACACTTGAGTCTACTGACAAGCAATTGTTGGGTCTTATTTGTGCAAAAATTCGTTCTTTCCGTATGCCTGAACCTTACAAAGGAAAGGGTATCCTGTTTCAGGGTG
The DNA here is from genome assembly GCF_000373185.1 of Segatella paludivivens DSM 17968 = JCM 13650. Taxonomy (GTDB): domain Bacteria; phylum Bacteroidota; class Bacteroidia; order Bacteroidales; family Bacteroidaceae; genus Prevotella; species Prevotella paludivivens. The sequence goes on from NZ_KB890632.1 coordinate 59,519, forward strand.
AGGTTATTCGCAGAAAGTCTGGTAAGACAGCTGCAGCTAAGTAATTTTAATTGATTTTACGATTATGACAACAAAGAAAGTAGAAAGACGAATTAAGATAAAGTTCCGCATTCGTAAGAGTGTAAACGGAACAGCTGAGCGTCCACGTCTTAGTGTTTTCCGCTCTAACAAGCAGATATACGCTCAGGTAATTAATGATTTGACAGGTAAGACACTTGTTGCAGCTTCATCTCTTGGTCTAGAAAAATTGGCTAAGGTTGATCAAGCTAAGAAAGTTGGTGAGCTTGTTGCTGAAAAAGCAAAGGCCGCAGGTGTTGAGTCTGTAGTTTTCGACCGTAATGGCTATCTCTATCATGGTCGCGTTCAAGCTCTTGCTGACGCAGCTAGAGAGGGAGGATTAAAATTCTAAACGATTATGGCAATGAATAAAGTAAAAGTAAATAGTGACTCAGAACTGAAAGATCGTTTGGTTGCTATCAACCGTGTAACTAAGGTTACAAAGGGTGGTCGTACATTCACATTCTCTGCTATCGTCGTTGTAGGTGATGGTAAGGGCGTTATCGGCTGGGGCTTAGGTAAGGCTGGTGAAGTTACTTCTGCTATAGCTAAGGGTGTAGAGGCTGCAAAGAAAAATCTAGTGAAGGTTCCTGTACTTAAAGGTACTGTTCCTCATGAGATAGAGGTTTCATTTGGTGGTGCTCAGGTTCTCTTGAAGCCAGCTGCTGCTGGTACTGGTCTAAAGGCTGGAGGTGCTATGCGTGCTGTTCTAGAGAGTGTTGGTGTTACAGATGTTATCGCAAAGTCTAAAGGCTCATCTAACCCTCACAACCTTGTAAAGGCTACAATCGCCGCTTTGTCACAGATGCGTGATGCTTATACAATAGCAGGTAATCGTGGCATTAGTATGGATAAAGTATTTAACGGTTAATAGGAGAAGTAAACAATGGCAACAATAAAAATCAAGCAGATAAAGAGTAAAATCGGTTATCCAGTTGATCAGAAGCGCACACTTCTTGCCCTGGGTCTTCATAAGATCTCTCAGGTTGTTGAAGTTGAGGACGTTCCTAGTATCCGTGGTATGATCCGCAAGGTTCATCACCTGGTTAACGTAGTTGAATAATTAATCTTTTAATATCGAGTCGATTATGAAATTAAATAATTTAACACCAGCTGAGGGCTCTACACATACACGTCGTCGTATTGGTCGTGGTACGGGTTCTGGACTGGGTGGTACCTCTACACGTGGTAATAAGGGTGCTAAATCTCGTTCTGGTTATAAGAGAAAGATTGGTTTTGAAGGTGGTCAGATGCCCCTTCAGCGCCGTATTCCTAAGGCTGGTTTCAAGAATATCAACCATAAAGAATATTTCGCAGTAAACCTTTCTGTTCTACAGAAAATCGCAGAGGAAAAGAACCTCACAAAGATTGGCATTGCGGAACTTAAAGAAGCCGGTCTTACTAACGGCAAGCACCTTGTAAAGGTTCTTGGTAATGGTGAGTTGAAAGCTAAACTAGAAGTTGAAGCAAATGCATTCTCTAAGACTGCCGAAGAAGCTATTAAGGCAGTAGGTGGTAACGCAACTATAATCTAAGTAAATGAAAAAGTTTTTTGAGACACTAAAGAACTGTTGGAAGGTTGAGGATTTGCGTCAGCGTCTCCTTATAACCATTCTCTTCACGGCAATATATCGTTTCGGGTCGTTCGTTGTACTTCCAGGTATCAACCCGGCTAAGTTAGCAACTCTTCAGTCGCAAACTGCGGGCGGTCTAATGTCGCTGTTGGACATGTTCTCTGGTGGTGCATTTTCCAATGCGTCAATCTTCGCACTTGGAATTATGCCCTACATCTCAGCTTCTATCGTTATGCAGCTCCTTGCTGTCGCTGTACCTTATTTCCAAAAGATGCAGCGCGAGGGTGAGAGCGGTCATAAAAAGATAAATTGGTATACTCGTCTGCTCACGATAGCCATATTGGTTTTCCAGGCACCTGCATACTTAATGAACCTAAAGGTGCAAGCTAGTCAGGCTTTGGCTAGTGGCATCTCTTGGACTATCTTTATTATTCCCGCAACTATCATTTTAGCAGCAGGTAGTATGTTCATCCTTTGGCTTGGTGAGCGCATTACTGATAAGGGTGTCGGAAATGGAATCTCATTGATCATTATGATCGGTATAATGGCGCGTTTGCCTCAAGCATTCGTCCAGGAGGTAAGTTCACGATTTACTGCCATATCTGGTGGTGGACTTGTGATGTTTATCGCTGAGATTCTTATCCTCTATGCAGTTGTTTGTGCAGCAATTCTTTTGGTGCAGGGAACTCGCAAGATACCAGTACAGTATGCAAAACGTCTTGTTGGAAACAAGCAGTATGGTGGTGCTCGCCAGTACATTCCATTGAAGTTATTTGCAGCTAATGTGATGCCTATCATCTTTGCTCAGGCTTTGATGTTCATTCCTTTGGCGATAGTAAAATATCAGAGTGAGAATGCCTCATGGGTTGTTCGTTCATTGATGGATAATCACAGTCCACTGTATAATGCCGTTTATGTTATTTTGATTATAGCGTTTACGTATTTTTATACTGCAATAACATTGAATCCAACTCAGATGGCAGAGGACATGAAACGCAATAACGGATTTATCCCTGGTATAAAACCAGGAAAGGATACGGCTGAGTATATTGACACCATAATGTCTCGTATAACTTTGCCTGGTTCTTTGTTTATTGCGTTTATCGCTGTTATGCCTGCTCTTGCTGGTCTTCTTGATGTTCAGCAGGCGTTTTCACAGTTCTTTGGTGGTACATCCCTTTTGATTCTAGTTGGTGTTGTTATTGATACACTCCAGCAAATAGAGAGTCACTTGATGATGCGTCACTATGACGGACTTTTGAATTCCGGACACACTCGTAACAACGGTGGCGTTTCAGCATATTAATCAGGTTCTTAGAAATGAAAATATTTCTGAAGACTGAAGATGAAATAGACCTAATGCGTCGAGCAAACCGACTTGTCGGTGCTACTTTGGCTGAATTGGGTAGAAATATTAAGCCTGGTGTCACGACTCTCCAATTGGATAAAATTGCGGATGAGTTTATAAGGGATCATGGTGCAACACCTACCTTTAAGAACTTTCCCAATCCATTTGGAGAGCCTTATCCAGCTTCAATCTGTACTTCTGTTAACGACATTGTTGTACATGGTATACCAAGCGATAAGGTCGTTCTAAAAGATGGAGACATTATATCAATAGATTGTGGAACGCTTTTAGACGGATACAATGGAGATTCTTGCTATACATTTGCTGTAGGCGAAATCTCATATGAAGTAAGTAAACTTTTGCAAGTTACTAAGAAATCTTTGTATCTAGGAATAGAACAGGCTGTGGCAGGTAAGCACGTTGGTGATATAGGTGCGGCTGTACAGAAATATTGTGAAGGATGCGGTTATGGAGTAGTCAGAGAATTAACAGGTCATGGCATTGGCAAGGAAATGCATGAGGCACCCCAGATCCCGAACTACGGTTCAAAGGGAAATGGAGTAATGTTAAAGGCAGGGATGTGCATAGCTATTGAACCGATGATTACTATGGGCGATCGTAAGATATGGATGCTTCCTGATAAATGGAGTATAATAACTAGGGATCGTAAACCAGCAGCTCATTTTGAGCATACTATAGCAATACGTAAAGGTCAGGCTGAGATTTTATCAACGTTTGAAGAAATTGAGAATCATTAAGTAGAATAATTATATGGCAAAACAATCCGCTATAGAGCAGGATGGAACAATCGTGGAGAATCTTTCCAATGCAATGTTTCGTGTAGAACTTGAAAATGGAGTTCAGATTATAGCCCACATCTCTGGTAAAATGCGTATGCATTATATTAAAATCCTTCCTGGTGATAAGGTGAAGGTAGAGATGAGTCCTTATGATTTGACAAAAGGCAGAATCGTTTTCAGATACAAATAATTCATCATACATACAGATATGAAAACAAGAGCATCATTAAAGAAGCGTACAGCAGACTGTAAGATCGTTCGTCGTAAAGGTCGTCTGTTCGTTATCAACAAGAAAAACCCTAAGTTTAAATTGCGTCAGGGTTAATGTTAAAGTATCGTAAAAGTTGGTTTAAATGAATTTTTATTTCTAACTTTGCACGTTCTTTAGCGAGAATTAAATTCTAATTATTAAATTTTTTTATTCAATTTAAAAATGGCAATAAGAATTGTTGGAGTAGATTTGCCCCAGAATAAGCGTGGCGAAATCGCATTGACTTATATCTATGGTATAGGTCGAAGTAGTTCAGCAAAGATATTGGATAAGGCCGGCGTTAGCCGCGACTTGAAGGTCAGCGATTGGACTGACGATCAAGCAGCCAAAATCCGTGAAATTATCGGCGCTGGGTTCAAAGTAGAGGGTGAACTTCGTTCAGAGATCCAAATGAACATTAAGCGACTAATGGATATTGGTTGCTATCGTGGAGTTAGACATCGTAATGGTCTTCCTGTTCGTGGTCAGAGTACTAAGAACAACGCTCGTACTCGTAAGGGTAAGAAGAAGACTGTTGCTAATAAGAAAAAGGCTACTAAGTAATTTTAAAGGAAATTAATTATGGCAAAGACAAAAGCAACATCTAAAAAAAGAAACGTAAGGGTTGACGCAATTGGTCAGCTTCACGTTCATAGTTCTTTCAATAATATTATCGTATCTCTAGCTAACAGTGAAGGTCAGATTATTTCTTGGTCATCAGCTGGTAAAATGGGATTCCGTGGCTCTAAGAAGAACACTCCTTACGCTGCTCAAATGGCAGGTGAGGATTGTGCTAAGGTCGCATTCGAACTAGGTCTCCGTAAAGTTAAGGCTTACGTTAAAGGTCCTGGTAACGGTCGTGAGTCTGCAATACGTGCGGTAAACGCAACAGGTATACAGGTCACAGAGATTGTTGACGTTACACCATTGCCACATAATGGTTGCCGTCCTCCTAAGCGTCGCAAGGTATAATATTAAGAAATAAACATTAACGCACATATTTTATATTATGGCAAGATATATAGGTCCGAAATCTAAAATTGCACGTCGATTTGGTGAGCCAATATTCGGCGCAGATAAAGTTTTGTCCAAGAGAAACTTCCCTCCTGGACAGCATGGCAATAATCGTCGCAGAAAAATGTCTGAGTACGGTGTCATGTTGGCAGAGAAGCAGAAAGCTAAGTACACTTATGGTGTACTAGAGCGTCAGTTCCGTAATATGTTTACCAAGGCTGCAAAGTCTGACGGTATCACTGGTGAGGTTCTTCTTCAGAGCCTTGAGTGCCGTCTTGATAATGTTGTCTTCCGTCTCGGTATTGCTCCTACACGTGCAGCAGCACGCCAGTTGGTAGGCCACAAGCACATCACAGTTGATGGAGCAGTAGTGAACATTCCTTCATTCTCTGTAAAACCAGGAATGATCGTTGCCCTTCGTGAAAAGTCTAAGTCTCTTGAGGTTGTTGAAGCAGCTCTTGCTGGTTTCAATCACAGCAAGTATCCTTGGATGGAGTGGGACGAGAATACTAAGAGTGGAAAGTTCTTGCATAAGCCAGAGCGTGCAGACATCCCTGAGAATATAAAGGAACAATTAATCGTTGAGTTGTACTCTAAATAAATCATTGAATTAATGGCGATATTAGCATTTCAAAAACCTGATAAAGTTGTAATGTTGGAGGCTAATGACAAGTTCGGCAAGTTCGAATTTCGTCCTCTTGAGCCTGGCTTTGGTGTTACCGTAGGTAACGCTTTGCGCCGCATTCTCCTTTCATCTCTGGAGGGTTATGCAATCAACACAATCCGTATTTCGGGTGTTGAGCATGAATTTTCTTCAGTACCTGGTGTAAAGGAAGATGTGACCAACATTATCTTGAATTTGAAACAAGTAAGATTCAAGCAAGTAGTAGAAGAATTCGAGAATGAGAAAGTTAGTATCACCGTTGAGAATTCTACGGAATTCAAGGCAGGTGATATTGGTAAGTATTTGACTGGATTTGAAGTGTTAAACCCTGATTTGGTGATTTGTCATTTGGATGCCAAAGCCATGATGCAGATTGATCTTACAATTAACAAAGGTAGGGGATATGTTCCTGCTGATGAAAATCGTGAGTTCTGCACTGATGTCAACGTTATTCCAATCGATTCTATTTACACCCCTATCCGCAACGTAAAATATTCAGTTGAGCCATATCGTGTCGAGCAAAAGACCGACTATGACAAATTGGTTATTGAAGTTACTACGGACGGTTCTATACAGCCGAAGGATGCTCTTAAGGAAGCTGCAAAGATACTCATTTATCACTTCATGTTATTCTCTGACGAAAAGATTACATTGGAATCTCCAGATCAGGAAGGCAATCAAGAGTTTGATGAGGAAATTCTACACATGCGCCAGTTACTAAAGACTAAGTTAGTCGACATGAACCTTAGTGTTCGTGCACTTAATTGTTTGAAGGCTGCTGATGTGGAGACTCTTGGTGACTTGGTTCAGTTTAACAAAACTGATCTTCTTAAGTTCCGTAACTTTGGTAAGAAATCGCTTTCTGAGCTTGATGATTTGCTGGAAAGTCTGAATCTGTCATTTGGAACCGACATTTCAAAGTATAAACTGGACAAGGATTAATCAATCGCTTGTCCTCTAATAGAAAAAAACAAAAATGAGACATAATAAAAAATTTAACCACCTGGGTCGTACTGCATCTCATCGTGATGCCATGTTAGCAAATATGGCTATATCTTTGATTATGCACAAAAGAATCACTACGACTCTTGCAAAGGCAAAGGCCTTGAAGAAGTATGTTGAGCCGTTAATCACACGCTCAAAAGAAGATACAACAAACTCACGTCGTGTAGTTTTCCGTTATCTTCAGAATAAGTTCGCTATTAAGGAACTCTTCGGAGAGGTTGCAGCTAAGGTGGCTAATCGTCCTGGTGGTTATACCCGTGTAATTAAATTGGGTACACGTCAGGGTGATGCTGCTGATATTGCTTTCATCGAGCTCGTAGACTTCGATGAGAACATGGCAAAGACACCAAAGGTAGCAGCTAAGAAGACTCGCCGTAGCCGTAAGTCAACAAAGGCTGAAGCTCCTGTTGAGACTCCTGTTGCTGAGACAGAGGAAGCTCCAAAAGCAGAGTAATTTAAACGATAATACTTTACATAAGAGAGAAGCGCAATGTTTTTACATTGCGCTTTTTTTTTATTTTTAGGGATTTCCCCATTTAGTTTTAGGTGAAAATCCTTTTTTATAATTCTATTTTATTGTATCTTCGCCCTATAATTATCAAAGCAATATTATGAGAAAAACAATAATCATATTTGCTGCCATAGCTTTGATACTTGGTAGCTGTGGAACTTATACAGGTGATGGTGCTTATATAGGTTCTAATCTTGGTTCAATACTTGGAAGTGCTATAGGAGGTATTGCTAATGGACCACGAGGCTCCGATATAGGGACGATGGTTGGAATGGCTGGTGGAGCTGTTGTAGGTGCTGTTGTTGGTAATGCTGCTGATCAAGGGGTTACTGATGCACGTTGCCGTGATATTGAAAAGCCTGTTGCACGGGAGCAGACACGTAGTGTGCAACCACAATATCAAGACAGTATTATTGATGAAAGCAATTCTGGTGATGATAGAATTTATGATTTTAATAGCTCAGATTATACTACAAATAATAGTACCAGGCTTCCTGTTAGCAAAGATACTTCGATCACAGGTGCAGCAATAACATATCAACCTGTTATTGAAATACGCAATGCTCGTTTTATAGACGACAATATGGATGGAAAAATACAAAGGGGTGAACTTAGTAAGATAATTTTTGAAGTGATGAATCATAGTTCAGAAACTCTTATTGATGTTCAGCCACAAGTTATTGAAACTACAGGAAATAAGCATATAAAAATTTCTCCTAGTATACACATAGAAAAGATATTGCCAGGTACTGGCGTTCGCTATACGGCTCTTGTCTTGGCAGATCACCGCTTGTCACGAGGTGTTATCAATATTAATTTGTCTGTTTTAGCAAATGGAAAGCAACAAACTTTTCCAACTGAGTTTCAAATACCGACAATAAAATGATCTTAATTTTATTATCACTGTCTTAACTACGTTTTCACTTGTATTTATATGTTGTTTATAAATTGTAATTTTGTCAGTTGATGTAAAGTATATTTATTATAACTATTATTGTTTCTACACTATTCAAGCTTTGAGTGTATTGCTAGTTTGTAAAATGCAGATGAATGTGTATAATTTTATATGCGATGAAACATATCAGAATCGCTTACGTTAATCGCATTTACTAGTTGCTTGTTTTATTCGCTATCCTCGTAAGGCTAAGTTTTATACATATTTTTGTTTAATTAATGATTCGTATAAATTTATTTATGGAGGATAGTTTAACTTTATGTGACAACTAGTGGCTAAAAATATAGGATGAATTCGATTGAACTTAAAAAGTAGTTAACCATTGCATAAAACATTTATAATTAATGATGTAATATTGAAAATGATACAATTAATGCTAAAAAAGTAGATTATTATTATTTTAGCTCTTGACAGCAACTATAATTATTATTATATTTGCGGTAAGATGTAATATCGCATTGACTAATTAAATTGAATGATCATGAAAACTAACAAGGCGTTACAAGAACAGATCCTTAAAGTTTACACTCGTGATGAGGAAAATGATAAAGGACCCACACAAGTTCAAATAATTTCTACTGATGTGTGGTATAATTGAATTATGACTGCGTTCTCCTATATGTAATATCTCATTTTTAGCTAAATTAGCTTTCATTATAGGAGAATGATCTATATGAATTATAATTGTTTTATAATTCAATAAAATTCGGGAGCTTTTCTGCAATAATGGAATGCTCTCGAATATTTTTTAAAAGCTTTTCTATTTATCACATAATCTATCATAAGTATGTTCTTTCTTTTGTCATCATCATAATCACTGAATAGAATAGCAATAGATCGAGCGTATTTGGAATAATTCTAAAGGAGCTTTTTAGAGCATAGCGTAATGGCTGAGCGCATGCAACGCTTGGTGAGACAAATTATAACACGTTTTATTTTGCTTTTCCACTCGTTTGCAGTATCTTTGCACAAAAATTAGTATTTGATGAAGATATTAGGAATATTGGGCGCTGTTTTACGTAAGATGTTTAGCCCGATAAAAGCCAATGCATTGTTTGTTATATTTATGTATCTGCTTGGATGTCTATGTGCTTGGACTACGTTGCCTAACGCAAAGAATGCGGAAATATATCAAAACTTGTATTTGGAATTGTTTTTTGACCTTTTCCTACTATGTGCAATTCTATTAGTTATTCCGGTGAAAATACGTAGATGGGTCAAAATGACTTTGTATGTGCTGCTTTATGTTGTAGCATTAGTAGACGTGTATTGTTTCGTGAATTTTGATTCTACTTTGAATCCCTCTATATTAATGCTAGTTGGTGAAACTGATGGTCGTGAGGCAAGCGAATTCCTTTCTACTTTAGTTTCTCCAGATTTGATATTCAGTAATGTAGGATGGATATTACTTTTGATAATTGTCAATGTCTTCGTGGCTTATTTGCCAAAGATGAAGAGATTAAAATTAGCAAATCTTAAATGGAATGATAGATATTCACCTTATGCTGGACTTTTATCAGTAGTACTTCTTTTGTGGGGAGGTTTCAGCTCTGCACAAAATAAAATAGCTACATGGAATTTGATGTCAGCAACTAGTGTTGGTGATATTGAACATACGTTGACTGAAAGTGATCATGCTGTATTGTATACTCCAATCAGCAGACTTATATTCAGTATGTATGCTAACTCTTTAGCTTCAAAACAAGTTGATAAACTTGTAGCTTCAGCTAAAAGTGTAGAAGTTGATAGTTGTTCATATCGTTCTCCAAATATCGTTCTTATAATTGGTGAGAGTTATGGAAAGAGACATTCTCAACAATACGGATATTTTATGCCAACTACACCACGACAGATAAAGCGTGAGAAAAGTGGACTTCTTGTTCCTTTTACGGATGTCGTTTCTCCTTGGAACTTGACAAGCTTTGTATTTAAAAATGTATTTTCAATGCATGTGGTTGGCGAGAAAGGCGAGTGGTGTGATTATCCCTTATTTCCTGAATTGTTTAGAAAAGCTGGATACAATGTCTCTTTTCTTACAAATCAATTCTTGCCACAGGCAAAGGCCGCGGTTTACGACTTTAGTGGAGGCTTTTTCTTGAATAATCCTCAACTAAGCAAGGCACAGTTTGATATTCGTAATGATAAATTACATGTTTTTGACGAGGATTTGCTTACAGATTATGACAACTTCGTGAAGAAAGGAAAGATAAAGCCAGACGGTCATAATCTTACGATATTTCATCTTATAGGACAGCATGTAAACTATCGTACACGTTGTCCGCGAAGTCAGTTCAAATTCTTTGCTAGTAATTATGAGGACAAGCGCCCTGAGCTTACACCTAAGCAGCGCAAAATTTTAAGTTATTACGATAATGCAGTACAATATAACGACTCAATTGTAGATCAGATTTGCAAACGCTTTGAAAATAAGGATGCGATCGTTATCTATATGCCCGATCATGGTGAAGAATGTTATGAAGACAATCGTGGTTTTATATGTAGAAATCACTCTGCCTCTATAGATTGGCCGTTGGCACATTATGAGTTTGAAATCCCATTCTGGATATATTGTTCTCCAAAGTACGCTCATAGTCACCCAGAGATATTCAAAGAAATTGTGCAGGCAAGAAAACGCAGATTTATGACAGATGCATTGCCAGATATGCTTCTGTATCTTGCTGGAATCTCATCTAAAGACTATCATGCAGAGTATAATATTCTTAGTAGTAAATATGATGAAATGCGCCCGCGAATATTGAAAGGCACTACCGATTATGACAAATTGCGCGACGCTTATTTAAAGAATAAGAAGAAAAAATGAACGAACAATTATTAAGTCGTACGGATTGTAATGCTATGCGTGGGTTGGCTATTATCGGTATAGTCCTGCACAATTATTGCCATTGGTTAAGTCCGGTGGTTAAGGAGAACGAATATCAATATTTTCAGGAAAACGTAGATGGAATGATTTCTTCTATTTGTACTCCTGATAGTCTGTTGCCAATGCATATCCTTTCATTTCTAGGACATTATGGTGTGCCAGTGTTCTTGTTTCTCAGTGCATATGGACTAGTCATGAAGTATGAGAAAAAAGATGCAAAAGTGCCTTCAACGTATAGTTTCATAAAGCGTCATTATATGAAACTATTCAAGATGATGATTATTGGTTTCGTGGCTTTCACTATGCTCGATCTGATTACTCCAGGAGCACATAATTATAAGTTTATTGATATTGTGGCAATGATAGGCATGTTCAACAATGTTCTGCCAAAGCCTGATGATATTATTTGGCCTGGTCCATATTGGTTTTTTGGACTCATGCTGCAATTGTATATTGTCTACAAATTGTTCTTGTGTCGTCGTAATGTCATATTTGTTATTTTGTTTATGGCAGCATGTGTATTTGGACAGTTGTTCTTTGATGCAGAAGGAGAAGCTCTTAATCGTTACAGATATAATTTCATGGGCGGAATGTTGCCTTTCGGATTAGGTATTCTTTATGCTCGATATGGTCACAAAATGACGATGTGGGGATATGCTTCAATGTTTGTGGTGTCATCATTACTTATCTGCGTACTTAGTTGCAGTTTCCTAGGCTGGACATTTGTCCCTGCATTTGTTTGTACTGCGAGCATAGGTTTGGTGAAAATTTTGAACGGTAATGGTCTTAACTCAATTAAGTCATTATTGGGTTGGATGGGAAGCATCAGTGCAGCGTTGTTCGTATGCCATCCAATAACTCGCAAGATATTTATCCCTATAAGTAAAAGTGGTGATTACTATGCTGGATTTCTTTTATATATAATTACCAGCATTTGTCTGGCTTGGTTGTTTAATGAACTAATAAAGCGAATACCATTGAAATGAAGATAAAGAATATTGAACTCGCTAATATCTCGCGTTATCGTGGGGAATTGATGGGAATCGCAATGATTTTCATCTTCCTGTTTCATGTTGCCCTTCCACGCAGCAATATGTTTTTTGGTTTGCGACGTATAGGAAACATTGGTGTAGACATGTTCCTTTTCCTCAGTGGAATTGGTTTGTGGTTCTCATGGATGAAACATCCTTCATTAAAGCGCTTTTTCAAACGCCGTTATCTTCGAATTTATCCTGCGTGGCTCATTATCTCATGCCTTTATTACATCCCTCATTTTCATGGTAGTAGTTTGCATGCTTGGATAGACCTTATTGGCGATATCACAATCAACTGGGACTTCTGGTTGCATAATGAACTTACATTCTGGTATATTCCGGCAATGATGATGCTCTATTTGTTTGCACCACCATATATGGAGCTCATACGTCGTCATCCTGTTTATCGTTGGCTTCCTGTCGTGATGATATCGTGGTGCATACTTGTTCAGTATGTTACCCCTATTCATGACGCGGTGGGTCATATAGAGATTTTCTGGAGTCGTGTTCCTATATTCTTTATTGGAATAAATATGGGAGAAGCAGTACGCAGAAAGGATAAATTGGATAGTGCTAGTATCTGGTTGATATTAATAGTATTCGTAATGACTCTTTCTGCAAGTATATTCCTAGAGCAGAATCTTCACAATCGTTTTCCTCTTTATGTAGAGAGAATGTTGTATATTCCACTCACAATAAGTACAATACTTCTACTGAATAGAGTGTTTCGCAGAACACCAAAATGGTTTAATTCCATATTTAAGTTCATTGGTGCATTAAGTTTGGAATGCTATCTCATACATATACACTTTGTGCTTGAATATATACCAAGTACGTGTGGCTACTGGACAACTTTCCTTATATGTGTATTGATAACAATGCCATTGTCATGGGTGTTAAGTAAGATAGTTAATTATATATCAAACTTTATAGAAAAATATATATGGACAGCAAAGCATATTTGAAACTAATCCGTCCGAAGCAATGGATTAAGAATTTCTTCGTGATGGTGCCTTTGTTTTTCGGTGGAGAACTATTTAATTTAAAGGCTCTCATCGCTGGTGCTATAACCTTTCTGGCTTATAGCTTTGCTGCTTCGTCTATATATTGTTATAATGATATCCATGACGTGGATGATGATAGACGTCATCCTGCGAAATGTCATCGTCCCGTCGCTTCTGGTGCTGTGTCGATTTTGAAGGCTTATATAATCATGGTGTTGATGATTCTGCTGTCTATGGCGTGCATCGTGTTTTTGCCTGAAAATAATTTCGAGACAGGTGGAGTCATCCTTTTCTATTGGTTGCTTAATCTTGCCTATTGTGCTAGATTAAAGCGGTATGCAATTGTGGATGTATGTATTGTGGCTTTCGGTTTCGTACTGCGTCTGTTTGCAGGTGGTTTTGCTTCTGATATCTTACTCAGCAAGTGGATTGTCTTAATGACATTCCTTATAACTTTGTTTATGAGTTTTGCAAAGCGCCGTGATGATGTTTTAAGAATGGAGGAAACTGGTGAAGCGCCACGTCACAATACTATAAGATATAATCTTACGTTTATCAATCAGGCTATCACGATAACGGCTTCGGTTACGTTGGTATGTTATATAATGTACACTGTAAGTCCTGAGGTTATTGAGAATTTCCACACAGATTATCTTTATCTCACAAGTGTATTTGTTCTTCTTGGGTTGCTGCGTTATATACAATTGGCGGTAGTAGATGAGGAAAGCGGTGATCCTACAAAGATTATATTAAAAGACCATTTTACTCAGTTGGTCGTCTTTGCTTGGTTGGTTTCTTTCATGATAATTATATATGTATTTAAGCGATGAGAGAAAAAATCTTGTTTTTTGATTTTGACGGTACGTTAACTACCAAGGATACGTTGCTTGAATTTATACTTTATTCATGTGGCAGTATCAGGTTTCTATTAGGCTTTTTGCTTTATAGTCCTTTATTGATATTAATGAAATTTGGTTTATATCCAAATTGGAAAGCTAAGCAGCATGTGTTCAGCCATTTCTTCGGTGGTATGAAAATAGAGGAATTCAATGTGCTATGCCGTAAGTTTGCCGTAGATTGTCGTTATCTTCTTCGTCCAGAAGCTGTGAAAGAGATGGAAACAGCTATGACTGAAGGCATAAAAGTATATGTAGTAAGTGCAAGTATAGATAATTGGGTACAACCATTCTTTGAGTTTGCTAAGGTCTTAGGAACCCAGATCGAGGTGATAGATGGAATCCTCACCGGACGTTTTATTACCCCAAATTGCTATGGCATTGAAAAGGTGAGACGTATAAAACAGGTGTTGACAGAACCTCGTTCACATTATTACATAGTAGCTTATGGCGATAGCCGTGGCGATAAGGAAATGCTTGATTATGCAGATGAAACACATTTCAGACCGTTTAGACACTGATAAGCGTGAAAAGGTTGGTGAGATTCTGAGATTTGGAATCGTTGGTGCCATTGCCGCATTGTTACAATACGGCGTGTATCTTGTTATGCTTTTATTTATGTCTCCGGGCATAGCAAATACTATTGGATATATAATAAGTTTTATATTCAATTTTGTTGCCAGTACGCATTATACTTTTAAGGTAAAGGCTAATGCTAAACGTGGAATTGGATTTGCGTTGAGTCATGTTGTCAACTATCTATTGCAGACAGTTATGTTGCTGCTGTTTATATATATAGGTGTGCCAAAGGCTTATGCGCCTATCCCTATGTTTTGCGTGTGTGTACCAGTTAATTTCATCTTGGTGCGCTATTTTCTTACAAAAAAGTTTCATTAAATGAAAAATATCTTCAAGATAAATAAAGAGGAACGTTGGCTCGCTTTGGGAGTCTTCTTATTTACATTGATGCTGAATGCATTGGTGATAATAAAGTATTATGATCGGTTCATCAAACTTTCTAATAATTATCGCAGTCTGTTTGTAAAGACATTCCATATATCGGGCTTTGATCCGCTCACTTATGAAGTCGTTTCCAAGTGGACTACATCCTATAATATACATCGCCATCCTTTGTTGGCGTTCTTCATGTATATTCCCAATCAAATAAATCAAGCATTGATTATGTTGACTGGGCATAACTGTGTGCAGTTTGTTGTAGCTGCTATTTTGGTGTTCTGTGCATTCTATTCATTCATATTTTTATATAGAATATTCCGTGAAGTTCTAGATTTGCAAAGCTTTGACGCATCTGCTTTGGCTATATTCACATTTTCATTTGCCTATGTAATGGTAGCGTCAATGGTACCCGATCATTTCATTATGTCAATGTTCATGCTGATAATGACATTGTATATAAGTGGATTGAAAATGAAAAAACATTTGCCACTGTCTAGATGGCAGACAATATTATTGTTTGTATTTACTGCAGGTGTTTCTCTTAGTAATGGTGTTAAGACTTTTTTTGCGGGTATGTTTACTAATGGAAAACGTTTCTTTCGTCCTTTGAATATCATTCTTGTTGTTGTCGTTCCTTCTGCACTTATATGGGTGTTCTCCAATTATGAATACCAAACTCTCGAGTATCCACGTTGGCACTCTCGTCAAGTAGCTAAGTTAAGACTGGATGAGAAGCATAAGAAGAAAGTCTTTGAGATGTACAAGGATACTACTCATATAAGTGATTCTGCAGAGATAGCCTTTAATGTAAATAATATATTAAGCAGACAAGCTGTAGATGCGTATCGCAAAAAGCAGCAGAGCCCTAATGTCGCTCATCAAGGCGAACCAATAGCTAAGGGAGAATATATCGGTTGGACTGATATCTCTACGCCTCGTATTATGACTGTTGTCGAAAACCTTTTCGGAGAATCTATTCTGTTGCATCAAAACTATCTGTTGGGTGATACCCTTACGGGCAGACCTGTGCTTGTGCATTACAAATGGATATTTAATTATGTTGTTGAAGGTATCATCGTAATACTTTTTGCATTAGGCTTATACTGTGGAAGAAAAAATAAGTTTATGTGGATGGCGGTGTCCTTCATGGCTTTTGATATGCTGTTGCATTTAGGGCTAGGCTTTGGCATAAACGAAGTTTATATAATGAGTCCTCATTGGGCTTTCGTTATAACGATAGTGATAGCTTGTCTTGCTAAAAAGTTGAATGAAAGAAAACTTGTGGCGTTCCGCACGTTGATATGTTGCCTTGCTGCATACTTGCTTATTTACAATACCGCGCTGATAGTGGAATACCTCACAATACTTTAATAGTGTATGAAAAGAAACGATGATATAAACTATACAAGGACAATATTGATATTGTTGGTGATATTGGTACATATCGTACCTTTTACCATATTGCACCCGCAATTAAAAGCGGCAATACTTTCATTCATGATGCCTACTTTCCTGCTCATCACAGGTTATCTAGTAAACATCAATAAAAGTTTTCGCAAATTCTCAATTTATTATCTTGGCATACTTGTTCCTTATGTCGTGATGACAGTTGCTTATTCTGTTGTTTCTTATTTTATGCCGGTGCGTGATGGCATACATGAATTGTCGGCAAGTGTTATTCTTGATAAGGTATTAGTAACATCTATTGGTCCGTATTGGTTTCTTCATACGATGTTGATTTGTGGATTGCTGTATTATGTATGTTTCGCAATTCCTTTACGCAAGGAGTATAAGATAGAGCGCTTGATCGTTTTTGGAATATCATTGCTTCTGTTATCATTGTTCACTCCTTTGCAATCATTAAAGATAAGTTCGTTTTATTTCATAGGTGTTTTACTTAGACAGACCGATTGTGATTTCGATAAGGTGTTCTATAAGTCACCCCTGTCATTGATTCCGTTCTGCATCTTGGTGTCTGATAAATCTTTCTATGATTGGGGACTGATCACAGTAATAGTAATGGCTTATTGCTTCATCTCTTTTTCTTCATGGCTTTACGGTTACATCAAGGATAAGAAGGTAAATAAATATGTTATTCTGGTAGGAATGAATACATTCCCAATATATATATTCCATCCAGTGTTCACCATGGCTGCTAAATTCTACAAACCTTGG
This sequence comes from Segatella paludivivens DSM 17968 = JCM 13650, assembly GCF_000373185.1. Taxonomy (GTDB): domain Bacteria; phylum Bacteroidota; class Bacteroidia; order Bacteroidales; family Bacteroidaceae; genus Prevotella; species Prevotella paludivivens. The sequence goes on from NZ_KB890632.1 coordinate 76,644, forward strand.
TTAGCTTTTGATGCATCAGGTTGGTTGTTAGCAATCGTTACGATAATCATTGCCATATCTGGAAGCCTTGTTATGGCATGGATATTAGACAAGACTAGGACTTGCTATTTGTTGGGAAAAGAAAGTATATTGAGATTATGATGCGTTTCTTCATTTCATAATCAGTTGTTGCGATAGATATAAATATTAAGTAAATGAATATATTTAAGATACATAAAGAGGAGCGTTGGATAGCACTACTCACATTATTGTTTTTGTTATGTTTGAATTGGATGCTTATTTCCAATTATCCTGATAGTTTCACTAAAGGTGGAACTCTTGGTTATTGGTCTATATTTTCCAAAAATTTCCGTGTGTCCGGTTATGATTGCTGGTCATATGTCATGCTTTCAAATCTTCGCATACATTTTGAGACCACCCGTCATCCTTTGTTCCTGTCAATATTATATCCACTATATTTGCTAAATCATGGTATGATGTGGCTGTTTGGGTCTAATTTCGCTGTTTATATCATCGCGCTATTACTCCTTTTCTGTTCTATCTATTCTGTGCTGTTTATGTATAGAATCTTTAGACAGATATTGGAACTTCGCAAGTTCGATGCCTTCATGTTTACAGCAATGTTCTTGGGCATAGCTCATGTTATGGTTGCAATGATAGTGCCCGATCATTTTGTTATTTCTCTCTTTCTGCTTACAATGACTTTATATATAGCAGGACTGAAAATAAAAAATAAAAGTAATTTTAAACTGTGGCAGATCGCTGTGTTGTTTTTTGTGACCAGTGGAGTTACTTTGACTAATGGTGCAAAGACATTGCTCACAGCTTTGTTCGTTAACGGCAAGAAGTATCTAAGTCCTAAATCAATAGCCTTAACTGTATTCCTTCCGCTTGCATTACTATTGGGCGTGTATTGGTTTCAATACAATGTGTTTGAAGTTCCACAGAAGCAAGTAATACATAAGATAGAAAAGAGCAATAAAGAGAAAAAAGGTGCTGAGGTTGCCAAACATAATGCTATCAGAGATAAGTGGATAAGCGCGCATACAGGCAGACCATTGAGCGATGCTCCTTTACTTAATTTGACTGATGCGACGACTCCTCGTGTAGAGACGATGGTAGAAAATCTATTTGGTGAATCAATACAATTACATCAAGGCCATCTGTTAGAGGATTTGTCTTTTACACGTCCTATGTTTGTTAAATATAATCATTGGTTTAACTATGCTGTAGAGGCAATAATAGTAATCATGTTTGCCTTCTCTCTATGGCGTGGTCGTAATGTCAAGTTATTGCGCATGTGCATGGCTTGGTTTGCGATAGACATCATACTTCATCTGGTATTAGGTTTCGGTATCACCGAAGTTTATATAATGTCGGCTGATTGGATATTTATCATCCCGTTGGCATTGGCTACATTGATGCACCTTTCTGATGACAGGCATAAAATAGCATTGCGCTTCGTTTGTTCATGCATTACTCTATACCTTCTGTTGTGGAATACAAGTCTCTTGGTTAGTTATCTCACTACTCCTTTTGACAAGATTCCTAAGTTTTAGAGCAATTAGAAACATTCTATTTGTTACGATGAAATATGTAGTTTATACATTCATCCAGCATCTTAACTTTGGCAAGTTTCATTACAGTGAAATATATTAAGACTGACAATATCATTTTGAGGATCAGTCTTAATACCATACTGTCAACAAATGACGCAATGAAATAAGTTATCGACATTACTGCTAGTGCTGAAATAAAAAATGGAAATATATCCTTCAGTGTGTCTATATATTTCAGACCTATAAGTTTGTGTGCATAGTATTGCCACACTGCTACCCAACCGATATTAAGAACAGAGTAGCCCGCAATCATTATCACAATGCCCAGTTTGCCTAGAGCTATAATTAATACGATTGAACTCAACAGCAAACCAATGTTTCCCCAAAGATATAAATCTGAGCGTCCTTTGCTTATTATTAAATTTTGGAAAGTACCGTGCAATGGCAGAAAAGCTCCGCTGATACATAGAATCTGAAGCAGAAATACACTTTCTGCCCATTTACTTCCTATTGCCAAAATAATGAATTCTTGGGAAATTATAGCAAGTCCGAACATGACGGGGAATGAAAGAAAAGCCGTGAATCTTACCATTTTGCGAAACACGTTACGCAGTCTTTCTTTGTCATCGTCTAAGGATGAGAATACAGGTTGTGCCACTTGTGCTACAGTTCCTGAAACCAAAGAATAGGCTTTGTTGTTCCAACTGTTAGCCTGAGAAAAATTACCTACAGCCTGAACAGGAAACAATCTTCCGAAGATTACAATCAGGATGTTATTGCTTACAGTGTTTATGATAGATGTAAACATTATCTTGCAACTGAATCCAAACATCTTTCTTACTGGTTTGAAGTCAATATGTATTGATGGACGCCAAGGTATATACATAAATTTTCCAAGGCTTGTTATCAGTACATATATAATCTGCTGCCATACAATACTCCAATAAGCCATACCGTTAAGAGCCATAACTATTCCTACAATTCCAGATGCTACCAGTGCCTGAATACGAATCATGGTAGCCTCCTTCACTTTCAGACTCTTGAAAAGATAAGCCTGTGGAACAATTCCTATTGCTGATAAGGGTATTGTTATGAAAGACACTCTTGAAAGTGTCACAATTTCTGGTTGCTTATAGTAAAATGAAATAAGCGGAGAACAGAAGAATAGCATGATGTATAATGATGTTCCCATAAGTAATGAAAACCAGAACACTGAATTATAATCATTGTCTTCTGTCTTTTTCATATTTACCAGTGCCGAGGTGAAACCACTCTCCTGTATTGCTCCAGCTACGGCTGGAAATATAGCAAGCATGCCAACTAGTGCATAGTCTTTTGGTGAAAGAAGACGAGCTGTTATAATACCAAATAGCGCACCCAGAACCTGCATGCTACCATTGTTCATCGCTCCCCATAATATACCTGTGGCAGTTTTCTCTTTTAATGTCTTCATTGTGAATAACAACCTTTTATCGTGATATAATCAAGATTGTATATGCAAATTTAGTATTAAAAGGTGGATAATCAAAGAAAAAACATTATTTTTGCAAATAAAATCTGAATGAAAGTATACTATTATCATACAATAGACATACGTAATGTTTACCAACAATGGCGTAATGGAACGTTCCCAGGACATTTCCTGTATGGTGCTACCCATCTGCGCAATGAGGGAATAGATGTTGTCATGCATCAGCCCATACGACCTAAACAGCGTTGGAAACTATCATTACATACAGCTTTTAAGATCCTTACTTGCCATGAGCATTTTGATGCTATATATGCTACTACATTCCGTGGACTTGAGATCATCATTTTTCTTAGGGCTTTAGGTCTTTTCCGACGTCCTGTTTGCGTGTGGCATCATCAGCCTGTTGTGAAGGCAAGAAGTTTCTTTCGTGAGATGATTGCCCGATTATTTTATAAGGGCATTGATCAAATGTTTTTCTTTTCAGATAAGATCATACAGGACTCTTTACATTCCGTTAAGGCAAAGCGTGAACGCATGCATGTCGTAAGATGGGGTGCTGATTTGAAATACTATGATGCGCTATTAAATGACTTTGATAAGAGTTCGCGTTTCGGATTTATTTCAACAGGAAAGGAAATGCGCGACATGCCTACATTGATAGGCGCTTTCAATCACACGTCTGCGCCTCTTGATATATATTCATGCAGAGAATATCTTGGCACAAACTATGAACGCATGTTTGCCGACATGGAGGTTCATGATAATATAAATATTCATTTGATCGGAGGTTTGGCTCATGCTGAAATGAGTAAACTGGTTAACAAGTCACAATGTGTCGTGATATGTTGTTTTCCCGCAAATTATACAGTTGGTCTTACTACTGTTGTTGAGGCTTTAGCACTTGGCATTCCTCTTATTTGCACTAAAAATGTGCAGATGCCAATGGATATTGATCATGAACATTGTGGAATAACAGTAGAACCTGGTGATATGGGTGGATGGGAAAAAGCAGTGAATTATATTGCTGAAAATCCTGATGTCGCATCCGATATGGGACGCCGTGGTAGAGAATTAGCTGAGAAGGTCTATAATCTTGACAATTGCGCTAAAGATGTATCGGCAGTCTTGAAAACATTAATAAAAAAATGATGAAGGTATTCAATACAGGAGAGACGCAGGAAAGTCTGCGTCAGGAATATAACCCTGATGGTTCGGTTCTTCGCCGTGGTCAGCTGCGTATGCTCGATATGCTTATCTATTTGCAGAATGTCTGCAAAAGCATCGGCATTCCGTGTCGCATTGATGGTGGAAATGTGCTTGGAGCATTGCGTCATGGTGGCTTTATTCCTTGGGATGATGATATAGATGTTGTAGTGAGTTATTCTGATTACAACAGATTGTGCAGATACCTCATCGCACATCCTCATCCGCAGTATGTGCTGCAGAATAATGAGACCGATCCTGGGCATTATAAAGAATGGGCATGCCTGCGTGACCTTAAGAGTGAACATCTAAGCAGTGATGCTCAAAGTGAGAGAGAAAGTCGCTCACATAAAATTCAAAAGTTTCGTGGATTGCATATTGATATCTTTCCTTACGAGGGTTATATGATACCTTGGCTTCAGCATTTTGCTGCCAAACTTTCATGCGTTGTCAACTTCGACTTGGCTGGAAGATACCCACATTTGGCACAAGCTGGATATAATGTCCTGCATTATGCAGTGTTCCCTCTGTTCAGAGTGATAGGTCACATCTTTGGTAATCCCGATTTGTATATGCATTCTTATGGAGCGTGGTTCTATGAGCGCAATCCAAAGCGCATCATGATACCGCATAAAGACATCGTCTTTGAGGGACATACTTTTGAAGGACCCGCTGATCCCGAAGAACTTTGTCGCATCGCATACGGAAACTATATGGATCTGCCACCTCATGATAAGCGAGACAGACATAAAGTAGAAATTGTGTTTCATGATTAATAATAAATAAGACTATGAATATTGCTGTAATTTTTGCTGGAGGTTCTGGATTGAGAATGCACACTAAGTCTCGTCCAAAACAGTTTCTTGATCTTAATGGCAAGCCTATAATCATTTATACGCTGGAGCTTTTCGATAATCATCCTCAGATAGATGCTATCGTTGTTTCATGTATAGATAGTTGGATTCCTTTCTTGGAAAAGATGCTTCGTAAGTTTGAGATCACAAAGGTTGTGAAGATTGTTTCCGGTGGAAAGACAGGACAGGATTCTATTTACAATGGCTTGTGTGCTGCCGAGGATATTGCAGGTGGCAAGGATGTCACTGTGTTGATACACGATGGTGTACGACCACTCATCAGCGAAGATACGATTACTGATAATATCAACAAGGTTAATGAGTGCGGTACTTGTATCACATGTGTGCCTGCTACAGAAACTTTTATTGTGAAGCAGCCCGATGATACATTGGAAATACCTTCTCGTGGAAATTCATTGATAGCCCGTGCGCCACAAAGTTTTCATCTCGCTGATATAATCGGTGCCCATCGCAGAGCATTGGCTGAAGGCAGACATGATTTCATCGATTCATGTACGATGATGAGCTATTATGGTTACAAGTTGGGAACGATAATCGGGCCTATGGAAAATATTAAAATAACAACTCCTACTGATTTCTTTGTGCTTCGTGCTATGGTCAAGGTACACGAAGATCAACAGATATTTGGACTTTAGAAATATGAATATAATAGAGAAACGTGATATCGACAACTTTGCCGGAATGTTTCCGCTTGCCGAGATGTTAAGAGAACGTAGGTTTGTCATTACAGGCGCTACAGGATTGTTGGGCGCATGTATGGTAAAGTGTCTTTTGGCTCTTAATAAAAGATATTCACTTCATTTGCATGTCACAAGTGTGGTAAGGAATAAGGAAAAGGCTCTTCGTATATTTGGAGAAGAAACAGCCAGCCATGACTTCTATATATATGACTTCGCGTCATCAGAATCTTTCAGTCCTTATGATGAGGCTGATTATATAGTTCATTTCGCCAGTCCCACAGCTTCAAGATATTTTCTTGAATATCCTGTCGAGACTATTGTAACGGGAATACGTGGTACAGAGAAGGTGCTTGAATATGCATCTTCACATTCCGTTGAGTCCATGGCATACATCTCTTCTCTTGAAGTTTATGGAACTGTTTATGATGATACAACCCCGTTGACAGAAGATCAGCAGGGATATATCAATCCTATTGATGCCCGCAGCAGTTATCCTATTGGTAAGCGTGCAGCCGAATGTCTTTGTCATGCTTATGCTGTTGAAAAGTCATTACCAGTGCGTATAGCCCGACTTGCTCAGACGTTTGGTGCTGGTGTATCTAAAGATGACAATCGGGTGTTTGCCCAGTTTGCTCGCAGCATCATCTCTGGTAGCGATATCATATTGCATACAACAGGAGAACTTAGCAGATGTTATTGCTATACAATAGATGCCATAAGTTCTATACTCTATATTTTGTTGAAGGGAAAAGATGGTGAAGCCTATAATGTGGCTAACGAAGATACATATATTTCCATTGTTGACATGGCACGTTACCTTTGCACGGAATTCAATCCTGATGTAAAACCAGTTATTGAGTTAAAGGACGGAATGGGTTATTCGCCTGTCACCAAGTTGAGACTGTCAACAGAGAAGATGCGTTCTCTTGGTTGGACTCCGATGTATAGTATGCACGACATGTTTGCCAACCTTATCGAATCGTTAAGAGCTGATTTGTAATGAAGAATATATTTGCCAGAGTTTATGACACTCTTTTTAATGTCTGCAACAAGCGTGACTTGGAAAAGTGGGATGTAACACCTCAATCAGATAGAAATATATATGGAGTGTATCATGTGTATTGTGATACTGACTGGGAAAGATTGGTTATCAAGCAGATAGAAAGCCTTAAAACCAGTGGACTCTTTGATGCTACTACAAAGTTTTATGTAAGTTGCATCACGAGTAATGAGAGTGATGTTGATAAATTGAAGGAGATTGTTGGTAGTGATAAACTACAGATAATATCCGTCACTGATAATCCGCGCAGATATGAATATCCTGCATTGGAATTTGTAAAGCAGATAAGCGCTGCAGAAGATTGCATGATATATTATTTCCATACAAAGGGGATAAGCTATCAGACTTCAGACTGTACTGATCATGCCTTTCTTTCTTTTAAGAATAAAATTGTTGCATGGTGTGAGATGATGGAGTATTTCATCTTTTTCAAATGGAATGTTGCTGTCAATGCTCTTAACTCTGGCTATGATACTTATGGTTGTTATCTATGGCCTCCAAGAAAACAGAAGATGTATTCTGGAAGTTATTGGTGGGCAAATTCTTTGTATATCAGGACACTTCCTAATTTCAGAGAAGACGTTATAGCTCATGATCGGTTTTATTCCGAAACATGGCTCTTTGAAAATACTCATAAGTTCTTTTCTGCATTTGATACAATTGCTGATTTGTATTTTGTTCGTATTTCTCGTTCGTTGTATGCAAAGGGAACAACCAAAGTGGTAGATAAGTTGAGGTTTATTTTTATGTATAACTATCGAAAAATTCAGAAGCATGTCTTTGGTTATAACTATAAGAAGATATGTCAGAAGAAGTTTCAGAAACTTAAAAATAATAAGGGATGAATATTTTTTTAAGGATATATAATACTCTGTTCTGTACGATGCAGAGCCAGGATTTATCTAGATGGGAGCATCCTGTAAATACAGATATGCCGATATATGGAGTTTATCATGTGTTTTGTGCAGACGGATGGCAGTCATTGGTTAAGGCCCAAGTAGCACATCTGCGAACGAGTGGACTTCTTGATGCCACAGCCAAACTCTATGTAAGTTGTGTGGCGTTGCATCAGGAGGACGGGGATATCCTTAAACAAATCGTCAATAGTGATAAATTAGAAATAATATCTGCTGTCGATAATCCTAGAGTCTTTGAGTATCCTGCATTGGAATTTCTTCGAGAAAAGGCTGAGAAAGAAGATTGCCTGTTCTATTATTTCCATACCAAGGGCGTTTCTTTTTTCACAGAAAAGCGCAAAGACCATCGTTTTGCTAAGTTCAAGCGTAGAGTTGATGCGTGGAGAATACTCATGGAATATTTCCTTATGGATAAATGGCAGGCAGCCGCAAACGTACTTCTTGATGGTTATGATACTTATGGATGTAATCGTTGTCCGCCCAAACCAGCACCTTATAAAATGTATGCTGGAAACTTCTGGTGGGCAACTTCTAAGTATATTCGTACCTTACCGCATTTCGATTACACCGCTTTGCAAAATAATCGTTTCTATGCTGAAGACTGGTTATACGATAACCATCTAGAGGATATCAAAGATTTCAGTGCCTTTGACACCGTTGCTCAGTTGTATCGTGTATATTTGCCACCGGCTTTTTATCAAACCAATTCAAAACCTGTATTCCCATTATTGAAATTTATATTTAGATATAATGTAGTGAAGATAAGGAAAAACATCTTCAAATATAACTATGATAATCATCTAAATAGAAAATATCAGAAATCTTAAATCATATTCGATAGATCATTTTCCTTTGACTTAATTTAGTTAACTATTTAAAATATAGTTAATTAACTGTAAATTTAAGGATTGCGTCATGCTCTTGCATCATGAAGTAAGAATAAAATATGTACCTTTGCACACCGATTACAGGGGCGACTCTTAGAAACCCCGGTAGTGCAATGGTGTTAATAGCTTTACTTTTGGCCGAGTATCGCAGTTAGTGAATCTATTGCACGGCAGAGAAAAAGCTATGGATGGTCTCTTTTAGACTGGAGGCGCCGTGAGGTCTCTGTTATAACAATGTAATTAAACGTTTTTTAGTAGTAAAATTTAATTTTTAAAATGAACACTTTAAGTTACAAGACTATTTCCGCTAATAAGGAAACAGCTAAGAAAGAGTGGGTCGTAGTTGACGCCAGCGATCAGATTGTAGGTCGCCTTTGCTCTAAAGTAGCTAAGCTGCTTCGCGGAAAGTACAAACCAAACTTCACACCTAACTGTGATTGTGGTGACAATGTAATCATTATCAATGCCGCTAAGGTAGTTTTCTCTGGTAAGAAAGAAACTGATAAGGTTTACACACGTTATACTGGTTACCCTGGTGGTCAGCGTTTCAACACTCCTGCAGAACTTCGTTCTCGCAAGGATGGTGTAGATAAGATGGTACGCCACGCTGTAAAGGGTATGCTTCCTAAGGGACGCCTTGGTCGTGCTCTTATGGATAACCTTTACGTATTCGATGGCACAGAGCATGATAAGACTGCTCAGAAGCCAAAGTCAATCGATATTAATCAGTATAAATAATTAAGTAAGATGGAAGTAATTAATGCAATTGGTCGCCGTAAGAATGCGGTAGCTCGTGTATACCTTTCTGAAGGTACAGGCAAGATCACTATAAATAAGAAAGATTTAACAGAATTCTTTCCATCAGCTATACTTCAGTATGTTGTTAAGCAACCTTTACAGTTGATGGAAGCTGAAGGTAAATACGACATCAAGGCTAATCTTAACGGTGGTGGTTTTACAGGTCAGAGCCAGGCTCTTCGTCTTGCTATTGCCCGTGCACTTGTTAAGATTGATGCTGATGACAAGAAAAAGTTGAAGGATGCAGGATTCCTTACACGTGACAGTCGTTCTGTTGAGCGTAAGAAACCAGGTCAGCCAGGAGCTCGTCGTCGCTTCCAGTTCAGTAAGCGTTAATCCAACTGAACGTTCCTGTTTAGTATCTAAATCGGGTAGATCTGTCCTTCGGGTGGCTACTATCCGACTGATTCTAATAAGAATTAAAAAAGAAAGTAAACATTTAAATTAGGAAAAATGTCAAGAACAAATTTTGACCAGTTACTTCAGGCAGGTTGCCACTTTGGTCACCTTCGTCGCAAGTGGAATCCATCTATGGCTCCTTATATCTTCATGGAGCGTAATGGTATTCATATCATAGACCTTAACAAAACTGTAGCTAAAATTGATGAAGCTTCAGAAGCTCTTAAGGCAATCGCTAAATCAGGTAAGAAAATCCTGTTCGTCGCTACTAAAAAACAGGCTAAGGAAATCGTAGCCGATAAGGCCGCTTCAGTAAACATGCCATACGTAAACGAGCGTTGGGCTGGTGGTATGTTGACTAACTTCCCTACTATCCGTAAGGCAGTTAAAAAAATGGCGAACATCGATAAACTGATGAATGACGGTACATTCTCTAACCTCTCAAAGCGTGAGTTGTTGCAGATTACTCGTCAGCGTGCTAAGCTTGAGAAGAACCTTGGTTCTATCGCAGACCTTACTCGTCTACCAAGTGCACTTTTCATTGTAGACGTAATGGTTGAGAACATTGCTGTTAAGGAAGCTAACCGCCTGGGTATTCCTGTATTTGGTATCGTTGATACTAATTCAGATCCTAAGAACATAAACTTCGTTATCCCAGCTAATGATGATGCTAAAGACAGTGTTGAGACTATCTTGACTGCTGTTTGTGGTGCTATCGCTGAGGGTCTTGAGGAGCGTAAGGCTGAAAAGGCTGACGAAAAGGCTGCTGCAGAGCAGTCTGAGGAAGCTAGTGAAGGCAAGAAGCGTACTCGTAAGGCTCGCAAGGATGAGGCTGCTGCCCCTGCTCCTGCAAAGGAAGAGACAGTTGCTCCTGCTGCTCCTGCAAAGGAAGAAGCTCCTGCTGCTGAATAATTAAATAGGGTCTTATAGGATTTTGATAGGATCTATAAGACCCTAATAAATCATATAAGACCCTATCACGTTTTTTTAGAACTTTATTTTATTAAAGAAAATCAATATTATGGCTATTTCTATTGAAGATATTAAGAAGCTTCGCGCCATGACAGGTGCTGGTCTTGCTGACGTAAAGAAAGCCCTTACTGAGGCTGAAGGCGATTTTGACAAGGCTAAGGATTTACTTCGTGAGCGTGGCTTGGCTATTGCTGCTAAGCGTTCTGATCGTGAGACATCTAATGGTTGTGTTCTTGTAAAGAGCGTTGACGGTTTTGCAGCTATGGTTGCTGTAAAGTGCGAAACAGACTTTGTTGCTGCTGGTAAGGATTTCGTAGAACTTGTTGAGAACATCCTTGATGCTGCTATTGCTGCAAAGGCTAAAACTATCGATGAGGTTAAGACTTTGAAACTTGCTAATGGTGATGAGGCTGAAACAGCTGTTCAGCATCGTTCAGGTATCTCTGGTGAGAAGATGGAGATTGATGGTTACAACTTCCTTGAAGGTGATAACATCGCTGTATACGATCACATGGGTAAGCACACTCTTGCAACAATGGTTCAGTTGAGCGCTAACAACGATGAGGCTGGTCATAAGGTTGCTATGCAGGTTGCAGCTATGCGTCCTGTAGCTCTTGACGAGACTTCTGTTCCTCAGGCTGTTAAAGACGAGGAGTTGAAGGTAGCTATCGAGAAGACTAAGGAAGAGCAGGTTGAGAAGGCTGTTGTTGCAGCTCTTAAGAAGGCTGGTCTTAATCCTAATCTCGTTGACTCTGCAGAGCATATCGAGAGCAACATCAACAAGGGTTGGTTGACACAGGAAGAGGCTGATAAGGCAAAGCAGATTAGCGAAGCTACTGCTGCTGAGAAGACAGCTAATCTTAACGAAACAATGATTCAGAACATCGCTAAAGGTCGTATGGCTAAGTTCTTCAAGGATAACTGCCTTGTAGATCAGGAGTTCCAGTTTGGTGATGGTGATAAGATCAGCGTTCAGGATTGGTTGAAAGCACAGGGTGGTCTATCTATCGTTGCTTACAAGCGCTTTACACTTGCTGCTGAGTAACATTCCCTTTGTGGATAAATATATAAAGAGTCGGAGTTATTTCTGGCTCTTTTTTTTGTTACTTACAATTAGATTAAGACATAGTTTCCCTGTAACCTTATTTCCTTTTGTGTCCATGACAACGGCAAAGAAATTACAGTACACACAAAAAAACAAAGTACATCAATTACTCCAATAAAATATTTGTCATTTGTGGCATGATATTTACGAAATAGTAATACCTTTGCAGCCGTAAAACTGAAAATCATGATAGAATACATATCACAGGAAGGATACGACAAGATGGTTGCCGAACTTCACGAGCTTATGACCGTTGAACGTCCACGTATTTCCGAAGCAATTTCCGAGGCAAGAGATAAGGGTGATCTTAGTGAGAACTTTGAATACCATGCCGCTAAACGTGAACAGGGCAAGCTGGAAGGACGTATAGACCGTCTGAAAGTAAAACTCACCAATGCACGTATCATTGAGCGCAGCCGTCTTACCACAGATGCCGTACAGTTATTTTCAACTGTTAAGCTCATGGACCTTACGCATAACCGTGAAATGAAATATACTATTGTGAATCCTATGGAAGCCGACTTCTCCACAGGTAAGATTTCTATTAAGACACCTATTGCCCAAGGACTGCTTAAGAAACGAGTAGGGGACATCGTAGAAATAAAAGTACCTGCTGGAATGTTAAAGCTCCGTATTGATGAAATCTCTATCATGTAAAATCCCCACTTCACTTTAGACAAAAGTGCGTAAATACGCAAAAATCTCTAAAGTTGTAGAGTGTATTTGCGTAGGACCTTGTCAAAAAACATATTGATGAAATAAACAAGCCATTTCATTAAATAGCCCTAGTGGCTTAATGAAATGGCTTGCCCTTGTTAATATCAGAAATTATTATCTTTATCCTTTTGTTTGAGAAATAGTTGATATAGTTTTTCCCCAATCTTATCTTTTTTGAATTCTCGCTCATGTTCTATCGGCGATGTTGATAATCTAACTTTTGATATTCCTTTCTTTAGTAATTCAAGTTGAGCAGGTGTTGCTATGAATTGAGCTGTAGAGCTTATATTCCCAGAAGCATAATTTGTAGATTGAGAATCAATATTAATAGCCTTACCATGTAACTTAATTATTTCGCCATCGAATGTTTTAAGTAACATTGTTGCCTCTTTAAGAAAAAGCGAACTATTTGATGTTACTTTTACGATAATAGAATATACTGAATCTTGTTTAGCTATGCTATAATCAATGCAACATCCTTCTTCTGCTAATGGTTTATATGAATAACTAACTGTTTGTGCATAGCTTCCGCATACTAAGAGAAGCATAAGCGAGATTACGAGTGTTTTAATTTTCATTGTATTCTAGTTTTTGTTTGACTAAGTGTGTTTTGCTAACATGGGTTAGAATATCTGTTCACTTCAACAGGCGGAGATATTTTAACTTCAATTATAGCGCTTGACGTAAAGATAAAAACTTTTGAGTAAAATAAAGCATAAATCGGGTACGTCAACTGAACTGTGTCATAGTATCTGATTTCTTTAGTCCTTAACCTCAGATGGGGGATGCGATTTTTAATCGCATTTCACAGATGAGGAGAAAATCACGGCAGCAAAGTTACATAATCTGAAACCTATCACCAAATTTTATAGCTAGTTGTTGCGCACTCTGTCCCCAATTTACCAATGGTCTTATCCATTTCTTCTTTATATTTCGGTATGCCAGATACACTAATTTCTCCAATGCTGCATCACTAGGAAACACACCTTT
>NZ_KB890633.1 GCF_000373185.1 Segatella paludivivens DSM 17968 = JCM 13650
AAGAGAATGTTACTTTCATAATAATAATAATTTAAAAAGTGAATTACAAAAATACAAATCAAAAACCAATAAAAAGAAAGTACAAACCCATTTACAATTAAATAACAGACGAATCTTTGGTATTTAAGTACAGATTATATATGTCTATTCAAAATAATAGACAAAGCCATTTCCTAGAGGGTTCCCCGCAGATATACTTTTCCATTCCTGTATATTACTCTGCGCAATCTACGGGAAGGCTATTTGATGGATTTTATAGATAAGTATACTTGTGTGTATTCTCCCGCTGATAGATTGAGTATGCTCGCATGGTTACTTTCACGCAGATAGATTGAGTATGCTTACGTGAATTATTCTCCCGCAGATGGCGCAGATCACGCAGAGGAATGCAGCAAAGCTACATTATAACGCAGAGAAAGACAGGTTGAAATGATGGTGAGATTATTGCAGTTTTGTTGTTTTGGGTTTTGTCTGCGTAAATCAGCGGGATCTGCGAGAGACATTAGGGTTTCGTTATGCGGATTGATTGAGCACTCTTACGTGAATATTCTCCCGCAGATAGCGCAGATCACGCAGAGGAATGCAGCCAAGCTGCATTATAACGCAGAGAAAGACAGTTTGTAGTTAGTATAGTTGGGGGGCTGCGTGAATCTGCGGGAAATGCTGCTGTTCATGTTGATACAATAAATCTGCGGGAGAATATAATAGTATTTTTAATTATGAAACGTCAATAATCATATTTATATCATCAAAAGATGATAATATTTTTAATTTTGCAATAAATTAAAAAAGATAAAAATAGGACATTTAATTTAAATAGATGGCACTATATGGTATAAAATTATTACTTTTACAATCCTATACATTTAGTCAAACTAAAAAAACAATAATTATGAGTATTAAAATTGTGCAATTTCTGCATTCTGGCCAAGAATATAAGCGATCAGAGTTTATAAAAACGAGAGAGAAAACAATTAAGCCTTGGAATACAGGAGACCACAAAAGAAAATTTCTTCATGCTAAAGGTGCTTATATTAAGGGTGGGAAAGAAACAAAAGAGAATGATATTTATTTCTGGGGCGAGTGGGAACCAGATTCAGAAGTCACTAAGATTCAGACTAAAGTTAAAGGTCATTGCCCACAATATATTCATAAGCCATTTCTAAGGCTTAATGAATCAGAACAGCACATCAAAGGAGACAAAAATTCAACACCTACCAATACAGACCCATTTGTTTTCGGCGATAAAGGATTTTTTTATAGCTGTTGCATGCAATCACGCTATAAAAAGTTGCAGCAATTGGAACCAGGTAGTATTATTTTATTTGGTTCAAATATTAATCATAATAAAGATAACGCATACTTTGCTTTAGATACAGTTTTTGTTGTGGGAGACGATAAGAATAAGAAGAATCAATATAAGTTAAAGTATAAAATAAATTCTGATTTAAAGGATTTGCACGACTTTGCACCAGATTATTACTGTGACATTATGAACTTTAAAGGATGGAAGGACAGTTTAAATTCTCCTTGCAATAGTAATGAAAAGAACGACCGTAAAGGATCAGATTGCACTAGCATTAAAAGTAAATCAGAAGGTTGTGAAAATGGATCTGATTTTACTTGTTATCGCGGTGCTAGTTATGACAACCCCATAACTTGTGAAAATGATTCTACAAAAAAAATGTATAGTTTTGTGCCATGTAAGATTGGATCAAAAGGTGAAAATGGATTCGAGAGAGTAAAACTAACAATGGATTCCTTTCAGAAAATCCGTGGGAAAGAAATTATCAGTAATAATCTAAATCAAGGAGTAAAATACACAGAAGTTACTCTTAAAGAGAGTTTTGCCATCTGGAATAAATTGCGTGAGATTATTCATGAGGATAAAGAACAAGGATTTAAAGAAGCTGTAAGACTTGATTATAAATAAAAAAATAATGTAGATATGTAGGTACTTCTTGTATGAGAAGTATCTGCATATTAACTTCAATATATGGCTGATATTGAATACCCCCTAAAGGTATTTAGGTTATAGAAAAGACCATTCATTGAGAACCTTTGTTTTATGACACTAAAGATTCAGGTAGCAAATCAGTTACCTGTTTTCAAGCTACTCTTTTTATCTTTGCCACTTTAAGCCCAATCAGAGATAGATATATTGATAGTTCTCGCAGATAGATTGACTAAGCTTACATGATTATTCTCTCGCAGATAACGCAGAGGAATGCAGCAGGCTGCATTACATCGCAGAGAAAGACAGATTGGTATGGTTCATGTTGTTTTGGGTTTCGTCTGCGTAAATCAGCGAGATCTGCGGGATACATTGGGGTTTCGTCTGTGCGGATTGATTGAGTACGCTTGCGTGAAAATTCTCACGCAGACGAATGCAGCAAGCTGTTATTCGCTCTTGTAAGTTGTTGGCGATGAACCATACTGACGGGTGAAACAGCGAGTGAAATATTTAGGGTCATTAAAACCTACCTTGTAAGCTATTTCTGTGATGTTTCTGTTGCCAGGATTCTTTATTAATATATCTTTGGCTATTCCTAGACGATAATTACGAATAAACTGACTCGTAGGAAGTCCGGTATCAGCACACAGCTTGCGACTAAGCACAGCCCTACTCATGCCTATTTCATCAGCGAGTTCACCTACACCAAATTCAGAATTCATATAGTTCTTTTCCAAAATAGCAATCACATCATCAATGAACGGTTTATTGTTCTGTTTCAACTCTTCTTTATCAGCTTCAAAACTCTTAATCTTGCTTTCACTAAATTTGCGCTGATTGTTAAGGATGTCCTCTATGCGCGACTGCAACTTATTAGGTTCGTCACTCTCCCGTATGGCTTCCTCTATCGGGCGCATAAGCTTTTCTGCCTCACGTCTACGCAACTCAGTGATGCGCCATTCATAAAGATACTTGCCAAGCACAGTCAATACCAAAAGTAATATAGAAACAAACCACCAGCTCTTCCAAAAATAAGGAGCCACATTCACATCTATTGAGATAATGTCTCCCGTTCCATTAGTAACAGCTGAAGAATATTTCACTTCAAACTGATAACTTCCTGAATGAAGACTTGTGTATCTGACGCTATGTTCTCCAGGTTTCAAAGGAATCCAATCATCCTCAAATCCCTTCATGCGGTAATAGTAACCTCCACGATTCTCATTACCATAGTTGAGCGAAGAAAAATCAATTGACAATGACTTATCACCCTCTCTAATATTTATTTCATGAGCAATGGATATATCTTCATCCAAGAACCGACTTCCTGCATATATCTCCTCATTGTCAACCATGAGTCTGGTAAACCTTAAATGCCCCTTATAAAGAGCATCAGAATTGTCACCCTTCAATATCGTTAGTCCTTTGTCACTTCCAAGATAAATTATTCCATCAGCCGATTTCACAGCAGAATTCCAATAAAACTGTGAAGACAATAATCCGTCATTGGCAGAATAGTTTGTAAACGTTTCTGTTTTAGGATTAAACTGCGAAAGACCGTTTTCTGTTGTTATCCATAACATGCCATTATTATCTTCAACAATGCCCTTAACAGAATTGTTTGCCAATCCATCCCTTAGCGTATATGCCTTGAAAGTTTCATGTTTATTCTTGCCGATGATGCGCTTGTATAGTCCGTATCCATTACTGCCTAACCATAACGTGCCGTTTCGAGTCTGACAAAAAGCACATAGCTTATCTATTATTCCACTCTTTGGATTATCAAGTTTATTCGTGATATGAACATAGTTAAATCTATGGCTACGCCTTCCAGGTGAGTTCAAATTGATTTTAACAACACCAGTAACACATCCTATCCAAAGATAGCCATATCTGTCAACAATAGAGCCTATAGCACCTCGTATATCACGGTTACCATTAAAAGGATCAAACACAGTATTCGTGTTAAGGTCATAAGCGAATATACCATCATTACTGCCTATCCACATGATGTTATTGTACTTATCGTAAGCCAAAGCCCCGATAAAGTTAAGCAGTGATTTATATTTCTGCGGCACGTTAAGACGTGAAACAGTACGATGAGTTTTTAGATCAATGAGATTAAGACCACCAGCCCAAGTACCAACCCACAGTCTAGACTTTCCGTCAACAGCAAGAGTTGACACACTGTTGTGGGATAATGCAGAATTAGAAGTTGTGAAATGCGTAAAAGAGCTTTTTCCTCTTTCCATTCTGTTCAAACCGCCTTCAACAGTTCCAGCCCAGAGTGTACCATTTGGCTCAACATACATTGCGTTTAAAGCATTTGGAGAAATACTCGTTGGATCATCAGAATGCATAAAGTTTTCTAGTCTCAACTGTCTTGGAGCAAGTTGCGCTATGCCACCAGTCTCCGTTCCAATCCATAAGAATCCATTTAGAGAATAAACACAATTAATAAAATTGCTGCTCAATGGATTAATCTTGCTTGACATGTTCCAATGAGAGAAATCATCAGTATCTGGATTATACATATCAACACCACAAAGCGTTCCAATAACTAAACGGTTATCTGGTGACAGAGCTAATGCGGATATGTAAGAATGAGAAAGGGAATTCTTGGCTATCGTGTTTTTATAGATCTTAACTTGTCTGTTGAGCATGTTATATCTCATCAGTCCAACATTTGTACCTATCCATGTGCAGCCTTGATAATTCAAAATAGAGGTAACAAAAACTCCAGGAAGATCTTTGAATGTCTGCGAAATATCCATGCGCACAATCTCATGATTAGAAACAAGGAGTCGGTATACCCCTCCGTCAACAGCAGCCCATACAGAACCATCATTATTTATATCGACAATGGCTATATCAGGAGTATTGTTAGTATATCCAAATTTTAAAATATCTTTTACATCTCCTGATTCATCAAATTCTACCCTGCATATATCATTTCTATCTACAATCCAAATATATCCTTTGCTGTCACAATACACCCTGACTGACATTTGGCTCATAATACGCTTGAGTTCATCATTTTTACTCTTAGGCATAACAGAATGCATTGTTTTAAGGTCTAGCACTTCTGTGCATTCTTCGAAACTTATCCAAAGACGATGGAACCTGTCTTCAACAACATTATGACAAGTGTTGCTCTTCAATGCCATTCCATCACTGCCAACTCCAAAATAACGATATGAGAATCCATCATATCTAACGAGTCCACCACCATGAGTGGAAATCCATATAAAGCCGAAACTATCACTGTATATATCGTCAACAAAATTACTTGGAAGTCCGCTCAACATATTTAGATAAGACATATTGCATTTATCAACGAAAGCAGGCTGTGCAAACGTAGATATAAAAGCAGACATTGAAATAAGAAAGATAAATAAGCGTTTCATTGGTATAATAATCTTTACCTATGCAAAGATAATATTTTATTTTGAAATAAAACAATAAGCGTTTTATATTTCTTATCTCATCTATGCCAAATGTTCTCCCGGCTTTGTTCCGAATTGCTTTTGAAAACACTTCGTGAAATAGCTAGGACTATTGAATCCCACCATGTAACACACTTCGTTTATACGATACTTGTTTTGCTGCAAAAGCACAGCTGCACGGCGGAGTCTTATCACCTGTATCATTTCATTCGGCGTAACATCAGCCAAAGCCTTTATCTTTGCAAACAGTCCGCTTCGGCTTATTCCGAGTTCAGAAGCAAGAAAAGCCACGTTGAGTTCTGTATTAGAAATATTCTCCTCAATAATGGTATTCATATGCGTAAGAAATTCATCGTCAACCGTTGTATTTGCTATTCTCGAAATTGGTTCAGATGGCAGACTTGAGAACTTCTGCATAAGCAAATGTCGCATTTCTATCATGTTGCGTATGCACGCTTCAAGATATTTCATTGAGAAAGGCTTTTCAATATATGCATCAGCACCACAATCCATACTTTCTGCTTTAGAATCGTTATCCGTCTTTGCAGTAAGCATGATAAAAGGAATATGACTTATTGTATAATCTTTACGTATTCTGCGGCACAATTCAGCACCATCCATTTCTGGCATCATCCAGTCACTGACAATAAGCGAAACTGTTTTATTATGTAATATTTCCAAAGCCTCAACGCCGTTCTGTGCGGTAAACAATGTATATGACTTGGCAAAATTAGATGATATGAATGTCAACATATCAGGATCATCATCAACGATAAGCATCGTTGGAACAGATTCACTTATACTCGACTGCGTATTATTGTCTAGCTCATCACTTTGATGGCTATCTGCATGAATATTTTCTTGTGAGATACTTTCACTAGCTACTGCTTGTTTATCAGTTTTTTCGTTTATTACATCAGACAAAGTAATGATAAACTTAGCTCCTTTTCCTTTTTCAGATACAACATTCACCGTACCATGATGCTGTTCTACTATCTGCTTAACAATACTCAATCCAATACCTGTTCCTGGCTTATTGTCGCTAGCCTGAAAGAAAGGATTAAAGATGCGTTTCAAGTCAGTCTTACTTATTCCGTCGCCATTATCTTCTACCACAATAGTAAACGTATTGTCGATAGGATTTACACTGCAATCAAGTTTTACAAGTGAACGAGAATATTTAAGAGCGTTTGACATCAAATTGCTTACAACCTTAGTTATTCCCTCACGGTCTATTACAGCTACAAAATCTTTAGGTGGATATGTTGCAGAAAAAGAAATGCCCTTTTGATGAAAAGACGGAGCAAACCTCTCTGCGACAGAGCTCAACAGTTCGGCTATATTACACGAATCATAATTAACAAGCAGACCTTGTTGTTGAACCTTACTGAAATCCAACAATTGATTTACAAGTTCGAGCAGACGGTGTGCATTACGATCAATAATAGATAATTGTGAACTAAAAGCAGAGTGTTTTTCGCATAATTCATTTTTTATACTCTCAAGCGGACCGATAATAAGAGTCACAGGAGTACGAATCTCATGTGCTATCATCGTAAAGAAGTTAAGCCTTGCCTTACGTGTATCCTCTTCTTGTTTAATATTTAACTTGCGTATTTCCTCCTTATGCTTGTTTTCTGCACCTTTCAGTTTATACTGCATGCTGAAATATATTGCCGCTAATATCAATATAATGTATATAAGCTTTGCAGGCAGAGTCCACCAGAATGGTGGATGAATAACAATAAGAAGCGTTGCCTCTTTTGAACTCCACAATCCGTCATTATTGGTAGCCTTAACCCTGAAAGTGTATGTTCCAGCAGGTATATTTGTATATGTTGCTTTATGCTGATTGCCAACATAATTCCATTCCTTGTCAAATCCATCAAGCATATAGGCATATTGATTTTTTTCAGGACTGCAATAACTTAAACTTGCAAACGATAAACTGAACATGTGGTCCTTATACGACAAATTTAATTTCTTTATACTGTTGAGCGATTCAGGCAATCTTTCATCGCCCACAGCAACAGGTTTATTAAAGAGTTCTAATCCTGTAATATATACAGCTGGCGAAATATTGTTTGCCTTTATCTGGTATGGATAGAAACCAACAAAGCCACTTGTTGTTCCAAAATATATACATCCATCTGATGTCTTAATACCGGCATTAGGTTGAAAAATTTCTGAATAAAGACCATCATAGCGATTAAACAACTGCTGTGCCTCTCCCCCTACGTATCTTATTATTCCATGTGTGGTTGATATCCACAGTACGCCCTGATCTTCTATGATGCTTCCGATATCGGTTCTATCAGTATTAATAGGTATGAGCTTGAATTTATCAGTCTTAGGTTCATAGCTGCACATGCCGTTAGAAGTACCTATAATCATCTGAGAGTTTTCTCCTATATGGATGCAGTTCACCTGATCTGAAGGTATTGAACCTTGCATTTTACTATAGCGATATGTCTTATATTTTTTTGTTACAACATTGTATTTTATGAGTCCCCCACCTTCAGTGGCAAACCATATAAATCCGTTTTTGTCCTCTTTAATATCGATGGTAAGTCCTGCTGTGAGACATATCTTATGAAACGAATCAGTTGCGGAATCATACAGATTTATACCTTCCATTGTAGCAGCCCATATCTTTCCTCTATGGTCTTTGTATATTGCATAACTACTGCTGCCGTAAAGTCCCTGTTGCTGTGTATACTTCTTCATTGCGCCAGTAGACTTATCCAAACGAATTATTCCGTTTGTATATGTTCCTATCCATAAATATCTACCATCATTGCACAATGCATGAACATTATATTTAGAAAGTGTGGCACTCCCCGGATAAGAAACAAATTTATGACTAGAAACAGACATACGATTAAGTCCTCCGTCATCACTGGCTATCCAAAGGTTACCATTATTATCTTCACAAAAGCGCGATATAACGTTTCCGCAGAAGCCGTTTACTTTGTCGTGACATGTATAGTTTGAAAAACGCTCTCCCACTGGCGAAAGATAATTTGCGCCACCATAAAAGGTACCAAACCATAATCCTCCTTCATTGTCACGCATAATAGAGTAAATGAACTTATCACTTAGCGAGGCTCTTGCTTCAGCATGTTCATTCACTACATGCCACTCACTAGTTTGCGGATTAAAAGAAATCAACCCGTCGTCACAACCTATAAGTACCGTTTGTGATGACTGCGCTAAAAGAGTATGTATATGGTGTGCTGTTCCTGATATTGAAGGACTCAATAATGTTTCGATACTTCCGTCATCATTTATTCTGCATAAGCCATTTTCCCATGTTCCTAACAGAATACTGCCATCATAAGCTTTAGTTATTGCCAAAGATCCATAATTGCCACCGTGGGTGTTTAAAGGAACAAAATAGTTTGTAGCTTTGTTTAGTTTATAAATAGAATATTTACCCCAATTTGTTATGGCAAAAATTTGATTGCGACTATCTACAAACACCTCTGATACATTACCTTTATTAGCTGTGAAGTGATATAAACGAGAAGACTTTGTCTTAGGATTGTATCTAACTACCCCCTGTCCCATTGTAGCCATCCATATATTACCATCTGCATCAGTAGAGAAATGATTTATCTGTTTTCTTATTACTTTTGCAAACGGTATAAATGTTTCCGACTTATAATCAAATAAATATGCTCCATGAGCCGTACCGACTAGCAGTCCGTTATCGGTGTTCTGCAATGCAGATATAAATTGGTCTGCACCCTGCTGTAAAATTGTATAGTAATGAACGTTTATTCCGTCATATCGACACAGTCCATTATCAGTTCCAAGCCAGATGAAACCAAATTTATCCTGAACGATATTTCGTACTGCATTTGAACGCAGACCATCCTGCATGGATATATTATGGTATCGAATGTCTTGTTGCTGAATACTTCCAAAAGAAAGCAATGATATGAGTAAAGCAAAAATAAACGACATTATTCTTTTCATTGGCATCTTTGTATGTGTATTAGTATATACTGCAAAGATACTTTTTTTTTATTTTATTTCAAAATATTAGTACACTTAACTGTTATTTGATATTCAATAACAGCTGGTTTTGCATTTAAATTATTATCATATTCATCGGGACGCTGCAACATCACGTGTTTGCGTGGTGCATTCATCACAAGCAGATAATAACATTCTGGCTCTTCCACCAGTGAATATTTCAAGTCGCATCCATTATCCTTTGACAATCTTTTCACCTTTATTTTAATATTGTTTGTCTTTAGTGGTTTTGCCAGTTTTATTGCATTGAATCCATATTCCTCTGGAGCTATGTTATTAGGAATACGATAAGTGTTTATGCTGACAGAATCCATCGGCGTGGAAAAGGTGCATGCATAAGGACGAGTCTCTTTATATGCATGTCGGAAATCGAAGTTCAACAAGCGTGTATAACAATCAAACATTTCGTTATTAAACTGTTTTTGATTTAACTTGCAGAGGTGCATATATGTCAAGACAGGGTCTTCTCCTGTTTTTCCATCACGATATAGTTTGGCAATGAAATTCAATCCATGTTTTTCTGTCCAGTATTGCAACACATAAGGAGAATGATAGATATTGTCTATTGAGAGGAAAGCCTTGTGAGTGAGTTTGCGGAAAGCTTGGAAATGATAATTCTCATCAGATACCCAATTAGGATTTACCTGCCACAGCATCCACTGGCTGGTCATCTCCAGAAATCCGTTTCCTCCCCATATATCACTGATGCTGTCTGCGGGTATCTGAAGTTGGAAAGAATGCCCCAGTTCATGTGCCAGACAATTCAACTTTTTATCTTGTATTCTATTTGGAGCCACCCATAGCGCACCTATGAAATTATCATAAGTGCCGCCATAGGCAGTTCCGTCTAGCGAATAGTTTATCATGACCATCATCTTGTATTTGTCGGCCTTACTTCCAGGTGAAGAAAAGCGCAATGAATCACGAAAGAATTGATAGAAACATTCTACTCGATTCTTAAGGTTCTCCATATCCACTTTCATTGGATGTCCATCAAGGTCTGGCGGATAAAGAGGATTGTCTCCGAATCCTTTCTCCCAGAAAAACACTAGATTGTCTGTCTGCACAGAATGCTTCCAGCACCATCTTTCATTTGGATTATCCAGATTGTATGCTTTCAGAGAATCTGGTATATATACAAGTTTTTGTGCTTGTATGCCAATACATGACATGAACAAGACAACAATACAGATGATGATTTTTCTCATTATCAGAAGTTCATTTGCAAGTCTATTACAGCCTTATACAGTTTACCATCTTTCATATACACCATGGTAGGACGTATTGTATAAGACTTACCCTTTATTGATGCTCCAGGCTTGTGACCATAAGCAAGACTATATCCTGTGAAATTGTATTCAAAATATACAGGACTCTCACCCCATTTACCAGCTGTTCCGTCTGCCATTATCCAGAAGCCAGTTCCATTAGCAGAATAAGCATAACTTATTGATCCATCAGGATTGGTATTGGCAATGGCTATCTTGCCCTCAGTAGGTCCGTCTGCCGTAACCTTTCCAGCAGCTAGAGTTGCAGCAGCTATTTCAGCAGGCTGAAGTTTGAATGCTTTTGCAATCTTACCCATATCACCATTGTTCAAAAGATTCATTGTGCCCAATACATAATCGGGTGATGAAGAATCAAGACTTGCAGAATGAGACAATGTGATGCTTTCAGGTGAACCAGTTGGTATGGTAACGTTGCCCAACAAATCAGTATTGCTGAAGCTAACTTGATAAGGCCATTGTTCATCATTCGTCTCATCATCGTCCCAACCCTCTCTGTTGTAAGTAGAAGGAGCACCAAGTACAACAAGATAGAGTTTCTTTGTTCCTGTAGGTATACTGAAAGTAGCATCACCAGAAGTAGCACTAAACATTTTTCCGTAATGGCTATTGTCGCTACCGTCTATTGCCACAAAACCATAACGATATCCAGCATTTGTGTTAGACTGCTTATTATAGGTAGTTACATTTCCTTTAGACTTTCCGTCAGCATCAACAATCTCTCCAGCATCGCCAGAAGCAAGTGTAGAACCAATAGCAAGAGCATTGAAATGAGCCGTTACTTCCGTTCCTGCATCAGGAATGTTCAAAGGAATTAGATTGAAACCTGTTGTACCAGGGCAATTATCATAAGAAACCTGATAATATCCATTGCTGTTCTTAAATAATTTTGTACCATAATTAAGAGCTGCGTCAGTGACATATTTATGTACTGCATCGAAATCATAGTTTGCACAATGAGCAGCATAGTCATACATATCACTATAAAGAGTGTTCAGATTTCCACCACAATACAATCTGGTATATGTCTCAACAGGATCTTCTGGATATTTACTTTCTTTCCATATACGTGAGTATGCCTGTATGCCATATTTCTGAGTGTAATAATACTGGAACCAGTAGCTTGCATAGCGTTGCCACTCGTGATTGAAACGACGATTATGATTCTTCAGCCAAACCTGTACGTTTGCATCCTGAGTGAAAGCTTCCTGCGGATAATCCTGGAAAGACTGCCATTGGGCGCATTGCTCCCAGAAAGCACATCCACCAGAACCGTCTTGCCCGAATCCATAACGGAATCCAACAGGAACAATTCCATTACTCATGGCTTGAGCCTCACCAGTGAAGAGCTTGTCGGCTGAAACTTGGAATTGGAAACTGTGTCCAATCTCGTGACCGATTGTAGAACCTACCGGTTTACATGTAGATGGATTTACCCACAATGCACCTATAGTATTATCATATCCAGATCCAGTAGCAAGCCATTCTGTCTGATAAAGCAAGTAGATTTCCATTTTATATTTATCAAGCACAGATTTACCTTGACCTGTTGTTGTCATACCAAGCTTCTCTACATTTGTTTTATAGAAGTTCTCTGCCTTAGCCAACAAGTCGTCTACGTCTACACGCAGAGCTTCTGGTACAGTTTCGGCATTAGGATTGTCACCAAATTCAGGAGCCCAGAATACAAAGAAGTGTTCACTTGACTTGTGTCGCCACCATGACCATTTTGCATCAGAACGCAACATGCCTTCAGGTCCTTTTTCAAAGCCCTCGTTCCATGTTCCCGGACAATAGTATTTTGCATAATCAGGGATCTTTGATATATCCATTATATGTACTGCATCAGGATTGGCATTCTGATGAATTGTGATCTGTGAAAGTTTATCACCACATTTTATGGTTATTGTTGCTTCACGATATGTATCATTATCATTCTTCGTTAAGAGTATAGGCATTTTATTGTCTCCTGCACTACCAGAAGGACAAGTCAGTTTTATCCAACTTATCTGAGTGTTTGCAGCCCTGCTTGTAACATCATCAACAGTTGCAGTCCAACTGCTGTTGGCATTGAAAGAAACAGAAGACTCCACTTCATCCCAATCAACGGTCTTTGGCATTTCGTTTTCGCTTATTGCTATATTACCTATAACAACATCGTTACTATCAGTACATGCCGATATGAATCCCGTAATCAAGAGCAGGAGAACCCTTAGGGCACTCCTGCTTATTATTGAATAATTATTATTATCCATTGTAGATAGGGTTATTCAGCTGTAACATTACAAACGAATTCTATAAATTTGCTATTATCTGTCTTACTTACATAGACAAAATGTAGCTTAATCTTTGTTCCTGCTGCAACACCTGGTGCTCTACCTATTCCTACAGTACCATCATGAGTCTCTACGAAATAACTAAATCCGGTTTTACCCCATGATGTAACCTTTCCTGATCCATCAAGCCAATAGCCAATTCCATTTGCAGTATAGGTAGATGTAGTATCCCATTTGCCTTCATCGTCGGCCATATACATTGCTATGTCACCTTTTGAATCTTGCACAACAGAATTAAAGTCAGATGCAGTCATACCAAGACATTTTTGAATCGCATCTGAATAATCGGCAAACTTAACTTCATAAGAACTATAATCACCAGTAGGAATCGTTATTGTAGGCATAATAAGTCCAGGGTCTGTAACAGATATCAGAACGCTCAGCCTCACATATTGGTCATAGTCTTTGCCATTGTTTATAGCAAAACCTACATTGTCAGAAAAAGACACACCTGCTGAAGAGTTTTCAGGCACTCCAACTATTATAGACTTTGATGCTTTATCAAGTTCTATATATCCGGCTGCGTCAGATTCTTTACTCACAATCTGTCCCGACTTGTTATAGTACCAACCAGTTGTACCTTTAGTGGTAGCGGTCTTATCCCATATTCCACGAGAAGTATTGATATTGTAGAATACAACTTTGCCAGTTTCAAGTCCTGCAATCATATCGTCTACAGTCATACCTAACTTTGTCTGGATAGTTTCGGCATAATCTTTAAGATTTATTGTTTTAAGAGCTACATGCCCCTTGCGAAATTCAGCAGTAGTGCTGATATTGGCACTTGCGTCAGTTCGCAGATAAGGAGCCTCATTCTCTGTATATACATGCTTTTCTACAGCATCTTCAGGGTCTGTGCTACAAGCGCTTAATCCTAACGCCATGCAAACCGCCGCTATATATAATATATTCTTTTTCATAAGAAATTATAAGTTTAAAGGTTTTATTATTCTACCTATTTATTTACCTGTAGTAGATCCATAGCCAGGATTCTGCTTTAGTTTTGGATTGCCGTCCATAGCACTCTTTGGTATTGGGAACAGGTCACCATTTCTATCTGTTACAGCATCCTTACAGAACCATGATTTGCCATTGTAGACATTCATGTTAGTACCCTTGATATTAAAGCGAATAAGTTCATCGCGGCGATGTGCCTCACAAACAAACTCCTTAGCATATTCATCAAGTAGTCCACCAAATTCTATATCAGCACCACCTTCATTTGTTATAATCCATTTATCTTCACCCCCAAGAGTTCCTTGGTTCTCTCTGTGACCGTAGTTGTAGTTACTGCCACCTTTGAGTTGTGCCACTGTTATTGTAGCTTTGCTCGGATCAGATTTAAAGTTACGTGCACGAACCTTTGTTACAAGGTCAGCAGCAGTTTGTTCATCTTGTCCTAGACGCAACAAGCATTCAGCTTTCATCATGTAAGCATCTGCCAAACGGAAATATGGCACGTCATCATAACTCGTTCCGAAATCACCACTCTTAATTTCATACTTAATAAGTCTGTAGCTTTCAAAAGGATAACAACCAGGATTGTCAATACTGTGAAGTTCCTTTGTATATATCAATGGTTCGCCATCTGCAGTTATAGCAGTTCCGTCCATTGCATATTGCTGACCACCAGTCCAAGTATTGTCCATACGGGTATCTCCCGTCTCATAAGTATCAAGGAACTGAGGGAATACGATACCACCACCAGTAGCCCAACCAGAGAAGTTCCAACGTGCTCTACCAGCATTATGTATCCATAAGTTTGCCATGTAGTTACCACCTGCATATTTGTTTTCCAATGGAATACCAAATATTATTTCAGGAGAAGTAGAAATATCTTCTTTGAAATTATCGCTATAGTTTGGTGCCAATGAGAAAGGACCAGCAATCACCTTATTTACTTCATCAAGAGATTTGCTATACCATGTTTTATCTGTATCATCCTTAAACCATGCATTATGGTTAAGATAGAGTTTGGCTAGCAACATGTGAGCTGCATACTTGTTGATTTTACCCATTTCTATCTTACTTGGGCATTTCTCTGCAACAGCATTCAATTCACTTGCTATCCAATTATATACAACTTTTGGATCAGCCTGTTCTGGAGTCCATCCAGCTTCGTGAACATAGGTTGTATCAAGCGGAATGTTTCTATAAAGATCTAACAGGTTGTAATAGTATAACGCACGATATGCGCGAACTTGTGCTACAATATCTTCATTTGATGCGATAGCTTTGTTTGCTAGAATTTTATTACATGCATTCACTCCAGCATAGTTATTCTCCCAGTTTACCTGGAAAAAGCCTATCTTAGAATTAAGCTGATGCTTATGCATTGAAACATAAAGGTCGCCCCATCCTATACCAATACGTGAAGGAACTCCCCAAACGTCAGAACTCATGTCCATGATATCCGACATACCAAACCATCCCCAATAAACATCTCTAAGACTGCTATAAACAGGGGCAATAGTATGTTCAAGTTCTGTTTCTGAAAATTCATGCTGTTCAGACGAAATAGTATCATATAATGTTTCGTCTAGATCTGTACATCCAACCATTGATAGCCCACAAGCTGCAATCATGGCAGACATAAATATCTTATTTATTTGTTTATTCATGACTTTATGCTTTAAATATTAGAATGTGAATTTTGCGCCCAAAGTGAACGTACGTATTGATGGATATTTATCACGCCAGTCAATACCTGAACTCAAAGGATCGGTATTAGACAATTCTGGGTCGAGTCCCTTATAACCTGTTATTGTAAACAAATTGCTACCTGACAAATATACATAGATATTCTTTGCATACTTATCTGACTTCAAAGGAACAGTATATCCGAGCGTAAGATTAGAAAGTTTTACATAGTTTCCGTTTTCAAGATAATAGCTCACAAAAGTCTGCTTCTGTGCTCTTGACAAAACATAATCTCCATATTGCTTATCAGCTGCTGATTTAAGGTGATTGTAGACAACGGCATTGTTCTCATAATAAGCACGTGCCTCATTCAATATTTTAGCTCCAAACTGACCAGTAAACTGCATATTCAAGTCAAATCCTTTATAGCTGAACGAGTTGTTCCATCCCAGATTAACCTTAGGAATCGCATTACCTAGGTATTGATGATACTTGTCATCCGTAAGCATATTATCATTAAACTCTTCGGCTTTTCCTGTTTCTTTGTTTTCAATCATCCAGAGTCCATTTTCAGAAACTCCTACGCTCTTCATACCATACCACTGTCCTAATGGTTTACCAACTTCAAGACGTTGTGTTGTCAAAGATATAGGCTCGCCAAGACCAGCCATATCATGCTGATTTGCAGTCTGATAAAGATCGTTTGAGAGACTTATTAGTTTTATTTCATTATATGCAGCCGTTACAGTTGTTCTCCATTCAAAGTCTTTCGTGCGAACAGGTACAGCATTTACTGCAATTTCAATACCCATATTACGCATCTTTCCTACATTTGCTAAAGTAGTATTATAGAGGTTTGGAGGGCATGGAACATCATACGACCACAACATACCAGAAGTATTCTTGTGATACATATCAATAGTTCCAGACAAACGATCATTCAATACACTCCAGTCAATACCGACATTAAACTCAGTACTCTTTTCCCATTTCAAATTAGGATTAGGATTAGAAACAACATTTAGTCCCTGATACCATGTACCATTATCATAGTAGTAAGGATCGCCTAGTTTCCATTGTGTCAATGATTGATAAGAGTCACTAGGAATAACACCCGTCACACCAAATCCAGCACGTATCTTAAGGTTGTTAATCCATGTAAGTGATTTCATGAAACTCTCGTTACTGATTGTCCAACCAAGTGATGCAGAAGGGAATGTACCCCATTTGTTATTGGCTCCGAATTTTGAAGAACCCTCACGGCGAACACTTACAAGAACATTGTATTTATCTGCATATCCATAGCTTATACGTCCAAAGAAACCAACAAGGGTATTATCACTCTTATAACTTCCCATTCCAGCCTTACCATCTTTTAGGAATCCACCTACTCCAATATTATTATCCTGGTAGAAGTCGCTCATAAAGTTAGTATTATTGGCATTGAATCCTTCGTATTCGTTATATTGATAGCTGTATCCAGCAAGAGCCTCTATGCGGTGATTGCCAAACTGATGCTTGTATGTAGAGGTCAATTCCAGATTGTCACTCTTTCCATACGAGTAACTCTGATAGGCATAACCTGTGTGATAGTTTACAACCTGATCATAATACTTTGAAGTGTAATATCCCTTATCATGACCATTGTCACGATCTGTCGAAAGCATTAGGTTGGTTTGCCATCCCTTTATTGGTTCAAAGGTAAGGTTACCTACCATTCGTGTGTTTTCAGTTTTATACTCACCCTTATGCTCATTTAGCAATTCAACAGGATTCATATAGTAGTTTATTGCCATATTCTCATAATAGCTTCCATCCTGATTATAGATTGGCTCGGTAGGATTACGCATGATAGCTTGACGGTATATCTGTGTTGCAGCAGCATCAACTGGTCCATTCTCATGCCAACGTTTCATGATATTGAAAGAAATTTTCATCATATCATTCATGAACCAGTGAGATAAACCTCCATTGAAGCGCATCTCATTAGAATATGTCTTTATAATCACACCCTGCTGATCACGATAAGTGAAGTCTGCATTATACGTTGTACTCTTGTCGCCACCGCTAATCATGATATTATGATTATGTGTAAATGCAGTACGTGTCACAGCATCAAGCCAGTCTGTATCATATCCCTTATCATTAAATTGTGTAAGACCGTTACGGACATCAGTTCCGTCCATCATATCAAGCTTTTTGCCGAACGAAGACAAAGACATATAACCACTGTAATTAACAGTAGTGGCTACGTCACGTTTACCACTCTTTGTTGTGATGATAATCACACCAGCAGCACCACGTGTTCCGTATATAGCAGCCGCTGATGCGTCTTTCAATACATCAACACTCGCAATATCTTCAGGTGCAACAGTACTAAGACTGCCCTCTATTCCATCAACGAGAACCAATGGAGTGCTGCCTCCACTAAGAGAGATGATACCACGAAGGCGAATGCTTGATGCTACGCTTGGGTCACCACTACCATTGGCTATGGTAAGACCAGCAACTTTACCTTTAATCAAATCGCCAGCATCTTTTATATTTCCCTTTGAGAAATCTTCTGATTTAATGCTTGTTATTGCTGATGTTATGTCACCTTTCTTTTGAGTACCATAACCGATGACAACAACTTCGCTAATAGATTTAAGATCTTCTTTAAGAGTTATCTTGCCACCTTTTGTCGTTTCCTGAGTTATATAACCCACATAAGAGATAATAACAACACTACCTCTCTTTATATTGAGAGTATAGTCTCCGTTAATGTCGGTAACAGTACCGTTGGAACTGCTGCCTTTTTCAACAACGCTAGCGCCGATGATAGGTTCACCATTAGCGTCCAATACTGAACCTTTGATAACTGTCGTGTTTTGTTGGACAATAGTCGGAGAAGGATTTCCTGATGACTCTTGTGATGCCATTACAGGAATTGCTGTTCCCGTAGACAAAAGTAAACACGCAGAGGCTTTTATAAATGCATTACTATGCATGAAGCCATTTGAGAATAGTGTTTTCTTCATGATTGACTCTTTTTGTTTTGAGGTTTGATATTATTAGTTATTAACTTTCCATTCTATAATTCCACCGCTTGCGCCCTTTTGCAAGTTAGCTATTATCTTCAATCCAGTAGTGGTTATTGGAGCAAAATCCACGCTGTTATATTTGTCTTTATCAACACCATAACTGCTGTGATTTTCTACTTCCTTCCAATTGCCATCACTGTCCTTATAATATAGTTTCCAACTTTCCGGAGTTCTGAAGTTTCCGTCATAATGATCGAAGTCCAACCAATATACTTCTACATTACTTACTGTATATGGTTTGTCAAATTCATAAGCGATGCTTTCCGGCGTTCCATTCTTTAGCCACCAATAATGATAAGGCTTGCTTATATCGCTACTTCGTTTTGGTTCCCATTGGTCGTTTACGCCCCAAGCCTCTCCCATTACAGCAGCTGTTTCGGGTGCATCTTTCTGTATTGCACTCTGATAAAACAAGGTCCTTGCCTTACTTGCTATTGTTGGTTGTGGTTTTACATGTGCATAGATTGGAGAATATGGTATCCATACTTCCATCTGGTCGGCTCCACGATTATTCCAAGTACTGTATGGTATTGCTTTAAAAGTAGTTTCCTTCACGGTTCCATCAGCTTCCACTTCACTTGCTTTACCTGTAAGTTCTACAATTCCGTTTAATTTATTCGCTTTAAGTTCTGCATCTATCTGTGTTTTGCTAGTTATTACTTTGTTGAACACCATAGAGTCTGGCTGATCTTTCCCTTCCAAACAATATACAATAGGTCCACGCTCAAGGGCATATTTACCACGATCATCTTCTACATTGTCGTTTGCACTTATTCGTCTCACATCCATTGGAAGTGACAGTTCTATCACGTCACCTTTCTTCCATTTTCTGTTTACTACGGCATATCCGTCTGCCATATAAGCCTTCACTTCCCTACCGTTTACCTTTAAAGTATATTGTTCTGCTGAATCTGCAAAACTATAAAGATTTGTAGCGACAGGTCTACTCTTTACCCATGAAGGAATGCGCAAGCGAATATTGAATTTAGCGTTGTTTTTAGGATTTACAATTATCTTTACGTTTCCATTCCATGGATAATCTGTATGTTGCAGTAACTCTGTACCATTCACGTTTCCTTTTCCTTGAATATATAGATTCACAAAGATGTCACTGCCTTGGGATGCATATTGATATTGCGGAACACTTGCCATGAAACGTGTCACATTGCCAGGACAGCAAGCGCAACCAAACCATTTCTGACGTTCATGCTGTCCCATGCTCTCCAATGGATTATCATAGAAGAATTTGTCTCCACTCAAACTTACTCCACTCAACACACCATTATATAGCGCACGTTCATATATATCAACATACTTACTGTCACCTGTGGCTAAAAACATGCGATAGTTCCAATATACATTGGCAATAGACGCACATGTCTCACAATATGCAGTCATATTATTAAGTTCATAATTAGGACCGAATCCTTCTCCTTCGGCACGACTACCCATACCACCTGTAATATATAGTTTCTTGCCTGCCATATTTTCCCATATACGTTCAAGCGCATGGAAATAGGCTGTATCGTTAGTCAGTGAAGCTACATCAGCAACACCACTGAACAGATATCCTGCTCTTACGGCATGTCCCACGATTTCGTCTTGTTGTAATATAGGCTTATGATCTTGACTATATTCACTTAGGGCATGTCCGTCTGTTCCACGTCCAGTTTCCTCAACGAAGTATTTAGCCATATCAAGATATTGTCTTGTTCCTGTCACCTTATATAGTTTACAGAGTGCCATTTCAACGATAGGATGTCCTGATGGTCTATGAATCTGTCCCTCATTAGGTCCGAAAGTCTTACAGATGAGATTAGCATTTTTTATTGCCACATTAAGAAAAGTTCTTTTTCCTGTAGCTTTATAATGTGCTATTGCCGACTCAATCATGTGTCCGCTGTTATAAAGTTCGTGACTATTAATCTTTTCCCATTTGTGAGTTCCCCACCATCCAGAAAGTCGATAACATTTATTTGTTACGCATGTTGTCAGGTAACCATCTGGTTCTTGTGCGGCAGCGATTATTGCTATTACGCTGTCTAGATAATGATCTAGTTGCTTGTCGTAATGTACAGCAAGGCTATAGCTTGCACCTTCTATTACTTTATAAGGATCGGTATCATCAAAAGAAAAATCTCCTCGATGCTCACCTTGCTTTATACCTGCAGCAATGGCAAAATTATCGAAGCGACCATTCTTTTCACATTCATGAAATGCTGAAGGTATTGATACGGTGCGGTTGATTTCTATTCGTGGGCTCCAAAACGTATCATTGAAATGCACTTTAGTAAATGGCACTTCAGTGATTGGGGCTTTGGCGCGAAGCAAATACTTCGGAAGTTGATTCGAAGCATTTGCCCCAAAACCAAATAAAATACAACCTATAATTAATTTTGATTTCTTGTTCATGGTCTTTTTTTTGTTGCGGTTTTATAATCGCAAAGTAACCTTAAATTTATTAAACTTGATAAAAAAATCGTCTAGCAAAGTAGCAAAATCGTCCAAAAGGCTTAACAAAGTTTATTTTTGGACTATATTCTCATCCAGATTGGACTCTTTTGTCATCGCTTGTTTTATAAAATTCATATCTTTGCACATGTATTTTAAAACATATTTCACCATGAAAAGAATTCAGCTTATACTTATCGCCTTATTATTACTAGGTGGAAAAGCTATCGCTAATACATATAATGTGGAGTCACCCGACAGCCGCATTAAACTTTATGTAAATACAGACGAGAGCATTTCTTTCTATGTAAATCTAGGTAATCATGAGATTATACATAAATCTGGTATCGGCCTTGTTCTTGATAAAGGTTACAGAATAGGTAACCAAGTGAAGGTTGTTGATGTAAAAACTTCGAATATAAACGAAATAATACATGCTCCTTTTTATCGTCAAGATCATTTTCAAAATCAGTATCATGAATTGAAGTTGACGTTTAAAAATGGGTTTGGCATAACTTTTAGGGTTTTCAATGAGGGCATCGCTTATCGCTTTTTTAATACGAAGAAAAAACAGATTATTATAGATAATGAGATTGCCAATTATAATTTTGGCAAGGATAAAGAAACATGGCTACCCTACACCACCAACGAAAAGGCACCATTTGCTATGGCTTTCCAGAATATTTATGATCATACTGCTATTGATAAGGCTGAAAAGAAAATTGCCTTTCTACCAGCAACGGTTAACTGCGGAAATGCAAAAGTAACTATTCTTGAGAGTGATTTGGTTTCATATCCAGGAATGTTTATTATTGCAGATGGTGATTATCTAAAAGGTGTGTTTGCAAAATATCCAAAGAAGATGGAGTACTATCCTTGGAGACACATGAATCATGTTGCAGAAACGAATAACTATATAGCTGCTTCAACTAGTGCATCGAATTATCCATGGAGAGTTTTCGCCATTACAGAAGCTGATACACAGATGCCTGTAAATAATATGGTATATGCGTTAGCACGTCCAAACAAGATTGGCAATACTGATTGGATACACCCCGGAAAGGTATCATGGGACTGGTGGAATGACTGGAATCTTAAAGGCGTTGACTTCAAGGCTGGGATAAACCAACAGACTTATAAGTATTATATTGACTTCGCATCGAAAAACCATATCGAATATATTGTTCTTGACGAAGGTTGGTATGATTCAAAAAGTGGTGATATCATGCATCCAATTAAGGACTTGAACCTAGAGGAACTTATCGAATATGGCAAAAAGCGTAATGTTGGAATTGTATTGTGGTCGGTGTTTAACTTAATGGATGAAAATCTTGAAAATATATGC
This sequence comes from Segatella paludivivens DSM 17968 = JCM 13650, assembly GCF_000373185.1. Lineage (GTDB taxonomy): Bacteria > Bacteroidota > Bacteroidia > Bacteroidales > Bacteroidaceae > Prevotella > Prevotella paludivivens. Next base: position 22,583 of record NZ_KB890633.1, read on the forward strand.
CGACATTATGCTGATATGGGAATAAAGGGATTTAAGGTTGACTTTATGGACCGAGATGACCAAACTGCTGTTGAAATGGTTGAACGCTTGGCTGCTTGCACTGCGAAGCATCATCTAATCCTTGACCTGCATGGAATATATAAACCTGTAGGACTGAACAGAACATATCCCAACATCATTAACTATGAAAGTGTTTTTGGTATGGAAGAATCAAGGTGGACAACCATCGACCACGATATGCCTTTATATGATGTTACCTTCCCGTATATACGCATGATGGCAGGTCAAGTTGACTTCACTCCAGGAGCGATGCGCAATGGTACTAAGAACGATTGGAAGGCAAACTATATAAAGCCCATGTCTATGGGTACACGATGTCATCAGGCTGCATGCTATGTAGTTCAAGACAGTCCTTTTACAATGCTTGCCGACTCTCCAACAAGCTATGAGGCTGACAGTACCTACACTAAATATATTGCTGATATTCCGGTAGTATATAACGAGACGATAATTCCACAAGGAGAAATAGGTAAATATATTGTTACAGCCAGACGGAATGGAAACAAATGGTATATAGCAGGACAGACAAACTGGGATTCTCGTGATATCACGCTGCAATTTTCTTTCCTGAAATCAGGAGTTGAATACAATGCCAGAATATTGAAAGACGGCATTAACGCAGATCATGACGCAGAAGACTATCGCATAGATAAATTCACTGTTAATACAAAGTCTTCTATCAAAGTGCATCTTGCTTCAGGTGGAGGCTTTGTAATCGCAATCACGCCGAAAGCTGTTTCTGAATAAAATAAAACATATAAATAATAACGATGAAAAAACGATTCTTCATTATCGCAATGGCTATATCGGTGTTAATGCCGGCTGTTGCACAGAGAGAAAAGCATGTAGGAGGATATCCTATAACTCCAGTACCGTTTACGTCGGTTAAAGTATGGAACAATACTTTCTGGGGACAAAGACTTGAGACCTCACGTAAAGTAACGATTCCTTTGGCATTCAGCAAATGTGAAACTGAGGGCCGCTACAAGAATTTTGAAAGGGCTGCGCATCCATCACCAAACTATAATGTTGCCGAACTGATGCCTTATAGCTTTGATGATACCGATCCATACAAGACGATTGAGGGTGCAAGCTATATCTTGCAGACTTATCCAGATAATAAGTTGAAAGCCTATATTGATAGTGTTCTCAATATTATTGGGGCTGCTCAGGAACCTGACGGATATCTTTATACAGCACGTACACAGAATCCACAGAATCCTCATCCTTGGTCTGGCAGCACGAGATGGAGCAAGGAAGAAGATTTAAGTCACGAGCTATATAATCTTGGACACATGATTGAGGGTGCTGTTGCTCATTGGCAGGCAACTGGAAGCAGAAAGTTCCTAGACATCGCAATTAGATATGCCGACTGCGTTGTCAAAGAAGTTGGACCTAACCCTGGTCAGGCTTGTGTTGTTCCTGGACATCAGATTGCCGAGATGGCTCTTTGCAAACTATATCTTGCTACAGGAAACAAGAAGTATCTTGACGAAGCTAAATTCTTTCTTGACTATCGTGGAAAGACTGAAATAAGACAGGAATACTCACAAAGTCACAAACCTGTTATCGAACAGGACGAGGCTGTTGGACATGCTGTGCGTGCAGCATATATGTATTCTGGTATGGCTGATGTGGCTGCTCTTACAGGAGACAGTGCCTATATCAAGGCTATTGACAGAATCTGGGATAACATTGTGGATAAAAAGCTTTATATCACTGGTGGTATTGGAGCCACAAACAACGGTGAAGCTTTCGGTCCAAACTATTACTTGCCTAACATGAGTGCATACTGCGAGACATGTGCAGCAATAGGAAATGTATATGTAAACTATCGCCTCTTTCTTTTGCACGGAGATAGTAAATACTATGATGTTCTAGAGCGCACTCTTTACAACGGACTTATAAGTGGTGTAAGCATGGATGGCGGTGGCTTCTTCTACCCTAACCCACTTGAAAGCATGGGACAGCATCAACGTCAGGCTTGGTTTGGCTGTGCTTGTTGCCCAAGTAACATTTGCAGATTCCTACCATCATTGCCAGGTTATATCTATGCTGTGAAGGATAGAAGCGTTTACGTGAATTTGTTCCTCAGTAATAGTTCTAAGGTAAGTATAGGCGGAAAGGCTGTTTCACTAAGTCAAGAAACTAACTATCCTTGGAATGGAGATGTTAAGATTAAAGTAGACAACAACAAAGCAGGTAAGTTTGGTATGAAGATTCGTATTCCGGGTTGGGTTAAGGGACAGCCAGTACCTTCTGATCTTTATTCATACACAGACGCATCACGTCCTACTTATAAGATTACAGTAAACGGTCGTTCTGTTCCTGCATCGCTTACAGAAGATGGATATTATACAATTTATCGCAATTGGAAAAAGAATGATGTTGTAAACGTACACTTCGATTTGGACGTACGTACTGTTCGTGCAGACAACAAGGTAGAGGCTGATCGTGGAATGGTGAGCGTAGAACGTGGTCCATTGGTCTATTGTGCAGAATGGCGTGACAATGCTTTTGATATCATGAGCGTATTATTGAATCGTGAACCAAAGTTCAGCGAAGGAAAACTTTCATATTCGTCATTCATTGCAGATAGTCTGAAAACAAAACTGCAACTATATCGCGACCAGAATATCACCACTCTTGCTACTGATGCACAGACTTTAGCATACGACAACAGCGGAAAACTAACAACAAATAATGTGAAGCTCGAACTGATTCCTTATTTTGCATGGTGTCATCGTGGAAGTGGTAACATGAAAGTTTGGTTACCACAGGATGTAAAAGCAACACGTCCATCTGTTCCTGCAACACTGGCTTCACAAGCAAAAATAGCTTCTTCTACTCCAAGCAGTTCAATGCGCAGTATTGCTGACGGACTTGTTCCAGCAGATGAAAACGATCGTTCTGTTCCTTATTTCCATTGGTGGCCAAAACAGAATACCACTGAATGGATAACATACACCTTCCCTGAAGCAAAACAAATTCAAAGCACTACCGTTTATTGGTTTGATGATCAGCCTTGGGGCGGATGCAAGATTCCTGACTCATGGGCTATACAATATAAGGATGCAAACGGTAATTGGCAGAATGTAGAGAATGTAGATTTTTATCCGATTAAGAAAGGAACAGCATGTACAGCAAACTTCAAACCTGTTAAGACATCAGAAGTAAAGATCTCAGTAAAGCAGCCTGCTAAATACTCTTGCGGACTCTTTGAATGGAGTGTTAAATAACTCCGTATTTTATTAATGCATTCATAATGCCGTCTTCGTCAACACTTGTTGTTGTGAAGTCGGCATTTTTCGAACCATGATAATTTCGTAATAATGTGAGAATATCTGATTAATAAGAATAATCAGAGTTCTATAGAAAAAGTTTTTCAGGAGGCAAGAGAAGAAATTCCTCAACGGGCACATTGTCAGAGCCAACTACAAAGGCCGAATTCGGATGGAAGTTATCTCGAAAAATAGGCAGTCCCTTGTTTGTCGTTCTCTTTCCACTCTTTACTTCTATTGCTATCAATTTGTCTTCTTTCTGAAGAATAAAATCTACCTCCATAGATTTCTCACGCCAATAATATACCTTATAGTTATATTCCTCTGCATGGCAGAGCAAGTGTGCACCAATGGCTGTCTCCACCCAGCGTCCCCACCTTTGTGGTGACATCAACTCATTATTGAAGCCTTTGCCCGACTGTATGGTGAACAGCGCTGGATTATAGGTCATCAGCTTCGGGATGGAGTTGTATTTGCGTGCTTGGTCATTTGCATATTTTTGCATACCACACAGCAGTTCTGCCTCAGAGAGTGTTCCTAGATAGCTGGCAAGTGTCGTTATATTTCCTGCATCCTGCAACTGTCCTATCATCTTGTTGAGCGATAGTTCTTCACCTGAATAGCTGCAACCCAGTTCGAAGAGCTGTTTGATTAGGGCAGGCTTATAAATGATTTTTGTAAGCAATACATCTTTTTCAATGGAAGGGCTCACGATAGAATCCTTGACATATCTGCACCATCTTGTCTCATTTTGAATGAGCGGGGCACTACCGGGATAACCACCAAAATAGATGTATTGTTCCATTGACCAGCCAAAGGCATCACGCATCTCTTGATAGTCCCAATGGGTCATTCGGATGAGCTCAAATCTACCAGCAAGCGACTCGTTGAGACCTGACTTGAGAAGAAGCCTAGAGGAACCAAGCACAACTACTTTCAGGTTAATATCATGAAAACTATCTGCATCCCATTCCCTCTTCACTTGATTGCTCCAGTCATCAATTTTGTGTATCTCATCTATGACCAACAGATACTCCTTTAGCCCCCCAAAGCGCATTCTCGTTCTAGCCGACTCCCATAAGTTGGCTATCCACCCCGCATTATTAGGTGCAACAGCATCTGCTGATTCAAAGGTATGGGGAATATCAAGGTCTTCTAGAACCTGTTTGACCATAGTAGATTTACCAATTTGTCGAGGCCCTATAATAGCCTGAATAAACCTTCTTGGTTCTTGCAAACGCTCTTTGAGCAAGTTGAATTGATGCCTTTTATACATTTCTTTGTATTTTGTAGCAAAGCTATATAAAATTTCTCAAAGCTCCAAATAAATTCTCAAATCTATGCAATAAAATTCTCAAATCTACCTTTCAAAATTCTCAAATCTATGCCACAAAGTTCTCAAATCTATGCCACAAAGTTCTCAAATCTTCATTTCAATATTCTCAAATCTATGCTACAAAATTCTCAAATCTATTAATTAAAATAGCCTATAACAGGAAGATAGACACATCAAGTCTTCATACAATTGGCTCTATTATTTTCTAATCAGCAGTGCGTAAGATGTGGCATAACAAACTTTCTATCTAGTAATAAAATCAATAACTGAGATATTGAAAAAGTTAATTATACACTAATTGGATATTGTCAACTGATAACTCCGTATTTTATTAATGCATTCATAATGCCGTCTTCGTCAACACTCGTTGTTGTGAAGTCGGCATTTTTCTTTACTTCATCACCAGCATTCCCCATGGCAACACCTATTCCTGCTTGTTTGATGATAGAGATGTCATTGCCCCCATCACCAAAAGCCATAGTATCGGCTATGTTGAAACCTTCATGTTCAGCCATGGCAAGCAATCCTTTGCCCTTATCAGCTGCTTTGCATGTAATGTCGGTAAAGTCAAGACACCAACGACCTGACGTACAATCTTTTAGATTCGCCATAATCAAAGCCTCTTGTTCCTCTGATATGAAAGGAGTCATCTGCAATATCGGCTGAACCAATACGTCCTCAATAGGTTTATCATAGTCAAGATTGGTCACTCCTAATCCCTTATGAAAAACATCGTCAACAATTTCCTTATAATTATAGATTGCAATATCCTGTTGCCCTACAAATATAACAGGTCTGTCCCATTGTGAAGCAGCGTTCAGCATCATCTGAATATCCTCTGTTGAAATATCATTGCAGCAGATAGTATGTCGACCAGATTCATCATCAACAAAACAGTAAGCACCATTTGTTGTGATATATCCATCTATGAGATGTTCTATCTGTCCAAGGTTTGTTATGAGTGAGATTGGTCTTCCAGTAGATATGTATATTTTCACTCCATTTTTCTTTGCTTGAGCAATTGCGTCAACAGTAGTTTGTGGAATTTTGTGTGTAGTAAAAGACACCAAAGTTCCGTCTATATCAAAAAATAAAGCTTTTACCATATCCTGAATTATTTAATTTGATGCGAAGGTATGGAAAAAAAATGATACTGCCAAACAATGCTCTTCATTAGTTTTTCAACCAATATCAGGTTCAAGTTTTCAACAATTGTCAACACGAAAAGTTATAGAGCCTACCTAATATTAGGCATATTTAAGGAATCTTCTCAAGTACAGATAAACACAAAATAGACACTAACATACTTATAATCAACGCATTAAAGCCAAAACAATCTCTTCTAAAAATACATAATTTTTAGGTATTGATAATAATCATTAAAACCTTTACCTTTGCCGCCTGAATGATTCAGGACATTATGATTAAATTATATTAATAATAATGAAATCAAAAATCACTTATATATGGTGATTGCCACATTAGCTATAACAGTATACAATGACGTTGATCCCAGCACAGAACTTAACAGGGATCTACACTGGTTATGATTTTTTCGCTATAGGATGATAAACTTAAATGTATAAACCCAAATTAATTATAAACAAAGTAATAAAAATGTTGAGAAAGATTGTTTTATTTATGCCTCTTATGTTCATTTCTTTTTTAAGTATATATGGACAACAAGAGAGACCTAACAGAAATTTGGTAGTTGGGCAAGTAGTAGAAGAAGAAAACGAAGATCCAATCCCTTATGCAACGATTTTCATTAAGGGTGCTAACAAACAAGTTCTAACGGATGACAAAGGTCAGTTTGCAATACAAGCAAATAAGAATAATGTTTTAATTGTTTCCTATATTGGTTTTGAATCCAAAGAGGTTCAGGTAACATCTCACAATGTTAAGATCTATCTGAAAAAAGCAGCGTATGAGCTTGATGAAGTTCAGGTTGTAGGTACGGCTCTCGGCTTAAAGCGTCCAGCTAAAGAATTAGGATATTCAGCCACTATAATTAATAATGCTAAGTTGACGGAAGGAGCTCCAACAAATACGCTTACCGGTCTGAGTTCTAAAGTAGCAGGACTGAGAATTAACATGTATGACAGCAAGGTTGATCCTGATTTTAAAGTTGTATTGCGAGGATACAGATCTCTAACCGGAAACAACGAACCAATATACGTAGTAGATGGTATGCCGATACCGGACATTAATAGATTGAATCCTAACGATATCGAAAGTATTACTGTATTAAAAGGTGCAAATGCTGCGGCGTTATATGGTTCAGAAGGCGTTAACGGAGCCTTAATTATTACGACCAAAAGTGGCGAGAAGGGAAAAGGAAAGGTTGAATACCGAAACTCGACCATGTTTTCGAGCGTTTTCTTGTTACCTAAAGCGCAAACGTCATTTGGACAAGGCATAGATGGTGTTTACAGTCCTACAACATCTCAATCTTGGGGACCAGCTTTTGACGGAACAATGAAGGACTTTGGAACAACGTTGCCTAATGGAGAACAACCACAAGTATTGTATGCCGCTCCTAGTCATGACGTACGTAAGGACCTTTTCCAAACAGGTGTAAACGTTCAACATGATATATCTTTTTCAAAGGCAACAAATCGTGCTTCGTATTTTACCTCTTTGCAAGCAATGCAGATTGATGGAATCATACCTCAGGATAAAAGCACGAGATATAGCGGTAGATTTAATACAACTCAGAATTTAGGAAATTTGACCTTGTCGACAAGTATTAATTTCTCTACGACAAACAGTAATACTGCGCCCGATGGTCCTTGGCCTTCACTGTATGTGTTGCCGGCTAACTACCCGCTAGCAGAGATGAAGAACTGGAAAGATGAAAACTCTTTGGGTAATCCAAATAACTATTTTGTGAGTGGCGTTTCTGGTCTTCAATTAAACAGTCCTTATTATTACATAGATACACATCGCGACAAAAGCCGTCAACAGGTACTAAATGGAAAGATTGAAGCTGAATATACTTTCTTTCCTTGGTTAAAAGCCATGGCTCGTATTGGATTATATAATTCAGATACACAAACGCACAGCTCTATAACAAAATACGATACTTATGTGTCTGGGCGAAACCAAAGCGGTAGTGTTAGCGATGGTTCTACATTTGTAAGGCGCGTCAATGGCGATTTTATTATCAAAGCAAATCAGAAATGGGGAAGATTCGCTGTGAATGGAATCGTGGGAGAAAACATCAGAGATGATTATGCAAAATCGGTGAATATATCAGCATCTAATTTATTATTTTCGAATATCGAAAACCCGGATAGCCGTAGTGGAGATTTGACAGGATCGACAAATATCAGCCGTCAGCGTCAAGTTGCTCTGTATGGTGAAGTTACCGGTGGCTATAATGATTATCTATTCTTGACTGTTACAGGACGAAATGACTGGGTATCTGTGCTCAGTAAGGAAAACAGGTCATTCTTTTATCCTGGAATAAGTAGTTCTTTTGTATTTTCAAATGCTTTTGATTTTCTAAAAGAATCTAAAGTGTTTTCTTTTGGTAAAATTTATGCTGCTTACAATAAAACAGGTAATGTTTCAGGAATCAGCCCATACGCACTGAACTTATCTTATAGTCAGGCAACCAACTTCCCTTATAATAATTTAGTTGGATATGTACCAGCATCTCAGAAGCCTAATAAAAATATAAAGCCTGAGTTTGTGCGCTCTTTCGAAATAGGAACACAACTAAGCTTTTTCGATCGCCGATTAAATGCAGAGATTACTTATTCATACTCTAATTCAAAAGGACAGATATTCCAAGCATCTACATCTGCCGCAACTGGATATACTTCTACCCTTATCAACATGGGAGAGTTATCTAATAATGTATTAGAGGTGTCTTTGAGCGGAGATATTCTCCGTAACAAAAATTGGAGATGGAACTTAGCTCTCAATTACAGTTATATCAAGAATAAAGTTATTGACCTGTACGGAACTGATGACACCGAAGAATACAGTATCTTTAAAGTTTTGTATGCCGTCAAAGGAGAGTCCTTCCCTAGTGTGAAAGTTACAGACTACAATCGCGATCCTCAAGGGCGTATTATTGTGGATGCAAAAACAGGTCTTCCGTCAAAAGCCGTGAATCTTACTACAAAGGGTTCGTCTGTTCCTCCCCATTTATTTGGACTTCAATCAAGCATCAGCTATAAGAGTTTCTCATTATACTTTGATTTCGACTGTCGTCTTGGTGGATGGAACAATTCTGAATTTATTAATTCGATGATAAAAGCCGGCACACACCCTATGACTACTCAATACAACAGAAAGGAATACATTATTCCTAATTCTGTTATACAACAAACCAATGCTGACGGAACAAAGACTTATGTAGAAAACACATCAGTCTATGCTAAGGGTAGTGACAAAGCAAGTTATTGGTCAAGTTATATGGCTGGCTATACAATCAATTATACAGCAAAATCAGATTATCTGAAATTAAAAACATTAAGTCTATCCTATAATGTTCCTCATTCTATATTGAAAAGACTAGCCATAATCAGTGATGCTACTATCAGTGTACAAGCTACAAACTTATTCATAATCAGACATAAAGGATACGATGCTGGAGATCCGGAAAATCTTTATTATAATGAAGGCTTCAACGGCTGGAGACAACAACCTCCTTATCGCACATACGGTTTCACTTTAGATGTTACTTTTTAAAAACAGACTATTATAAAATAAAAAATTGATGAGATGAAAAAATATAATATAGCATTATACATATTCTTTATATCCTTTGTAGGTAGTTGCTTTCAATCTTGCGACTCTTACCTCGATGTAAACGAAAATCCAAATAAGCCAATCGATAAAGATATAACTTTGGCTTATAGATTGCCATCAGCATTATACAATACTGCTTATCAAGAATCGGTACAACTCAATCAGTTAGGCTGTTTCTGGGGTGGATATTGGGGATTAAATACAGAAAGCAAAACCCAATATGCCAATATCCAACAGTATAACGGAGCCGATATAATGTCTGAACGTAATGGTATTCCTATCTGGGAGAATGGATATACATACGCCAACAACTATTATCTTATCCTCAATCAGGCAACAGAAGAAGGTTCAAAAGTATATGGAGGTATTGCCCGTATTATGCTTGCTTGGCATTTTATGCGTTTAGCAGATATATATGGCGACATTCCGCTAGATCAAGCCTTCAACATGGAGACATATCCACATCCTGAATACGAAGATGGTATTGAAGTGTATAAAAAAACGATTGATTTATTGACTGAAGCTGTAGACATGCTGAAAGCTAAAAGAAGTGTGGCTGAAGCTAAACCATCTTCTGATGATATTGTCTTTAACGGAGATGTGACCAAATGGATTCAATTTGCAAATACCATAAAGCTTAGGGCTTTGATTCGTCAGAGTGAAGTCGCTGGGCAAGAATCGTACATCGCATCCGAAATTGATAAAATCAAAGTTGAAGGCAGTGGTTTTCTCACCGAATCAGCTTTAGCCAATCCTGGATTTACAACTAGTAAACCCAATCCATATTGGAGTAATTATTATCGCTCAACAGATGATAAGGAAACCTCTGCTCATACCTATATTCGTCCTACAGAATATGTAATAGCGCAATATGAGGCTTTGAATGATCCTCGTTTGGCACACTTGTATACTAAAACATCAGCAGGCAAGTATCAAGGAGTAATTTTTGGATATACAGGCAACGATGATCAATATAAAATGGCAAACACCTCTGCATTGAAGGGACCGAAAGAAAATAAATCTGAAACTGGAGCAATATTCAAATCGGCAACTCAGTCGTTGGTCTTGCTAAGTGATTTCGAGAGTTACTTCCTTCAAGCAGAAGCAGCTCAGAGAGGCTGGATCAGCGACAATGCTGCAAGCTTGTATCAAAAAGGTATTGAGGCTTCTTGCGCCTATATGGGAGTATCACCATCTGAAATATCATCTTACTTAGCTCAGCCTTCAATTGCGTACGACGGCACTATCAAACAAATTATTCTACAAAAATGGCTAGCTCTCAATTCTATCAATGGAATTGAAGCATGGAATGATTTTCGCAGATTAGGTTTGCCTCAATTCCCTAATTCGGCTACTGAGACTGATTCATCGGTTCGCCCTAAACGATTGCTCTATCCCGAAACTGAAACACAGACAAATGTATCTCAGGTAAAGAAACGTAATATCACTGATATAACAAAAAACCGTGTTTGGTGGGATGTGCATTAAATAAAAATAAGCTATTCTTTTATAACTATATTATAAGGGTATCGCTATTCATCAGTACTACATGTAACTAAGTGATTTCTTAGGTTAAATCAGAGATTATCACTCCACAAGAAAGGTTCTTTATGAATATATTCATGAAGAACTTTTTTTTGTTTATTAAGATGGTCTGAGGCTAATCACTTAATAGCATAACGAGAAAGCGAGTTGCATTCATTTCGGCTTCCCTCCCTGCGTTTTTTCGTGTTTTTAGCTACGTGAGCTACGGATTCTCTCGTAAAGCCTATAAACAGAGGAATTTTACGATACGTAGCTAGGTCAATTTAGCTACGATGGCTACGTTCTAGCTACGTTTTATATATATATATGTACGTGCACGCGCGCACTTAGGACTTTTTGAAAATACTAGTGTCGAAGTGGCAACATAATGAATATCAATATTTTATCTATCATTTTTAATAATATATGGTGACGATGATATGACAAAGAAACCTCAAATTTCATCATGCGTTTTACGAAGAAACGCATTGCGATATGCATTGTTTTGGGGAGTGATATGGGCCTTATCACTCGGTAAAGTATCATGAAACGCAACCTAGTTTGCTTGCAAAATTGTATTAGAATATTATGAAAAACTCTCAATTAGATTTCTACTTGACACATTTCCGTCACTTGATTCTACTCGAAAAGAAAGTCTAACAAGTTGATATTCAATGGATAGACATTTCGACACTGGTATTTCTGAAAAGTTTAAAGTGTGCGTACGCATGTGTATTATTATGTGTAGCACCTATAATTAAAACTTTGGCTAACAGCTCACACTTGATTTCATTGCATAGATATAAATCTTGCAGTATCTTTGCCGAGAATTCAGCGGAGTTCGGCAGAAAATTTAAACAAGCTTGAAAATTCTGTTCTCGTTTACTGAATCTATGTCCCCCATTCTCAGTTCCTCAGATGCAGTCAACATTTCTTTGAAAAATTTATTTATAAGACACATGTTATACTCAAAATAATACAAGTTGCCGTAGCTAAAACTTAGCTCACCGCAGTTAAATTGTCTTAGCTACGTATCGCAATTCCCTCTGTTTATAGGCATTACAAGAGAATCCGTAGCTCACGTAGCTAAAAACACGAAATGTAGAGAGAGAGCATACAAGAAATCGTATTATTCTTTTGCAGCTGTGATGATTTTTTCCATAACTTTGCATAAGTTACCGACTAAAATTTGTTAAATAAGAAGATTAAATGCGATACTATTTCTATCACAATTTTCTCATTATAGCCACTAGTTTTCATCTTTTGTAAAATTATTGGTTATATTGTTGATAAGAACAATAGTTTTATCGGACAGCAATAAAAAAATGAAGTCCCGACTGGAACTTCATTATTCTTTTTGAATAGCATAGCCACTCTTACTTAGCAACATTTTAAACAAGGTTTCACACCATATTTATGTTAAACTTAAGAACGATTGCAATTCTTTATATACTGTTAAAAACTACTTAATCGTATAACAGTAAACTGTCATATTCTTCTCTGTTAAACTATTTGGGTTACTAACAATTACACCATATTCACCAGGAGTAGATGGTATGTTTAGTATATAAGCGGTATCACCATACTTCTTTGCCTGAAAAGGAACTAAATCATCAGCACCTGACTGAGCCCCGCCGAATGTATTTGTTTTGGCAATTACACAACGTCTTTTATCTCCTTTAGATTCAAACTTCATTATCTGAATGAACGAATTAGGATCTTGTTTGTTGTCTGCAGCTTTTACAATCAAACGATAAGCCTTAGCATCCGAGCCAACACAGCTAGATGTAGCACCTTCAACTTGAATACGAGACTTAACAGAACCAATACCCGTAAGGAAGACCGAAGCTCCAGCTTTAGCTTTTACAACGCCTATTTGCTTTTCAGCAGCAAAACTTGTTGTATCCTTGTCATTAATACAAAGAAGATTAGTCTCTCCAATAAACTCTGGCTCATAATTACCTTTAGTTTGAGCCGTTGCTGTTGTCATGGTTAGAATAGCCAACAGCGTAAACAATGTTTTTCTCATAAATCACCTTATTTAGTTATTATTTTTTCTGATATAGAACAAGCCTTCGAAGTTTTATACATGCATAAAGCTCACTTATTATTATAATATGAAACTTTTACAATAAACAATTTTAATATTTTGACAAAAGTAGTAATTAAAATTTAATATATATATATCAAAACTACATAATCAATATTATTAAAATATTTTAACCTTTCAAGAATTAAACAATTGACGAATATTTGTCTTTGCCATCCATTCTTTTTGCACTAAGCCTATAACTATTTAAACCAGCTTGACTTTTAATTATGTCAAATTCGGCACAATTAAAAGTTGGATGATTTAATTTCGCCTAAATACTCGACTGTATTTTTAAGTAGAATGGCAACATCTTTCAAAGCCAATTGATCTATTTTTCTACAAAGTACTTATATCCATAAAGTTTATATACCTGCAATAATCTTTCAAGTCGCTTCCTGAAATCAGGATAATTCTTCTTATCATATTGCATCCACTGCACTTCTGACAATGCTGCCATTCGTGGCAACACCTGATATTCTGCAAGGGATGGACACACGATGTATTCAGTCCAGAGGTTTCCCTGTACACCAATAATATGCTTTTTCTCGGTAGCTGTCAAAGAATCAGGCACAGGTTGATAACTATACGTCTTCTCAATATTCAGATTTCCACCAATAAGCAAAGGATCATTCCATGTTTTATCAGTCTGATAATAATCAAAGTAACAATATGAAACAGGAGTCATAATGGCATCATGACCAAGACGCGAAGCCTTTATTCCACCCTCTACTCCACGCCATGACATAATCGTGGCACTCTTCTGAACATCACCCTCAAGGATTTCATCCCAACCAATAATTTTACGACCTTTCTGATTTAAATATTTCTCTATTCTTGACACAAGATATCCTTGCAATCTGTTTTCGGCAGTACACTCCTTATCACCTTTAATTTCTAAGCTCTTAATCTTTCCTTGACATTTTTCACAAGTAGTCCATCTCGTTTTAGGAGCCTCATCACCACCAAGATGTATGTATTTAGATGGAAATATATCCATGAGTTCATCCATTACATCCTGTATAAATTGGTAGGTTTTCTCGTTTCCTGCACAAAGGATATCATCAAAAACGCCCCAGTTGCCACTCACTTGATAAGGACCACCAGTACAACCTAGTTCCGGATAGGCAGAAAGTGCACCTAGCATGTGTCCCGGCATATCAATCTCTGGTATAACAGTGATGTATCGTTCCTTTGCATATTCAACGATTTCACGAGCTTGCTGCTGGGTGTAGAAACCACCATATTGAGTATCATCATATAGCGATGAATTGCGGCCCAAAGTAGTATGCTTACGAATCGAACCGATTTTTGTAAGCAAAGGATATTTCTTTATCTCTATTCTCCATCCCTGATCATCCGTAAGGTGCCAGTGGAAAGTATTCATATTGTGCAATGCTAGCAAATCAATGTATTCCTTAACGAAATCAACAGGGAAAAAATGCCTTGCCACATCAAGCATCATACCACGATAAGCAAAACGAGGCGCATCGCTAATCATTGCAGCCGGCAAAACTACATTTTCAGTATGCTGAATAATCGGCAACGACTTACGTAAAGTCTGTATTCCATAAAAAACACCGTTGGCGGTCTTTCCTGAAATAATGATATTATGTTGATTAACCGCTATCTTATAAGCTTCATCACCTATTATCTTTTTGTCAATGCGTAAGAATATATTTCCATCAGAGTTTGAAGGACGAGACTTAACCATCAGCGAAAGTCCCACAGACTTATTGATATATTCGGCAAGAAAAGCAGCGTTTCTTTTTAAAAGGCTGTCGCTATGGACATAAACAATATCAGAAGAAGCGTTCAGGATAAAGGGTTTACCTTCTGCCATCTTAATACTTTGAGGTAACGGCACTACACGATAGTCAGCCTCAGCATTACCAGCATAGACAGAAGAAACACACATTGAGACTATCATAAAACAAAAGAATGATATAATTCGTTTCATTACGTTCTTACATTAAATTATAAGTTATTGTTTTTAACAACACCAACGGCTTGAAACAGAAGTCGAAGCGATTAATTCACAAATGTAGTCAAAATAGGAATAATGGCAAAAAAAAATAACAAGTTTTTAATTTTAATAAATTACATGGAAAAAAAACGAATTTGATATATTACTCAAATATTATAAAAAACTACTAAACTCAAAATGAATAATTAGCGAATTATTTGTATCTTTGCATTCGTTATCACAAAGAAAGATTATGATTAAAGAATCTTCACGCAAATCCACTATAGTGAGAACCAGTTATGTTGGTATCGGAACCAACATATTATTGGCCCTGTTTAAAGCTATCGTCGGACTTTTTGCGAATTCGATAGCCATAGTCCTTGACGCTATAAACAACTTGAGTGATGCGCTATCTAGCTTGATAACCATAATCGGAACAAAACTTGCTAACAAGCCTGCTGACAAGATACACCCTTACGGACACGGACGAATAGAATATTTCAGTACAGTACTTATTGCCTTTATCGTGCTTGGTGCGGGAGTTACCTCTCTTGTAGAATCTGTGAAGAAAATCATAGATCCAGAACCACCAAACTATACGATTATATCAATATCAGTTATTGTTGTTGCTGTATTTGTGAAACTGGTTCTTGGAAAATACGTGATGAAGGTTGGTAAATCTGTGAACAGCGGTTCATTAGTAGCTTCGGGTGCAGATGCTTTATTTGACGCGGTTATTTCCACAGCCACATTAATATCTGCAGTCATCATGATGGTTTGGGGAATATCTGTTGACGCATGGTTGGCTGCTCTTATATCAATCGTTATCATTAAAGCTGGTATCGAAATGGCACTGAAACCAACAAACGAACTTTTGGGCAGACGTATTGATGCGAAACTTACGAAAAGCATTAAATCTGATGTTGCTACAATAGAAGGTGTACACGGTGCATACGATTTACTGTTGCACAACTATGGACCAGAAGAAATGGTAGGTTCGGTACACATTGAAGTGATAGACACATTAAGCGCAAGTGATATTTACACCATAACAAAAAATATACAACACAAAATAAGAGAGAAATACAACATTTTTCTGACGGTTGGAATATATGCAATAAATTCTAAAGATCAAGCAGCGCTTGAAATGCAGAAGCAAATTCGCACTGTTATAGCAAAATATCAAAACATCATGCAGATACATGGACTGTATATTGACAGGAAACTAAAGATTATACAGTTTGATATTTTAGTGAGCTTTATGGAAAAAGACGCCTTAAAACTTAGAGACAAAGTTATCACAGGCATCAACGAAATATTTCCTGACTATGATATAGAGATTAATATAGATAGGGACATCACAGACTGAGAATACACAACATTACTATACAAGAAATAAATGAAAACGGAACTCGAAATTGCACGTGAATGCAAATTGGAACGCATTGAAAAAATTGCGGAAAAGATTGGATTACCAAGTGAGGATTTAGAAAACTATGGCAAGTATATTGCCAAAGTTCCACTGAAACTTATTGACGCTGACAAAGTTGCCAAAAGTAATCTTATTCTTGTTACTGCTATAAGCCCTACTAAGGCCGGCATAGGAAAAACCACTGTAAGCATTGGCTTATCAATGGCTATGAACAGACTGGGAAAAAAATCTGTATTGGCTCTTCGCGAGCCGAGTCTTGGTCCTTGCTTCGGCATGAAGGGCGGTGCTACCGGTGGAGGTTATTCACAGGTATTGCCAATGGATAGAATTAATCTGCATTTCACAGGTGATTTCCATGCAATTACTTCTGCTCACAACATGATTGCAGCATTGCTTGATAATTATATTTATCAACACCGAGAGGAAGGTTTTGCCCTGAAAGAAGTTCTGTGGAAACGAGTTTTGGATGTCAATGACCGTAATTTGAGATGCATCACAACAGGTATTGGCCCAAAGACTAACGGCATTATTGCTGAAAGCGGATTTGACATTACTCCTGCAAGTGAAATCATGGCTATACTCTGCTTGGCAAAAGACGAAGAAGACCTGAGACTTAGAATTGAGAATATTCTACTTGGAGTGACACTCGACAACAAGCCTTTCAAAGTGAAAGATCTTGGTGTTGGTGGAGCTATCACTGTTTTACTGAGAGACGCTTTATCACCAAACCTTGTACAGACAATAGAAGGAACAGCAGCATTCATTCACGGTGGTCCTTTTGCTAACATCGCTCATGGATGCAACAGTATCCTAGCAACAAAAATGGCAATGACATTTGGTGACTATGTTGTAACAGAAGCTGGATTCGGTGCAGATCTTGGTGCAGAGAAGTTCCTTGATATTAAATGCAGAAAAGCAGGAATACAGCCTAAGCTTACCATTATTGTGGCTACGATTATGGGACTGAAGATGCACGGAGGTATGCAGGTTGGAGATCCTAACAACGGAAATATCGACAACATAATAGCTGGACTTGAAAATCTGGATAAGCACATCAGTAACATGCGCAATATGGGACAAAGCGTAGTTGTTACCTTAAACAGATTCAGCAACGATAAGGAAGAAGAAATAGAACTCGTCAGCCAGCACTGCCAAGAATGTGGAGTAGGATTTGCTATGAATGAGGCTTACATGAAAGGCGGTGAAGGTTGTCTTGAACTTGCACAGCTAGCAATAGACACTATATCTAACAATCCTTCTGGAGACATTAAATTCACTTACAGCGAAACAGACAGCATAAAGGACAAGATTACAAGTGTTGCTAAAAATGTGTATGGTGCAAGCAACGTAGTATTCAAAAAGTCTGCTGTTAAAGCTCTCGAACGCATTGACGAATGGGGACTGGGGAATTATCCCGTATGTATCGCAAAGACACAATATTCACTGAGCGATGATGCTAAGAGACATGGTGTGCCAAAGGACTTCACATTCACTATTCGTGACCTAGTGATAAACACAGGTGCCGAAATGATTGTGGCTGTAGCTGGAGACATCATGCGCATGCCTGGATTGCCAAAGCATCCACAGGCAGAAAGAATTGATATTGAAAACGGTCTACTTGTTGGACTAGAATAACATAAACGAAATAAGGCAGAAAATGATTATTATTTTCTGCCTTATTTTTTTATATTAAATGCTTTACAATTTACCTTGTTCACCAAGATAACTATCCTTAAAACCAAGGAAATAAAGCACACCGTCAAGTCCTATATTACTTATGGATTGCTGCGCTGTAGCCTTAACACGTGGCTTTGCATGGAAAGCAATGCCAAGTCCTGCTTCTGAAATCATCGGTAAGTCATTGGCTCCATCACCTACAGCTATTGTCTGGGCGAGATTCACTTGCTCTACCTGTGCTATTAGTTTAAGAAGTTCAGCCTTACGCTTACCATCAACAACATCTCCAATGTATTTACCAGTAAGCTTTCCGTCTTCGCCAATTTCCAACTCATTTGCATATACATAATCAATACCATAACGTCTGCGCAGATATTCTCCAAAATAGGTGAAACCACCACTTAGTATAGCAATCTTATAACCGCATCGTTTCAATACTGACATAAGACGATCGGCACCCTCGGTGATAGGCATGTTTTCGGCAATCTCATGCATAACTTCAGCATCAAGTCCCTTGAGAAGTGCAACACGTTCGGTGAAACTTTCCTTAAAATCTATTTCTCCACGCATAGCCCTCTCAGTAATAGCCTTCACCTGAGCCCCTACTCCAGCACGAGCAGCTAACTCATCAATACATTCTGTCTGTATAAGCGTGGAATCCATATCAAAGCAAATAAGACGTCGCATGCGGCGATACATATCATCACGTTGGAAAGAGAAGTCTATTTCCTGTTCTGAAGCCATCTGCATCAGTGATGCCTGAATTTGTTCCCTATCAGCAGGTGTACCTCTTAGAGAAAACTCAATGCATGCACGTACGTTACGTTCTGGTTTCTTGATACTCATTCTACCTGTAAGTCTCAATATAGAGTCGATATTCAACCCCTGATCAGCAATAATTTTTGTAGCTGCAGCAATTTGTTTGGCAGAAAGCGTACGACCGATAACAGTAAGAATAAATCTATTCTTGCCCTGACGGTTAACCCATGATTCATATTCATCATCAGAAATAGGTGTGAAACCAATGTTTACATTAAGTTCATCAGCCTTGAAAAGTAATTCTTTCATTACCTGACCAGAATGCGTATAATCTATGCGGATAAGAATACCTAGCGAAAGAGTGCTATGAATATCAGCCTGACCGATATCAAGAATATGTGCATCGTAGAGCGCAAGTATTTCCATTATCGAAGCAGTAAGACCTGGACGGTCCTGACCTGTTATACGAATTAAAATCTGTTCTTCTTTCATAATGAAATAATATATATTACCCCGCTTCATAATAACAAGCGGTTGAATTTATTACTATAAAGTTATCTCTCCTGAACCGAAACAACGATGATGTTGATTATCATATATTACACAGAATTGCCCTGGAGCAACACCATGAACCTTTTTAGCGGCATGAATGGTATATGTGCCGTCAACATTATTCTCTAATGTTGCAGGTAAATATTCTGGAGTGTGTCTTATCTTGAACGTGATGTTATCAGGTAACTGTATTTCAGTACTTCCTTCAGGACAATATGTTGTGAAATGAAAATCATGAATCTTAAAATCTTGCTTATAGGCAGTCTCTGGATCATAACCATGACTGACATAAAGAATATTACGTTCAACATCTTTCTTGACAACAAACCAAGGTCCGCCGCCAAATCCAAGTCCCTTACGCTGACCGATAGTATGAAACCACAATCCCTTATGCTGACCTATTACATTACCTGTTTCAAATTCAACGACATCGCCTGTCTTTTCACCAAGATAACGCTTTAGGTATTCATTATAATCAATATTACCAAGGAAACATATTCCCTGACTGTCACGACGTTTTGCATTGACAAGATGTTCACGTTCGGCAATTTCCCTAACTTCATTCTTTTCAAAATGACCTATCGGAAATATAGCCTTATGCAACTGCCAATCATAAATCTGGGCAAGAAAATCAGTCTGATCCTTAACAGGATCAGGACTTGTTGTGAGCCATTTGTATCCGTCATGCCATTCAGTCTGTGCATAATGTCCCGTTGCTATCAAATCGTAATCGTGACCCATTTTCTCATCAAATGCGCCAAACTTAATCAGACGATTACACATAACATCAGGATTAGGCGTGAAACCAGCCTTGACTTTGTCCATTGTATATTTTGTTACCTGACTCCAATATTCCTTATGACAGTCGATAACATTTAGCTTGCAATCATACCTTGCAGCAACGGCAGTAGCCATTTCTAAGTCTTCCTCGCTACTACAATCCCATTCCTCTTTTTCTTCTGGACCAATCTTTATATAGAAACAGTCTGGTTTTGCGCCATGACTAACCATTTCATAAAGAACGACACTACTGTCAACACCACCCGAAAGAAGGAGTGCTATCTTTTTACCCTTTATATCCTCGTAATCAATCATATTTTGCAAAAGTAACAAAATTATTTGTTATTCACTCGTTTAGTTCCAACTTTCATTCTATCAAAGCCCAAACCATAGACTCCAGTAACGGCACTTTGACTAACAAAAGCACTTGGATCAACATCATCAATAATGCTGAATATGTTGTGACTTTCGTTTTGCTTTGCTATCACAAACAGCATACCCATCTTCTTACCACTGTAAAAGCCATGGGCATCTATCACTGTGCAGCCACGTGCAGCCTCATCATTTATAAGTCTACCTATTTCCTGATACTTCTCAGAAATGACAAAGAACTGTACCGAACGACGAAAACCATTTATCACATGATCTATGGTATATGACATGACGAAAAGCACGATATATCCATATATAACTTTTTCCCAACTGTTCAGTACAAGGTAGCTGGATGTTATCACACAAA
The DNA here is from genome assembly GCF_000373185.1 of Segatella paludivivens DSM 17968 = JCM 13650. Taxonomy (GTDB): domain Bacteria; phylum Bacteroidota; class Bacteroidia; order Bacteroidales; family Bacteroidaceae; genus Prevotella; species Prevotella paludivivens. Next base: position 43,542 of record NZ_KB890633.1, read on the forward strand.
GGTCACATACCAGAATAATGTGTCCAAGTGACACATCATGATATTTATGCACAATAGAGGCTATGACATCAGAGCCACCAGTGCTGCCATTGCGCAAAAGACTGAAACCAGTTCCTATACCTAAAAGCAAACCACCGACAACACATGCTAGAAAAGGCTGGTCGTGAAACATAACAGTGTTTCCTACGATATGTTGCCAAAAAGTAGTAAATGTTGTAAAAAACATGACTGCATATATTGTCTTTACACAGAACTTGAATCCAAGTACTCTCAGTGCCGCTGCTAAAAGCAATACATTTATTGCCAGATATGTGTACTGAACCGGAATGCCCATTCCCCAATAAACGATTGAGGAAACACCAGGAAGACCACCTATCGTAATTTTGTTTGGCAACAGAAAAGCCACCCATCCGAGACTTCCAATTACCATTCCTATGGCTATTATAAGGTAATCATATATACCTCTTATAACTTTTCTTTCTTCTCTTCTCATTACATAATATCTAATAATGGATGCAAAATTACAAAATAAAAACAAAAAAACTCCGCAATTGCGGAGTTTTTAATTATTTGATAATGTTGCACTTACATGCAAATTATTACCAACCTAGGTTTTGTCCTGTTTCAGGACTTAGCGAAATTTGTCCGGTAGGTATAGGATAAAGATAATACTTGCTATCGTATGTGCGAGTTTTTGTATTACCAATCATATATTTATCTGGTGTTACATTAACACCTACATTACTGACATTGCTTAAATTTGCTCCAAGCATAATATCAGGATTCTTGCTTGTATCAAGTTTATCTAACTGATGCCAACGCACCAAGTCCCAATATCTATACCAATTGTCTGTCATAAGTTCACAACGTCTGCATCGTCTAATCTCCCACAATAGATTACTTACTCCCATATTGTTTGCTGGGTCGGCATCAGGTTGCAATGTCATCGGCTTTAATCCTACGCGACTTTGCAAAAGATTAATAGTCTTGTCAAGATCTGATTGCGTAATAGTTCCCAACTCATCCTTAGCTTCTGCCTCATTCAATAATATCACGGCATACCAATAAAGCGGAGCATCTGTATATCCAGTACCAATATTAATGCGATAATATGAATCAAGGCTCATGTTATCATACTTTCTTACTGTATATCCAGTAGAAGATGTCATCTGAGGAGAAGCAGAAACGCCCATATTGTTGACACGCGCCCATCCATGACCAGCAAAACTTATAATAGAGTCTACAAGTACACTTAAACGCTTATCTCTTTGAGAAAGCATTCTGCTAACAGAATAGTTACCACCAGAATTGATTACAGCCTTATCGTCTGTATTAAGACTTGTATTGGCTTTAGGTTTGCCATCAAGGAACAGGAACGCATCAATGGCATCCTTAGAGATTCCAAACTGCTCTGTAGAATTACAGGTATAGTCCACTAACGAATGCATAACCATATCCTTTTCGTAATTACGATAGAATATGATTTCCTTATTATTACCCAGTGAAAGTGAATTATATATGTCTCCGTAATTAGGACTTAGCGCAAACTTGCCGGAATTCATGATTGCCTCGGAAGCTGTAACAGACTCGTTAAGGTATTTCTGCGCACGTGACAAATCAGGTGCCTTTCCATTTTCATTAGCCGTACGATACTTGCAGAATGTACCCTCATAAAGGCATACATCACTCTTCATCGCCAATGCCATCTGTTTGCTCCATGCCGTCTTATCACTTACATCATCAAGATTAGCTACGGCATAATTTAAATCACTAAGCACTGAATCTATGACAACATCACGGTCTGTACGTGAGCCATAAATTCTATTGTCATCAGGATCTGTGATTACATCTTGCATCCACTGCATATTACCAAACTTTCTTACCATTTGATAATATTCCCATGCACGATTTAAACGTCCTATAGCCATAAAGCGTGCTTTCTCTCCATTTGTAAGTGTTGAAGAAGACAATCCCTGAATGAGATAGTTTACACGACGTATCTCTTTGGAACCGTCAGTCCAGTCGCTAGAGGTACTAGGAATTGTTTTATAAGTCCAGTCATCAAACGTTGGGTTTACCTGATCATCAGAAAAGCTTTTGAAATAGAACCATCCCAAATCACCCTTTGAATTATACCCAATATAGTTATCATAAAATTTGTTGCTGTAGCTCTCTACCGCATTGGCATTACTCCAAAAAGTGGTATTATTCGTAAATGTGTCACGAGGAGACTTATCCAGCATATCATTACAGCCAGAGAGCATCAATGTGAATGCTGCAATGGCATATATTATATTCTTTTTCATATATTGAAATTATTATATAAGTTATATAAATCAGAAAGTAACCTCAAGGCCTACAGACCAAGAACGCGTGATAGGATATGTACGTCCCCATGTGCCATAAGTAAGAGTACCTTGTCCATCGTTCATTTCTGGGTCAACAGGAAGATTTCCACATCCATTATGAAGAAGACAGAGATTGTTAACGCTGCCGTATACACGTATTTTCTGAATATAGATGTGTCTCAGGATTGACTGAGGAACAGTATAGCCAATTGTTATATTTTTCAATCTAAGATATGACATGTCAACAAGATATCTTGTCTGAGGGTAGTAATTATGTTCACCACCTATTGGGGCGAGTGCGGCAACATTACCAGGGGCTTCATTTCCAGCATATAGACAAGGAAAATCATTACTCTGATTGATATTTACTATGTTGTTTGCTGGGTCATAAACATTATATCTTGTCTGATTTGAATATATTGCAAGATCTGGAGCACGCATTTCTGGAAACGCCAAAGAAGACAATGTCCACATGTCACGTTTACCAACTCCTTGGAAAAATAAATCAATATCAAATCCACAATATGTTCCACCCAAATGGAAGCTATATTCATAGCGAGGAAGTGTGTTTCCTATAACTTTAAGATCTCCATGATCCTCGGCTGTACCCTTGCCACCATCAATTTTTCCGTCACCATTTAAATCTTTGAACTTTATATCACCAGGACCATATACGAAATTATCAGTCTGTATGCCAGTCTGATTTGCTACAGCCGACTTATATTTCCAAGAACCATCAGCATTCTTTCCATTAAAATCTTCCTCCGTGAAATAACGGTCTGTTTCAAATCCCCATATATCGCCCCAATTTTCACCTTGGTAAGCATACATCTTGGCATTTGCATCAGTAACGATACCACCTGTATATCCGATAAGTTTAGAAGTGTTGTTCCATTTAGTAACCTTAACCTTAGAATCTCCAATGCTGAAATTAGCATAAAGACCCAAATTCTTATTAATCTGCTTACGCCAATTAAGAGTTACTTCCCAACCTCGTGAACGAAGTTGACCAGCATTTGAATATGGTGCAGTTGCTCCAACGCTTGCAGGCAGAGCTGTTCCTGGAGCTAACATATCTTTCGTGACACGTTGAAACCAATCTGCAGTAACAGTGAGTTCATCATTAAGGAAACCCAAATCAAGACCTAAATTGAAAGACTGTATTCGTTCCCATGTAAGAGTTGGTGACACCCAATCCGGCATATCAAATTGATTAACTTTTGTATTACTTCCATTGAGCCATGTTATGTCTGATGGAGAAATAGCCGATACTCTTGAAATAAACATCCAATCGCCTACTGCCTCATTTCCGATCTCACCATAGGACATACGTAACTTACCGCTAGAGACATACTTATTTAGATTTTTCCAATAAGGTTCTTCAGTAAAGCGATATCCTAAAGACCCAGAAGGGAAAAACGCCCACTTGTCACCTTCTGGAAATCTTGAAGAACCATCATATCTACCGTTAAGTTCCAATAGATATATACCTTTATAATCATAGTTTATACGTCCAAAATAGCCAGCTGAAGCACGATCACCTGTAGAAGACTTAATGGTAGCCTTTGTCATATCTCCATAAGCAAGAGATAGTTCTGGGTATTCTTCATCATAAAGTTGAGTGCGATTGGCGTAGAAATAATCAGAAGAATAATTTTCTCCATTAACACCAACCATTACATTTAGATTATGCACATCGTTCCATGAATGATTGTAGTTCATATATGCATTCGCTGTCCAACGATTTGCCTTGGTATTATCACGTGTGGCATTTGTTGTTGATGTTCCTACAATATATGCTGGAGCAACACCCGACCAGTTCATTCCATACACACTATGGTTGCTTGATTTTAAATTACTATTGTCAATCTCGTAAGTGTAATCAGCATTAAGCGTGAGGTCTTTTGTTATATTAGCCTTTGCAAATGTATTCATACGGAATACATCATGAACATTATATAATCGCGATGCCTGCTTCTGCATAGCTATCATGCGATAATCATATTGTGAGCCGTCTGATGCCTGCATTATACCAGAAGGAATAAAGAATGAGCCCCATCTCCAAAGATACTGATATATGTTGTTATAAGAGTTTGCCTTACCTATATGTCGACGGGTGAAATTTACTCTCGCTCCTACAGAAAGCCAATCGGTAACATCAGTCTTTAAATTCAAAGTGGCATTATATCTTTCACGCTGTGCTGGATTAAATTTCATCAGGTCTTGCTTCTTGTCATATCCAACAGACATATAAAACACGGTTTTACCGCTTGAGCCACTAATTGAAAGATCATGACTCAACGAAGGTGCGGCATTATCATACCATATTTTCTTTATGTCATAATCTGCATAATACATGGGCTGACCATTCATGAAATAATAATCACCAACATCGCTGTCACTCTGATAAGGACGCATCAAACTATATCCCTTTTTCCCACTATTCTGTTGCTGCCATTTCTCTGCATAAGGTAATAATTTGTCGAAATACATACCAAAGAGTTCAACTGAACCACCATCGGTACGCGCCTTAGCCATCATAGCAGATTTAAGCTGGGTTGGAACATCAGGATAATCAGGAAGATAAGTAGCATTATCCCAAGCCAGATGTCCATCATATTTTATTGAAATCTTATCACCTTTATTAGCCTGTTTGGTCGTGATAAGTATAACTCCAAACGCGGCACGACTACCATATATTGAGGAAGATGAAGCATCTTTCAAAACTGAGATTGAAGCTATATCATTGCCATTTATCATAGAAAGGTCATCAACAGGAACTCCGTCAACAATAATCAAAGGAGAAGAAGACTGACCATTTGATAATGTACCTAATCCACGAATAGAAATAGTTGGATTACTATCAATGTTTCCACTGCTGTTTATAATTGAAAGACCAGGAACGGCTCCTTGCAAAGCCCTTGCTACATCCTGCTCTGGTCTACCTGTAAGAGTCTTTGCAAGATCAACATTTGAGACAGCACCAGTTAGATTCACTTTTTTCTGCTGACCATAACCTACCACAACCACTTCGTCTAGCAAGGCATTGTCACTTTCTAGCTGTACCCTCATACCATCTTTAGCATTTTTGGTAACAGTTTTATAGCCTAAAAAAGAAATACGGATCTTACTTCCGTTTCCAACATTAATCGAAAAATTTCCATTAACGTCTGTCACCGAGCCTCGCGTAGTTCCAGGTTCTGTTACACTGGCACCAATTACAGGTTCACCATTTTCGTCGACAATAATTCCTTTAATCGTAACTGTAGCTTTCGCTCCTACCACCAACTGATTAATAAGAGGTGAAGCCTTTAGGATATTCGATGTTGAATTGCAACAAAGAAATAAAGCTCCCAATAGCACGGATAGTTTTTTCATAGAAAATATGTTTATGTCATTATGTTGCAAATATAAATAAACATTTAACCATTTGCAAATATTTGCAAATATTTATTTTAAATTGTTACAGATAAGTTTGTAACTGACAATATTTTCTATAAAAACATCACAACTTTATTTCGTCTAAATCATCCGGGACAAATATATTACCAGTGAATTTAGTCTGAGCCTCTAATGTATAATCTCTCTTGCGAGTGGCTATAGTCTTTTCTTCTGTATGATAAAGCACTAAATTCTTGACATTTAATTGTTGCGCTATCATCGCAGCATCCATTGCTGTACTGTGGTGTTTTTCATAAGGATGAAAAGCATCTCTATCGGCATATTTGCAAAAAGCCTCACACATCATCCAATCTGCGTTTTCAACAAGTTCCTTGTTTTGTGGATTATAAGGCTCGTCTCCAAGACACACTAATTTTTCATCATTGGGCATTCTGCATACAAAGCCAAATTGTTTTTCTTTAGTTGAAAGTATATCAAAAGCTGTTAAATGAAATTCTCCTACATTAAATTCCTCACGATTTTCAAGAGTATGAAACACGATGCACTTTACCATTTGCTTGAGGTGTTTTGGGGCAAGAGTGTTTTCACTTATATACTTTAGCATTTCTATCACCTTTTCATGACCCCAAACATTTAAAACACCATTGCAATCACCGCTTATAGACCTTTGAATAAACATCCGTATTACCCAGACAACACCAAGCATGTGATCTGTATGAGCATGCGTAACAAACACATCATGTATTCTAGACAAAGATATTCCAGCCTTATCCATCTGGGACAAGATGCCATTACCACCACCCGCATCAACAAGTAATGAAGTATTTTCTGTACTCACAACAAAGCACGTATTATAAATATGACTCACAACAGCATTACCTGTGCCCAACATTGTCAGTTTTGCATTTTCCATATCCTGAATACAATTCTTTTACTATTCCTCTATTAATCCTTTGGTTAGCATGTCATAATATAAAGCCTCCAATTCTCCCTGAGTAAGTTTCTGCACAGCGTGCTCTATATTACGTATAAGGTCGTCACGGCGATATTCGCTGGTCGAATTAAAATGTGCAAAGTCTACCATATTTTTTTAATTTTATGCAAAGATACTGTTTTTTTTGTTACCTTTGCAATAATGTTTAAAAGAACATATCATGGAACAAATCAAAAATGACAAACTCACTGTAACAGTGTCTAAACACGGTGCTGAACTTCAAAGCATCAAGGATGCCAATGGTAAGGAATATCTTTGGCAGGCTGATCCTAAATTTTGGGATCGCCATTCACCTATTCTATTCCCTATTGTTTGCGGACTTTGGGAAGACAAATATCGTGTAAACGGAAAAGAATACAAACTAGGACGCCACGGTTTCGCACGTGACACAGACTTCAAGCTCATTGCGCAAGGAGATAATCAACTTGTATATGGTCTAAACGACAGTACAGAGACATTGAAGGACTATCCATATCATTTTAATCTAGCTGTAAGCTACAAGATTACAGAAAATAAGATTAAAGTAATATGGCATGTTGAAAATACCGATAACAAGGAAATATATTTCCAGATTGGTGGTCACCCAGCATTCAACGTTCCAGACTTGAAACAAGGAGAACCATTAGCGGGTACTCTCAAGTTTGACGATGAAGAACCTAGCAGACTGTATGGTAATGTTGGTGGATGCATCACTCCTGGATATCATAAAGTTAAAACAGAAGGCGGACTTTATAAGTTCACACAAGATGACTTCAAGGATGACGCAGTTATCTTCGATCACAGTCAACTTAAGAAGATTAGTATTATCAACAAGGAAGGTAAGCCTGAAGTTACTCTTGACATAAAGACTCCTGCCGTTGGTATATGGAGTCCGTATGGTAAAGACGCACATTTCGTATGTATCGAACCTTGGTATGGTATTCATGACTGGGCTGAATACGACGGAGAATTCAAGGATAAGTATCTTATGAACAAACTTCTCCCAGGATGTAGCTTCATGAGCGAATATACTATAACAATAGGAGAATAATATATAACACATAAAAGTGGCTGAAAGAACAATCTTTCAGCCACTTTTTTATTTGTTTATAAGATATTCGTTAAATATCAGAAAGCCTCACGATATTTGTTTTCATCCTGATCACTCAACATACTCAAATAACTTTGGTATCTGCTTGCTGCAATATAATGATCTTCCAAAGCCTTCAAGACTGCACAACCAGGTTCATGAGTATGCTTACAGTTGCTGAATTTGCAATTTTTCGAATAGTGGAAAATATCACGAAAATAACTTGTAAGTTCTTCAGGAGCCATATCAAAAGTACCAAATCCCTTTATTCCAGGAGTATCAATAATATATCCACCCTCAGGCAATTCCAACATTTCACTAAATGTAGTGGTATGCATACCTGTATTATGGGCATCACTTATTTCAGATGTACGCAAATTAGCTTCAGGTAAAATTCTGTTTATCAACGTACTCTTTCCTACTCCACTATTTCCGCTCAACAGTGTTATCTTACCTTTCAGCATTGAACGCAACACATCCATCCCATCACCATTTACGGCAGAAGTTTCGACACATTCATATCCAATTGTAGAATATAGCTTTATCATCATCTGCTGATAATGCTTTTCTTCCTCTGAAAGAATGTCCATTTTGTTGAACACCAATATCACAGGCACCCTATAAGCTTCAGCCGAAGCTAGAAAACGATCTATAAAAGTAGTACTTGTCTGCGGATAATTCACAGTGACAATAAGGAAAGCCTGATCTACGTTGGCAGCAATAATATGACTTTGCTTACTAAGATTCTGAGACTTACGTATAATGTAGTTACGACGGTCTTCAATCTTGGTAATAAAAGCTGTACCTTCCTGATTAGTGACAATCTCAACAAGATCACCAACAGCTACAGGATTTGTACTACGGATTCCTTTCAATCGGAAATTACCCTTTATCTTGCTTTCGATAACCTTTCCTTCATCAGTTTTAACTGAATACCAGCTACCGGTGTTCTTTATAACTAGTCCTTTCATTCAGGCTAATTATACGGTCATGATTTCCTTCTGCTTATCAGTCAGCAGGTCATCAATTCTCTTAATGTACTTATCGTGAACTTTCTGCAGATCAGCCTCAGCATCTTTCTCAATATCTTCAGACAATCCGTCTTTAATGGCTTTCTTAAGTTTTTCCTTAACTTCACCACGGACATTACGTACTTCAATCTTGGTCTTCTCACCTAATTTATTACACTGCTTAACAAGGTCCTTACGGCGTTCCTCAGTTGGCTGTGGTATACCAAGACGGATAACCTCACCATTATTTTCTGGAGTAATACCAACATCACTGTCCATAATAGCCTTTTCAATATCTTTAATTGCCTTTTTATCCCATGGACGTATGGCAATAGATCTTGCATCTGGTGTAGTTACGGTTGCGATTTGATTAAGAGGGACCTTACTTCCATAAGATTCAACTTTCACGCCATCAAGAATGGCTGTATTAGCACGACCGGCACGAATATGTGTCAATTCGTCGGCAAGATACATTGCTGCCATCTCCATGCGCTCTTCGGCGTCGCTTAATGTTGCTTTAACGTCTAACATAATTATATGATTATTTAATTTTCTATTCTACAAAATTAGATATTAATTTTCAAAACTGCAACTCTTTAGATAAAATATTTGCAATCTTTTCAATATACTGTCTGTCTGTCGCATCAAATGCAGAAAGTTCAGTGCTATCGATATCAATAACTCCATACGCATCACCATTTGAACGGTGAATAGGAACCACAATTTCAGAACGAGACAATGAAGAACACGCTATATGATCAGGAAAAGCCTCAACATCATCTACTATCAATGTTGAGTTTTCTTCCCAAGCCTTGCCACAGACTCCTCGACCTCTCTTTATGCGATAGCATGCTACGCTTCCCTGAAAAGGTCCTAGTATCAATTCTTCTCCACTAACAAGATAAAATCCTACCCAGAAATAGCTTTCTGGGAATGTTTCGTGCATAATGGAGGAGACATTAGACAATACGCCTATAATATTTTTTTCTCCTTCCACTAGACTTTTTATCTGTGCACAAAGTGTTTCATATTTATCTTTCTTATCCATCATTGCCATATATTTATTGCAATACTTTTTCTACGACATTTGTTAAATCTACAAACTGCTTAACAGACAACTGTTCCGGGCGTTTAGTCATTATGTCCATTGTAAAGAAATCAGGACTTGGCATGTGATCCTTTGAAAACATCTGCTTTATGCTCCCTCTCAACATTTTTCTACGCTGATTGAATACAGTTTTTACAAGACGCTTGAAAAGTTTTTCATCACAACCAAGTTCGGTTACGCTGTTACGAGTCATTCTTATTACTGCACTTTTAACCTTTGGTGGTGGGTTAAAGACATTCTCGTCTACAGTAAAGAGATATTCCACATCATACCATGCTTGTATCAATACAGACAAAATTCCATAGGCTTTACATCCTGGTGCTGATGCAATTCGAAGCGCAACTTCGCGCTGAATCATACCAGTACAGCATGGGATAAGTTCCTTGTAATCAAGCATCTTAAAAAATATCTGGGAAGAAATATCATAAGGATAATTTCCTGTAAGCACAAACTGCTTACCTGCAAAGATCTCATTAAGATCCATACGAAGAAAATCATCGCCTATTATATTATCGCACAACTTAGGATAGTTCTCATACAAGAATGCCACTGATTCAGAATCAATCTCTACAGCTTTAACATCTCTGTTTTTTGTAACCAGATATTGAGTTAAGACTCCCATTCCTGGTCCTATTTCAAGTACAGGAATGTCTGGATAGGCATCAACAGTATCGGCTATTCTGCGAGCTATTCCTAAATCAGTGAGAAAATGCTGACCTAAATTTTTCTTTGGTTTTACTAACTTCATTATATATGTTTATATGTGAAAGGCATTGATTGGAAAAACTTATTTATATTACAACAATCAATATCACGCTACAAATTTAATTAATCTTATAGGAACAACAAAATAAAAACATAAAAAAATGGCATGTCAGACTTTTTGCCTTGACATGCCATTCAGTATATTTAATTTAATAATTTGTCTTTCTTAAATAAGCGGACTCAGCTTTTTAGCTAAGTTTGCCGTTTAAGTTAATTGCCTGTGCAATCATTACTGCAACTACTGCAAATACCATTAATGTTACCATAATCATTTTACCTTTCTTAATTTTGTTATCCTTATATCTTTTTACTACTGCAAAGGTACTACTTTCTGGTGCGTTGCCCTAATAAATATGCTATAAAACATATTTTTGGGCACTTTTATTGATTTGCATCAAACATTCGCTACAATATAGTGTTCTTTTGAAATAGAATGGATTTACTATACCTAAAGCTGTAAAACAAAATGGGCACACAATCCAAATTACAACGACCAACATAGAAACTTAAATGATCGTAAGATAAACCATCTTGAATACTTATTATAAATCCAGGAATAAAAGTCATAAAGGAATAAGAAATTGTTATTTTTTATTTACCAGTGTAATGATATATATAAAAAAGTCCAAAAAAGCCACTAATACATTCATTATTAGCAATTATTCCTTTACATTTGCACAAAACTTAGATTATTATGTATTTTAAACTATTCGCATATTTGGTTGCAGTAATAGAATTTGTCTATAAACACAGCAATAAAGAATGCGATAAAACTATTGATAGGCTTGCATTAGAAAGTTGGAATACCCGAACCATAAAACAGCTTACTAATGATAAAAATAACCATGTAAATATATCACAAGCACATAGCCGAAGAGATCGTTAACATTGATGAATAAAATGTATATTGCGCGACATTATAATGCTAAATATACGTTACTACGAAAAGATAGTTATAAATAACACTTATCTTTTTCCGTTCTATTAATAGTATAACATGAACATAGAAACCTTATTTAAAAAATTATATAAACCATTATGTCTTTATGCTTTACACTACTTAGGTGATGACCTGAATAGCGCAGAAGACATCGTGGAAGACTGTTTCGTAAAATTATGGGAACACGAACCCAGAAACCAAGAAGCGTATCTATATGCTACCGTGCGCAATGCATGTATTGACTTTTTACGTAAATCTACTTTTGTTACAGACATAGAGCCATCTGATTTAGAAAACATAATCAGTGATGATGAAGCTAAATTACGATCAGAAAAAGAAGCAAAGTTGTGGACAGCAATAGATAACTTGCCAGATAAATGCAGAAAAATTTTTCTTATGAGCAAACGTGACGGCATGAAATACTGTGAAATTTCCGAAGAATTATGTATTTCAGAAAAGACTGTAGAGCACCAGATAAGTAAGGCACTTAAACGTCTTCATGGCAGTCGTGATGAAATATTATTTGTTATGTTTACTATATTCTAAAAAACCTTTTGTTTTACAATGGGGGATAATCCATGTTTTTGCGTCATACCAATAGATAAATTAAAACAAAAGATTAACAAAAAATGAAATTACGTAAATGCGTGTTGCTATTCTTCTTGCTTTTTGTGTCTTTGGTAATAACAGCTAAGGCTAAGACCATGAGGCAACAGATTGAATGGTTGAGAAATGAGAAAAAAATAAATTTTGTATATGACTCATCCCTTCCTTTGGATAGACCGTATAAAGGAAAATCATTAAAAAAAATGACTATTCCACAAGCTCTTCAATCACTTTTTGCAAACAGCGATATAGACTTTTCTATTAATGGGGATTACATAATGTTAAAGCTAAAGACTGAAGTAAAGTTTTCTATTCACACTCCACATCGCAAAGAACAACACGACATAAAACACAATTATACTCTTAGCGGATTTGCAGAAGACGTGAATGGCGAGAGACTCATCAATGCTACGATTCAGGATATGGCTACCGGACTAGCGACTATGACAAATTCATCTGGATTTTTCTCCATAACTCTGTCAGAAGGCACACACAATATAAGATGCGGATACATTGGATTTGATGACAAGCAGGAAAAGGTGAATTTAAAATCAAACGTACATCTGAATTTCATACTTAAAGAGAATGCAAACATTAAGGAGATTGTAATAACTGCTGATTTAAACTCTCCACTAATGACTACACAAACTGGCAAACATTCTTTCGGCAAGCAGGATGTCAAAACAGAATTTGCTCTACTTAGCAGCCCAGACGTAATAAAGACATTACAGCGTTCAAGTGGAGTAGCTTCTGGAGTGGAACTTACCACTGGACTATATGTTCATGGGGGCAACAATGATGAGAATTTATTTCTTATAGACGGTTCTCCACTCTATCAAGTAAATCATGCACTGGGATTATTTTCGGCATTTAATTCCGATGTAGTAAAGAATATAGATTTTTACAAAGGTGGATTTCCTGCCAGATATGGAGGTAGGCTATCTTCTGTTGTTGACGTAAGAACTGATGATGGTGATTTAAACCACTATCACGGTAGTTACAGACTGGGGCTTCTTGACGGAAGTTTACAGTTTGAAGGTCCTATACGCAAAGGTAAGACTTCTTTTAACTTTGGATTGCGACGCAGTTGGATAGATATTCTATCACGTCCAGCTTTTGCTTTATACAATAAGTCGAGCAGTTCTGATGACAAGCTCAATCTATGTTATTTTTTTCATGACCTAAATGCCAAAATAACAAACATCTTCAACAATCGTAATCGCATGTCATTGAGTGTTTATTCAGGAGAAGATAAGCTGAACACAAAAGATGACTGCAATGATAGTTACGGTACATCATACAATGACAAAGACATAACGAAAAATGATTTCAATTGGGGAAACTTCAATATGGCTCTTCTTTTTGAGCATCAGTTTTCACCGAAACTATTTGCCAATTTTAATGCTATATATACTTATAATATATCCAAATTTAAATCACAAGAAGATGATCTGGGTAAACATGGGAAGGATGTAACAGAACAAACTCATTATGAACATGAATACAAGTCATCGATACGTGACTACGGATATCGTATGTCGTTTGACTATCGACCATCTCCACATCATCACATACGTTTTGGCAACGACTTTACTTGGCATTTCTTCCACCCACAAACAAGATATTTAATGAGCAGTTGCGATAATTCTACTAGTAAAGATACAACATCCATGTCTAGCAAAAATAATTATCCAGCCCGCGAATGTAGTATATATGGAGAAGATGAAATGATTATCAATAGTCATTGGAGTATAAACGCTGGCATAAACGCATCGCTATTTTCCATTCATGGTAAAACATTCACCAATATTAATCCTCGTTTTGCGATGAAGTATCAACCTTTTGACAATTTATCATTCAAGGCTTCTTACACTTCTATGACGCAGTATGTACATAAGATATCAAACTCATTCTTGGAACTTCCAACAGACTATTGGGTTCCAACAACAGAAATTTTACATCCTATGAATTCTTGGCAGTTAACAACAGGAGCATACTTTCTACCCTATAACAACTTGCTAATTTCTGTAGAAGGTTATTATAAGCATAGCAATCACTTGCTTCAGTATGCTAGTTGGTCAGGACTTGAGCCACCGGCAGCAAGATGGGACAAGGCTGTGATGGACGGAGAAGGCAGATTCTACGGTATGGAACTTGATGCATCATATAAAATCAGCAATTTCCTACTAAGAGGTTCTTATACTCTTTCATGGAACCAAAGAAAATACGAAGAATTCTATCCAAAGTGGTATTTCGACAAGTTCGATAACCGTCATAAGATTGATTTATCAGCACGATGGCAAATCACCCACTCAATATCAGCCTTTGCCGACTGGACGTTCCATTCAGGCAACCACATTACTATTCCAACACAGTATGTGCCGATGCCGAATGTACCAGAAGGAAAACCTTCAGAAAATTCAACATCAGATTTCATCTATGAGAAGCCAAACAACTTTATGTTGCCAAACTATCACAGATTAGACCTTGGATTTGATTTTCACCATGTAACGAAACATAATCACGAACGCATATTCAATGTCAGCTTTTACAATGCTTATTGTCATTTTAACTCAATGTATGCTGAAGTAAAACAAAAGCAAGACGGACATTTCTATATTAAGAATCATGCCTATATACCTGTGATTCCATCATTCAGTTATACAATTAAATTTTAATGATCATGCAAAAAATAATATATTTCATACTACTGCTCTTCATGCTTGTTTCATGTAAAGATGATATAAGTATTAATACAATTAACAACAGTGAAAAATTGGTTGTTTATTGTTTTCCTACGGAATCTGACACTACATATATGCAAGTAGTAAGAAGTGTTCCTGTAAAGAACTATACTAACACTGTTGATGAAAAAACGATAGATAATGCTGAGATAAATTACAATGTTAATGGGAAAGCAAGCAATATTGAATATATAGGGAAAGGCTTCTATAAGATAACTGGATTACAAAAAAAAGGAGACAATATTTCATTCAATGTACAAGCTGAAGGATTACCTTCTGTTTCTGCAACAACAACTATTCCTGAGTCTGTAAACATTAGTGAGCCAACAGCAAAAGAGATTGCTTTGTATGACCAAAATTCAGAGTCTACACAGAAATTCGATCAAGTAACAGCTACATTTACAGATACCCCCAACACTCACGACTACTATGCAGTTAGGCTATTGGTAAAAAGCTATGATGGTTACGTTAAGGTATCTAGTAAAAATGAAACATATAATTTTCCAGATCTTAAAACTTATAAACAAAACTACTACCCTGATCCTGCCGACACAGTTACATTTGTATATCAGGATTCGATATATAATGTGGCTGAGATAAATAGAAGTAGTGAGGATCTTCTTTCACCAATATCAGAAGTGGATGATAATTTTGGATTTTCGAATGAGTCCTATCAAAATATGTATATCTTTGACGATGCATCTATAAATGGCAAGACATATACGCTGCATTTAAATATTCTAAGTAATATATCATACGGAGTATCAACCGGTACTCAATATAAATCCTATGATTTTGGCAAAGCATATCAAGTGCAGCTAATACACTTGACGCCTCAATATTATTATTTTCTAAAATCATTGAATCAAATCAGAAATAATGATATGGCAAAATATGGATTGTCACAAATTAGTCCTACTGTATCAAATGTAACATCAGGACTTGGACTGCTAGGTGGATGGATTACTTCTCAAACAGATTGGGTTAAAAAATAAAAGATTATATTTATGAAAAAACAAGAAGATAAAAGTCTGGAATTTGTTATTAAACATTATAAGTATAGCAAACTAGACAGCAATGCAGCTTATCATCGACTAGCGATGCGTATCGGCATACAGAAACACAGTCATAAACTGTGGTGGGCAGCGGCGGCCTCATTCTTGCTTTTGTTGTCATTTGCAGGCATATACAATTATCTAAATCAAACGACTACTCTTTATGCTGCAGCTTCGACAACAACCTATACACTTGCTGACGGAACTAAAGTTACACTCTCTCCTCAATCATCATTGTCATATAAAGGCACGAATTGCAGAGATATTGAGATTACAGGAAAGGTATATCTTGACATATTTCATAATCCTAGCAAGCCATTCACCATTAGTGATGACTCCTACAGGATAAACGATATTGGTACAAGACTTGAGGTTGACAAAACTACTAACTCAACCACGGTATATGTAGATCAAGGTGCCGTAAGTTTTGCATCAACAGCAGATATCAGTGATGCTCTCGTTATAAATCAAGGTTGCAAAGCTATATTGAGAAAAAGTGCAATGCATCCAGAAAGAATGGCAACAGAATCAGCAAACTGTACTTCATGGGCAACACATAAGTTCCAGTTCAGAGACACTCCACTACGTGAAGTTCTTGCCGATCTCTCGGATTATTACAAGGTGTCTTTTGTTAGTGATAAGTATAATGTTAATCTTACAGCTGATTTCAAAGCCGACAATCTAAACACGATTATCAATATGATTCAGAAATCTCTTGATGTAAAGATAAAATATAAATCTAATTCTAAATAAAATTCCCAAATCATTAATCACTAGAATGCAAAAATGGCATGTCAGACTATTGTCTTGACATGCCATTCTGTATATCTAATTTAATAAATCCTCTTTCTTAAAAAGCGGGCTCAGCTTTTTTAGCTAAGTTTGCCGCCTAAGTTAATTGCCTGTGCAATCATTACTGCAACTACTGCAAATACCATTAATGTTACCATAATCATTTTCCTTTCTTAATTTTGTTATCCTTATATCTTTATCTTTTTATCGCTGCAAAGATAGCAATATTCCTATGTGTGCGCAAACAATTATGCTATAAAACATGTTATAAGGCATTTTTATTGATTTATATCAAACTAGCTTCCCTCTTTAAAGTCCTTTTAAAGTATACCCGATAAAGTATTCCTGCTATAGTGAGCCCAAATGGGAATGCACTCCATATCCCAATGATTCCTCCTTTAAGATATATACCCAATAAATAACCTAATGGCAAGGTGATTACAAAGTAAGAAAGGAAAGCAACAAACATCAATGGCTTCACATGGGATAGCCCACGAAGAGCATTTGCGAAGTTTGACTGCATACCATCACCAAACTGATAAATTACAAATGGAATTATTGTGAGAGAAACCATCTGTACTACTTGCTGTGAATCTGTGAATAATAATCCTATTGAATTTTTCAATAGCAATATTGGAACACTTACCACAACAGCCATCATTGATATAAGTTGGAAACCAGCATTGGCGGTATTGTTTGCTTCTTCATAATTCTTCTGCCCATGGTAGTTACTTACTCGTATTGCAACAGCGGCAGCCATTCCATAATAAAGCATATATCCTAACTGACTGATTGTAAGCATAACCTGATGTGCGGCCAAAGCTGTTGTGCCTATCCAACCAACCATAACACTTGAAAGACTGAAAGCTGCTGTCTCCATACCCATCTGCAAAGCCAGAGGCCATCCTTGCTTATTCTGATACTTAAAATCTTTCATGTTTACTTTCCCACAAAAAAAGCCTTTGCGATATTCTGCAAATTTCTTTCGAGTAAAGAATATTAATACCAATATCACACACATCATAAATCGCGCGAACATAGTAGAAATTCCAGCACCTAACAATCCACATTCTGGCATTCCAAACTTACCATAAATAAGAATGTAATTACCAATGATATTCTGTACGTTTCCAAATATCATCACAAACATTGGTGTCTTTACATCTGATGTTCCATCAAAGAATTGTTTGAAAGTATTAAATCCGATAACAAACGGTATCGAAACCAAATTCACCAGAAAAAAAGGTCGCATTATTGGCAACAGTTCTTCTGGCTGTCCTAGATTTGACAGATTAAGATATAGTAATCCCATCAGCAATATAAGGAATATTGTCAGTACGCAACCAGAAGCAAGTCCATTTTTAAGAGCTTTACCTATGCTGAATTTCTGCTCCTGGCCATGCAGTTTTCCTATAATCGGAGTCAGCCCATAAGAAAAGCCTAGTCCAAAAAGCAATGCAAGTGTAAACATATTGGTGACAAAACTTGCTGCCGCCAATTCCTGAATAGAGTGATGTCCTATCATCAATGTGTCGGAAAATCCCAATACTATCGTCCCTAACTGTCCTATAATTATTGGCACACCAAGCTTCACCAATAGCGGATATTGCACTGTATACTTTTTAAAAGAATTCATTTTTTGTTATTCGTTTCTACTATCAAATGCCATAGACGTCTATTTGCGGTAGCCGGTAGAAACGCCTGACCAATTTCAGACCTATATAGCAAACAGACAGCAAAATTAATGTAATTTATTGAAAGCAACGAATAATATAACATAATAAAGTGAGAGAACAATATAAATATGGCTCGTTCTACATTTCGAGTGATGGTATATCACTATAAAGCATTTTAATTATAAAAAGTAGCTGCACTCGGGAAAACAAAATTAAAACAAGTTTTATTTTGCTTTTCCACTCGTTTGCATGACTCTACCTACGGTGAAGNTAAGCTNCACTCGGGAAAACAAAATTAAAACAAGTTTTATTTTGCTTTTCCACTCGTTTGCATTATCTTTGCAAGATAAAAGATACAGACCAACTTTGGTGTGATACATCTTAAAATACTGAAAGTGAAAAAAATAATAGGCAAAATATTCAAGATTATCCTACCTCTCATCTTGGGCGGAGCAATATTGTATTGGATGTATCGAGACTTTGATTTCCATAGCGTCAGCAAAATTCTATTTAAAGAAATGAACTGGACGTGGATGCTATTGTCGTTCCCTTTTGGAATACTGGCACAGGCTTTTCGTGGATGGCGTTGGAAGCAGACACTACAGCCTGTAGGGGAGAATCCACGTGCTTCAACATCTGTTCATTCCATATTTCTGTCTTATGCCGTTAGCCTTGTAATACCACGTATAGGCGAATTCGCCCGTTGCGGAGTATTAAAACACTACGACAACGTTTCTTTTCCTAAAGCGATAGGAACGGTAGTTTCAGAACGTGCCATAGACTCTGTTCTAGTATTGCTCATTGCTCTGTTTACATTTCTTTATCAATTCAGAGTATTCAATCGCTTTTTTGATGAGACTGGAACTAGTATTCATTCTATACTTCGTAGTTTCTCATTCACAGGATGGCTAGTCACCGCAATCTGCGGTATAGCAGTAATCATACTACTATACTATCTATTCAAAAGGCTTTGTATTATTGATAAAGTGAGAGGAACCCTGCATGGTATATGGCAAGGCGTCATATCATTAAAGGATGTTCGAAATGTACCTCTTTTTATATTCTACACATTAGCTATATGGGGAAGCTACTTTTTGCATTACTATCTCACATTTTTTTGTTTCACATCGACATCAAATCTTGGTATGTCGTGTGCACTTGTCACATTCATTGTGGGCAGCATTGCCGTTATCGTACCGACTCCAAATGGAGCTGGTCCATGGCACTTTGCTGTTAAGACTATGCTTATATTATATGGGGTGGCAGAAACAGACGCATTATATTTCGTACTTATCGTACACAGTGTGCAGACTCTTTTAGTAGTATTGCTCGGACTATATGCATGGCTTGCCCTGGCATTTACAAAAAGAAGAAAAATAACAGCAAAAGATTAATAACCATTTAAGATATTAACATTATGAGTGAAATCGCAAAATTAAAGCCTGAGTGCATTTGGCGCAACTTCCATGCACTTACTCAAATTCCACGTCCATCAGGACATTTGGAAAAAGTTCAGAAATTCTTACTCGACTTTGCACAGAGTGTAGGCGTTGAGGCATTTAAGGATAAGGGAAACAACATCATAATGCGCAAGCCTGCCACAGAAGGTATGGAAAATCGCAAAACGATTTTGCTTCAGGCTCACATGGATATGGTTCCACAGAAAGCTCCAGAAAGCAAACATAACTTTGAAACTGATCCTATCGAAGCCTATGTTGACGAAGAGGGGTGGGTACGTGCTAAAGGTACGACTCTTGGTGCTGACGATGGTATGGGCGTTGCTGCTATCATGGCTGTAATGGAGGCTAAAGATCTTCAGCACGGACCTATTGAGGGTCTTATCACAGCCGATGAGGAGACTGGTATGTATGGCGCAAACGATCTTCCTGAAGGTGAACTCAAAGCCGATATCCTTATGAATCTTGACTCTGAAACTTGGGGCAAATTTGTTATCGGTAGCGCTGGTGGTATTGACGTTACTGCTACATTAAAATATAAGGAAGTAGAGACCGACAAGGAAGACTCTGCATTGAAGGTCACACTAAAAGGACTAAAAGGTGGACACTCTGGTCTTGAAATTCATGAAGGACGCGCAAACGCAAACAAACTAATGGTTCGCTTTGTACGTGAAGCCATTGAGGAATGTGATGCACGCCTTGCTTCATGGAATGGTGGAAACATGCGCAATGCTATTCCATTCCAGGCTGAGGTTGTTCTCACAATGCCAAAGGAGAATATCGATGCTGTAAAAGATCTAGTTGCTGAGTGGAAAGAAGACTTCAATGACGAGTTTAAGACTATTGAGAATAATATAGAATTCTTTGCCGAGGAAGTAAAGGCTCCTGCAACAGAAGTACCTATTGAAATTCAGGATAACCTTATTGATGCCATTTATGCATGCCATAATGGCGTAATGCGCATGATACCAGTTTACCCTGACGTTGTTGAAACATCAAGCAACCTCGCTATCATCAACATCGGTAACGGAGAAGCTGATATAAAGATTCTTGCACGTTCTTCTCGTGAAGACATGAAAGATTATATAACAAAGACTCTTGAAAGCTGTTTCAACATGGCAGGTATGAAAGTCGAAACAGGCGGAAGCTATGGTGGTTGGGATCCAAATCCAAACAGTGAAATTCTTAATCTTCTTAAGAAGATATATAAGGAACAAATTGGTGAAGATTCTATTGTACAAGTAGATCATGCAGGTCTTGAGTGTTCAGTAATTCTTGGAAAGTATCCTAATATGGATGTAGTGAGCATGGGTCCAACTCTTCGCAGTCCTCACACAACAAGTGAGCGTTGCCAAGTTTCTACTATCGCTCCATTCTGGAACCTACTTAAACAGGCTTTGCTTGAAGTTCCTGTAAAATAAGTATATTGATTATAATAGATAAAAATTAAGGGATGGCCTCACGGTCACCCCTTTTTTAAGCCAAAATAATAACTAATCGCTATCCTGACAAGTAAAATAATGTTCTTGTCAGATGCTTTATGTATAGACTCATGATATGGGAAAAGGTTTAATTTAAAAAGAATTACTTTTCGTCAAAATATATTTCTATATTTACACGAATGTGAAGGTAAGACAATATTCTGCAAATATTAGGCACACATTTTGCAATTCAATAGCGAGTCGCTATATTTGCACTCAAAGTCTAACAAAATATAGAAACCTATGAAGAAGAGAATTGAGGATATTAAATCCTACATCAACGAGGTCACCGACCTTATAATAAGATATATCAACAACTATGACGAATATCCTAAGGGCGCACGCCTATTGGTTGAACCAGTTCTGTGTGAAACTGTTATCGATAATCCAAAAGGATGCCGAGGAGTAGAACAATATAACATCAACAGATTTGTGAAAATGGACCGTTATGGTATACCCATGCCAAATTTGCATGCCATAATGGAATTGGCTAAGAAATACTACATTATGTAACTCTTATTCTCGATCGTACCTTACAGCCGTTATATAATCAAAAGCATTATTGTTAAAAATAGGTATGATTGGGAACTTAATATACATCGCAAAAAGTTATTAAGGGCATAAAAAAAATGGTTTTCAAAATACTTTGAAAACCATTTTTTTGTGGAGCTGGTGGGATTCGAACCCACGTCCGCACAAGGAAACCATACGCTTTCTACACGTTTATTCCAGCCTTTAATTTTCGTGCAACAGCAAGACCTGGACCACCAACTGAAGCCTTATCCTCTAAATTTTCATCAAAGTAACGAGGCTTACTATGACTATTCCCGATTTTCCTGCACCGCTTTACCCTCAGATTCGGAACAACATCCTTAGAGCAGTGTCTCGTTCCATCATCTAATGACGGAATTATGCTAAATCTACTATAATTCGATTAAGCTGCGAGAGCGTAATTGTTTTCGCCAATTAAATTTGTGA
This sequence comes from Segatella paludivivens DSM 17968 = JCM 13650, assembly GCF_000373185.1. Classification (GTDB taxonomy): domain Bacteria; phylum Bacteroidota; class Bacteroidia; order Bacteroidales; family Bacteroidaceae; genus Prevotella; species Prevotella paludivivens. The sequence continues at coordinate 65,967 of NZ_KB890633.1, forward strand.
TAACTCTGATTTAGGAGCGAACTATCAAGGCTCCGCGTGCTTACGTACCATCTCATCTCGCCGTCAAATCCAGTCAACCCCGAGAATCATACTATGTATGTAGGGTGCAAAGATAATGCCAATTAGTCTAACTTCCAAATATTTCCCCCTATTTATTTTAAAATAGTATAACTACATTAAGGTAATACTGAGCTAGCAGAGCTATCGGACTAATCAAATCTTCATCGTATAAATCAAATTGATTAGCCACAAATTTTAAATAGTGTTGAAAATACACCTCAATATTGTTGCAAGCGAAAGAATTTATTTATATCTTCGCCGAATAATTTATAAGTAAATCACAATACCGAAATGAAAAAGAGACTTATTCTATCAATTATTACATGCGCAATGTATGCAAGTTCGCATGCACAACCTGCTGTAACGGGATACCCTTATCAGCAAGTACCATTCACAGGAGTTAAACTTTCAACCGGCTCATTCTGGGGCAACAGACTGAAAGCTGCCAAAGACGTAACGATTCCTTTGGCTTTCAGTAAATGCCAGACAGAACATCGATATGACAATTTCGTAAAAGCCGCACACCCTAGTGATGACTATGTGGTAAACAAATACATGATTTTCCCTTTTGACGACACAGATGTTTACAAGACAATAGAGGGAGCAAGCTACATTCTTCAATCTTATCCAGACAAGAAGTTGAAGAACTATATAGACAGTGTCCTGAATATCGTTGGAGCAGCACAAGAGCCTGACGGATATCTATATACCGCACGCACTATGAACCCGAAACATCCTCACCCTTGGTCGGGAAACAAAAGATGGGTTCAGGAAGAAGTGCTAAGTCACGAATTATATAATCTTGGTCACATGCTTGATGCCGCTGTAGCACATTATCAAGCAACAGGGTCTAAGAAATTCTTAGACATAGCTAGAAGATACGCTGACTGCGTGGTAAGAGAAGTGGGACCGAAACCCGGTCAAGCATGTGTAGTACCAGGACATCAAATAGCAGAGATGGGCCTTGCAAAACTATATCTCGCAACAGGTGACCATAAATATCTTGATGAAGCTAAGTTCTTTCTTGACTATCGTGGAAAAACAAGCATAAAGAATATATATTCACAGAGTGACAAGCCTGTAACTCAACAGACTGAAGCATGGGGACATGCCGTAAGAGCAGGATATATGTATGCTGGAATGGCTGACATTGCGGCACTAACTGGTGACACGGCATACGTAAAGGCCATTGACAAAATTTGGGAAAACATAGTTTCAAAGAAATACTACCTCACTGGTGGTGTTGGAGCAAGACATGAAGGAGAGGCTTTTGGCGCTGACTATGAACTACCAAATATGACTGCTTACAACGAGACATGCGCAGCAATAGCACAATGCTATCTGAATTTACGACTTTTCATGTTGCATGGAGAATCTAAATATATTGACTGTCTTGAGCGCACATTATATAATGGAGTGATAAGTGGTATGAGTGTTGACGGAGGTAAGTTCTTCTACCCTAACCCACTGTCTTCTGACGGTGTATATAAGTTTAATTCTGACGGCACAACAACCCGCCAACCTTGGTTTGGATGTGCATGCTGTCCAAGCAACTTAAGCAGATTTATCCCTTCAATTCCAGGATATGTATATGCAGTTAAGAATAATGACGTTTACGTAAACTTGTTCATGGCGAGCGATGCAAAATTGAAAGTAGCCGGAAAAGATATGGAACTTCATACCACTACCGCATATCCTTGGGACGGAAATATAAATATTAAGGTCGTAAACAACAAGAACAGCAAAGCCAATATGATGATTCGTATTCCTGGATGGATACGTAACGAGGTTGTGCCAAGTGATTTGTATAAGTTTACCGATAATAGCAACGCATCTTGGATGATTACCCGCAACGGTAAGAAAGTAGAGGCTACAATAAATCCACAAGGATATGTATGCCTTAAAAATATAAAGAAAGGCGACAACATCGCCATATCATTCGACATGCAACCAAGGACTGTTGTAGCCAACAGCCATGTAAAGGATGACAAAGGATTGGTTGCTGTTGAACGTGGACCATTAGTCTATTGCGCTGAATGGGCAGACAACAATGGCGTAAGTATTCAAAACACATTCCTACGCAACAATCCAACTTTCAAACTTATAAACGATTATTCTATCGTTAATACAGAAGCTGATGGAAAACCATTCAAAGTTGACGCTATAACGACTGATGCACAGGTGTTGGAACGCAATGCCAATGGAGATTTGCAACTGAAAAACGTAAATCTCACTTTGATACCATACTATGCGTGGAATCATCGCGGAGCAGGTCACATGTATGTCTGGCTACAAAACAAACTTAAATAAACATATAACAAATTCAAAGGTGTACTCAATATAATGAGTACACCTTTTTAATTTTGCAACAAATGATAAGCCAAAGCACTATTTTAAAATCAATATGATTGTATTTTAATGAACAAAACTTATTTTTTGACTATTTAATTTGTATTATAATGACATTTTGCATAACTTTGCAGCTCATTATATTTACAATTTAAATGGAAGTAGTAAACAATTTCTTCGAGACATTCAGTTCATTACTATGGGGTTGGCCAATGATTATTCTGTTGTTGGGCACACATATATTCCTAACTATAAGATTACGTTTTCCACAACGCAAGATATTTCTTGCGATAAAACTGTCAGTGAGTAAAGACAAGAATGCAACCGGAGACGTATCCCAATTCGGCGCATTGTCTACCGCATTAGCTGCTACAATCGGCACGGGCAACATTGTTGGTGTAGCCACCGCTATAGCACTAGGAGGACCTGGAGCGGTGTTGTGGTGCTGGCTAACAGGTGTATTCGGCATTTCAACTAAGTATGCAGAAGGATTACTTTCGATAAAATACAGACAGAAGACCGCTAAAGGCAAGATGCTTGGAGGTCCGATGTATGCCCTAGAAAAGGGATTAGGATGGAAATGGATGGGCGTACTATTCGCAATATTCACTGCCATAGCAGCATTTGGAATCGGAAATACCGTTCAAGCAAATGCCATTGCCACGCTTGCACAAAATACATATCACATATCACCCGTTGTAAGTGGCTGCATTATATGTGGACTCACCGCAGCAGTATTGCTTGGAGGTGTGAAGAGTATCGCCAAAGTATGTGAAATACTTGTTCCATTCATGGCTATACTATATGTTCTTGGATGTATATACATATTGTTTGTAAACGGACATTACGTGTGGCCAGCAGTAAAGATGATATGCAGTTCGGCATTCACTACAAAATCTATTGTAGGAGGAACAGCAGGTACAACAGTTATGATGGCGGCAAGATACGGAATCGCACGAGGACTGTTCTCTAATGAGTCAGGACTTGGTTCGGCACCTATCGTTGCAGCGGCAGCACAGACACGTAATCCAGTACGCCAGGCATTAGTTTCATCAACTGGAACATTCTGGGACACTGTGGTTATATGTGCTTTAACAGGACTGGTAGTAGTGAGCAGCATCCTAGCCTATCCAGACATAGATTATACTAACGGAGCAACCCTGACAAATCAGGCGTTCTGCAAAATTCCATATATTGGTGCTCCATTGCTTACATTCGGTTTGCTTACTTTCGCTTTCAGCACAATACTAGGTTGGAGTTACTATGGAGAGCGTGCTATTGAATATCTTAGCGGAAAGAAACTAATGTATGCATACAGAATAGTTTACATCGTAGCTGTATTTATAGGAAGCATCGCCAATCTTGCTGTTGTATGGAACATTGCCGACTGCATGAATGCTCTTATGGCTATACCAAACTTAATATCACTATTGCTACTTAATGGAATAATTGTGCATGAGACTAGGAAATATCTTTGGCGCAACAATCTTGATAAAGATATGGAAGAATAAGTATGCCATATAATCAACAGTCCCATACTGTGTGATTTCATTTATTTAGCTACAAAACTACATTCTAGCTACGCCAACTTAAATTGTTTTTAGAATATTCTATGAGCGATTTTATTAATGAACCGTAGGCTCTATCAAAAGGATTGAGGATGTGCAAATTGATAGAGTAAACGAAAACATTATTTCAAAGCTTGTTAATTCCGCTGAATTCTTGGCAAAGATACTGCAAGATTTTTGTCTATGCAATGAAATTAACGGTGAGCTGTTAGCCAAAGTTTTAATTATAGGTGCTACACATAATAATTCACACACGTACGCACACTTTAAACTTTTCAGAAATACCAGTGTCGAAATGTCTATCCATTGATTATCAACTTATTAGACTTCTTTTCGAGAATAATCAAGTGACGAAATGTGTCAAGTAGAAATCTAATTGAGAATTTTTCATAATCTTCTAATGCAATTTTGCAAGCAAACTAAATTACGTTTCATGATACTTTACCGAGTAATAAGGCCCATATCACTCCCCAAAACAACGTAAATCGCAATGCTTTTCTTCATAAAACGCATGATGAAATTTGAGGTTTCTTTGTCATATCACCGTCACTATATATTATTAAAAATAGTCGGTAAAATATTGATATTCATTATGTTGCCACTTCGACACTAGTATTTTCAAAAAGTCCTAAGTGCGCGCGTGCACGTACATAATATATAGGAAAAATGACGTAGCTAAAACGTAGCTCATCGAAGCTAAATGGTCTGTTTAATTCCACATTTTTCTTTTTTAAAAGGCTATTCAACTGCATAGCTAAAAAACAAAAGCCCTAAGGAGAAACAAGCTTATTTGCTTTTTGAAAGCATAAGAAGTTGTAGTATTAATATAGCGATATTCCATAATAATAAATTATGCCCATGTTTTTTGTAATCTATAAATAATAAACAGGTAAAAAAAGAGTTATTATTTATATAATAAATAAGTATTCATAACATTAAGTCTGATGACAAGAACTATAAAATCTCTATTTTTTATTGCAATAATAACATTGTTAGCTTCGTGTAAGACAACAGATAAAGTTAATTACATGCAAGATATAAAAGCTAACGATATAATAAATATAACTCCACAGGAAATAAAACTTCTTCCTGGAGATAAAATATCCATATTTGTAAAAAGTAAAGATGAAGTTCTAACAGAACACTTTAATATATCCTTGCCAAACATGCAGAAAATACTATCATATACTGTTGATCCAAATGGTGAGGTTGACTTTCCTATGATTGGAAAGATAAAGTTGAGCGGCAAGACTCGTTCTGAAGCAGCAGAGACTATTAAGAGTAAACTTATTGAAGAGTATGGAGTGAAGGACGCAATCGTCACATTGGATTTTACGAATCTCAAAGTTTCTGTTTTGGGTGAAGTTAACAAACCAGGAAGTATAAGCATTGACAAAGACAATATCAATATACTTGAGGCATTGAGTATGGCTGGTGATATGACAATATACGGAAAAAGAAAAGACATTATGGTGGTAAGGGATAACGGCAACCAAAAAGAAACATATATCGTAAACCTTACATCAGCAAAAGAAGCAATGTCATCTCCGGCATACTATCTTAAACAGAATGATATAGTTTACGTTCCTGCGAATAAGACTAGACAAAGACAAACTACTGCAAATGGTAATAATTTGCAGTCAACTTCTTTCTGGATTTCAATAGCTTCATTGATTACAACCATTGCCATAGTAGTTTTTAAATAACAAGAATAATGCAAGATACTAAATATGAAAAGCCAAAAGGTATAACTTTCAAAGAATACCTGAATTATTGCAAAGCCAAGCGTTTGTGGTTTATCGTTTTCACAACAATATGCCTATTGCTTACAACTGGATATCTAATATTCAAGAATCCCGTATATGAACGTTCCGCACAGATAATGATTAAAGATGATGCAAATCCAAGTTCAAAACTTACAGCTGGACTTAGCATGATACAGGGATTCGGAGGATTATTTGGTACATCTTCAAATGTTAGCAACGAACTGATATCTATGAAAACTCCTGCTAATATTCTAGAAGTAGTGAAAAGGCTTAATCTTGACTATTCATATTCTACACGTCCGTTTTTAAGAAATATACCATTATACGGTGATAGTCTTCCTGTGAATGTAAACATCAGCGGGATGAAAGACTGGGATGACGCAAGCATGAAGATTAAACTTCAAAATGGCAAAGTAAAAATTAGCAATCTGAAGAAAAACAAAAATACATTTGATGCAGAATACAACGGAACTGTAAATAGCGTTTTCCACTCCCCTATCGGCTTAATCGCAATCACTGCAACCAGAGCCTACACCGGAAAAGAGAACATGACGATAAAAGTGAAAAAGGAAGTTCCGATAAAAGAGGTAAAAGACATAGAAGAAAAACTAGATGCAGGAATAACAGAAGAAATGGGATCTGTTATTGACCTGTCATATGAAGACGCAGTTCCACAACGTGCAGAAGATATTCTTAACATGTTGATAAGAGTATATAACGAGAAATGGATGACTGATGAAAATCAACTAAACTCAAAGACGACACAATTTATCAACAACAGAATAGCAGAAATAACATCTGATTTAGGCAAAGCTGAAAATACAATTACGACATATAAATCTAAAAATAATCTGCCAGATGTGATTGAGACCACGAAACTGGCTATGGAAACATCAACAGAAGTAAGCGGAGAGATTGCCACGTTAAGAGGTCAGAGAGAATCAGCAAAATTCATTCTGGATTTCGTTAATAACCATTCTAACTCCAACCAGACATTACCAGTGAACTTGCTAAGTAATGACAAAGTGCTATCTGCCCAAATTGAGGAATACAACAAGCTACAATTAGAGCACAACCGAATTGCAGAAAACAGCAATAAGACAAATAGTATTGTTCTAAACATAGATAAACAACTGAGCAATATGAGAAAGTCTATAAAGGCTGCACTTGCAAATACTGTAAAGCAAGCTGACATTCAAATGGCTAGTTACAATGAGTTAAAAGGTACTAATGACGCTCAGGTTAAGTCAAGCCCAAAGCAAGCTAAATTTCTTTTATCGGCAGAACGCCAGCAAAAAATACAAGAGCAACTATATATCTTCATGCTGCAGAAAAGAGAAGAAAACGTATTGTCGCAAGCATTCACTCCATATAAAACACGAATATTGTCCGCTCCAATGGGCGACTTAGAACCTGTAGCACCAAAGGCATTTGTGCTTATACTCATTTCACTTGCTATTGGAATTATTCTACCGGCAATAGGTGCTTTTATTAAAATGAATTTCAAGAAACTAATGGAATAAGACTTCCACGGGATTGGTACATTCATCACTATGATATTAATATTGATATATTTTGCCCTGTTTATCTTTGTTTACATTACCTCCAAACTGTTTGTAAGTCGTAATGTAAAAAGGATGTACCAAATGGTGATGTGCTTTACGTTACTTTTCATCTTCTTTGGATTCAGAAACATAACAGTACTCAACGATACTCCTCATTATTATGGTGCATATTATCGAGTATCGCAATACAAGAGTTATATCAACTCGTCAATATTCAGTTATGATATTGCATTGAAATTCGAATGGGGTTATCAAGTGCTAATGCATCTTCTAGTAAAATACGTCTCAAAAGAGCCATATACAATAATCATGCTTTCTTCATTAATTTTTGCATGTGGAAATATATGGTTCATATCAAAATTTACTGATGAGATAGCATTAGCATCATTTATAATGATTATCTCTGGTGTTTGGTTCGATCAATTTTGTCTTATTCGCCAGACTATAGCTTTGATGTTTTTCTACAAAGCATATATTTTACTAAAACAAGATAAGACGCTGTATTACTGCATAATGATACTTTTAGGATCATTATTCCATATTTCAGCATTAACGCTACTGATTATTCCTATAATAAGGACATTAAAAATAAACGCCAAGAATGTTACTTTTGTTTTTTCAATAGCAATTATTCTAGCTATTTTCATTTATCAACTACTAGGATTATTGGGATTTGCTGGGCATATATACCTTAAAGTAAGCATGCAAAGAGATGCGCCTCCAATTGCAGCACTTTTAGATGGAACTTTAATGCTTATAATTATCACAACATGCTACTACTGCCATAAGTATTTAAGCAACAAAGAATTGGATAAGACTGATTTCTGGATATGTGTTTTTGCCTTATCTATAAGTATTATGACGCCAGCATTCTTACCAATATTCAGAATAAACGTGTACACATGGCCTATTATCTATATTATATTCTTCAAATATATAATAAACAATGATAATACTATTATATTAACCGACAAGACCATCGCATTAAGAAATATCATACTGGTATTATTCATAGCAATCATGCTTATAAGAATTATTATCATACTATTGTTTAAATCAGAGTGGAATCATATAATTCCATATTCTTTTTATGACTTTAGTAACGATTATCATTATTATAATCTATATTTGCAGAAAGATCATTAACATGAGAATAGCAGTATTATATATTTGCACTGGAAGATACAACCAATTCTTTGCCGATTTTTATAAATCAGCAAAGAAATATTTTCTCAATGAAATAGCTAATATCGAATATTTTGTTTTCACTGACGATGAACAACTATGCTCAGATACTGATATTCATATAATAAAGAAAGAATGTAATGGATTCCCATTAGATTCATTAATGAGATTTGATGATTTCCTATCCATAAAGAGTCAATTACTTTGTTTCGACTATACTTTTTTCTTTAACGCAAACATGAAGTTTATTGCACCAATCGGATTAGAGTTCATTCCCGTAAAAGAAAAGTTATCAGCAGTTATACATCCTGGATATTTCAACAAGCCTGCTTTTCTTTATCCTTATGAAAGAAATAAAAGATCATCTGCATATATTAAACCTCACGAGAAGAATTATCACTATTTCATGGGCAGTTTGAATGGCGGAAAAACAGAAGAATACCTACAATTGATAGAGACTTGTAGTAAAAATATTCACAAAGATATGGAAATTGGATTTATGACAAAATTTCATGATGAGTCACATTTAAATAAATATCTGAGAAATAAAACTTGCCTAATGTACTCCCCATCATATTCATATCCTGAAGGAAAACATATTCCTTTTGAGAAAAAAATCATTATAATAGATAAAGTAAAAATTGATAAATATTTTGATAAAGGAAGAAGCAAGGCTATTATTGCTATAATAAGGAAAGCAATTTTCATTATTAAGGAAAGTATAAATTGGTATCTTTAGATGAATACAAACAAAACTATATCAGGTGCAATATGGAGCATAGTAGAAAGATTCTCAAAAATGGGAATACAGATACTTTGCACTTTTATCATTGCCCAATTTCTACGACCTTCAGAATTTGGATTGGTAAGTATGATGTCTATCTTCTTAGCATTTTCTACAATTCTTATTGACAGCGGATTTGGTCAAGCTCTGATACGTGAACAACTTGTCAGTGAGACTGATAAATCTTCATTATTTTGGTTTAATATCCTACTTGGCATAATCATGTATGCTATATTTTTTGTTACTGCACCATATATTGCAGCATTCTATAATGAACCAAAATTATGTATACTTATAAGAATTGCATTTATTGCCCTGATATTTCAATCTTTAATTGTAATTCAGCAAGCACTGTTTTTCAAATCTATAAATTTCAAAATAGTTTCAAAGATTTCTCTATTATCAGTAACTTTATCTGGTATAATAGGAATTGGCATAAGTATATTAAGAAAGGATGTATGGGGATTAATAATCCAAAATCTATCGTTTGCAATTTTACAATGTATTTTTTTCTGGATATACAGCTCTTGGAGACCAACTTTCGTGTACTCATGGGAGGCAATAAAGAAATATCTTCATTTTTCACTAAACCTTTTAGGCAGTAATATTTTGGCTGCCATTACTGACAATCTAGCAAACCTTGTTGTTGGTAAAAGCTATAGTGCTACAACTTTGGGACAATATACAATGGCAAACAAGATACCATATCTTACATCAGGAACGATATCCTATTCCATCCATAGGGTGAGCTATTCATTAATGTCTAAATTTCAAGACGATAACAAGAAATTACAGATATATAGCCAAAGAGTTGTAGGCACAGCCTTCTGGATTATCGGTCCTATAATGATTATACTTTTTCTCTTCGCAAATCAGTTTATCAATATCTTATTTCCTAAAGAATGGATTACAACAGCTATTTATCTACGATATTTTTGCATCATAGGTTTCGTATACTGTTTCTATGATATTAATCAAGATATTTTGTTGATCAAAGGAAGAACTGATATTCTTTTTAAATTAGACATTATCAGAAGGTCTATATTAGTGATAATTATGATCATTGGTGTTAGATATAATATTATAATATTCTTGAGATTGCTAACTATATATTATATTCTAAATGCTTTTGCTGTATGTTATATATCTGGCAAATTAATTAATTATAGTATTCCAAGACAACTATTTATCGTAATATCAACTCCCATATACTATTTCAAAAAATATATAATAAAACAACAAAATGAAAATTGTTAAGATTATAGGTGGATTGGGTAACCAGATGTTTCAGTATGCATTGGCTATGGCATTGAATAAAAATTTCACTGACGAAGAAGTGAAACTTGATATTCATTGCTTCAACGGTTATACTAAACATCAAGGATTTGAAATAGATAGAGTGTTTGGAAATGAATTTGAACTTGCTTCATATAGAGACGTTGCAAAAGTAGCCTATCCTTATTTTAATTTCCAATTATGGAGAATAGGAAGCAGAATCTTTCCAGATAGACGACACATGATTTCAGAAGACACGTCATTCAAAATTATGCCAGAAGTTATTACCAGTCATAATTATAAATATTATGACGGATATTGGCAACATGAAGAATACTTCAAGAATATTCATGACGAGATATTGGATGCCTTTAAATTCCCAAAATTCCAAGACGAAAGAAATAAGGCTTTAGCTGAAAGACTATCTGATAGCAATAGCATATCCATACATATAAGAAGAGGCGACTATCTTAACGATGAACTCTTCAAAGGCACTTGTGGTATAGAATATTACAAAAAGGCTATTGAAGAAATAAATGAAAGAACTGTTCCTACACTATTTTGTGTATTCTCAAACGATATACATTGGTGTAAAGAAAACATAGAACCCCTGCTTAATGGTAAAGAAACAATATATGTAGACTGGAACACTGGTAGTGACAATTACAGAGACATGCAATTAATGACAAAATGCAAACACAATATCATTGCCAATTCTTCTTTCTCATGGTGGGGAGCATGGCTTAATAATACCAAAGACAAAATTGTCATCGCTCCAAGAATATGGTATAACACGAAAGAAAAAGTGTCACCTGTAGCAAACAGTTGGATAAAACTTTAAATCGTTATATTTGTTAGATTGAAGAAAAAGAGTAACTTTGCCAAACAAATAATACTATTATATAGATAATGAATTTTTCTGTCCTCATATCCGTTTACTATAAGGAGAAACCGGAATACCTTAAAGATGCTATTAACAGCATTTTTAATCAAACTCTTCTCCCAAATGAAGTAATTCTGGTTGAAGACGGAAAACTGACCGACGAATTATATGATGTTATTAAGAAGCTGCAAGAGAAATATAATGATATAAAGACAGTATGTCTGAAGGAAAACAAAGGACTTGGGCCTGCACTTAATGAAGGACTGAAATATTGTTCATACGATATCGTTGCAAGAATGGACTCCGATGATATATGTATGCCCGACAGATTCAGAATACAAACAGATTTCCTTGAAAAGCATCCAAATATAGACATCGTTAGCGGATGGATAGATGAGTTTTATGGTAATAAAAAAAACATAATTTCAACACGTAAAACTCCAGAAGCACACAATGATATCGTCAAGTTTGGAAAATCGCGCAACCCTATCAATCACCCTGCTACCATGTTTAGGAAAAGTATTATTTGCAACATCGGTGGTTATAGCGCAATACCTTTTCTCGAAGACTACGACTTGTGGGTAAGAGCTATATTAAACGGTGCACATTTATATAATATACAACAAAGCCTTCTTTGGTTTAGGCTTTCAGACAATGCTTTTTTGAGGCGTGGCGGAATAGAATATGCTAAAAATGAGATTAGGTTTCAACTAAATCTACACAAGATAGGATATATAAGCATGATCAATATGTATTGTAATATTCTTATAAGACTTATAATAAGATTATTGCCAAATATGATAAGGAAACGTATTTATGTTTTCAAACTTAGGAAATAATAAAATTATCTTTCTTGCGTTTTTATAATAGCTAATTACAATAAAGAAAAATTCATGACGGTATTAAATTATGGCTTCATCACTGATGGAATGAATGAAATTGAGCGCGACACCAAACGTTTAATTGACTTTCTTGTTGCCATAATCTGCATTATAATATTCTCTCCACTATTCGTAATTTGTTATTTCACAATAAAGAGGGAAGATAATGGACCTGTTATTTTCAAGCAAGAACGAATCGGAAGATTCGGACGTCCTTTCTATATTTATAAATTTAGAAGCATGAAAGTGAATGCCGAAAAGAATGGACCACAACTTGCAAATAATAAGAATGACAAAAGAATGACTAAGATAGGAAAGTTTCTCAGACATCATCATCTTGACGAACTACCACAGCTTTGGAATGTAATTAAAGGTGACATGTCTTTTGTTGGTCCGCGACCTGAAAGAAAATTTTATATTGATAAGATTATGGAAAAGGATTCCAGATATTCATATCTCTATCAAATACGTCCAGGAGTAACATCATATGCAACACTAACAAATGGATATACAGGCAATATAGAAAAGATGCTTAAACGACTAGAACTTGACCTTTTCTATCTTGAACATAGGAGTTGGATGCTAGACATAAAAATATTGGGAATGACGTTCCTTAAAATTGTGTTTGGAAAGAAGTTTTAGATTTAATCATATGAAATATATTATAGCCATAGATTCCTTTAAAGGATGTCTTACATCAGAAGAGGCTGCCGAAGCTGTATATCAAAACATTGTTTTCCACGCCCCCAAAGCAGATATAATAAAAATACCTGTTTCTGACGGTGGCGAAGGTATGCTTAATGCATTTTGCAATGCTCTTGAGGCGAGAAGGGAAACTGTGAATGTAAGAGACGCAATGATGAGACGCATCACGGCTGAATATGGCATTACGGATAATAACACAGCTATTATTGAAGTCGCCCAATCATGTGGACTTACATTAATAGAACCAGAACTTAGAAATCCACTTATTGCAACATCCTACGGAGTTGGTCAATTAATAGCCTCAGCAATTAAGAAAGGCTGTCGCAAATTTATTATTGGACTTGGAGGAAGCGCAACTTGTGATTGCGGTATTGGAATGCTGAAAGCACTCATTGAGTCATTAAGCAACAACGGTAACTTTGATGATATAAGAGAGATCATCAATGAATGCAAATTTATTATTGCATCAGATGTTACGAATCCACTCTGCGGAGCAAATGGAGCTTCTTATATATTCGCGCGTCAAAAAGGTGCAACAGAAAGCATGATTGACATTCTTGAAAAACGTGCGAATAAATTTGCCGAAGCATCAGCTATGCATTTGGGGCACGATTACAGCAAAAATGCAGGTGCTGGAGCAGCAGGAGGACTTGGATATGCATTCATGCAATACATGAATGCCGAAATGAAATCAGGTGCAGACTTACTTCTAGACTTAATACATTTTGAAGATATTGCCAAAGATGCAGACATCGTTATCACAGGAGAAGGCACAAGCGACAAACAGACACTTATGGGCAAACTTCCATATGTGATTATGCGAAGAGCTAAAAACATTGATGTACCAACACTATTGATTGCAGGTAAGATAGCTGATAAAGACGAGTTAATAAATGCAGGATTTAAAGATGCTATATGTATTAATCCCAAAGGTCTAAGCATAAAAGAAGCTATAAAAAAAGATGTGGCAATATCAAACATTAGGGATTTTCCTCTCTCTATTTAGGGAAAATCCTTATAAATACCATATATTTTATAATATCTTTGCAACATGAAAAAAAGACAAAACATGTCTTTCTGATTAAACAGAAAACAAAGGTAATAACAATTTTAATAAATACGATTATGAAAAAGTTTATATTAGCCCTCATAGCACTGTTTACAATAACAGTTTCAGCTAGTGCAATGAGTTACGAGCAAGCTCGTCAACAGGCACTTTTTCTAACAGACAAAATGGCTTATGAGCTAAATCTTACCGATGAACAGTATGAGGCAGCTTACGAAGTAAACCTTGACTATCTGATGAGTATCAACGATTGCGATGATATATATGGTTCTTACTGGAACCAGCGCAATATGGACCTTAGTTATATATTACTAGACTGGCAATATCGTACTTTCTGTAGTGTAAACTATTTCTACAATCCTATTTATTATGATGGTGGCTACTGGCATTTTAGAATATATGCTCGCTATCCACATCGTGATTACTACTATTTCGGTCGTCCAGACTTCTATGCTGTATACCGTGGTGGACATAGCTGGAGAGTTAACGGCGGAAGAAGTTGGTATAACGGGCAGTCATTCAGTATGCGCGAAGGCAAAAGATATGTAGGCATGCGCGATTCTTTCAATAATGGTTCTTTCAATAACAACCGCACATTTGGAGGTAACAACAATAACCGCATATTCGGCGGAAGCAGAAATGACCGTGCTTATAACGGAAACAACGGATATAATGGCAACAGCGTATTCGGAAATGGAAACGACAATGATAACACACCAAAAAGAGTATTTGGTAGCCGTCCTAGCAGCACAAGAACAACAGCACCTAATGGAAGCAGTGTATTCGGAGGCTCTAGAAGTGGAAACAATTTAGCTACTCCAAACCGCACTTTCGAACGTTCAGATAATAATAACAACAACCGTTCTGCAGGTAGCTCAAACGTTCCTAGTCGCTCATTTAATAGTGGAAACTCAAACCGCTCATTCGGCGGAGGCAACAGCACTCCAAGTCGCAGTTTTGGAGGTGGCAATTCATCTAACACCAAAAGTGAAAGTCACGGAGGTGTATTCGGAGGACACAGATAAAAGCCATATATAAAAAGAGAAATGGCGTAACTTGCAAAGCAAGTTACGCCATCTTTATTATATAATGTTTATAACATTAGAACTCTGACTTCAGCATTTCCCATCTTTGGTATCTCGCCCATAGGTTTATTAAAATATACGCTCTGTATTGCCTTGTTAATTATACCGTGTCCAACAGCAAGCACCTTTTTATCAGGATACGTAACTTTAAGATATGTAAGGAAATTACGTGCACGGCTTTTCATCTTCTCTAGCGTTTCAACATTATCCGGCCATTCAGCATCCTTCATATCTGGGATATACTTACCTGTAAAATCTCCCCAGTCACGCTCACGGATAAGAGAAGTTGATTCTACATCCTTATTATGCGGAGCTGCAATTATCTTGCATGTATCATAAGATCGTTTCAAATCGCTAGATATAAACGCATCAATATCACAATCCTTCATCTTCTCACAGACCGCTTTAGCCTGTTCTATACCTTTTCCATTAAGTTGTCCTTGACACTGTCCTTGAAGTATTTGGGCAACATTATCAACAGTTTCGCCATGGCGAACCAAATACAATGTAGTCATATATTAAATATTTTGATTGCAAAAATACAAAAAAGAAGACATCTAAAGTATTATAATTAAGAGTTTTTTGTAACTTTGCACAAAACTAATATATTTATGAAAATACTCCAAAGTTCTTTTTTTCGCGGAATATGCGCTATTATTATTGGTATATTACTAATAGAATATCGTGAACAGACATTAGAATGGATAACTATTGCCATTGGCGTTTTATTCTTTATCTCTGGTGTCGTATCACTTTCTGAATATTTCGCAACAAAGAAATTATCAGATAAACCTGAAGTTTTTGATCCAGACGGAAAACTAATTTCAGGAGGTCCGAAACCCCATTTTCCGATTTTAGGAATAGCAAGTCTATTACTTGGAGCCATATTAGCATTAATGGCGAGTACATTCATCACGAGCTTAACCTATATTATATCAGGAATGCTAATTATTGGCGCTATAAGTCAATTCGTATTTTTAGCGAATATGTCAAAGTATGCATATCTTGGTTTTTATTATTGGATAATGCCTTCAGTTATCCTTATCATAGGTATCATTGCTATCGTTTATCCCACAGCTATTGCTACCGCTCCCCTATTTGTTATAGGTTTGTGTATGTTGCTATATGGAGTAGTTGAATGCATAAATGGACTGAAAGCAAATAAATGCAGACAAGAGAAACTAAAAGAAAATATTTAGTAAAAGTTGAGTAGGAGAAAATTAAAGTAGTTTTCTCCTATTTTCTTTCTATCACGTTACTTTTCACGTTGTTCTTCACATAGCTTAATCCCACAGAAAATGTTAATCTGCTTAGCATAATCATACTTTCAAATAAACGATTCCTATGTTTAGGGCTGATTCGGGACCTTCATTCTATATACCGGTGTATAAAAAAAGGCCTCTCCCCTCACGGGGAAAGGCTTTCGAAAGACACACACACTTGTGTGAGATCCCCCTTTCAACGACTAATCTAATCAGGGGAAGATAGAATAAATGTTTCTATCTAATTATAGTGATAATTATTAGATGCCATCGGTTCTCACGAATCTTTTTTCTTCATGATGCAGCGATTGCTGCATCATTGACAGGCATCCGAATTGAGTTATATCCGTTTTTATTCAATGCTATTAAGCATCGTTGTTATATTTAATTAGAAGTTAAATCATCATGCTTGTTTTCATCACAGCTGTTTGCTCTAAATTAGAGACAGATGCTTTATATACATAATATACTTTTTTAATAGATAAGTTGCTAAAAAGCAAGAACGGACCGAACATATCTCCCATAGTTCTTACTGTTGCTGCCCACGTTGACATTCGAACTACTGAAGTTAACTATTGCAGCGTCATAAATACCATACTCCGACGCAGACCAATAATAATAGCTTGGAGTTAACGCTGTGCCGCCAGCTGCTATAATGGCATTGTTTACATTCGTTGTTGCCGAAGCACCAGTATAAAGATCACCAGAAACAGAAGTGACAGTTTGCTTACTTGTCAAGTTTACATTACCTAGATAAGCACAAACATCCCACCATTGACCCATACTTGGAAGGTACCAACCGCTATTACTAAAACCAGAAACGTTTACATTGTAATTATTGGCTGTCTGCCATGCGGGATAAATGCCATTACTTTTATTATAGCCTTTCGTAAATGTGCCATAATAACCTGCGGTGATATCATTATAATAACCTGCAAAGGTACTAACTTTAGTTAGCCCAGCATCACCAGGATAAGGTCCCCAAGTTGCTCCACTACTAGCATCTTTCAATGCAAGTGCATAGCCATGTTTATAACCTGCATTATATTCGGCAGAACTCAGTTGATTGGAGAATACGATACCGACTATTGTTTTACCAGATGTGGTAGTTCCTGTTGTACCATCATTATAAAGATAAGTACCAGGAGTTGCATCACCAAAATAAACATTTGTTCGTGTGCTTGTCGTTGGAGAATATGTCACTCTCACATCATTGGCACCACTACCAGAGATTGCAATATTGCATTGATAATTAAAATCTCTATTTATATTGAAGTTCGTATAATCTACAACAGGGCTTGTTGCATTAGTAACTCCTCCCAGATATACTTTATATGTGGATGTCCATCCAGCATTATATCCTGTTCCTCTTGCAGTTATCAGTAAATATGAAGAACCTGTTGGAGCATTAGCCGCAGTTCTTAAATCTGCTGTGGTAGATGCAGAAGCTGTGCCAGCTAGATTCTCATAGATATAATATGGTCCTGCTGCGACGACTGTACCCGCATAGACCGGAGTTGCTACAGCTGTAAAACTCAGTCCTGCAAATCCTATAGAGGGATTTGATGTATTTTCTGATGCTATATAACATTCATTAGGTACATTGCAAAGTTGATAACCAGTTATTGCAATGTCACTGGTAGGAGTTATAGTAAATGTGTACTTACTATATAATCGGCTTAAAGAAACGGCTTGAGTATTTGTTCCACTGCTCAGCGTTACACCAGGAATCGTACCATATAATATTTCATTGCTCTTTGCTCCCAGTGCATCCGCTGATGCCAATGTTGAAGTTACCTTTGCCTGTAGTTCAGTAAGTGTACTTATACCGTCAAAATAGGAACTGCTACCAGTGTTGGCAATCGCACAGACAGTACAGCCGCTGCTTACCCTCACGGGAACAGAAACCGATGTGGGGCTGCTTGAGGCGTACGCACTACCTATTAAATGTCCCTGACCGTCAAAGACAAGTACATTCACATTATCTATCGCATCGCTAATCGTTCGTGTTACTACCGTCTTCGGATCCTGCTGCGCTATCTTTACTGTCAGCGTAGCAGCGGTACGTGTCTCTTCAGGCACCTCGTCAACCGTACTGCACGAAGATACGAATGCCAATGTAAATAATATATATAGTAGATATGATATTCTTCTCATCATAATTGTTTATGCATAATCTATCAATTACGGTATTACTACATGCTGGGTATAAACAGCCCACGGCATGACTGTCAGAACAAGATCTCTACTGCTACAGTCAACGATGACAACTTTGTCATCACCAGAATTCAGTTTTACCAGATTACCATCAATATCACGGTTGGTGTCCCAGATTAATGATTTAGCCGATGCACGTGACTTTCCACCTGTTGCCGAAGCATTACCATAGACAGATACGGTCAAATATTCGCCATCCTGTGTAGGGAACGTATTTATCGGTTTGGTGACTAATTGATCTGAGCCGTTAAAGGATGATGATGGAGCATAGACTATGGAATCGCCTGTTATCTTACCTGAGTATGTCATCTTACTACGGAAACCTGAAAGTTCAACACGATAATCTCTATCACCGAAATACTGCTTCAGCTGTCGTATCACCACATGAAGTCTGGCTGGCTTATTCTTCATCACGATATTTCCATACACAGCTTCACTACCTGCCGACTGCGAACTGATTTCATAAGTTCCATAATACAACGATGACGGAAGCAGATATTCACCCGTAACTGAATCACGCTTTACGCTTACCGACATGGTATTCATATCTGTGCCGACAGCCGGAGTGAACATATTAGCACTGTCCTTATTAGAACTGCCTACCGCTACAAGAGAGGCATTACCAAGTTTGCCATCATAACTGATTTTATAACTGCCGTCAGGATCAGATGTGACGATGCGGTCAAACTTACCGTCTATGAACAGATATGCCATCATATTACCTTTCACTTCCGCCGTCAAGGCGTTTCCAACACTGTCCGTCTGCGATACGGTCAACGAGTATTGCACGCAGTTGGAATAGTCATCATTGATGCACGAGGCAAACAGCGACAACAGCAGAAGTAACAGAAGATGATGGTAATATCTTAAATTCATAATCCGATTTTGTTTTTATTGTCTTTTACTTTATTACTACAGTCTGTGCATTAGTTGTCCAGTCAGTAATTTTTAAAGTAACAGTAGCTGTGGCTGGCGTTATGTTCTGTGAAGGGTCTGTTACCCCACGACCTTTGAGTGTAACATCTAGCTGATAGATGTTATTTGCAGTTAGCACATCACTATTAGTAATGGAGTTTGTAGACATAGCAGCATCATTAATGATTATTGGATAATACAGTTCTGTACCTGTATCGCCACTGCTTGTCTTAAACAGTCCCTTGATAACCAATTTTGTTGGATTTGTTGATGAATGAGGGAATACATAAAAGTAATAAGGAGTTGTGGATGTTAAATATACAACCGGGGCTGCATCTGTACCTGTTCCAGTACCCGCATTTGTCAATGCACCGCTACTTAAATAAGCATAATTAGTAAGGGAGGCATTTATTATGCCATGTGCATCAGTCTGCTCACACTTACCGGTTGTGCCAGACTCTGTCAGAGCACTATTCTGACTCGCTGTTCCACCATAGGTGCAGACATCATTAACATTATACATGAAGATTTCATGTACTGTAAAGGATGCATTAGGATATGCGGTTGTACTAGCAAATGCAGACTTCAAAGAGTTCAGATCTATACGCGCAACAAGGCGAGCTAGATAAACATTTACACTTGAAGTGGTTGATGTGTTAAAAGAAGAGAAACAGTTATCATCTTCACCCAGCATTGGCAAGCCGGTCATTTGCTGAGAGTTAACGGTATTCCTTGCTGTGTTGGCTTGTCCGTTAGCACTTGTTGTGTAACTCAAATCGGCAGTCAGTGCCTTGAAGGCTGTCATAGAGGTACATGCTGCAAAAGAGGCCTGGTCAGCTGTAGAATTCACGGTGTTTGCTGCAACTAGGATTTTACGTGCCTGGGTAGTTGTTGTTATTGACGTTTGAGAGGCTGTGTTTATTGTCACTGTACTGCTGTTGGCATCAAACAAGCCTGACATAAAAGCCGTAACAGTACCCTCGCCTGTTAAAGTATTAGAACTTGTTGGGAGAGCGGATGTAGAAGATGCACGAGTGCCCTTTATACCCAGATTTAAATTAACAACTGCCGGACTACCTTTGACCGTAGGGTTTTCTTCTGTGTCGGAAGAAGAGCAGGATGTCATCAATAATACTGACAACATTGCAGATAAAAGCAAATAATTCTTATTCATAATCTAATTCTTATTAATTTTTATATTCTTATCTATTGTATCAAAAATGCTTTTATTTGGAGTATAATAATGAGTGCTAGAAAGCCAGGAAAGCGCGGACACGACCACCTGAATCATACTTATTTGTGCCATATAAAGCGAATGTATTATTATAAAAGGCTATATGGCAAGCATTGGCTGCACTAGATTCAGAACTTGACCAATACCACATACCTGATGAAAATGTTGTATATAAACTTGAAGGTAGACTATGACTTGTCAATAAATAAGTTAAAGCATTAGCAACGACAACATCTTCACCACCACCAGTATAAGCAGTATCTGAACTATCATAACGCATTAATATAAGACCAAGTGCCGTGTTATTATAAGCTGCTGCTTGCTCTAATGTATCCCACCACTGACCTATACTTGGTAAAAACCACCCACTACAATTTTTTGGCGTTGACACACTTGTGGTATATGTGCCTATTGCATAAAATGCAGGATACGTGCTATTCGTCATTGTAATTATTTTTGAATTATTCAAGCCACTTACATCTGTATACATCTTTGACAACACCGATACATAATTTAATCCTCCTGTAGTATTTTCTGTCTTCCATGGAGTGCCCGTACTAGCATTTTTAAGCGCCATAACTAATCCATGTCCGTATCCATTTGCATCCTCACAATAATTAGAATTAGTACTAACAATAATACCGATTGGAGTTTTACTACTATTATATGTACTACTATAGGAACCATCAGAATAGTATATATCTCCAATATGCGGTATTGGGAAAACTTCAGATATTATAGCATTTGTATAACTGTCAACACTGGTTGTAACTGTTACATTAGTAGCTGCCAGCTCATCTGATACACTGTTAACACCTGTTCCTGATATAGTGGCAGACAGTCCATAGGTGGTATTCGCACTTATCTTTGAGTCTCCCGTTCCGCCTGTTATCGTTGAGACGATATTACCAGTTGCCGAACTACTGTTTACCGTTATCGGATAATATGTTGTGTATGTCGTGCCACTCTTTGTAGTGAAGGTTCCCTTTATAACCAACTTCGTCGGTGCCGTTGTGTTACTATTAGGAAATACATAGAAGTAATAGGGACTAGTGCTACTGAATGAACTGATTGTTCCACTGCCCAGATAGGCTGTGTTCGCATTCGCTGCAATGTTCTCACCACTCACACTGCCGCTGACAGCCTTTGTATTCCAGTTGGTAAGCTGATTGCTTGCATTATACATGAATATCTCTTTGGGAGTGAAAGAGCAGCCTGTGTATGAACCACTGAAACTATAACTTATATTAGTCAATGCAACACGCGCTACCAGACGGTTCAGGGTTACAGACGGATTCAGGGTTGTACCTGATGCCCAGTTTAATGTCTGCACATCCGACATCATCGGAAGGGACTTCATGCTCTGGGAGTTTGCTGTGGTAACGCCAGTTTTTATCTTACCGTCAGCTGAAGTGGTATAGCCAAGGTCCTGAGCCACTGTATAAAAGTCACTCAGAATGTACTTTCCTGCAAATGCACCCACAGGCACATTGGCAAAGACCAGCATCTTTACCGCATCAGTACGGGTAGGAATGCTTTGATCTCCATTGTAATTATACTCATACAGGGTCACCAGCTTGTTGTTGGCATCAAAGAGTCCCACACATATATGGTTCAGTGTTCCCTCATTGCTCCCCACAACCGAGCCTTTGTCCGTCGGCAATGCACCGTTGGCACGCGTATCGACACCCGTGGAAAGCGAGAGGTTCACAACAGCAGACTTAGAAGAGCCGTTCCCCGGTATGGCGGTATTATCCGCCGCACAGGAGAAAAGAAGCATACATGCCGCCAGCAGTGATGATATGTATAATGTATGTTTCATAAGGCTGTATTTACTATGCTTATTATCTATTGTTAATTCCGATTTATTATATCGGATTTATGATTCTCATTTTATTTCTATTTCTGATTCATCAGTTCGTTCAACGCCCTGTCAGCCTGCTTTACGCCTGCTGCCCTTGCCATCTTCAGATACACGTCGGCCTTATCACGGTTGCCTTCACTCAGGTAAAGAAGGCCCATATTGCAATAGGCTCTTGGATCTGTCTCCCAACGCTTGAGATACTTATGAGCAAGGGTTACGTCATTGCGTGTCAAAGCTACGCCCGCTGCATTGATGTTTGCCTCGGCATTATCAGGAAAGAGGCGGGCTGTCAGGTCCACGATGTCGTTGTACTCGCGTGAGCCCTTCTTATAGTATCCAGCTGTGGCATAGAGTTCACCTAGCGTCATTGTTGCAGGGTTTGAGCCCAGATGCTGCATGGCGGAATTACTGTCAAATCCATCGTGACGGAACGTCAACGTATATTTTATACGGTACACTTTTGGAAAGATGAAACGATTCATATAAGCATACGGCATACCCAGTCCCAAATTCTCAATTTCACGCTCACGACCGTTGACAACATCTATATTTTTGATGATATCAACAACAGCGTCACGGAGATTCATGCCACTACCCGCTACAAGCGAAGAGATGCTGTCCCAGTCTTCAGCAAGCCAACTTACGTTAAGGTCATTGCGGTTGGTGAGCTTCTGCTTCATGAGGTATTTCTTCAAATCAAGAGAACGCTCCATTGCCTCACTCTCGTTGCGACGGTAATTACCGATAGGAGCACCAAAGCCGTTGATATTAAGTCCCACAAGGCTAGTGCCATAGCGCTGAAGTTCACTTTTAACGTCAGAGGCGATGGTGTTGAACACGGTACGGTTGAANCTGCTGCCACTAAGTTTAGCGAGTGCCTTGTTACCGAATATCTGAATCTCACCGCTGCGGTGGAACTTATCAATGTCTGAACCCTGAGGCTGAAGGAACTGAACNTAGTCCATCAGGTTATAATAATGTACGTTCGGGTCGGGATTGTCGTTGCTCATGTCATGGAGGTAGATGTTCTTCAGCACAAGGTCCTCGTAGACATGACCTTTCCTGCCCTGACAGTTAAGTTCCTCACTCTCTACATACATGCGGCA
>NZ_KB890634.1 GCF_000373185.1 Segatella paludivivens DSM 17968 = JCM 13650
TGCTATATGAAGAGAAAAGTCTAACGGGGGCTGTCTGCCCACAGTCGACAACTTCCTCGGAGTGTCTTTCATTTATTTAATTTTGTTGTATCGGATTTTATTTCTAAATTTGTAGACAAAGATATGATAATAAAAGATATTTGTAACAAAATTTTCATCAACCGACAACTAATTCGGGAAGGTGACAACCATATTGGATTGAATGACAACCAATCTGGTAAGGTTAGACAACTTATTTAATAACAAATGTAAACCTATTCCGGCTAAAGACATACCAGAAAAAGTTTTTTCAATGTCACTAATGTCACAATGTCACAAACGCCCTGTTTATCGGGCTTTAGCGAGTGACATTAAGTGACATTATCGGGGTAAAAGTGACATTAAAATCGAAAACACACCTATTTTTAGCGTTTTATTTCAAATTATTAAGTTACCTGATTCTTCGTAAGAAATATCATTCAGATATTTTATTAAATAGTGATAAGGGCCTTATCACTATCTAATGTATCACAAAGTGCAGAGTGATAAGGGCCTTATCACTCAATGGTATGTCGAAGAAACTAATTTTATCATCGTTGCGCATATACGCTTTACTGCTAGTAATAAATCTGTTTCATGATACAGAGTTTTTGCTATAGTGTAGGATGTCTCTGCTTTATCGTTACTAAGTTTCTATTATTAATTGTCCATCATCCCGTTCTATCGATCAAACGTTTGCGTTATGTCGTTATAAAGTTTCTGATTCTACGATCAAACGTTTCCATTATATCGTTATAAAGTTTCCATTGCATCAATCAAACGTTTTCTTTTTGTCGTTACTAATGCTTTAGTTGTATCAACAACATGTTTATTGATTATAATATAGTAAATAAATTTCCATCATATTCTTTTAATGCTACCGAACTTTCAAAGTAGTAGTCTAGCCAGATCTTCTATTTTATCGTAGAAAATAGCAAATTTTAGTGGAGGACAGTGGATGATAGTGGAGGTATACCTCCACCAGTTAACAAACTACAAGATAGCAGTTTACGCTTAAAGTGGAGGTTATTTAGAATTTTTGGAACTTTTTTGGTTTTTCGTTTTTCTATTATTAAACACTCATGGGAAAGCAATAAAAAATCACAGCCATATAACAACTAGGGTTAGGTATAAAATCTATATAATAAAAAAAGGACTTAGCTTTAAAAACATATAAAACTAAGTCCTTTTTTGTTTGTATCCTTATTACTTTGGAAGATTAAAAGCTACAGACATTTCTTTCATCTGTGCTTCGCTCATTCCTTCAGGTTCAAATCCCATGCAACGAGAATTGATATATATCTTGGCACTCTTTGAAAGGACATCAATCTGATCGAAAGCATCCATTACATCAAGTCCCTTTGCAAATACACCATGCTTTTCCCACATAACTACATCATAGTTTTCAAGTTCATTCAATGTAGCCTGAGCCAAATTGTTTGAGCCTGGTAGTTCGTAAGGAACTATTCCCAATCCCAGTGGACAGAAAGCCTTTGTTTCAGGAATCATGCTCCACAATAAATTAGAAAGCACATCCTTGCCCATCATCTTAGGGTTGTGACTCATTGCAATAAGTTCAATAGGGTGTGTATGTACAGTAGCACGATATGGAGAACCAGTTTCTATAAGATGTGCATGAACTGTAAGGTGTGAAGGAAGTTCACTTGTAGGCATAACAGCATTGTCGGCAATGATTACATAACTTGCGCAATCGTCTAATATGCGAATGATACTTCCGTTGTCCATAGGCTCACGTGCAAGATCACGCATACGCTTACCAGTTCCCTTGCAAAAGAAGTAGCAACCTTTCAAAGCAGGCAAAGTAACACCAATCTGCTTAACATCACTGATTGCAGGAAGACTCTTTATCTTGTCATCCACCAATTCTGTAATGTTTACTGTGATATTACCACCATTGCGCTCTGCCCATCCGTTCTGCCACAGATAACCAGCAACCTCTGCAATCTTATCAATTTCTTTCTTTAAGGCTTCACGGCCTTCCAAAACTGTCTGTTTCATATTTTTGTTGATTTGTTTTTTTCTTTCGGCAAAAATAGCCTTATTTTACCTTTAAAGGCTTTGAATTATGATTTTTAAGCCTCAATAATTGATATTTCAATTATCATATAATGAATATATTATCTTTCATTACCACGAAACTCACTCGGTTTAAGTCCCGTCTTTAGTCTGAACTTAGAAGAAAAATAATCAGGTGACTCGAAATTAAGCTGATAAGCAATTTCCTTTATTGTCATATCTGTAGTCGCCAATAGATCTTTGGCACGCTGCAATTTTAAATCCTGCTGATACATAGACGGAGAAAAACCAGTGAACTCCTTGAATATTTTTCTGAAATTCGAATAGCTCATTCCTAACCGCATTGCAATCTCCTGAATAGTCGTTCCATCTTCCAATGTCTCACGTATCATCTGACGGGCACGATTCACTATATCAGTATGCACAAAATTCTGTTGCAACTGATTGCTGCTTTCTAGAGAATACATCAACCCGATAAGATAGTTGGTTATTCCGGCAAGCACCTGTTGAGAATGTATAGCCTCCTCGTCTGCTACATGCAAAGCCATGTCGAGCATGCGGATAATCTCACTTGAATAGCCCACGTGATATATAGGATGTTCTGGAGACAAGAAATCTGCATTTACACGATCGTCCATGTTGCGCCCTTTAAATCCAAGCCAATAACATTTCCAACCAGTATTAGTATTGGGATGATAACTATGCCATTCACCAGGAAAGAGAAGAAATATATCGCCACTACGCAATTCAACTTCTCCTACACTATGAGACTTGAACATACCACCGCCCTCTTTGACGTAAAGCATCTGATATTCTTGCAAAATGCGCCCTTTGGCAACATTGAAGTAGAAGCCATCGGCATGACCATGCGTAGGATAATCCTCACCAGGAAGATTCTCCTCATAACCAACGGTGTCGACATTCAATCCCCACAGCAAGTCCTTGGTATCAGTAACCAGATATTTAAACTTTTTCATGTTACCAAATTGTATTGTGCAAAGTTATCAAAAAACATGGTAATGACAAAAATTATGGGTTTAAAATCAAAAAATCTAGTCTGTCACATCACTGATTTACTATCTTTGCCAACATAATAAACACTAACCTACAAACAATGGAAAATCTAAAACACTTCTTTGCCGTTGACCTTGGAGCAACAAGCGGACGTACAATCGTTGGCTTTCTGAAAGACGGAAAGGTGAAAATGGATGAGCTAACACGTTTCGACAACAATCTGATTTCTACAGGCGGGCATGTGTATTGGGATATATTTGCCCTATACAATGAGATAATAAAGAGTCTGAAAATCGTAGCCGAGCGTAATATAAAGATTGAAAGTATCGGTATTGACACTTGGGGATGCGACTTTGTATGCACGGGTAAAGACGGAAACATTCTTCGCAATCCACTAGCCTATCGTGATCCTCACACTATGAACACGATGGAGGAATACTTTGCTGAGCAGATGTCTAAAAAAGACGTTTATGGAATAACTGGAATACAATTGATGAACTTCAATTCCATTTTCCAGCTTTACGCTATGAAGAAAGCTAAGAATGATGCTCTTGCTGGTGCAGACAAGATTATGTTCATACCTGACGCGTTGAGTTACATGCTTACAGGAAAAGCTATCTGCGAATACACTGTATGCTCTACATCACAACTGCTTAATCCAAAAGAAGGCGATATTTCAGAAGAACTGCTTGAAACACTTGGACTGAAACGTGAGCAATTTGGTAAAATGACTGCTCCAGGAACAGTAATAGGAAACCTTAGCGATGAGGTTAAAAATATTACAGGACTTGGTGATATACCTGTTGTAGCTGTAGCCGGACACGACACTGCAAGTGCTGTAGCTGCCGTACCTGCAGAAGACGAGCACTTCGCTTATCTTAGTTCGGGTACTTGGAGCCTTATGGGTATAGAAACAAAGGACGCTATCATAAATGAAGAAAGCTACAAACTTAACTTCACTAACGAAGGCGGTATTGAGGGAACAACAAGATTCCTAAAGAATATCTGCGGTATGTGGTTGTATGAAAGTTGCAGAAAAGAATGGCACGAGACTAAGGGTATGGGACATGCCGAACTACTTAACGAGGCCATGAAGGTGGAAGGATTCAGAAGTCTTATTAATCCTGATGACGCAGTATTCGCTAATCCTACTTCTATGGTTGAAGCAATAAAGAAATATTGTGCTAATCACGGCGAACACGTACCTGAAGGATATGCCGAGATATGCCGTTGCATATTCGATTCACTTGCACTGCGATATAGACAGGTATTGGAATGGCTGAAAGACTTTGCCGATTTCGACATCAAGGCTTTACATATCATCGGCGGAGGTTCACTTAACAAATACTTGAATCAGTTTACTGCAAATTCATGTGGTGTTACTGTACTCGCTGGTCCACAGGAAGCTACAGCTATTGGCAATATAATGATGCAGGCAAAAGCAGCAGGATTGGTAAAAGATGTTTGGGATATGAGAAAGCTTATTGCCGACTCTGTTCAGCTAAACATATTTGAACCAGAAGACAAGGAAATCTGGGATGAAGCTTACGATAAATATTTAAAAATAACAAAATAATAAAACCTAAAATTATGAATTCAGAACTAATTGAAAAGAACTATCAAATTGCCAAAGAGCGTTATGCTGCGATTGGCATAGACACAGACAAGGCTCTTGATACATTGGAGAAGACTCCAATATCACTTCATTGCTGGCAAGCTGACGATGTAGTGGGATTTGAGCGTAACGAAGCTCTTTCTGGTGGTATCCAGACTACAGGTAACTACCCTGGACGCGCACGCAACATCGACGAACTTCGTCAAGATATAAATAAGGTTACATCACTTCTTGGTGGAACATTCCGCCTAAACCTTCACGAAACATACGGTGAATTCGGAAACAAATTTGTTGACCGTGATGAGGTTGAGGTTAAGCATTTCCAGGGATGGATTGACTGGGCTAAGGAAAACGGACTGAAACTTGATTTCAACTCAACAAGTTTCTCTCACCCAAAGAGCGGATACCTATCTCTTTCAAATCCAGACAAGAGCATACGTGATTTCTGGATTGAGCACACAAAGCGTTGTCGCCGCATTGCAGACGCAATGGGTAAGGCACAGAATGATCCTTGTATCATGAACATCTGGGTACACGACGGTATGAAGGATATCACTGTTGAGCGTAATCGCTATCGTGAAATTCTGAAAAACAGTCTTGACGAGATTCTTGCAGAGAATTTGCCAGATATGAAACCATGTCTTGAAGCAAAACTATTCGGTATTGGAATGGAAAGCTACACTGTAGGTTCTCACGACTTCTATGCAAGTTATTGCGCAAAGAACAACGTGATGTACACACTTGACACCGGTCACTACGAGCAGACAGAGAACGTTAGCGACATGGCTGCTTCACTATTGCTGTTTGTACCAGAATTGATGCTTCACGTAAGCCGCCCTATCAGATGGGATAGCGATCACGTAACAATCATGAACGATCAGACTCTAGACTTGTTCAAGGAGATTACACGTGCAAACGCACTCAATAGAGTTCACATCGGACTTGATTACTTTGATGCAAGTATTAACCGTATCGGTGCATACATCGTAGGAACAAGAGCTACACAGAAGAGTGTTCTTTCTGCACTTCTTGAACCTTTGGCTAAACTGCGTGAGTACGAAGATAAGGGACAGTGGTTTGAACGTCTTGCTCTTCTTGAAGAAGCTAAATCTCTTCCATTCGGTGCAGTATACGATTACTTCAACATGAAGCATAACATACCTGTAGGCGAAGAGTTTATAGCAGATGTTCAGCAATATGAAAAGGATGTTCTTTCAAAGAGAGCGTAAACAATGAATATTGCATTAGGACTTATTATCATTGCGATAGGAGCGTTTTGCCAGTCAAGTTGCTACGTTCCTATCAATAAGATAAAGAACTGGAGTTGGGAAAGCTACTGGATTGTCCAGGGAGTATTTGCCTGGCTCCTGCTCCCTCTCTTGGGAGCAATGCTTGCAATACCTGCCGGACACTCTATGATAGAATTGTTCAGTCAGGATATGCATGCCACAATTATGACAATGCTCTATGGCGTGTTATGGGGTATCGGCGGACTTACTTTCGGTTTGTCTATGAGATATCTTGGAGTTGCTCTCGGTCAGTCTATAGCACTAGGAACATGTGCCGGACTTGGAACGATATTAGCTCCGCTTTTTACAGGACATGCTAGCGACCTTACAACATCCGTAATAGTTGGTGTCGTAGTAACTCTAGTCGGTATTGCAATAATAGGAATAGCTGGTTCTATGAAATCGGCTTCACTGTCAGATGAGGAAAAGCGTGAAGCAGTAAAGGACTTCAACTTCACAAAAGGAATCACAGTAGCTCTATTGGCTGGTTTCATGTCGGCATGTTTCAACATAGGACTTGCACAAGGTGCCGACCTTCATTTCGAAGGTGTAAACCCAATGTTCATATCATTACCTGTTACATTCTTGGTTACGCTAGGAGGATTTATCACAAATGCGATATATTGCTTCTATCAAAACCAGAAGAATCATACATGGAATGACTATGGCAAATCAAACGTATGGATGAACAATGTATTATTCTGTCTGCTTGCAGGCGGACTATGGTACAGTCAGTTCTTCGGTCTTTCACTTGGAAAAGGATTTCTCTCAGAAAGTCCAGCTCTGCTCACATTCGCATTCTGCATTCTGATGGCTCTTAACGTTGTATTCTCTAATGTATGGGGAATCATCCTAAAAGAGTGGAAAGGATGTTCTAGCAAAACTATCGTTGTATTGATAACAGGAATATTGATACTTGTTATATCATGTTTCCTTCCGCAGATCATAGATATGATAAACAAATAATAACTAATTGCATCTAAACCGCATCATTGTACAGTAATGTCTTTGATGCGGTTTTTTGGATATACACTTATAATGTGTGCCTTACCTTGTTTCATTTCAGCCTCCACAATTGTGCCACGACTGCAATGAAGTTTGAATTTCACATTCCATGACTTGGGCCAAGCTGGGAAGATAATAATTTTATCACCTACTTCCTGAAGTAACATTTCCTGAATACCAATCATTCCAGAACCTCCCCAATTATGATCGGGTGTCCAATCATGTCCAGGTCCCCAGAAAGCAGGAAAGCGATGTGGACCACTTTTCAATTTCAAAGTATTCCATTTTACGGCTTCATCAGTAAGTCCAAGACATGCTGCCCATATATTTGTCTGTTCCCAACCTGCATAACCATTAAACTTATTCACATAAGGATCATATTTCCATGTATCAACGGCTACGCTAAGACTATCACGCCCTACACCGAACATTCGCCAAGGAAAGACAGGATAAAGCATCGTCGGTTCTGTATTGTTTACACGCGCCCATACAACGGCAGGTGAAATCACTTTATGACCATCAACATATCTATATGAAATGTCGGGCCATATTGAAGACATTGTCTTATAATGTGCTATTGTTGTACTGTCAGCTCCAATACTTGATAAGTATTTAACAAGATAATCAGTCACCGTTTTTAGTCCGCATACTGTGGAAGTTGGATTATAAGCCATTTTAAATGTCTCTGCTCCTGAACCAGGATATATCACTAAGTGACCATCATCGTCGAGTTGCTTGCGCCCATTACGTGAAGCCACATAACGATAATGTTGTTCAAAAAAATCAAGTGAAGATTCAATCCAAGGCACATATTTTGAGATGTCTACGCCACCATAGCTATGTGCGTCTAATGCCATTTGGCAAAACTCCAGCACGGTGTCCCATGTATATTCCAACCAAGCATTATATTCAAGTCCTGAATCAAAACCTTCAGGGCGCTTTGTTCCATATTCATCATATTCAGGGAGTCCGAAATTCTCTAACTGTTCGGTAAATGCCGCACCACCATGATGCCAATAAACACGACTGCGCAATTCTGCATTATGAAGAATACGTACATAAAAATCAAGTTGGCTTTTCATGGCATCATAATCTCCGCTTTTTAGCATAGGCCAATAAAGCAGTCGCTGATTCTGTGCAGTATGAGTTCCACCACCCCATCTGCGATAATCAGGAGTGAAAGCAAAATCAGATTTAACATAAGAAGGATCAAAGCAGAAAAGTCCGCCATTGAATTTCGTTGGCCATTCACCAAGAGCATTACATCCCATCATATATCTGAAAAGCGTGTAGTTTCGAGTAATCTCTTCAGCTTCTCCCTCTCCTTCAATATAACTGCGTTGCCACCATTTATGCCACCATGTTACAGAAGATTTACTGTCACGGCTAACATCAATAGCTTTTATAATGCCCTCAAGTTTATTATTCCATTCGGCAACTGTTCCCTGATTATCAGTTAAAGCTATACACAGTTCATGATGTTTTGAAGCTGAACGTGAACGTAGATTATAGCTTCTATAATCAGTATTGTCATATACTCCATCACAAGTTCCGGAATATTTAATGTTGTTACCAAATATCTTTCCTCCAAAGATTAGATTTTTCAGAGGATTATACATCTCAGACTTATATGGCAAAAGATGTTGTTGCGCGACAGTTGCATCAAAAACCGTAGTATCTGGATTCTGATGGAAAAAAGTAATTCCACAATCAGATGGAGTTATCACATCATGAGACGTAACAACTCCACTAGGTACACCAAATTTATATGATGTCTGAAAACTTTCTTTTTTGCCTATTTCCCGATTACGATAGCGCCAATTATGGTACTCATATTCAACTGCTACCGCCTTTTTGCTGTCAATGCTAACATGAACGACCGGCTTGAATACATCAGCCCAAAGTTTGACTGAAATGTTACCATCTGAAATCACGGCATATCCAGCATTGACAACCAATCGCTGTGAGAAATTGTGGGTTGTGTTAAGATTTGGAGTCAGTCTTATACGAAAACGACCTTGTTTTAAGAGAGTGTTATTCTCATCAAAAGATCCGCTTCGACTCAAATAAAAATATATATCACCATTTTCCACCCATACATTCATTCCGATACTCCCTCCGCCAACAGGCATTGACTCTGACGAATTACGACTTTGGCTATGCCAAACTACATCTGCGGGTAGTCCCCACACAAAAAGCGGAATAAATAATAAAAGTAAAAACAGTTTCCTCATTGTATTTCTTTTTTACACTGCAGCAGTTCGTAGCTTTATCATTCCTCGATGAACAAGATTACGCACTGAATGATAGTTCATATTCATTATATCACATATTTCATCATACTTGCGTTCATCAAGATAGTAAAGTTGGAAAGCCTCACGCTGTCTTGGAGTCAATGTATTCAAAAGATACACGATCTTTGCATGTCCCAATCGTTCGTTCTCAGCATCTAAATAAGCTTTCTCTACATCATCAGACATACGCATATTAGTAGCTCTGTCCAATTCTGTAACATTATTATATGATGCCTTGCGGAATTCATCAAGCAGACGATTACGCAAAGATACAATTAAATAAGAACTTACCGAAGTAATCTTTAAGGAATCTCTACGATCGAGCATCTTTACAAACACATCTTGTATGCAGTCCTTTATAAGTTCCACATCAGATGTAATGCAACGACCATAATTCAACATTGTCTGAACATACATACTATATAATTCAGAGAAGGCAGCATTATCACCAAATTGGTAAGCTTTCAGTAAAACAAGCGAACTCTTTTCATTGTTAATAGTAGAAGAAGTCATTTAGGTATTTTTTAGGTTTTATTTTCAAATGCAAATTTACCTAAATAACCTATTAAGGTCTTGTAAAATCAGATATAAAAATGGGAAAAATTGGTATTTTCCCCATTTTTATTACCATTTAAGGTCTAATATTATCTTTTTCTTAACCAATAAATGCCTTTTGAAGAGATAAGATAATTGCCATTTATTGTCACTCCAGTCTTCATCTTTTTCATCTCTCCACTCTTAGAATCTATCTGATAAATATCATAAACTCCATTGGAAAGTGAAATGCTAATAGTATTCTTATCCGTTCCAATATATGCCACGGCATCCTTCTTTTCATCATTAATCAAATAAACATTATCTTTGTGAAAAGATGGTTGCATTGCTGCAACACTATGCAAAAATTGCTTATCCTTAGCAGGAATATCAGGACAAGAACCACCAGCCATCAATACAGCCCATGACATTTCAGTATAGTTATTGGCATAATACATAACAGCCTTATCACTCCAGGCATTACGACATTCAGAAACGCCACGATACACATCGGCAAAACTAACACTTCCTGTCCTTCCATTACGCAAGGCTTGACGAGGAGCAAGATTCAATCCACCTTTAGGTGCATACAATCCACGACTGTTATAAAACCATTGTTCAATATTTATTATATCAACAGTCTTTGCCAACTCCTTATCCTGCATTATAGAATCCTGAACATCTTTATTTATGGCGAGCGATACAAAAACCTTCTTGTTGTGTTCATGTTCCCATTCAGATATTGTCTGCAACCAGAACTTCACGAACTTGAAAGGTCCCGTAAACTCCTCACCTATTGAATGAATAACATTCGGTTTATCGGCAAAGGCATCAAGAACTCCATATATATATTTACGATGCAGTTCACGAAGATGACTGTTATTGACATCATAAAAATAATCTGCCATAAAGATTCTCTTATCAGCAGTGAAAGGTACTGGTTCTGGGAATCCTGTATTATTGATATTGTTTGCTGTACGCCAAGGACAATCAACCCAATGCGCACCGGCTTCCAATATGTTATGCTGGAAATAATGCTGGTTCATCAACAGCATCCCATTATCAGCCTCACTGTCAGCAAACTTCCCTAGACGATAGAAATACCATTTATTCGGTCTTGAAAGATCGTATTTGCTCAATCCGTCCCAAGCTGTATCCTTACCACTGCGTGCAAAAGGCTGTTCATAGAAAGGTCCCCAAACATCACCGTCACGTCTGCGCACACGTTCGTGGTCATCACGTCTGCGATCATACCATAGTCCGTAATTCTGACTATAGACTACGTTGTTGTCACGTTTCATATTTAGGATAACACTATCCATTCGATCAGTAGTACCATACATTTCCATTCCAGGCACAAATCGTGTAACGGCATAAGGAAGTTTGGAAAATACTGAATATTTTACTCTTCCGCTCCACCATGGACTGTTATGTCTACCACCAACAAGGAGACTTCCATCAACAAGAAGTTTTCCATCCACTATGGCATATTCATGTTTTGCAACAGCAGTCTTGTTAGCGATTTTTATTGCATCAACATTTTTAGTTCCTGTCGGAGATACATTGGCAACAAATTTAGCACTGTCTATCCAAGAGTGCATTGTGATGCGTGGCAATTTTGCATTAGCCATCATAATCTGAGCTTGCTCTACAGTAGGACTACTTGATGCTTCGGTGTTTCGCTCCAGTGTTCTGGTTATTCTACTTACATCCCTACCCAAACGTTTACTCAACTGCGACGCAAAAAGACTCCAAGGCTTCACATGATTATTTGATTCATCAAAGAAACCTGTTCCGCAAAATTGCGCCCAACATCCATATACATAATTATTTGTTCCGTCAGGAAGACTGTCAGCAAAGATACCACTTGCAGTACTCTGATATACTGTTGAGTTTGTTGAATTCCAACCTGTACCGTATTTCTCTATACCAAGATTGCACAGTTTAATATCATTGCCATCTATATTTACATCATCGAATAGCAGACCTGAGGCAAAACTTCCAACAGAACCACTGAATCCCAATGACTCATAACTGTCACACTGAACAAAAGCATTTGGACCAGCAGCTATATAGCCTGCAGCGAAGTCGTTGATGCCATGTTCACTATATAGTCTTTGAAAAAGACATTTTTCGCCAAACGTTAGGAATGTGCGACGTCGGTAACCACCAATCTCTGAAACTGGAGACAACGACTTGCAATCCTCAACAGTAATCTGGCTACCACTGCGCTGTATAACGACAGCCGAACCTGCCAAATGTTTGAAATCAACCATTCTAACCCAACAGTTGATTGCATTCGCAAGATAAACGCCATTCCAAGCATGATCTTCATCCTTAGGATATGCCTTGTCATAATCAGACTCAACAGTGATATTCTCTATTCCAGAATTCTCTATTCTACCACTCCAATTATAACGAAGCATCATGCAGTCTTTGTCGTAAGATATAGGCAATGGAGCGTCAAAAGAAGGCAGTCCGTTTACAATACCAGTTATCTTTCTAGTGAATTCCAAATCCATTTCACCAGGATGCCATCCCCAATAGCCCAAGTCCAGGCCGCCGCCAAAGTTACCACATTTCATAAGATCTATCCATTTCTGAGTAGACTTCCTTACGATAATTACATCATCGTCTTTTTTGGCGTTACCATGAATAGTATCTGTTACGATGCGGTTATCCTTTCCTTCAACATATACAACTGCTCCACGGTCTACACCAGTCTTGAACAATACAGTTTCACCTTTTGCAGTTCCACGGATCACAACTCCTGAAGCTTGGATACGCAAAGGTTCAGACAATTCATAGCATCCCTTACCTAAGAGTACGGCACCACGCAAACCTGTTTTTCTATCAGGTTTCAATGAAGCCACATAATCAATGGCTTTTTGTATGCGTGAACTTTGATTACCAGCATGCCATTCCACATACACTTTTACATCTGCATTAGGAATTGGTTGCTGCGACATGTGGTAACCCACATAACTGTAATCTAAAGGGAAGGGTTGCGCATAACAACACGCAACCCCAATCATAAACACCAATATGGCAATTATCTTTTTCATCAAAAACGTAATTATTTCTGTTTTTTTGCTGCCTCAATACGCTTATACCAACCTTCTCGCTCACTTTTTAGGTCATATCCACGAGTTGCAAGCCAGTTGTTTATACGTCCTTTATATTTACCAAACCAAGCGTGTTTGCTTTTAGAATCACTTGCGTCTATAGCAAATTCACGAGCTTCCTTCAACCAATTAAGAATCTGAAGTTTTTCATTTTCCTTTAGTCCTGGTATCATTTCAAGATGCGCCTTATAAGTTTTTGGAACAACACCGTATGTCATTCCGTCCTTAATGGCTTCTATCTGAGCATCGTTGACATAGTTTGCCAAATCTGCAGCAAACTCGAAATGATGCTTATACAATTCTGCATCAATCGCATTGCGATCTTTGTTTTTTTCGTATATGTCGTTCAATTTGAAATAACGGTTACAAATGATATTTAGTACATTATTGCGTACGTTGCCATCATTTATATTAAGCCCATCAACTATTTTTATTGAACGCTCGGTTATAGACTTCACATAGTTGGCGTCACGTCCTGCGCTGTCAAGTTTTACTTGACCTACAGCGCAAAGACATCCGCACATTATAGCAAATACACCGAGTAATAATCTTTTTCTGATAATCATGATATATCTACGTTTACATCAATTTACCCTTTTCGGCAAGAGTATCATGATTATTTTTCAAATTGGTCCAATCAGTCTTTTCCTTGGTACTGATTCCGTTAATATACTTTTCTATATTTGTATATCCATCACCAGTACAATCCTTAACAGCGTCTGAAGGATCATTTGGATTCAGTCCGTTTGCGATTTCCCATTCATCAGGCATACCATCTTTGTCACTGTCCTTATAAGGCTTACCCTTATATTGTGGATATCCTCCCATCTGACGTGGATCTGTTATGATACCTTCTTTATATGAATCTTTTGAAAGGCGACGATACTTGAATGAACCATCTGGTGCCTGTGATCTAGGACTAAGTCCCCAAAGATCACCATAAGGATTTACCTTTGGCAATTTCTTTTCATAATAAACATTTCCTGTGCGAACTTCATCTACGACTCTTTGGTCAACGATATCACGCTTAGGAATTGTAGCACCTACATTATTTAAAACATAGTCAAATGTCTGATTACTTGGAAGAATTGTAATATAAGGCATTACAAAAGGTTCTTTTGAATGCATAATAGCCAATTCATCTTCTGCAAGATCACCATCCTTATCAGCTGTCTGTATTCCACCAGCCCAGTTATTCTTTGTTATTGCATCATATCCTTCTACAATATTGCCATCGGCATATACTCTACCAAACTGCTTGAAAGGAAATAGTTTACCACTACGGCTTTCAGACTTTATTATACGCCAACCTACATTACTGTCTTTTGGAGTCAATGGTCCTGGCTTGTAATAGTTGTTTACGAAGTTGGACATTGTTGAATATTCACCTCCATCAGCAGTACGATGTACCCAGTTATAAACAACATTGTTCACAAAGTTGAAAACACCACCCCATCCAATAGACGGGTTTCGTCCTGTATTGTCAGCCCATAGGTTTCTCATGAACGAAGCATTCTCTCCACCTATCGTACTTCCAAATGCATGATTATATGTATCAAGAGATTTAGCAGAAATTGTATTCTGTATTGTTACGTTTACAGTCGGTTCTTTACGACTGCCGAAAGCATCACCAAGGTCAAACATGTGACGATAGAATGAAATATTCTCATCAAGTCCCCATTCGCAAGAGCAATGGTCTATCATGATGTTTCCAACAGGATTTCCACCAAAAGAATCTTCACGATACCATACATGTGTATTTCCACGACGGAAACGCATATGACGAACGATTACATCATGGGTATTAACCTGAAAACTTTCACCTGCTAAACATACACCATCACCAGGAGCAGTCTGTCCAGCAATAGTAATATATGGAGCACGAACAATTATAGGAGTCTTCAATTTAATAATACCACTTACATTGAATACAATAATACGTGCACCGCCTTGTTCACAAGCCCATCTGAAAGAACCAATTCCGTCATCATTAAGATTGCTTACGGTAATGACCTTACCACCACGACCACCGAAGGTGTACATACCGCCACCTTCTGCACCAGGGAAAGAAGGAATTTTTGCTTGTTTCAAGTCATAAGGGCGGAAAGCCCAAGGCACGTAAGGACGTCCTTCCATAGCTTCTTTCTTTACAATTGGAAAAGCAACAGCCCATGCTGAATCAGAATGTGCAGTCCACACTTTCTGTAGAGAATCAATCTTAGCTTTTGCAGCATCTGTTATGCTTGGATATTGTGCTTCGGCTGCAACCGGGGCCAATATCATTGCGCATGCTGCAAGTAATAGTTTCTGTTTCATTTTATATTATCATTTTTTGTTTGTTCTGATGTAAAGACGAACTAAAGCAAAAAATGTAATATCAACTAAAACAAAAAATAAATATTTATTTTTAAAAATCTATTTGTATAAGTTCGTGATTAAGGTTACAACGTATTGGCAATACGCCTCACTTTGCTTGTATAGTTGCGGTCTTCAGCATAACCAATACGACTTAGAAAAGAATAATAATCCCCATCTGTATATTTATACTGTACATCATCACGATAACTCTTCACGCTTTCTTCCCAATTGTTAAAAACATAATAGCTACCATCAGAAGGATGGCGAAGTCCGAAAAGATTATGATTTACACGACATAGTTCACTTGAAAAGTTGCCTGTTTCCAATAATGCCTGCGCCAATACAATCTTAGGAAATTTAACATCATATTTCTGCAGCATCGCCAACACATTTTCAGCTGTCAATGCAGCGTCATTCATCATATAATCGCTATCGCTTTTCATTTCAAGTTCAGCTAGACTATCACATGTCTTATCAATACGTGCAACAGCAGGGAGCGCATCAGGCTCATATTGCTGAGCTTGAATTTCCAATGATAATAAAAGCGCGTATATAATTATAAGTAATTTTCTATTTATTGCCATACCAATAAAAGGAACGCGATATTTTTCAGTTTATTGTATAATCAACAAAAAAGGCTCCTTACTACTATTGTTGATATTATGAAGTTTTATAATAACACAGCAATGCTATCCGTACGTAAAAAAACGACCAAAGAACTAATATAAAATTGTTTCTTCGGTCGTTTTTCGTATGGTATAATAAAGAGAGCCACGAGACTCTAAAAAATCAAATAATCTTTATATGTTTATTTGAAAAGTTTTTGTGCAAACAGGTACAAATCTTCACGCCAAACAGGCCATGTATGACCACCGTCTTTAGAATCGTAATAGTCAAACTTAACGCCTTTCTGCTTCAAATGCTGCATCATTACCTGGCAGTTGTCGTAAGCAATATCAGGTTTACCACCTATAGTGATAAAAAACTGTTTCAGATTATTATTCAATAGCGATACGTTATTATCAATATATGCATAATTAGCATCACGTTCCTTATCTGCATTCATGAATGGTGAAGACTTAGCAAACCATCCTGAACTGAACACACCGAGATAATGGAACTTGTCTGTATTAGGAACACCAACATACAATGTGAACATTCCGCCCATTGACAAACCAGAAATAGCACGACTATCCGCAGAAGCATCAACGCGGAAATCTTTTTCTACAGAAGGGATTACATTATCCAATATCTCTTTACCAACATTATCAAAGCCTCCAACGTTGGCATCAAAGCTTACCATCAACATTGGTTTAGCTTTGCCATCAGCGATAAGATTATCAAGAATTATATCTCCTCTACCTTGCTGTACCCATCCACGTGCATCCTCGCCACCACCGTGCATTATATACAATACAGGATACTTCTTGTCAATATTCTTATCATATCCAGCAGGTGTATATACATACATCACTCTCCAGCTATTTGTCACCTTTGAGAAATATCTCACTGTGCTAACATTGCCATGAGCAACATCACGTACCTGAAAACGAGTGTCTTCCTTTGCATAAGGTACTTCAACACAACTCATCATCCTACTACATCCGAAGAATGATTCACTTGACGGATCGGCAACAGACAGTCCGTCTACTATCAAACTATAATAATGAATTCCAGAGCCTTGTGGTTCTGTAGTTACAGTCCAAACTCCATTTGTACTTTTCGTCATGTCATACTTGCGTCCCAAGTCTAACTGAACCTTTTGTGCCTCAGGTGCTTTGATACTGAATTCAATACTGTTATCTGGCATTATTTTAGGAAAGCCAGATTTGTTAATGTTAGTTGTTGCCGGTGTCTGTGCAAATGTAGCTACAGATACCATGGCAAGCATACTTAAAAATAATTGTCTCTTCATGGTTTTTATTTGTTTATAAATGCGTTTTTAATTGCCTCAACAAGTGCAGGACGCCAATAGTCCCAATTATGATTACCGTCTTTCACACGAAACTGATGACGAACGCCACGACTTCTAAATGTCTTTACAAAATCCATATTGCCTTCTAAAGTAAAATCATCATCTCCGCAATCAATAAACCAGCGAACGGTATTCAGTTGATTAATCTTTGTCTGCTGACATTCTGCAACATACTTTATAGGATTATTTCTTTCAACTACTGTCTGTCGCCATTCACCAAGCGGATCGTTTTTGAGGAATTCCAATGGCTGACGACGCAGATAACTACTCATGGCATAAACCATGTTAAAGTATTCTGGATGATGTACTCCATAAACCACAGAGCCACCACCTCCCATTGAAAAGCCTGCTAACGAACGACTACTCTTATCATTAAGCACACGGTAGTGACTTTCTATATAAGGCACGAATTCTTTGAAGAAGAAATCCTCGTAAGTCCAATCAGGATCATTAAACCAAATCATTTTGTTCTTATTGGCTTCGGGACAAACAATAACCATTTTAGGAACAATATGATTATTGATAAGACTGTCGGCAACTTCAGGAAGGCGTCCGTCAGTCACCCATTGCGTGTCTTCACAACCACCACCATGCAATAGATATAGCACAGGATATCTCTCTGCTTTTTCAGCATCATAGCCAGGAGGGAGATATAATGTATAGTCGCGTTGTGATATGCCCTTCAACATTTTACATGGCATTTTCATATATTCTATTCTACCTTTATCTTGGCTAAACATTCCGCCACAAACAAATAAGAGTAGAAATGATAAAATTATTTTCTTCATTATCAGATTTATAATATTTTCAATATGCAAAGTAACAAAAAATATTCCATTATACAAGATTCAAATGTTTCAAATACTTTATGCAATGTTACATATCCAAATTAATATCTAACAAAAGAAATATGAATTTAATATTTGAAAAAGATTGACTAAGAGGCAATAATACTAATAGTATTTACATTTACTCATATATATATTCTGATATTTGTCTATCAGTATGCTTTTTAGATAATCCCAATGAGTATCTTTTTTAGCTTCATACGTCTTATTATAATTTAGACATTAATTTAATATGAAAAGACAACTGCTTATAATCACAGCAATGGCAGCCGGTTTGTCTGCCAATGCGCAACAAATAGACTTCAACCTTCCAGGGAGACAGGCTTCACAAGTAACCGAAGACGGTTTTACTCCATGGGCTATTGCTACAACAAGATCTGAATCTATGCTGCTTCAAGACGGTGGCATCACTGTTAAAATTGCATTGGATAATTCCGCAACAGGAATGACAATGAAGTCATGCTGGTGGAAAGACGGAGTAAACAAATTCTCAAAACTTATTTCTGACGGCGTAACTGTATACCGACTTGACGCAAGCGGAAACACGACGATGATTCGGAGTGGAGCGGTAAAGATAATTGTCACTATAAGCGGGCTTTCTGCCGGCAAGCATACCCTATTGACATATCACAATGATACCGACGGAAACTCTCCTGCCAAGCTAGATGTTTACGCTAATGGAACAAAGGTACAAACAGGAGTGAAACAATCAAGCAGAGTTACGAATACTGACGATTGCGGAATGTCGTATATAGAGTTTAATGCCGAGGAAGGAAAGGATGTAACAATATGGTATGTGACCACACCTGAATCAGGAAAAGACTACACCAAAGATAATGGAACGACAAGTCTCACTATCAATGCATTGGTACTTGACCGTCCTAATCCAAAGACCACTGCATCAACTCCTTTTCCGGCAAACAGAGACTATCACGTTAACACAGACAACGGAAACATACAACTGCAATGGGCAGCAGCTTCTACAGCTGTGAAACATCATGTAAGAATAGGTACATCGTCAGATAACATGCATGAAGTGGCAACAGTTACAGACGCATATTATCAACTAGGCAACATGTATAACCTTAATGAATATTTCTGGCGAATAGACGAAGAAGATGCTAACGGCAATATATATGAAGGTGACTTGTGGACTTTCCGTCCCAGACATCTTGCATTCCCAGGTGCTGAAGGTTATGGCAAATACGCTATCGGCGGACGTGGTGGAAGCGTATATCATGTAACAACACTTGCAGATAACGGTGATGATGAGAATCCTATCAGTGGGTCGTTCAGATATGGAATAAAGAAAGCAACAGGACCAAGGACTATTGTTTTTGACGTTGGTGGAGTGATTGCACTAAAAAACAGACTTACATGTTCTGATAAGTATGTTACTATTGCTGGACAAACTGCACCAGGTAACGGCATCATGCTTCGCGACTGTCCTTTCGGAATGGCTGAAGACGGAATAACCAGATTCATGCGCATGAGACTAGGACATAAAACTAAAACAAACGGTGTGATTGATGATCAATACAAAGCTGCAGGACTTGATGGTATGGGTATGGCTGGAAATAACAATTCTATTATGGACCACTGCTCTATCGGATGGACTATCGACGAAGCTTTCAGTAGCCGCAATGCACGCAGCATAACATTACAACGCACGCTTATATCAGAAGCATTGAATGTGGCTGGACATCCTAACTATAAAGCAGGAACAGCCCACGGATACGCAGCAACGATTGGAGGCGGTGAGGCATCCGGTGTTGGTTCGTTTCATCACAACCTCCTTGCACACGACGAAGGACGAAACTGGAGTATCAGCGGAGGACTGGATGGAAGCGGCGCTTATGACGGGCATCACGACATATTCAATAATGTTGTTTACAACTGGGGAGGGCGTGCATGTGACGGAGGCTCACACCAAGCTAACTTTGTAGGTAACTTCTATAAGGAAGGTCCTGCCACAACACAGAAATATCTTTTAAGAGCGCAGTTGGAAGGTACTGGTACTGGTTCGCAATCATACTACGTAAACGGTAATCTTCGACAAGAAAAAGACGGAACTTTAACTGAGGACAAAGAAAATGAAACCTATCGCGTTGAAGCAAGCCAGGTATATAACTGGCAGGTATTTGTTGATAAGCCATTCTTTGCAAGTCAAGCTACTATAGAAAGTGCAAAAGCAGCCTACAAGGATGTTTTAAGCGACGTAGGATGCAATATGCCTTATCTAGATAATCATGACAAGAGAATGATCAACGAAACAATAAACGGAACAACTTCTACAAAAGGCAGCGTTTCTGGTAAAGCGGGACTGATAGATTCAGAAGAAGACAAAGGATGTGAAGGATTTGGCGGGCTGAACGTATATTCTGCAACACGCTGTTCCAACTTTGATACTGACGGAGACGGTATGCCAGACTGGTGGGAGAAAGCTAACTCACTAAGTACAACAACAGCAGATAACAACGCCGACGCAAACAGAGACGGGTATACAAACCTTGAAAATTATCTAAACTGGATAGCTGTTCCACATTTCACTATATTTAAAAATGAGACTTCAGTTATCAATCTAAAAGATTTCTTTGCAGGTTTTACTAACAATCCAAAATT
The DNA here is from genome assembly GCF_000373185.1 of Segatella paludivivens DSM 17968 = JCM 13650. GTDB lineage: Bacteria > Bacteroidota > Bacteroidia > Bacteroidales > Bacteroidaceae > Prevotella > Prevotella paludivivens. The sequence continues at coordinate 20,735 of NZ_KB890634.1, forward strand.
TGAAATTAGCGGTTCAAACAACATAATCTATCATTTTGACGGACAAAATACTCTTACTGTAAATTCAAAAAAGAACAAGACTGGTTTCTACACCATAACAATAAAGGCATCAGATAATGACCATTGGGGCACAATGCAACGAGTATTCAATTTTTACATTGACAATAACACGACAGGAATAAAGAAAGATATGTAATAACATAAAAGCCCATTCTAGCAAAAGCTATAACATTTTAGGTCAAAGAATTGAAGGGAAAAGTAAAGGTGTTGTTGCTACCAATGGAAAGAAAAAGATGAACGGGTAAACACACACTGCCAGATATCTTAACAATAGCTACTATATATAAATAAGATGAGGGCACTTCTATATGAAGTGCCCTCATCTTGTATTTAGTTTCAATCGTCACTTGTATATGTGACGACTGAATTTGCTTTATTCAGCCAATGGATCAAATGTTCCAGCAGAACCAGACTTGTTATAGTCTGCCCATCCTATTGTCTGAGGCAAAGCCTTATTGGCAGAAGCAGCACCAGAGCATAGGCCCAATAGATAATAGTTTGGACGGAAATTCATATACTCAGAGACATGCTGTGCATTATATCCGTCACCCTTCTTTAGCTTACGTTTCAGATTAGTCTTATACCATGTTGCCAATTGAGAAAGCTGATCAGTGATTGGTTTGCGCAAGTCAACACCGGTAGGGCGTGTGACACCAGCCTTTACCATTGGATCAGAATCATAAGTAGTTCCACCAAGACCATACTTGTCAGCAACACGGAATTCCATATTTTCACGACGCTGTCCGTTAAATGGTTTGAATCCAAGCCATGTGCAAGTATTTCCACCCCATCCTGTCAAAGTCCAAGAAGCAGGAGCACCTGCGACTTTCTGGGCACCACCATCAAACAGCATCCAACGACGCATATCATCAAAGCGCTTACCTTCATAGGCAAATTCTATCTGACGTTCATATAATATAGCACTCATACATGCAGCCTGATCAGATGAAAGGTTTGCCTGCAAACCACAGTCACCAGTATATCCAACGCGCTGACGAATCTGCTGCAACACAGCCACGGCTTCGTCAAGATGTCCTGCACCGCAAGCAGCCTCGGCAAAGTTCAACAATACTTCAGCAAATCTTATTTCGAGAAGCGGAGCTGCTGAATAATATGGTGCGGCACCCTTTACATCAGCTGCAACAAATGTATAAAGAGGACTGGTATTAGCATCAAGGTCATCTGACTTTTTGCGCACGTATACACCAGATCTATTTAGTAATAAGTTATCTGCACCGTAAGAGTTTCCACTTTCTGTATTGCTCTGATCATCCTGAGAAGTGTACCATACATAGTTCCACAACACAAAATTCTTACCGTCAGAAGGGTTGTTGGCTACAGCTGTACTATAATCGCCATTATATGCCCATCTGAAACCTGGAAAAGTAAATGTGCGATAGAAACGAGGATCACGATCTACAAAAGGAGTCTCAGAATCATAAGCATCATCTGAGGTCTGTAGTTTTGTATATGTACCAGTACCAGAAGGAATCTTACCATCTTTCATAGGGAACATGTCAACCAACATAGCCGAAGCATTCTTTCCACTACCGCCTGCATTCTTTGGTCTAATACCTTTTTCCCAACTGTTGTTCTTCTGATTATCAAGACCGTCACCAGTGATGTTATTATAAAGAGTTACAAAAACAGCTTCAGGATTCTTCACTGATTGCGTAAAGATGTTAGCATATCCCTGTGCATTTTCACCAGAGCCCTGATAAAGTCCATAGCCACAAGCCTTTATACTATCCATCTCCTGCTTCATCACAGTATATGCCTTTGTCCAACGACTCTCATCATTTGCACGGTTAAATATAGGACTAGCCCATAGCAACAACACACGTCCTTTAAGAGCCTGAGCTGTACCAGTTGTTACTCTTCCGTAATCATCACCACTCCAGCCACCGCTCATCGTCTTTGAAGCAAGCAATGTTGCAGCCTTGTCAAGGTCACTCAACATAAACTCAATACAAGCCTTAGTTGAAGAACGTGGAGTTACAGATGTCACAACAGGATCCATTGTCTCTGTCACAATAGGCACGCCGCCATACCATTTTACGATATTGTAATAACACCATGCACGAAAGAAATAGCACTGTCCTAGTAATGTATTCTTCTGATCCTGAGAGATCGTTCCGCCATTGATGCCTTCGATGACATCATTGATATTACGAATGCGTCCATACACAGCTTCCTGTATATTAGACTGAGTAGCCATAAAGTAATCTGGCACCTGATTAGTCGTACTTGTTGAAGAAAGTTCAAATTCAGGATTTACAAAATCACTGAATCCGCTATATTCCTCAGTAGACTTACCTGCATTATCAGCATTACCCATTGAAGGATACTTCCATGACAGATCGTTTGAAGTTGGCAGACACCAACTATATACATCATTAACTCTGCCGTTGCATCCACTATAATAATTATAAATATCTGTATTCACATTATCATAGTTTTTCTTATCTTCAAGAAAACCATCACTACATGAAGCCATAGCTAATAGACCTGCCATGCAGAAAACTGATATTTTTATATTCTTTTTCATTGTAATTGACATTTATAGTTTTGCTATCTGTTAGAAAGTAACGTTCACACCAACCGTGAACTTTCTAAGGTTTGGATAACTGCCGTAAGAACCAGCCATTGAACTCATGAATTTATCAGGATAAGGGTTCAGGAAGCTAATGAGATTCTGGCCAGTTACATTAAGACGTACACTTTGTAAACCAATCTTCTTTACTAACAGAGAAGGTATTGTATAAGCTAAAGTCAAACGGTTAAGTTCTATTCTTGCAGCACTCACACGCCAGAAACTAGAAGCTACAGCATTAACATCAGAATATGCAAGGTTTGGATAATATCCGTCAAGATTCTGAGCAACAACAAGTTTGCCTGAAGCATCATAAACATCTTTGTAAGAGAACATATTTTTTACATTCCAGAATGATGGCATGTTGCAATATTCCAAACTTCCCGTTGGTTTCAAGGCTGCACTAGGTATAAGAGTGTATCCACCCCAACTTGCACCTAACTGCGCTGTTATTGAGAAGTTTTTATAATCTGCACCAAGATTCATTGTTAGACCATAGATATTATCACGATTTGACAAACATACCTGATCGTTATTTTGATCAACAATACCATCTGGAGCAGCATAAGTACCGTCAGCTTGTTGAGCACCTCTCACATCTTTATACATAAGCATTCCAGGGCGTACCTTATCCTTTGTCAATCCCATATAAGATGTAATATTATACTTAGTAAAGTACTCATCTATATCCTGGAAACTACGGAACATTCCGATGCACTGCATACCCCATGTACCCACATTTGTGCGACTACCATATCTAATTTGACGATAGATATATTCGTCTTCCCAGTCCATGTTCAGTACCTTATTATCAGAATATCCTGTATTGATACCAATCTTATACTTGAAGTCTTTACCAATCTTGTCGTGCCAGTTAAGAGAAAGCTCCCAGCCCCAAGAATCCATTTCACCAAGATTTGAAGCTGCAGAAACAGTACCTACTGTAGAAGGAACAGTCTGAAGAATATTCATCAACATTTCGCGATTCCATTCTCTATAATGATCAAGTGTCAAACCAAGACGCTGATCAAAGAAGTTTGCGTCAATACCGATGTTAAGCTTATAATCCTTGTCCCAATGAACATCAGAGTTTACGGCAGAGTTGTTTTTATTAATAGTAATTCGGCTGCCAGAATCATTGCTTGTTCCTTCACCAAATACAGTACCCTTATTAGCATCCAGCGCATAGACCTGCATCCACTGCCATGCTGCTGTATTATCACGACCTGTAAGTCCAAATGATGCACGAAGCTTCAAGAAGTCCATCCACTTTACGTTCTTCTTGAACCAAGGTTCCTCTGATACTACCCAACCAGCACTTACTGCAGGGAATGTTCCCCAATAGTTTTTAGGAGCAAACTTTGTTGACGCATCAGAACGCAAAAGGAACTCCAATAAATATTTGTTTGCATAAGCATAATTCACACGACCAATATATGACAATGTACCACTCTCACTACGTGTGAAAGTTGTAGTCATTTCACCTGTTGCAGCATTATACTGACCGGTAGTAAATTCATAAGGATTTTCACGCTGACCTGTTAGATATTCACTCTCTGACTCAGATTTTTCTACAGAGAATAAAGCCTGAAGATGGTGCAATCCGAAGTCGCGCGCATACTGTGCAGTAAAGTTCATCTGGTAGTTATCTGTACGTGTCATAGAACGTTCCAAATAGTTACCATTAGATGTTGTTGTTCCTACGAAGTTAGACGCAGCTAGGTACGAATCATCTTCAGAACCTGTGACAGGAGTATAAAGATGGCTACCACTACCATATCGATTTGTCATCTGATACAGTGTATATTTTGTACCGTATTCGTTGCCCTTATCGTTATTAATGCTCTTACTATAAGAGAAGCTAAGTTTCAAGCCCTTTAAGATATTGCTCCAACCAAAATCATAGTTAATACTACCCATGATATTTATATTAGAGTTCATATTCTTTTTATAGTCACCATTATTCTGAAGTACACCATAATTGTAACCCTGACTTTGATCTTTCTGAGAATTGCTAACGCCATAAGCAGGTATAGCATATCCGTTTACAGACTCTGGTATATAATAAGGATGGGTAAGCAAAAGATTATAATCTTTTTCGCTGCTAGAGCCACCGACTTTTACCAAAGGAGTCTTCTGCGAACCATAATCTCCAGATACAGTAAGATTTGCGCCAAGCCATTTGCTGACCTTCACATCAATTCCTGCACGATAGTTAAAACGATTATAATCAAGTTTACCTAGATTACCTCCTTGGTCATAATAAGACAGGCCTGCAAAGTAATTCACTTTGTCTGTTGCACCGCTTACATTCACACTATGCTTCATTGTTGTACTGGATTTCCAATACTTATCAAGTAAGTCATAATTCAGTCCCTTCATAGCCTCTAGTTCATCAGCCTGAAACAAACCAGTCTTTCTGTTGAGTGCAGTATTTGTTGGATCAGCTGCAGCCACTGCATTATACAAACGACCGTATTCATAAGAGTTGAGCATTTTTGGTCGTGACACTTCATCAGCAAAACCAAATGTTCCGCTATAACTGATGCTTGGTGCTCCCAACTTACCCTTTTTCGTTGTAACAAGAATAACACCGTTAGCGGCACGTGCACCATAAACAGCAGCAGAAGCATCTTTCAATACAGAAATACTTTCAACTTCTGATGCATCAAGATTGTTGAAAGCCTCAACACCTAGATTCTGAGTTGTGTTACCAACTTTCACATCATTAGGGTAAATATAGCCATCAATAACGATAAGAGGCTCTTGTGCATTAGAACCGATATCACTAAGTGAGTTGGTATCACGAATAGACATCTTTGCATTTTCGCCTGGACGAGCATCGCCTCCGCTAATGCTTAATCCATTGACCAATCCACTAAGACTGCTTGCAAGTCCTCCATTAGCTAGATCTTGAATATCTGCTACAGGAACACTTGCTACAGAACCCGTAAGGTGAGCCTTCTTTTGAGTACCATATCCCACGACAATAACGTCTGTCAAATCAGTTGAATTTGTTTCCATCTGAATTCGTCCTCCTGTTGTGGTGGTATCTTTATATCCTATATAAGTGATGGTAATTTTACCCCCATTAGGGACATTAATCTTATAATTTCCTCCAAGATCAGATACTGTTCCGTTCTTGCTGCCGGCAACACGTATGGTAGCACCGATAATTGGTTCGCCATTCTCGTCAACAACTGTTCCCTGAACAACTTTATTCTGAGCCATTGCAGGCGCAGCACAAACTAGAGCCAGTCCAAGAGCCAAAGTCTTTATATATTTACTTTTCATAATATGTTTCCGTTTGATTAGTTGTTATTGAGCAGAAGGAAGCCATCTTGGATCTCCTGTCTTTGCATTCACCTGAGCAGCATTACTAATAGTGAAATCAGCTTTGTCTGGATTATTGAAAACTGGATTTTCCTTTATATCTGTTCCTGTATCATCATATCCAGTTGGAACATCAAAGGTTATACCGCCTGTATTTTTCTGCATATATGTATTATTCTTAAATGTAGCAGTTTTTTGATTTGTTTTACCTGCTAAGAATCTACGAGCCACACCTGAAGGGCTGCAATACGCAAATATACAGTCTGTCATATTCCAATAAGCATTAGTCTGTCCAGCCATTCCATTGTAGTTACCCCATTGCCCATTATTACATACATTATAGAATGTTGAGTTGGCATAAGTGGTGTTATTACTTAAATAGCTTATATTCTTTGCACGACCACTTGTCTGATAGAAATACTTATAATCGTAAGAACCAGTTTCATAGAATGTTGAATTTGACACTGTTAGCGACAATATATTTCCACCCTTATTCAAATAGAAAACAGCATCCAATACAGCAGCTGGTGTGAGGTGAACAATACAATTATTTACAACGACATTCTCAATATACACAGGCTGCTTGTTGTCATAAACAAAATAGTTGTTTACATTGTCTATATTACATGACTGGATATTCAACTTGTCCTGCAAGAAATAGTTACTACTTATCACGTTTTTGATTAATGGTGTTGCATCCATCGAAACAAAAGGCGTTGCAGAGGTCCCACAGTCAAAGTTAATATTCTTTAGTGTGAGTCCGGCATCCATAACAAACCCCGCATTAGCAGTGAATTTTACTGTTGGACGCTTGTTTTTATTCGTACATCGAAGTGTAATCTTATTAAGTTTTGGAGTTATAACACCAGACATTGTGTAGCTACCACCGTCAGCAAGATTGAAACACAAATCATTTGATGTGCTGTCAGCAGGGAGTGTTATACCAGCAAAATACTGTGTCAAATCTGTATTGTCAGGAATAGTCTTATATGTAGGAGTATAAGTATTATATGAAATTTCAGAATTCTGTTCAGCCGCAGTATTATTTGCCTTAGCATTTGCAGCCGACTTTATAGAAAACTTATAATAAGTATCTTCCTTACGAGAGAATGTTATTGCTGTACCGTCAACAAGTTTGTTTTCAATACTATCCACAGCAACAGGTTTGTCAGGAGTAGTAACGTCATACACCGACACGATGTATCCGCCTGCGCCAAATACCACAGGCCAAGAGATTGTTTGTTTTGCACCACTTGCATCAGGAGTTACAACAATGGAATCGGCATTTGGTGATTCGAGCTTAACCCCCGAAACAGTAGTAAATCGTTCTCCATTGTCAAAACCATCCTGTGCACACGAGCCAAATGTCAAGACAGCTACACCCAACATAAGGTAGCCACCTAGTTTACGTCGTGCTATGAAATGATTTTTTTTCATGATTTAACGTTTTTAAGTTTAACATATCATTTTAGTTCATTATTTTTTCAAAAATACTTCTTTGAGATATTCGACGTTGCTTCCGAAGTTGTATTTCACGTTTTTTATACGCCTAACATCACGACTACGTTCCACTACAAGCCATCCGTTCCACCCCATTTTGTCAAGAGTCCGTTTAATCTTGGGCAAATCTATTTTGCTGTCGTATCTCAGAACTGTACTATCTGTATTACTAGCATGAATCTGGGCTAAATTATCACGCCCTAGCTTTTTCAATTCATAAGATATATCTCGTTTGGAATCAGCAGCATCCTGGAAGTTATAATATATCTTCACACCATTGCTATGAATCTGCTTCAAAAGTTTTATATCATATTTGGCATCCATTGCGGTACGAATAGCAATGATAACACCTCGCTTCAAAGCCATCTCACCTGCCACATGCAGTCTGTCAACTAGAGAATCATGAATAGCGCCTTCTTTTTTCCAATCATTTCCACATCCGCCCAAAGGAAGAAAAGCTACTTTGCTATTGAAAATTTCCATCGTATTAAAACAGTCTTTCAATAGTTCTACATAGTTTTCACGAGTAATAAAGTTCTGTGCAAAGAAACCAGACATTGCAATAGATGGCACTTCTATCTGCAAACTATCTGCTGTATGCTTAAAAATACGAGCATCATCGGCATTACGGAATCTGTTATCAAAAAGCACACGGTTACCCAAAGGTCCCATATCCATTTCAACCCCATCGGCATTAATTTGTCGCGCCAAAGCGAACTCACCCAATTTTTGCCTTTTCAGAATCATCCAGTCACACACCGCAACACGATATCTTGGCGTATTTTGCGCTTCTGTTTTTATAAATGGTACCAGCAGAATAACCGATACAACGATTAACTTTAAAGACTTAACAGCCATTTGGCATTAATTTCTAATTAGATACTTAGTTAACTAAATTATCTCTATAGACGATATTTACAGAACTTTGTAATCAGATAAAATAAAAAAATATAATTATTCCATAAAAGAAATATTTATGCCCATTCTGTATATTCATTTTAACAACTTGTATATACATGACTATTTTATTACTTTTGCATTACTAACTTAATAATAGAAAAACAAAAAACAAAAAAGTTTCAAAAATCAGGAACAGCCTCCACTTCAAGCGTAAATTATTATATTTCAGCCTGTTAACTAGTGGAGGTATACCTCCACTATCATCCACTATCCTCCACTAAAATTTGCTATTTTCTAGGATAAAACAACAAGACGCAACAAAGTTACAGCTTTGAAGGTTTGATTATAGTAAAAGAATAAAATAGAAATTTATTTACTATATCTTAATCAACAAACATCTCGTTGATGCAACTTAAACATTAGCAACGACAAAACGAAAACGTTTGATCGATGAAATGGAAACTTTATAACGATGAAATGGAAACTTTACATCGATATAACGCAAACGTTTGATCGATAGAACGGGGAGATAGATGATTAATAATAGAAACTTAGTAACTATAAAATAGAAACATTTTTCACGATAGCAAAAACTCGTGTAGTGAAACCGAGTTATTGTTACCAGCAAAGTGTATAAACACAATGATCATATAATTAGTTTCTCCGACATGCCATTGAGTGATAAGGGCCTAATCACTCTGCACTTTGCGATACATTAGAAAGTGATTAGGCCCTTATCACTATCCAATAAAATAGCTGGATTATATTTTTTGCAAAGAATCGGGTATGATAATTGGTCATAAAACGCCAAAAATAGGTGTGTTTTCGATTTTAATGTCACTTTTAGCCCGATAATGTCACTTAATGTCACTCGCTCAGACCCTATAAACAGGGCGTTTGTGACATTATGACATTAGTGGCATTGAAAAAACTTTTTCTGGTATAAGACAATATCATAAGAAATGAACAATATAACGTTGCTATAGCATCGTCTAATTATATTTATTATTACTGCTGTTAAGACATAATACTTACCTAAATATTAACACTCATTATCAGCCACCCCTGCCTTAACAATAGATATCATAAATATAGATTCACAACACAAAAGACCTCACTTTATTTTTTATTAAAAATCTTAATTGAGTCAAAAAGCATATCATATTTTTCTTTATTCTCAGTAGGAACATTATAATAATAGAATTGCACACCCTTGCAAACATCTTTTCTCCAACATCTATTATTTTCTTTCCCAACATAAATTGTATGTCCTTTTTTGTTTACTATTGCAGATGGCTTATAAGAATCAACATCAAATTGCATTAGTCCCCCTTCATGAAAGATAATGCATCCCCCATCATTGAATGTATATATATAGACAACACCCTCTTCATAATTTTCTTTTTGAAAATGAACAGGATTGGGCATCTTCACGACAATGCTCTTTGAGAGCAAATCTACACGTTCACTTTCAATGGAAGAATGTGCCATCTGATTTAAAGCAGAACATGACACAAAAAACAGCAACATAATACCAAGGATTTTTTTCATGCTATTTTTTATTGCTTACTTTTCTAAAGTATTAATCCATTTTCCTAATATTGTATTATTCAATGCCATTTTTAGACAGGGCTACATTTCTCTTTAGCAACCTAAAATTATATTAGAGAAAATATTATAAAATGAAGCTTACAAAGCTATATATAAAGAAATTTAAATGCAACAAAATTCATCTATCAAGCAATCATTTTTGAAATCACTATATTGACACAATTGCATATTATCATTTTATTTATATAGAAATATCAACTGAATCAATATAGCAGAAATACAATCTATTCTATTTATTTGGCATCTTCGATTTGAATATTTAAGCCTTCAATTAAAATAGCTTGTTTATTACTTATTGGAATAAGCTGCAACTTCTCATTATATAGCTGAACTACCTTTTCACCTTTTTTCTTGAATGGGAAATTTCCATAATGAGGAACCGTATAAAAGTCGACCAAATCTAAAGAAGTACAGTCTTCCAATTCTGGAGCTTTTTCTATTGGATCAAAGTTTACACTTTTTATATATTCTGTATCAGGAGATGCTATTATAGCTCCAGCAGATTCTCCAATGTACAATTTGCCCAATTCTACTTGTTCAGCTATGATTTTATCAATACCTTTTCTTTTTAACTCTTGCAAAAGGAAGAATGTATTGCCACCTGTTATATAAATATAATCGCATTTGTGTAATCGAGAAGATATTTCCTCTTTGGAAAGTTGAGTGATCTCGACTTCTTCTACAATTAATCCTGCTTTTTCCAAAGCTTTTTTTCCTTTTTCTACATAAAATCGTACTGATTCGGTAAGGCTTGCAGTCGGTATAAAAGCTATAGTTTTCCCTTGCAAATCCTCTTTGACATAATCGACAAACAGATTGGCAACATCTGCAAATGATGAGCATAAAAATAATCTTTTCATATTTTATTATATTAACGTGAGTTCAATGAATTGTAAGCATTAAAACGTTTGGTGATCAATGAAATATCATTATAATTTAAGGTTAAAGATCAATAGATCACCAACAAGAATCGCTATAATCACATAGGACAAAGTTACTATTTTTTTTTGTATTTCAAATAATTTCTAAAAGTTTTCTAATACTATCATAGTAAAATACATGTTGATAAGCAACATGAAACGTGAATTTTATAATTATTAATTTAAATCTTTACATATTTTACATGTTTTTTGTATATCACTAATAATAAGCAATATACCAAAAACATATCAAATCATATTTCGATTATGATTTCCTAATTTTTTCATCAAATATTTGTGCTCCACCCTTAATATTGTAAAGAGAGGACAGCAATTTTGCACGAATATTAGTTATAACCTGTGGAGAAACATCCAACAGACAAGCCATTTCTGAAGGTAAAAATCTTAATCTCGTCAAAAGACAAAGTAGAAATTCACGCTCTTTCAATACGCTTTCTTTTGATATTAGAAATGACAAAAATACATTATCATATTTCTCAAAATGCAAGCGTAAAGATTTTATATCTGAATAAGATGCTATTTTCCCTTTTTGAGATATTGCATGCAGATAATTCACAATTGGAGCATTAAAGAATATATCACGCATACCCCATTGGTCAGGACGCAACTTATCACTTTGCTGTGATGAAAGCTTTTCTTGCAGGCTTTCTATCTCATTCTGTAAACGGTCTATATACTCACTATTCTGCGAGTCTTTCTTTTTATTAGCACGTGATAATTCCTCTTCTCGATTGCGCAAGGTAAGAATATCGAATGCGTAACTTGTATTTTGCTCTTTTATTCTATTGTAACGAAGTCTATTTCTCAGATAAAAGAGCAGGAAAAGCAAGAATAAGACTATGATCACAACGATAATAAATGTTGTTCTGATTTTTAATTCATAGTCTTTCTGCTGTGCTAAATCCTTATATTTGCTGTAATTAAAAATAGCATGCATCTGTTGTAGATGCCGTGTAGACATATGTGCGTAAGATGAATCTACTGCATTATTCCATAGTTCACTATATTTTGCGATTGAATCAGCATCTTTCTTTTTTCTGTATAACATGAACAGACCCTTGGCAGCAGCTTGTTTATTATTAAAATCACTATAGTTATAAAGTTCACGTTCAAAGAAAAATTTTGAAGAGTCTAATTTATTAACGCCTAAATAATAAAGCCCCTTATGATATCCACGAATACCATATTCCTTAGTATCTATATATTTTTTATCAAAATACTTGTCTGAAATATCCATATAGTATTTTGCCTTAACAAACTTTTTTTGCAGAAGATAAATATATACTTCTAGGTCGGAAGGTACTGTGGCTAATTCTTTATATCCATATCGTCTATACAAACTACGCACGTGCCTATTAATTATAAAAACAGAGTCGTACTTCCCCTTAAAATAATATTCTCTTTCTTCATTTCTATAATATGATAATGCTCCTAAGGTATCTTTGGCTATGAACGCGTATTTAGCAGCAAGTTTAAAATAAGAAAGCATGATATTATATGAGTCCTGCTCTTCATATCTTTCTGCCATCTGTCCATATATTCTTGACAAGGTATAAAAATCACAATTTTTATCTGTAACATCTGCATGCTTAACAGCATCTTCATAATATTTTATTGCGAGAGGAGCATCACCCATATCACGATATACACATCCTAGTAGATAGAATGCTTCCATACGTTGATTATTGTTACCATTATCTGAATAATAATCAACGACATCCTTCATAGTACTATCTGATGTCATAGAGATAAAAAACTTGTTGTGTGCACTAGCAAGCAACAATTCGTATCTCATTCTATCAGCTTTTGATAAATTATTTTGATCATTGCCAATCTTTCGCAATAACTGTAATGCTGTTGTATCTGAGTGACGGATACAACTATCTATTTTATTCCACTCAGCAGTGTGTGCATTATTCGTGCAACCTATAAGACTAATACTTAATATAAAGAATATTACAAGATGTTTCATGTGTTATTATTTTGGCATGTTCTGCCGAGTGCAGCTTATCTTATGCAAAGATTACGCAAATGAGAGCAGATACATCAAACTCGTTTGAATGTTCTGCCGAGTGCAGCTTATCTTATGCAAAGATAAAACAATTATCTTAGATAGCAAAATGAGACTTAATACTAGAGGCTTAATCCCTCAGAAAAAATAAGCAATTATATTTCACTAGAAATTCTAATAAAGATTATATTGAATAATTTAATTCTTTTATTTCTGACTATTAATAAATTCACGAGGACTAACGCCATATCGCTTCCTGAAGCATTTACCAAAATAGCCAGAATCACTGAAACCAGATTTATAGGCAATATCAGCAATACTCAATTCTGACGTTTTCAATAATTCAACGGCACAAGCCAACTTACGCTCCTTCACGAAATCAGAAGGAGATAATCCAGTAAGAGCTTTAAGGCGTTTGAAGAATGAGCTCCTACTCATACCCAACTGTTTGGCAATTAATTCGATATCAAAGTCTTCCTGAACTAGATTACTATCAATGATTCTACTAACATTATCAACAAATAATTTATCCTGCTGTTCAAGATAGAATTTCTTCTTGAATTCCGACACCTTAGTCTGGATATAAATATCGTTCTTCATCTTCAGCTGATACTTAGCATACTTTATAACAAAGTAAGCCGTTACCATGAAAATCAATAGATAAAATGTATACGCCCACCATGTAGCCCACCAAGGCGGCAATACCGTTATCTGCATCTTGCAACTGCTCATCTTACCTGGATTAGCAGTATCTATTGCCTGAACAACAAAAGTGTAATCTCCAGGAGGCACGTTAGTATAAGACGCAATTCGGTTGCTGCCATTATAATGCCAATCCTTATCATATCCGTCTAGCTTGTAACGATAGTTCACTCCATCACGATTATGAAAGTTCAATGCAGCAAACTCCAATGTAAACATTGACTGATTATGTTTAAGTTCCAGTCTGTGAACATAGTTTATAGCCTCATCAATAATAGGATCATCAACATAACTGCGTATATCCCTGTTATTTACCTGACAGCCGACAATATATACAGGATATTTTACATTTTTTGTTTTAAGAGCCTCTGGTCGAAATGCCAATATTCCCTGTTTGCACCCCATCCATAATTCTCCATTTGAATTTTTCAAAGAAGAAGTCTCTTCCATATCCACATGTGGAAAACCATCTGTATTGTCAAAATTCCTTATGCGATCAGAAACAGGATTATAACATGACAAACCATGATCATTGCCTAGCCAGAGTCTGCCACTGTTATCCTCTAAAATAGAAACAATAACATCGTTTCGTAACCCCTCACGTTTTCCAAGAGACTTAAACAAAGGAAGATTCTGCTTTTTATCATATCCAGAAATACGACTCAAGCCGCCACCAAACATACACACCCAAATATTCTGCCGATGATCTTTATATAGTGCATAAACATCACTATTAGCCAAGGTATTTGTTTCGGTCAATCTGTAAGAATCAAATTTTATATGCTTTACATCATCAAAGTTTGCATCAAAAGACATCAATCCATCTATCGTTCCAACCCATATTCTACCATGGCGGTCTTCAACCATATTTCTTACTTCAAGATAAAGTCCATATCCCGGATAGTTCTTCATTCCGTTATACTTATTTTTGAACTCTATCCTGCCATTATGTTCCACGATAAGATTCAAACCACCATCAAGCGTTCCTACCCAAATGCGTCGATGACTATCCTCATAGGTGATATAAACGTTATTACCACTTATTGTAGATCGATCGGCAACATTGTGCAAATAATGAACAAAACGGTACCCTCCCTCAACGCTCTTATCTGGCAAAGCCTTTACTAGTCCGTCACCTTTAGTTGACAACCACAGATTTCCTTTATGGTCTGCCATTATATAATAAACGCTTCCTATATGATACTTGTCATAAGAATATTTGAACTTCAATTTACCGTTTATGTCAAGCAAATAAAGATTCTTACTGCGTGTGCCGACCAATACATCTCCATTTTTAAGTTGAAACAAAGACCTCACGCCTTCCTTATCACTAGGCGGTAAGGGAATGATACGGAACTGACGTTTTGGAAAGTTAAATCGATAGATGCCATTGTTTGTTGACGAAAGCCATAAAATTCCATCACGGTCTATATTCATACTAAAGAAATGTGCTCCTTGCTTTTCATCACTCAATTGCGGTAACGTTGCGACATTACGCATTTCAAGAGTCTGTCTATCAATATAAAGAGCCTCACCCGCCTCAGTGAGATAGAATATGCCATGTTCTCCAGCATCGCAAAATGAAGGGGATGTTACACGACCGAAATAAGAAAACGGAAACATTTTTTGTTTGCCGTTACGAGGATTGAAATATTTTATTGAAGTAGTGCCAACAGTCCATAAACATCCAAAGCGATCCTTATAAACATTAGACTCTACAGACTTTCGCTGAAAATAATCATACCATTGTTTCTTTGTCCATTTACACCCTTTAATCGGTTGAACAAAAATGCGATAGTCTTTTCCTACCCAACCAGCATAACCAGAACGTATATCTACAAAATTATCCTTCAGTTGATAATCAAACGTATTAAGCTTTCCACGAGAAGACGCAATCAACTGAACTTTAATTCTTCCATCTGGCAATGTGTAAGCTTGTAATAAGTTCTTGTCTTTCGTAAGCAGTAATACCCGTCCTTCTGGTGTCGACTGTATCTTTATGATCTGTAGATTACGAGAATACGGTTTCAGTTCATCAAAGATATTCTCAAAACGCTCAGTGCGTTTAAAGAATACAGATAGCTTCCAGTCCAACGTTTTTATCCATATATTTCCCTGTCCATCTTCCACAATAGTCTCTATCTTTCGTGGAGGTTGGTCGGAAACAATGTTCACTGCACTGGAAAAGTTTTGAAAACGTGTTCCATCAAAACGTGTAAGGCCATACCATGTGCCAAACCACATAAACCCTTCCTTATCCTTTAAGGAACAGTTTACGATGTTGTTTAGCAATCCATTTTGTTCAGTGTAATGAGAAACCAACAAATCATCCTTTCCCGAATTATTCGCCAAAGCTGAAACGGAAAGTAAAACAAAAAGCAGTATGTAGGCTAGTTTTCTCATTACACCGCCAAAAATACAAAATTATTTTGATATTCCGAAATCTGCTTGCTGCTGTTCTACCTCTTTAAGCATTTTTTCTTTCTCCTTTGCAGATAATACAATACCATTATGCTTTTCAACCACGTTATTTGAATTCTCGGAATTATTCTTATCCAGCTGATTTATAAAGCAAAAACTGCCTTCATAAGGAACCGACTCAATGTCAAGTTCAGCAGGAACAGGTGCATGCGTACCAGGGAATTGCACCTCTGCACGGATATGTATCTTGCCTGCTTTGCGTGTAGAGCGAAGCAATATTGGAGCAGAGCCCCATTCCACTTCACGAGGATTGGCATTTATTGTACCATCATCAATAATACTACCTTCACCAGTGACTGTAAACTTAACGCATTCCTTAGCCAAACGACGCACATTACCATTATCATCTGTAACCTCAGCCACAACAACAATAAAGTCGGAACCATCAGCAACCAAAGGTTTTCCCATTGTGTCAGCATATAAACGAAGACGGGTGCTGCGACGTGAAGGCATGCGACGTGAAGTGCAAACTACTTTGCCATTTACAATACCTTGTGCAACCATATTCACTTTCTGCCAGTTCTTTTTTACATAACTATAGTTACGAGCTTCAAAGAAATTCCATACGCCCTTGAAGATAACAGGAGCAGAATACTGCTGATTATGAACAACAGGTAATGTCCAACTCTTTTCATTATCATATACACTAAGGCGTACGCTGTCACAATTTGAGAACACAACTACATCACTGTCCGAGAATGGAGTCAACTCATTAGCTATATTCACAACTGGTTTGCTGCCCAATGTTTCATACATAGCAGCCGCATATTTGGGTTGACGGAAAGCATCAAAGTCTCCTCCCCAATAAGGATCTGGGTGATAACCTCTCTGATGATCAAAAGGATGCCACTGAGCGCCACCAATAAACTGAGTCGTTGGAGTAAACATTTCGCCTGTCGTCTTAGCTAGTGATAATGCCTGAACAAGTTGAGGGCGTTCACCCCAGCTACGACTCGCACGATTGATACAGTTATGAGCATACCAATCATCAACAAATTCACCAAATTCACGTGTAAATATACATTGACGCGGACTATTTGACTTTAGCTCATCACCCGGCCAACCATATACTACATCGTAATGATCACGAACTCCCTCTGAATTTAAATCAGCGGCAGCAGCTGGACGATATGGATAAGGGTATTCGTCTCTGGTAATCTGCAATGATTTCAATGAAAATTCAAGCGGATAATGTGTCTCGTTAAGGATTGGTTCCCACATCAGCACAGAAGGATGATTTCTGTCGCGTCGAATAATATTATGGGTATTACTTAACACACGATTTTCAAACAATGTATCCTTGTTCCAGAATTGCCATCCCGGAGTTGCTACAATAACGAAAACACCCAACTCATCACATGCATCCATGAATGAAGGATCTTGAGGATAATGAGCTGTTCTGATTATATTGAATCCGCAATTCTTCAATCTCATGACATCACGCCACTGCTGACTGTTTGGAACAGCATTACCTACATAAGCGAAATCCTGATGACGATTACCACCAATCAGTTTGCGATATCTTTTACCATTAAGCCAGAAGCCATCCTTTCCACGAAATTCGATAGAACGAATTCCAATCTTTGTCATTCCACCGTCAAGAGTTTTTGAACCTTCCTTAACACGTGTAACAAGATTATATAGATATGGACTTTCAGGCGACCATAGTTTTGGATTGCGTACTGTAAACTTCAGAGTAACACTCTTCTGCCCAGCAGGAATTAAAAGACCTTTACTCACTCTCTTTATTGTCTTTCCACAAGAATCAACAAGCGTATTTTCAATATTCAAACGACGTTCCTTATTTGATATATTTCTAACATTCACATCTACCATCACATCAGCTGAATGTGTTGATATATTAGCATAATGAACAAATATACCAGCATCGCGTCTGTCTTCAACTTGTGGATTGGTAATAAACACATCGTTTTTAGCTATGAGCCACACATCACGATAAATACCGCCATGATAAGCAAAGTCAAGAGCGTATTGTGGTTTGCCTGGAGGATAATTCTTATCATCTGAATTATCAGCCATCACAGCAACAACACAACTATCACCCTTATGAAGTCCAAATTCATCCAGATTAACTATTATTGGAAGATAGCCACCAAAATGAGTCGTGGCTAGTTTACCGTTGATATATATCTGCTGTTTGCCCATTATGGCTTCAAAATATATCTCACTATGATTTGCAGGTACAACAAAATGCTTTCTATACCAAGCTTTCCCCTGATAATTACGACAGCCACTAGCCTCAGCAGGTTCGAGTTTTACGCAATGTGGAGTTGAAACCACTTCCCAACTTCTATCATCAAAACCTACTGATTCTGCATTGGGTACATCACCAAGGCAAAAACGCCATTCAGGATTAAAATTCCATACTTGGCGACCTTGAGAGGCGATAGGGAAAAGTCCATCTACAGACGTATCGTTCTTTGCCATACTAGTAATGCATGACAATACAGCCACAAACAATAAAATTATTTTCTTCATACTAAACATTATTTACCAATTATCCGTACGGAAAGAACTTACCGGCAGTCCGTCATGGAACAAATCTCCTACAGCCCAATCATGAAATGCATATCTCACAGCCACAGGATTCTTTACTTCGTCACTCTTCACATATACCTGATTGCGTGTTATCCAAGCCTTTGCTGGATGAAACACCTTGTCTGCTCCGGCTACTTCAAACAAATTACTTGATGTAGAATTATTGAAATATACCCATTCACGACTACGGCTGAATGAAACCACAGCAGTATCACCGCTAAACTTCACTCCACTGTATGCTGCAAATTCAGGAAGTCCACTTTCATTATAGGTGTTTTTCAAAGCAAGCATAGCAAGACGTTCACCAGCCTCACGCTTTTTGCGTGGATGAATTCCATATTGTAAACCAGCATCCATCAAGACTGCCATGCGACAATTTTCCACTTTGTTTTCTACAATAGACTGTTGTTCACGAAGATACGCACTGTTGTAATTCCAATTGATTAAAGAATAATCGTAGGGTGCTATCTGACAGTAGTAAAAAGGAAAGGATCCCTCATTCCATTCATTTCTCCAACCGCTTATCATCTTTTCCATTAAAGCAGAATAAGAAGATGCGCGATTTACATTATCCTCTCCCTGATACCATATCACGCCACGCATGGTGAAACCAATCAAAGGACGCAACATTCCATTATATAAAGCTGTAGGACAACGTTGTGCCCGCTTGTCAACATCAGTTTGGTTGGTGGGTAACTTCACATCAGGAAAAGCCTTCAACCAATCAGAAGACATCCATGCCTCACAGGCACTGCCACCCCATGAAGTGACGATTAATCCAACAGGAACTCGCAGACTCTTACGCAATGTTGAGCCGAAATAATATGCCGTCGCACTGAACTGACGTATTGACTCTGCATTTGCAGCATTCCATTTTCCCAGCAATGTATCAACAGCCTGTAAACGAGCATTGCGACTGACCGTGAACAGGCGCAAGTTACTATCAGCTCCTGTCATCAATTTCTGCAAAGCACCATCAACAGGTTGCGCTTTAAATCCCTTCATCGGCATTTCCATATTACTCTGTCCGCTACATATCCAAACCTCACCAATAAGGATATTATGAAGAGTGAGCGTTTTTCCGTCAGAAAGTTTTATATTATATGGACCTCCTGCATCAGGAGTACTTATCTTCAGTTTCCATTTGCCGTCATCTCCAGCTTTAACCTTATAAGTTTTGCCATTCCATGACGTAGTTATGGTCACGGTTTTTAAAGCATCCGCAGTTCCCCATATATTACAATTAGAATTACGCTGCATGACCATATTGTCGTCAAACATTCGTGGAAGTTTGACCTCTGCTTTCATGACTATGGCAGACAATGTCATTGCCACACCAACAAGTAGTTTGTTGTATATCATATAGATTTTAGTATTTTAATTCCACAGGTCCAATAAGTCCCGCATTCAGTAGTTTATCGCTTTTCATTCTATAGGACGCATTGGTCCAGATTCCAGAGAAAGGAGCTTTTCCCATATCATTACCACGTAAGGCATTGGCCCATGTATTTGTAACGATTATCTTAACGATGTTGTCTCCAGTCTTCAAAGCCTTTGTTACATCCACCTCATAAGGTGATGTCCATGCCACGCCACAATCAACATTATTTACGAAGACATGTGCTATATCACATACTCTTCCTAATGATAACGTTGCTTTCTGTCCTTTTAGTATATCACATTTCAAATGAGTTGAATATTCAGCCGAACCGCTATAATATTTTATCTTCTCATTTTCATTGAGACTCCAATCATCAGGAAGTTGAGTATTTAGACTAATTCCGGTAGCACCAAAAGTCAACTTCCAATCACCAGTGACATTCATCACGTTATTATATATTGGCAACTTCTCTAGAGATGTTGACAAGGCGTGATGTGGAAAAATTACGAAAACGGAACCATAAGACGGCAACGTTATTTCTACATTTGCAAGACCGTTATCAATGCTACATGTTGAAGGACTGAAATAAATGTCTTTCTGAGCATCATACAACATACATCCTTTTATATCAGATTGTCGCATAACAGCATTGAATATCATAACGCTATCATGCTGATTACTAAGAAAATAAATATCATCGCCATTTTTTGCCTTTACATGATTAAAAGCTATACCTTTAGGCAGCACAATATCTCGTGGAATTCCAACAGAGTTGAATGCATCATCTGTATAAGGAACATTAATAACAGTAACGCCACTCTGACGAAGTTGCGCTATTCTATCAGCTATAACTTTGGAATATCCCGAGAATGAAGGTGTCATCTTTGCCTTTCCTGGCATAACCAAAACTCCATAGCTTATGCCACCAGGCATTACAATACGCCCATCTACAATTTTAGCATAAAGAAGAGCATCACTATTCATTGAGTCATAATGATACCCTCGCAACGGATTGATCCAATCACTTAGATTCATAATACCTGATGCATGAACTACACCGACAGGACTTTCTTCAAGAGGTTGGTTTTTATTCTCCATGCGTCTACGTTCAGATTCCACACGTTCCTTACCAAACAAGCCCGGAAGAATATCTACAAGACGATCAGGAGTAAACGAACGCGAAGGCATTTCCTCACCGGTAAACACGGCAATATCAACAACGGGAGTGCCACTCTGCAAGAGTTTCTGACATCTATTGATATAATCTACAAGCGCACCAGCCTCATGATACCAAGTATTGTCGCGCTGGAAGAAAAGTCCTATCCCATCAAGCGTCATGCCGGGTTTCCTGTCTGTCCACGGATTATGAGTATCGACATGAAAGAACAACTTATTCATTCCCAAGGCAAAGTTATGATCGAGAAGTGGTTTTATCATTGCTGGAGTTTCATTCCAGACACCTCTTACCTCTGTAAAACCTTCAGCTTGAACGATAGGTTTTCCATATATGTGAGCGCCACTTATTGCATCAAGCATGTCACTAGGTTTATCATGAGTTGGCGAATTCAACCAAAACTCTCCCATTGGCACATCTGAATACTTGTAATGTTCAAGACCATCAGCAACAAACGTAGGCGCAATACTCTCATGACTCACTTTAAGTGCGTGTTTATGTGCATACTTTTCGACTGTTTTGAAAAAGATGTCATTCACAAGATCATTCTGCGTAACTCTTATATCATGCAAAACTCTTTCACTTTCTGCAGCACTCTCCATTGGTATTCCAACCATTACGGGAAGCCAATCCACAAGATTATAACCTCTGCGTGACCTGAACTCTCTTGCAAAAGAGCTTCCCCAATTTTGAGTTCCACATTCCCAACTGTCTACATGAAGATATTTCACAACCGATGAATGTGGGCGTGCAAGAAAAAGAGAATACCAATTACTCAAAAGTTTGTTTATGGAAGATGAAGAGAATTTGTCTACTTCCAAACCTTTACCACCTCCTGCCGTAGCATTCATCTGCCCAGTAGAAGTATGTCCCATGCGCAATATGCGCCATGTTCCTTTTGGAAGTTTCGTAACAACACTATTATTATTCAGTTTTAATCTTATTACTTCTGCTTTCTTTATGCAATCTTTATCAGGAACTTCATCTTGGATTGTCTCTGGAGACACTAACCATGTAAAGCCCGCTTTGCCACGCCATTGTGAAATAACTGGCGATAAACCGAATTTCACATCTTTCAACTTAAAGTTTGGCTTCCATTTGGCAGCATCCAAATCTTCACTGCCAGGTTCTGTTCCATCAGGGCTCCATTCAAGTTTTACAAATCTTGCCGAAACAGCACTTATAGCATAAGTAAAACCATATCCATTACTCTGCCATCCCTGTCGTGCCGGTTGAAGTTGTGAAGCCTGATGATAATCATTCCCATCATCCGACACTATCACCTTAACACGTTGACATTGTATATTGTTTCCAGAAGGAATAATATCTATACTGCGCAGCGTAACCTTTCTACCAAGGTCATAGGTTATCCAACAGGCTTTGGAAGCACTAAAACTGCCATTAGGATTCACAACTACATCATCAGAATGCGACACGACAATAGGTTTAACCTTTGCTGTGTCGTATTTCACTGGCAAAGCAAATGTTGCTATATCCTCATAATATCCCATATAAGCCTCTGGGCGAGCCAATTTTATATTGATTGGCGATGATGAATTGACAGCAACTATCGTGTCACTCCACACAACCTTCTGCATACTTTCAGCAGGAGATATGCAAGGAGAACCGGCTAGTGCAAAACCGTCACAGATATGAATACCCATATCAAGACCTAATGAGTCGGCTTGTGAGAAAGAATAATCGACCATCTCCCAGAATTTAGGCGATAACTGAGTAGCGTCGCCATCAAATTCTGTTTTGTCAGCCTTTCCACGTATCGGCATCAGGTAACAGCCACCAAGTCCGATATCTTTCATTCCCTTTAAGTCTGCATGTATTCCGGTTTTAGAAACCGCACCATACATCCAGTACCAAAAAGTCCAAGGGCGAGAATCCCCATAGACGTAAGCTGCCATCAGAAAGGCAATCAATATAGTATATGATAATCTTCTCATTCGAATTTAAATGTTGCTGTTGTTGACATACTGCCACTGCTCCACACTGGTTGTGCAGAAGGACCGTTGAGATCGGTGCAATTCACCTTGTTTCTGACTGCGGGAATCACTCTCAGCAATGATATTCCTGTTTTCGGCAAAGTATATAGCAGATTATCCCTGCCGTCTCGTGGCTGATAAACTCCGATGAAACTGTTGCTGTCGTTGACTATTCCAACACGTCCTTCGGTTGTTTTAATCTGCATCCATGTCACATTAGAGAAATATCCCTTAAACTCTGGGTATTCAAAGCTCTCTCCTGGTATAGGGTCATTATATTTATTCTGCCATAAATTATATTGAGGTCCCTGCATTCTATTCTGCCATACGCGATAAGGTCCGTCGCCAACCCATTGCTTGCTCTCTACATTTTGTTCTGGATAATCAAACATGATTCCCATCAGGTCAACAACTCCACCAAAGCTATAGCATGCATTCATCTCAACACTTCCACCAGAAAGGAAACGCCATTTCACTTCATTAAGTGAACCGTGATCATATTTCACAGTGAGCACATTGCCTATGATCTGCATACTCTTCAACACACCTTGGTCTTTATAAAGAGTATATTGAGTCTTTTTCTTTTCGGCATCAGTATCATCATGATTATAAAACTGGTCAAAACTTCGATCACTACGTCTTGCTGCTACGAAGCGTGGACCATTTGCAAATGATATATTTCTATCGCCTACAGCTACACCTTTCAATTGTCCGTCAACACGTGAAAATTTATAGGTACGACCTTCTGAACTTATGATCAGATTGTCCTTTGTAGAATCAATCTTGCATGTGTTTACATTCACACGTGCAAGCGTATTTACGTTCTGTTTGAAATCCCACGTAAATAATTCGTTTCCATGATTATCAATAGCCTTCACCTCAATCACGTCCGCTTTCTTCCAACCATCAGGTAATGCCATGTAAGCTGTATCACCAGGATTTACATTCGGAGAGACAAGGTTTCCAGCTGAAATTGTTTTAACATCAGAAGAGCCCAACATCGGCATTGATAAATACTTATACGAGAAATGGCAGTCGCGAAGATTTGTGAAGTTGTAAGTGTTCACAGCCTGCAATTTATTTCCAGACAACGACAACGTAACAGGACTCCACACCTGCTTAACAGTATAATACGAACCTTCTTTCTCGAAATGAGGTCCTACGATTCCATCAGCTCCAAAGTTGCCCATGCAGTCAACCATATTATTTTTGTCTGTACGCACCACTCCCTCATCAGCCAGATCCCATAAGAATCCACCAGCACATCTTGGGTTCGCCATCATCATTTTCCAATAGTCAGCAAGTCCGGCGCCATGGCCTCCATCATAAAGTCCATGCAGAAATTCTGTAGGCATAAATATTTCTTTCTGGCGCATGTATTCCTCTGTTTCGCCATATGAACGATAATGCTTCGTTTCAAATCCATTTCTGTTTGCCCAAGGATATAGCACCACACGCTTTTGAATATCCCAACGTGAGAATTCAGGTTCAAGCTCGTAATTAAATCCCCCTTCATTTCCATTGCTCCAGAATATGATACTTGGATGATTTTCATCGCGTGTTACCATTTCCTTCACAAGCTGCTGACCTATGATAGTCTCGTGAGCATAATGCCATCCACTAAGTTCACTTTCTACATATAGTCCAAGCGAATCACATGCATCAAGAAATTCAGGATCTGCAGGATAATGACTCAATCTCACTGCATTCATGTTCATACTCTTAATAAGTTTCACATCTTCGATATTCTTTGCCTTACTCAAAGTTCTACCGCTTTCTGGACGGAATGAATGACGGTTTACACCCTTGAATATCACCTTTCTGCCATTAATATAAACACCATCTGACTGGCGATATTCAATTGTTCTGAAACCAAACTTCTGTTTCTCACGATGAATCACTTTATTATTTGAGTCCATTAAAGAAAACTCTGCTGTATAGATGTTTGGTGTTTCTGCAGTCCACAGTTTAGGATTTGATGTTTTAAAATCAAAATGTGCTACATCTCCCCTTACTTCAGCCACACTTTCACCAAGTGAATTTATCTTCACCTTAACTTTTGATCCGTTTAGAGCATGATTAATAAAGCAATCTGCCTTAAAAACACCATTCATATCCGCATCAATAGCGACTCGGGAAATATTATAAGACGGTTTAGCAACAACAAAGACGGGGCGGAATATTCCTCCAAAGTTCCAATAGTCTGCACGCCTTTCAGCCATGTTTACCTGTGTGTTAGCACTTTCTTTACTAACCTCTACCTCAAGAATATTTTTATGTTTACCAAAGAAGATACGATCACTGACATCAAAAATAAAGCGATAAAAACCGCCCTGATGCAATCCACTTCCAGCTTTTCGCCCATTAATGGTTACTTTCGCATCTGTCATGACAGCTTCAAACACCAGTTCAATCTGCTTTCCTTCCCATGACTTCGGAAGGTTAAATTCATATTTATAAAGTCCCTTTTCGTTTGCTATACCTTCAGGATTTGGAATACCATAAAAGCGCATGCCATATTGATAAGTTCCAAAGCCTTGCAATTCCCAACAAGACGGAACACCAATCTTTGTCCACTTGCCAGAATTTTGTCCTCCTGTACATAAGAAATCCCATTTCACCATATCGTCACATCCATGTCCCGACAGATACATTCGTTGTGTATCAACATCGCTTTGAGCTAATGCTGCCAACGTAACAAAGAAAAACACTATATAAGTTGCAAACCTTTTCATATCATTACTTAATTTATTATAAGACTCAAAACTCCCGTTTTTGTCTATAACAAAGAGCGAAAAAGTAATGGCAATGATATAATCCATAAATTATAAAAGCAGTAAAAAATCAGATTAAGCTCTTTTCTTTTACTGCTCTATACTTTATATTTTTTCTGTTCCCATCTAGGAATTCGATCTCCAGGATGGTAAATTGAGACTAAAGTTACATCAAAAACCAATGCTTATAAAAATAAGTTGATAAGCCACTGATTCATAAAAACAATTTAAGGAAATGATAAATCTATTGCAAAAATGATATAAATTCGCAATTCATTAAAATATTTGCAGCACTCATCTGTCTTAATCTATAGGAAGCTATTTATAATATAAAAAATGATATGACAAATGATACAACTTTATTTTGCAGTAGGTGCTGTATTCCTAATTTATCTAGTAACGCACTTATTAAGGAAAAAGAGAAAAACTAATAGAATAATATCTATCGACGATAAGAAGTGTGCTCGATGTAACAGCTGTATTACGCACTGTCCAAACGGTGTTCTCAAAATGGAACCTGAGGAAGGAAAGGATATGCATGTAACTGTAAAAAATCCAAATCTATGTACGGAGTGCGAACATTGCATAAAAAGTTGTAACTTTGGAGCCATCAGACTGATTGATAAGATACAATTATCTTCAACACAAGAAAAAATTCAATTTAATAATAAACATTAATATACATACATTATGAAATCTTATTTTAAACATTCACTCTTGCATTTTTTAGGCTTTTTGGGGTTTGCAGCCGTATTTTCTGCTATTGTCATGTTGCTTTGGAATTGGTTGATGCCAACTATTTTCGGGCTTTCATGCATTAACATTTGGCAGGCATTCGGTCTATTGGTTCTTTCGCGCCTACTGTTCGGATCATTTCCTAGCGGTTGGATGGCAAGAAGAGAGATGGCCAGACATCACAGACATCCTTTATATGAGAAATGGGCCGAGATGAACGAGAAAGAACGTGAAGAATTTATTAAAAACAGACACCACGGTTTCCACGGTTATCCTTTTGGACATGGACATTCCCATAGCGAAAACAACAGTGAGCAATAATTCAAACCAAAAGAAACTGAAAGAGTGGATTGCAAAATACACCCCGAGGTTAAAATCGTTTATCAGAGGGCAGATATCAAGTCGTGATGATGCGGATGATATTTTGCAGGATGTGTTTTATCAATTGGCAAAAAACGTGGATAATGCCATGAACCCGATTGAAAACATTTCTGCATGGCTGTATCGTGTCACGCAAAATAAGATCATCAATGCCGAAACAAAAAAGAAGGAAGTAAGGATGCCGGTGTTTCAGGAAGATGAAGACGAAAATGTGCTGGAAGAAATATCGGGGCTACTGTTTCACGAAGTGGAAGACGAAGACTCTCCTGAAACGAAATATCTGCGTTCACTAGTATGGACGGAACTTGAAAATGCTTTGGCAGAATTACCACCCGAACAACGTGAGATTTTTGAGATGACGGAACTGGACGGTATCCCTGTGAAAGAGATTTCCAAAACTATCGGTGTACCGGTCAACACATTGCTTTCGCGCAAACATTACGCTATCGTTTATCTGCGGAAGCGTTTGCAAACAATCTACAACGACTTGATCTCAACATAAAAACAAAAGATACAAGAATTAGGATAATAAAATTAAAACAATTAAGATGAATAGTATCGAAGTTAAAAACTTTACAAAGAAATTCGGTGATTTCATAGCGGTAGACAATATTTCTTTCGAAGTGGAAGAAGGGAGTATCTTCGGATTCCTTGGTCCAAACGGAGCGGGTAAGAGTACCACGATCAATACGCTATGCACCATTCAGGAAAAGACATCGGGCGACATGATTATAAATGGGTTCGACGTAAGCACACAGATGGCGCAGGTAAGAAACAACATAGGCATTGTCTTTCAGGAGTCTACACTTGATGATAAGCTTACCATTGAAGAAAACTTAAAACTGCATTGCGATTTTTATAACGTACCCAAAAAAGAAGTAAAATCACGTATCGACTTTGTACTCGATTTGGTTGACCTTGAACAAAGGCGCAATTCACCGGTCAAGAATCTTTCGGGAGGCATGAAACGCCGTGCCGAGATAGCCCGTGGTTTGGTGCATTTTCCCAAAGTTTTGTTTTTGGACGAACCCACTACCGGTCTCGATCCACAAACACGCTCCAACGTGTGGGAGTATATTTATAAACTGCAAAAAGAAAAGAAAATCACCATATTTCTCACCACACACTATATGGAAGAAGCAGAGATATGCAATAAAATTGCTATTATCGACAAAGGAAAGATCATTGCTTACGACACGCCGTTCAACCTAAAAAAGCAATACACATCAACCGTCATGAGACTGGAATCGGATCAACCCGAAGTGATTGTCGATTTTCTTAATCAGCATCACATGAAATATAAAATGGATGGCGATTTAGTTATGGTCTACATCAATGATTACGATGACTTTCTGCAGATCCTGTCCACCAACAAACAGTATATCAAAGACCTTGAAGTTAAGAAAGGATCACTCAACGACGTATTTTTAAATATTACAGGAAAGGAGATCAGAGAATCATGAGAGCCATTTTAGCCATCTTAAATAGAAATTTATTGAAACTTGTGCGCGATAGAATGCGCCTGTTTATGAATCTATTCATGTCTGTTATCATGCTTTTTGTCTTTTCATTTGTAATGAAGAGCACAGCTACGGGCATTACCAACCCTATGAATTATTTGATTGCGGGTATCATCATCATGACCGTCTTCCAAATTGCTTTGAATAATTCTATGAATATCCTCGATGATATTTCAAGCGGTTTTATGAAAGAAATTCTGGTAGCACCGATCTCTCGTTGGCAGATTGCTATCGGGCATATGTTATCGTCTACCGTTATCTCTGTTATTCAGGGACTTATTATCGTAATCATCGGTCTGTTTATGGGATTAGACCTTGATACAGTTCACGGACTCGGTATGGTTCTCATTATGGTTTTAGCCGGACTCACATTCAGTGCTTTGGGATTATATCTGGCAACAATTACACGCGAATCAAGCAATTTTCAGCTGTTGGTCACTATCATATCATTTCCCCTTACGTTCTTGTCTGGAGCCTACATTCCGACATTTGCGTTACCCAAATTTATGCTTCCCATCGTCCTGATAAATCCCCTGACATACGCCACAGCTCTGTTCCGGGAAGTAACATTGAAAATGGATCATTTATCGGTAGCAGAAATGGTGAAAAGTGGCATAGCGTTTCAAGTGGGCAGTTTCACAATCATGCCATGGATGAGTTTTGTCATAATTATGGTCATTTGCCTTATCTTCCTGATGCTAAGCGTACAGCAATTTTCCAAAGCCGATTTTTCAAGAATCAAAATATTCAAGCACGGGCATTAATAATTGAATTTAAGGACATTCTTAGAAGATTTATTCTCTTGAATAAACACCCAAAGGCTCCTAAAAATGTTTTTAGCAAAATAAAAAGATAGTTACTATTATATGCATGAAAGAATCCCTATAAAATATTGGGATTCTTTCATTTGAAATTTGCTAATTCATTTTGTCGACAAGAAGAAAGCTTACATAGCCACCACACAATAGTAACATAATGAACAAGCAAGAATACTAGTCACAATACAAGTAAAGTTATATTCGTTTTATTTTTATCACTATTTTTTATGCAACCTGTGAAATGCTGCAAATAAAAGCCATATTAGTATTAAAAGCAGAGAACAGACAAGTATGCTATTTATAATCAAAAGCTTAGCAGAACATAAAGTAATATATAATAACAATAGCATTGTTAGTATTCTTAGTATATATCATACCCGATTTCTTTTTTAGCTTCATTAGTTGTTAATTTACAATGTTCTTCGTGTATTTTATTATCATACAAAATAAACTAATATAATGATAAATTCAAAATATATGACATCACATTTTCTTTTTATTTTAGATAATTAATATAACAAAGAGCTACATATACAATCAAGAAGACGCTTGAGCCTTTATGAAAGCAAATTATTTCCCGTAATTAAAAATAAGATCATTATAATAATGACAAAATCAAATAACAAGAAAAACAAAGAATAATTTGGATATTGATAATTTTATATTTAAATTTGTACATGATGTAAAAAATAGCTATATGAACATATCTAAATCAAACATGTATAAAATAACTCCCATGAAAACAAAGCCTTACAAGGATCTTTTAGATATGAGAATCCCCGTAATGTTCGTAAAGACGATTATGAGTCTATTAATTATAAAATACTTGCATTAAAAAACAAGTACAATCACAAAAAAACAAACCATTTACATATGAATTCAAATAATGGTTGCAATATTTGGTATATACTAATTGGGCTACTATTTCTTATTTCAGGAATGATCCAATCAAATAATATATACGCTATAATTATAGCTGCACTACTCTTAATTAGTATTATCGGGGCATTTATATATTTAACGATAAACGGACCTAAAAAAACAGATGAAAAGGATTTTTATATTTCGGAACAAAAAGAATCAGAAGACATTAACATTACTGAGTCAGATAAACAAGCGTGTTTGCTTTTTTTCTCGAACTTTAATCTCACAGAAGGATATACAAGTGAACAAATCAATTATAATATCTGGCTTGCAAAAAAAACAGTATTCTTTAATGAAGATACATCTATTATAGAAAAAGAATCCATCTTGGGAGGAGTACTTATGCTATATAATAAAAATATTCTGCCATCTTTAGACAAATATTTTCTTAGTAACTTTATACAAGCCTTAATAATCAAATTTTTTCCCGACAAGATACTAACTCTTATTAAGAGTCGTATAATAGACGATATGGATGAAATTAAAGATTTCTATTTTATAAACAAAATCAAGGAATCTGCAAAAATTGACAAAACGTTAATTTTTGAGACTGCGAAAATTTATATTAACCATTTTGCCATATCTTCGTTTGAAAGAGATATCAAAACATATTTTATTAGTGATTTTAATCTTCCTGAGCAAAAAAATACACAGAATTATGATAAAGATTATAATATTAGATTAGGTTATTTCATAGAAAAGGCTTTTAATGATAGTAAATCATCTGTCACTATATACACAACTACACAAACGGTACACTCTTATTTAGAAGCAACTAAGGATGCTTGCAAAAAAATAAATGATGATTTTAAATATCTTGGACGATTTAATAATATTTTAGCACTAGCATACTTGCCGCATTATATTGATATAAGAGATAATAAGAAATGTATTCATTTTAATAAAGAAATAGAACGATTATTTAGTATTTCTGATTATCCAACGCTAAATATAGATAAGATTGTTAAAATTTTCAATCTTGCAAAAAAATTAAATGAAACTACTTTGGAAGAAATTCAAGATCCTTTTATAAGAAGTTTATCTCGCTTAGGATATGGCATTATACCAGAAAATTTTACATACGAAAATAAATGCGTTTTATATAGACGAGAGCAGGCTGTATACAGAAATAAAGACATAGAGGATTTTTGTTTGCTCTCAATATTAATAAACAAATTGATGCAAGCTGATTCTGCTACAAATGCAGATTTCTGTCTATTCGACAAAATAATTTCCAGTTTAATTGACAATGTGAATGAACGCCATTATCTTTCTGCATTTATTAGATGGCAGAATACGAAAAAAGTGATTTTGTACAAATCAAGAAAGGATAACATTCAAGAACTGAGCAATGAAAGGAAAAAAATGTTTGGAGAAATCTTGTTCAGATTTACATATAGCACAGGGGAAGTAAGGCCTAAGAGAACATCTGCTATAGCTAATTTACTATTATTATTAGGATTAGAAAATAATAATATTCATGGAAAAATCCACAATTTAATAACTAGCAGAGAGCCCTCTGTAAATGACTTTAAAAACGTCAACAAATTGATTAATAACAAAGAAAAGACTCAAGTAAATATTAATAAAAGAAGACTTAATGAATTAGAAGAAGAAACTCTTTTGTCTCAAAATATACTAGACGAAATATTTAGTCAGAAAGAGGATCTTATTACTAATGAAATGAAAGAACAAGATATAGTCCCTAACAATAAAATATTAGAAATTCTCTCAACATTGCTCTCAAAAGAAATGTGGAGCAAAAAAGAAGTAGATGATATTTGCAAACAAAAAGGCTTGATAACAAGCTCTGTTTTAGAAAAAATAAATGATTACTCATATTCTAAAATTGAAGATTCAATTATAGAAGATAATGGGGAGAATATATTTGTTATACAAGATTATAAAGAACTGTTATTATGAAGAAGATAATAAAGCCAATGGAGCGTGAGGCAATCATTCGCTCACTGAGAAGCGGTATTGTACCAAAAATTGGTCTCCAACATATTCAAGTTGGTAGAGCAAAAGAATTAGACTCATTTATAAAAGACATAACCAACATTGTTGATGGGGGAAATTCTTTTCGATTAGTAATTGGAGAGTATGGTTCAGGAAAGACTTTTTTTTTATCACTTGTCAGAAGTATTGCGTTAGAGAAAGGACTTGTCACTTTAAATGCTGACTTGTCTCCAAGCAAGAGGATTTGTGGTAGTCAAGATCAACCAAAGAAATTAGTTTCTGAACTTATAGCAAATATTTCAACTAGAACTAAGCAAGATGGTAATGCGCTTAGCTACATATTGGAAAGAGTAATCACTTTGGCAAACAAAGAAGCCCAAACCAATAAAGATGACGTAGCTTCTGAAATATACAAAATGCTTAAAGAATTGGAAGATTATTATGGAGGGGAAAGTTTCATAAAGGTTATAGCTTGTTATTGGTACGCATATAATAACAATAATGATGATCTTAAAAGCAAATGCATAAAATGGTTACGTTGCGAATACAAATCTAGAACAGATGCTAAAAAAGATCTCAATGTGAGAGAAATCTTAGCAGACTATACTTTTTTCAATATAATGGAACTTTATTCTGTACTTGTCAGAAAAGCAGGATATAAAGGATTACTTATATGTCTTGATGAAATGGTTAATCTATATAAGATAACAAATTCTCAATCTCGCAAATCAAACTACGAAGAAATACTAAACATATTGAATAATACATATCAAGGTACAATATCAAATATTGGTTTTATTATGAGTGGTACACCAGATTTTCTTACAGATGAAACAAGAGGACTATATAGTTATGAAGCATTAAGATCACGACTGGCAGAAAACAACTTTGCTAAGAAGATTGGAATAACTGATTACAACTCAACGGTACTACGATTAGCAAATCTACATCAAGAGGAACTACTTTTACTATTAAAAAATATTCGCAATGTTTATGCATATGGGAAAAAAGATTCATATCTTGTACCAGATGAAGCTATTATTGCATATATGAAACATTGCAATTCGGTAATTGGTGAAAGTTATTTTAGAACTCCACGAAATACAATAAAGGGATTTATAGATCTATTATCAGTGCTTGAGCAATCCCCCCAAAGCAAATGGGAAGATCTTGTTGAAAAAACAGAAGTTACAGAAGATATAGAATCTGACAATTTAAGTTATTTAATGACGAATGAAAAATCAGATTCTAATTTAAATGAAGAATTTGCGTCGTTTAATATATAAAACGATATGAAACCATCTTCGTTAACATTATTAGATATTAGAATCCAAAAATGGATAGCACGACAAGGTTGGAATTCTCTTCGAGAAATACAAGAGAATTCCATACCACCTATATTGAGAAAAAATTGCGATGTAATCATTAGTGCTTCTACAGCAGGAGGAAAGACTGAGGCCGTCTTTCTTCCTGTAATAAGTCAAATTCTCAAATCAAAAAGGAACAATGGATATCAAGTTTTGTACATAAGTCCATTAAGAGCTTTAATAAATAATCAGTATGAACGGTTAATAAAAATGGTTTATGGATTAAACATACCCATAACTTCTTGGCATAGTGATGTACCAAATAATATCAAAGTAAAATCCTTAAAAAATTCTGATGGAATTCTTATTATAACACCAGAATCTTTAGAATCTTTTTTAATAAATCGTAAGGATGAAGCACATAATTTATTCAAAGCAATACAGTATGTAATTATTGATGAATTACACACATTCATAGGGAACGAGAGAGGGATACAATTACAATCTCTGTTGTCAAGAATTGAACATTGTCAGCAAAGAGTGATACCAAGAATTGCCATGAGTGCAACATTCTCTGATTACAATTTCGTTAAAAAATTCTTAAGAAACGATAGTATAATACCATGCGAGATACCATCAAAAGGCGATGATTCTCATCAAATGATGATAATTATTAAAGAATATACAACCAAAGATCATATCTCATATATTAAAAATATCACTGAAGATATATTCAAAAGACTTAGAGGTAGTAATAATCTTATTTTTACAAATAGCCGCTATGATTCTGAAAAATATGCATCATTATTATCAAATATGTGTAAAAGACTATTTATTCCAGATGCATTCAGAGTTCATCATGGTAGTTTAAGTAAAACCATACGAGAAAAAACAGAAAAAGATTTACAGAATGGTTTGTATCCCATTTCTGTCTTTTGTTCTTCTACATTAGAACTTGGTATAGATATCGGCAAAATAGAATCTATAGCTCAAATTGAATCAATAAATTCTGTATCTAGTCTAATGCAAAGGCTGGGACGCTCCGGACGAGCAGGAGATTCTTCCAAATTAAGAATATATTCTATTGATAGAGGTAACAATATTATGTATTATTTACGTAGTAATCTTGTCCAAAATATAGCAGCTGTAGAACTCACAAAAGAAAAACATTTCCAAAGCCCAGACATTTCTGGTTATCACTTTTCAACTCTAATACAACAGATAGTTGCTATTATTGGGCAATTTGGTAGCTTTCATCCAAAGAATGGATGGAAGCTCCTTTGTCAAGAAGGCGCTTTTTGTAATATCTCAGCTAAACTTTTTTTGGAAATTATAAAGTCTTTAGCAAAAAATGATATTATATCACAAATGAGAAATGGTCAAATTATTATTGGTTCAAAAGGAGAGAGTATTCTTAATAAGAAAGATTTTTATTCCGCATTCAATAGCGATAAAGGATACATGGTTATAAATAAGAATAATACAGTCCCCATTGGTTATATTAAAGAAGATCCACAAGTAGGAAACTCTATTATTTTAGCAGGAATAAGTTGGAAAATAGAATATATAAACTATAGGAATAATAAGGTTTATGTAACACAAAACGGACTAGGAAATATAACACACTACTCTGGGAGTCTCGTTCCCAAAGACAATATTATCATACAAAAGATGCGAGATATATACTTATCGGATGAAATATATCCGTACCTTGATAAAAATACTAATACTCCCAAGCACTTATTAAGAGCACGCTCTTTTCTTAAGAAAATTGGACTGGATAAGAGTTCTATAATACAATACCGCACTAAAACCTATATTTTTACTTGGGCAGGCGATAAAATTAACAAAACGATCTACTTAATGGCTAAATATTATTTAGATAAACGCATTAGCTACAATCATTTATATATTACAGACCTCAAAATAAATGATATAGAATCAATTATTAGATTTGGTAAAGTAGATGCTATTGAGTTAGCAAATCTTATAAACCGAGGAGCTAAAGAAAAGCAAAAATACGACTATCTACTTTCTGATGAGCTTTTGAATATTGAATACGCAAATACTTATTTAGATATAGACCATGCTTGGGAAATATTAATAGAACTAAATAGTTATATAATTTTAAAGATGCAATAAATACAAACTAAAAAACACAATTGAATTTCCCTATCATTTCTCTTGTTTTTAGCTACGTGAGCTTCGGATCCTCTCTCAAAGCCCATAAACAGAGGCTTTGACGATACGTAGCTGGTAGGATTTAGCTACGATAGCTACGTTTTAGCTACGGCAACTTGGATTATTTGGAGGATGGAATGTATTTCATAATTGAATTTGTCAAAGAAACGTTACTGCATCTGAGGGACTGAGGATGGATACATAGATTCAGTAAACGAAAACAGAATTTTCAAGCTTGATTAAACGTTCTGCCGAATTCCACTGAATTCTCTGCAAAGATACTTCAAGATTTTTATCCATGCAATGAAATCAAGTTTGGGCAGTTAGCCAAAGTTTCAATTACTGGTGCTACACATAATAACACATGCGCATACGCACACTTTGGATTTTTCAAAAATACCAGCGTCGAAATGTCTATCCGTTGAATATCAACTTGTTAGACTTCTTTTCGAGAATAATCAAGTGACGAAAATGTGTCAAGCAAAAATCTAATTGAGTACTTTTCATAATCTTCTAATACAAATTTTTGCGGAAAACTAAATTGCGTTTCGTGTTACTTTGCCGAGTGATAAGGCCCTTATCACTCCCCAAAACAACGTAAATCGCAATGCATTTCTTCGTAAAAAGCATGATAAAATTTGAGGCTTCTTCGTCATATCACCGTCATCATATATTATTAAAAATGACAGATAATATATTGATATTCATTATGTTGACACTTCGACACTAGTATTTTTAAAAAGTCCTAAGTGCGTGCGCGCACGTACATAATATATAATAGAAATAGACAACGTAGCTAGAACGTAGCTTTCGTAGTTAAATTGACCTAGCTACGTATCGTCAAAGCCCCTGTTTATGGGATTTGCGAGAGAATACGTAGTTCACGTAGCTAAAAAGCACGAAAAACGTAGGGAAAGCCCCCTAAACATACAAAAATCAAATCGACACAGAGAAATTTAAGCCAAAAATAATATGCTACACTACATTATATGTAGATACGAGTATAACTGTTTGCAATGCGCAATATAGTAATAAATTACACAGAAAAAGATGTTTTTTTCTTTTACTATGCATTTTTTTACTATCATAGCCTCATATCAAAGTGAATGGTTAGTTATGCTGTAGCTACATAACTACAAAACAACATACCTGCATTTTATTATTTTTTGATAATCATTTTTTGATAATCGCAATAAAAGTACTATATTTGCGGAATCAAACAAGAAACAATTATGTTGAACAACCCTTTCATAACAAATGGATATGCTGGTCCTGAGTATTTTTGTGATCGCAAAGATGAAACAAGAAAAATTACAGACCTGTTAGTCAATGAGAATAATCTTGCCCTTATGTCGCCTCGACGTATTGGCAAGACTGAACTTATAAATCATTGTTTCAACCAACCTGAGATAAACCAAAACTACTATACTTTTATCATCGACATCTATTCCACATCTTCTGTTTCAGACCTTGTTAATGTATTTGGTAAAAGTATTATAGACGGACTACGTTCAAAGGGTAAGAAAGTCTGGGAAAAATTAATCCAGACATTAACGTCTTTGCGCTCTGAAATTTCATTTGACATCAATGGTCTTCCCGTATGGAGTGTTGGTGTTGGAGCTATAACAAATCCAGAAGTGACTTTAGACGAGATATTCACTTATCTACAGCAAGCAGATAAGCCTTGCCTTGTGGCAATAGACGAGTTCCAGCAGATAACATACTATGGCGACAATAGAATCGAAGCACTTTTGCGTACATATATACAAAGATGTACAAATGCACATTTCATATTTTCTGGCTCACATCGCCACCTAATGGGAGAGATATTTGTATCACCGTCACGACCTTTTTATCAGAGCGTTACACTAATGAATTTAAAAACACTAACTGTTGAGAAATATAGCGAATTCGCATCTAAGAAATTTGAGGAACGCAACAAACATCTAGAAGTAGAAATAATAAAAGAATTATTCAATAGATTTGAAGGCGTCACTTCCTACATACAACGTGTAATGAATGTACTGTTTCTTAAAACTCCTCAGAACGGTACATGCTCAAAAGATATGCTTGATGATGCAATAAACTATATCTTAGATATGTCATCAGACACCTACGAAACCATATTGCGACAAATGGCAGAAAAGCAGCGTAACACGTTCCTTGCCATTGCCACTGAAGGTAAAGCCAGAAATGTTACAGGCGGATTTTTTTCAAAGAAATATCACCTACCATCACCAAGTTCGGTAAATTCTGCGATCAAAGGATTATTAGAGAAAGATTTTATCACACAGAATGATGGAGCATATTCTGTGTATGATCAGTTTTTCAGCCTATGGATAAAGAAATTTGTTTTAGGCAATACAGCTCTTTAAAAAAAATTAGACTATGAAAAATATCTTTTATATATGGACGGTTTCTTATAGCCTACTAATAATGGAATGGAATAGAATGTATGTAGGCAGAGAACTTCCTCGATGGCATTAAGTAATAAAAAGCAAAAACCTTATTTCTTCACGTTTAGGTACACCTTTAAGGCATCCACATAATCTTCAAAAGCCTGTTTACCCTTGCTAGTCATGCGACATAAAGTGCGCGTTTTCTTTCCTTCAATAACTCTTTCTGTTGAGATATATCCAGCAGCAGATAATTTATCTAATTGCACACTTAAGTTACCGGCTGTAGATTCTGTCTTTTTTCGCAGATATACAAAGTCGGCTTCATCTAATGACATTAGAATAGAGACAACAGCAAGTCGTAGTTGGGAGTGTAGTAGTGGATCTAATTCCCTTAACATGCCTTGTTCTCCTTTCTTTTAAGTATATGACCAGGGATTGCCATCATTATTATAAATGATAAACCAAACATAAGATGCCAAGATATATTTGGAAGTATATTTAAATATAGAGCTGTGAGCATATACAAACCGAGACCAATTCCAACAAATGGAAGATAGGCTATCCATTTATTCTGAATAATTATTCCTGTGATTGCAACTCCTATACCAACATAGATAGCTGATAACGGCATCATTAAATCTAGCGAATTATATCTTCCATAGATAAAGCCGATGCAAAGAATAACAGCAAATGTTACAATAAACATAGAACCCATAGCATACCAGACATGATCAATAACTTTATTGATGTATGTCATTACTGTTGGACGCTTGCGATGGTTCAAGACTTCCATGAATATCCAAAATACAAACATTAGTAACCACAGAAATCCACAACTTTTCCATCCTGTCAACTGAAACACAGAATATATTACTATAGACAATGCTGCAGTGAAGTATCCCCAATATATGAAATGGTTACCACTTCCTATTTCCATATATTCCTTTGTAGATTGTATCATTTGAGAAATAAGTTCTAAACTCTCTTTCTCGTCTATATTCTTTTCTTCCATTATAGTATATTTGTTTGCAAAATTATAAAAACTTCTGTAAAATAGTTCCTTAGACTGTCTTTTTATTGGGTAATATTGTAAATAGTCATAGTTTCTTAGACATTCTTGCACGATCTTCGCTAGAACTATTTTCGACCCTTCTTGATATTATTTTACTACCCTTATTAAAATTATATGTTAATGATAAACTTATCAATCTACCTGTTGATCCCATTAAATTTCTGCTTTTAATGGAGTATTCACTAAGTTCGGATTGATATCTCGCAGATTCGTTTAGTATATTATCTATTCCTGCTGCCAGCAATATTTTATCTTTGGCAAATGTCTTTTTAAGTTTAAAGTTTATACTGTTGCTTGATTTTATTGAACTATTGCCCGAGTACAAACGATTGTGCATATCATATTCAATTTCTGCATCGTATTTGTAAGGAAGGTGCATGTTAGCTACACAATTAATAAACACCAGATTGTGATTACTATAATTATCTTTAGCTGTCATTTGTATGCATTGTCTGACCATAGTCAAATTGGTGTTTAAATCAATAAACTTGCCAAATTGAAACGGTGCATTTATGTTTATAAACCAATGATTCTCACGATTGTGATTTTCATAAGTTATATAAGATACATTTTGATCTTTCGAATCTTGCTTTGCAAATTCTCTTATCAAATCAGTATATAAATCGCATCCTATGGTTAGCGTATATTTATAATCGTGTATAAGTGTTGCACTTATTCTGTTTATGTATGAAGGCTTCAGATCAGGATTACCTATCTGATATGAATATTGCGACAATTCTATACGGTTTGGATTAAGTGCATCAAAAGCTGGTCGTTCTATCTGCCTAGCATATCTCATTGAAATCATCCACCTTTTCATTTCGTCAAATGAATATCCAAGAATGACATGAGGGTATATGTTAGAATAGTCTTTTTTCATATTGACATTTTTATTTGTTGTCTTGGTATTTTCAGCTCTTAATCCCGCTATTATTTGCCATTGCTTTATCTCGGTATTAATTTCGGCATAAGCAGCAAATATATGCTCGTTGTATCTTGAAGAGTAATTATAATCTAAAATATCTTTCCACTGATTATCAACAAAGGATTGATAACTATTGTCATTGATCATTTGTGTTGTTGTGAACTTTATTCCTGTAAGTAATGCCGTCCCGCCAGTTAAAACCTTCTTGTAAGAAACATCTGTGGAAGCAATATTGTATGTTGATGAAAGATTACTTCTGTAAGTAGAATCTCGGTTGTTCCATAATAACATGAGATTATATAAATTATGATTTACTGATTTCTTCTTAACATAATCAACCATTATTTTAAACATAGAACCGTTATTATCAAATTTTCTTTGATAATTTAGTGAACCAGATAGCATATTGAATTTCATTCTCTGAGAATATTGTGCATTGCTATTTTGTATATCATTATTGTATGTCAGATATGAACAACTATTTGTGTTCATATCAGTATAATCGTGAAAATACCCAAGCTCAGCGCCAATTGTTCTCAATGAATCAATCTCATAAAACATACCTGCACTTATATTCTGATTATTAGCCGGCGTATTTACGTCACCGAAACTTGAATAATGGTTTATATTGTCTCTGTAATAACGTGTCCCCAATATTGAACCTCTGTCGCTTGTTGTCCATGAACCAGAACCAAATGTATAAAAGTCTAATTTATGTTGATGCATATTGTAGGAATATGAAGGACGCATTGCAAAACTTTTATCAGATGCCATTCCTTTAACAGCTATGCTACCTTGATAGTCATCTGTGTGTTTATGTCTGAGTTTTATCTTGATAATGCCACCCCTTGCATCTGCGTCATAACTGGCTCCTGCAACAGGGAAAACCTCTATACTTTCTATATCCTTAGAACTTAAACTTCGAATATAAGATATTAGATTGTCTCCTGAAAGTCTAATTTCTCTATCGTTTATAAATACTTTTGCACCACTGCTACCATTGATAGTTATATCTTTGCCGTTTAATGCTATGCTTGGAGTCTGCCTAAGAAGCTCTTCTCCATTTTTATTTTCATTAATCGAAATAATCTTTATAAATTTATCTGCTTTACTTATGATACTCTGTGATTTAACAACGACTTCCTTAAGTTGTATTGGTTCTTTATTTAACGTTGTCATATTCGTGGAATCCGTTTGTGCATTGCATGGCAATACACAAACAACAAATCCTATTATGAGATTATGCGTCATCATCTGATTGTCTTATTTTATCGTTAAAGGATAGAAAAGCTTTAATTTTATGGCTTCGCTACTTGAATTCTTTGAGTTGCTAACTGTTATTGTTTTCAAAACAAATCCTTCTGTCGGAATACCTTTTTCATCCTTGTCTATATTATAGTTACCATTTTCATCATGAAAAGCAGATAGCTTATATGTGCCATCTTCAATATCTTTGAAAACGAAATTACAAGAGTCATTTGTAATCTCTTTCATATTCTGATATGTAGCATCTTTACCAACAGGTTTAATCATGATGAGTATCTTTCCTTTGCTGCTACGTATACCTTTAATTGAAATAGTAAGATTGGCTCCATAAGTTAAGCACGATACTGCTGTTAATACTAAAACTGATAAAATAAATCTTTTCATGTCTGTAGTTATTTTAAATAATTAAACAATACAAATTGGTTTATAAAATAAACCATTCGCCATAAAAAAGAAAGGCGAACTGACGCCTAACTGTTATATCATGATGCAAATATAAATAGGTTTATAAAATAAACCAAATAATAATAAATTATTTAGCCTTGTTTAACAATGAAAAAATAATCACTTGAAGTTTTAAAGGGTTGAAACTTTATTTTTCAACCCTTACTATTTTCTGTTGGCAGTTTTTATTTATGATAAGCGGAACATTCTCAACAACAACATTACTGGTATCCAAACCCAACCAATGTTGCTCAGGAATAGCCATGTGACGAGCTAAAGCGTATAAGTTCATAACGAATTGCTCAAACGAACTTACACTACTTGCCGGATAGAAGATACGATGAATAACAACAAAGCAGAAATCGCCAAGTATGCCATGCTGACGCAATGACGGATATCCACTTGTGATGCTTACTTCATTACGCTCGGTCATATCATGTATTATCTGACGCAAAAACTGACTAACAAACGGTTGGACACGGAATCCTATCTTAATGCGGATATTAAAAACAGTATCCTCAAGCAATGTGTCTACAGTATATTCCAACGTCTGAGGCTCATCAACCATGTCAAGATGTATCAACCAATAATGGTCGGCACGCTTGGGTTGCTTGCGCAATATTGAATATATAAGTTTATCTTCAACTTCATCTTCCTTTTGTGCCCAGTTAATAAACACTAGGTTAGAGGCATATTTTGCAATGGTCGTATCCGCTTTCAAATCCTTTATTACTGGTAGGTAATCCTTTATCTTAACCAGTTTCAGATTACGCTGACGAGTTTTAGAAGCCTTATACCATACCATCATTATAATGAAGAAGAAACTAGCTATGAGAAGAGTGAACCAACCTCCACGCATGAATTTAGCTACATTAGCCATAAGGAAACAACTCTCTATTGTCATGAATACCACCAAAAAAGGTATGGCAAATATCCTTGTAACATTTCCATGCCACAGATATACACCGAGAAGGATTGTTGTCATCAACATTGTTATTGTTATAGACAATCCATAAGCAGCCTCCATATTATCCGAAGTCTGGAATAATATTAACGTGAATACACAGAAACAAAAAAGGAAATTGTTTACCAACGGTATATATATCTGTCCCTTAAAATTTGTGGGGTGCTTTATTTTCAGACGTGGCCAGAAGTTAAGATTTATAGCTTCACTAAATATTGTATAGCAACCGCTTATAAGAGCCTGACTGGCAATAACAGCAGCCATGGTAGCCATAACTATCGCAAAGACTAGGAAATCCTTTGGTATGATAGCATAAAAAGGATTTATTCCATTCATGTCATTACCTATCCTACTTATAGCCCAAGCACCCTGACCAAGATAATTAAGTATCAGCATAGCCTTAACATATATCCAACTAATGCGGATATTCTTGCGACCACAATGTCCAAGATCTGAATAAAGAGCCTCAGCTCCTGTAGTACATAGGAAAACAGCACCAAGAATAAGACTTGTCTCAGGATATGCCACTAATACATGAATGGCGTAATAAGGATTAAAGGCTCGGAAGATGTCTAAGTCATAATGAATATTCATCACACCAAGAACACCCAACATCAAGAACCAAAAGAACATTATCGGACCGAAAGAACGACCGATAACACTTGTACCAAACCGCTGTATCAAAAACAAAATGGAGATGATACCAATACATATCGGCAGCACAGGAGTTGACGGATTTATAACTTGCAATCCCTCTATGGCAGATGTAACGGTAATAGCCGGAGTAATTATACCATCGGCAACAAGCGTCGCTGCACCAATAATGGCTACAACATAAAGACTTTTCCAACGGTATTTATGCAAAAGAGCATAAAGAGCCAAGATGCCTCCCTCTCCATGATTGTCTGCACGAAGCGCAACAACGACATATTTTAGTGTTGTCTGGAGTGTCAATGTCCAAATAATGCACGAAACAGCACCTATAATGAAATTGGCATCGTAAGTAGGATTTGCCCTTATTATGGTCTTCATAACATAAAGCGGGGACGTTCCTATATCACCGAATACAATACCGAGAGTTACAAGTAGCCCCATCATTGTAATGCGACTACTTAAACTGCTTTTACTATTATCCATATAAAATATCAAAATTGATGGCGCAAAGATATACTAATTCCCAACAATTAAACACTATTCATTGTTAAATTTTAAATTCCAAAACATATATTAACAAAATGCGGTCTGTTATATCATCATATAACAGTCTGTTGATTACCTGATATACATACGGAATTTAAGAGTATGACTTTTCGTTCTGTCAATAGAATATTTCTTCAACACCCCAGGTCCACAGCTACCATTGCCCAATCCCAATACAGCACAGTTTATCTTAAGATAAGTATATCCTGAAGGTTTTAGTTGATAGTCATGGGCGGCCGTGGCAATATCAATATCAGAATAATGCAAAGCCGAGAAACTAAAAGGAGCATCATCAGCCTCTATTCTAAAGATACGACCATCAGAACTTTTTAATTGCACCATTGAACAGTCCTCATGATTACCATTGTCCTGAGGACGTGGATAGTGAGTATACTGATTTGTAACATTACCTTTCCACAAACCAACAATAGCAGCCTGTTTGCGATCAGGATAATTGTCCCAAGGTCCACGACCATACCATGATAACTGTTCAAAATCGCATGGCAGCTTGATAACAACACCAAGACAAGGCAGTTCTGGCAGATCACCTTTACAGTCAAAACGCAGACTATCACCATATTGCGTAACGACAATCTTACCCTTAGGATAACGATATTCTGTTATCTCATCATTGATTTTACAAACTTCAGGAGAATCAAGTCTATTATTCTTCCAATCCTTAGCCAACCAATTTCCAAAACCAGTATCATTGTCTGTCGGAGCACGATAGAAATTCGGCACTATATCAAAGCCACAGTTCTTTATTGACTTGCGTACGAGGTTACGTTCT
Source organism: Segatella paludivivens DSM 17968 = JCM 13650 (assembly GCF_000373185.1). Lineage (GTDB taxonomy): Bacteria > Bacteroidota > Bacteroidia > Bacteroidales > Bacteroidaceae > Prevotella > Prevotella paludivivens. Next base: position 65,634 of record NZ_KB890634.1, read on the forward strand.
AGTTGAATTTTACAAGCAGCATTCACAAGATTATCGTGTAATGCCGTCTGATATGTTATCACATTGTTTCCACTACCGTCAAATACGTCTATATCCAATCTACAATCATTATCGGAATGACAAACATATTTTGAAGCCAGTCCAATCACAGCACTATCTCCTGGCATAACATCAGGAACAGTAAGTGAGCCATGCCTGCTTTCATGCCCATTCTCCATAATTCTATATGAAGCCTTAAATGCAGAAAGAGAAAGATGCGAACATCTATTTACTACAAATATTGAGTCACCGTGCCTGCTAAAACGTACAGGAGAATAGACATATTTAAGTTCCTGATATTTCGATGATATTGAACGATCAGCAAACACAACGCCATTTAGACAAAAAGCTTTCAGATTAGGTGTATCACCAAAGTCTCCACCATATAGGATACCTTTATCTTTAGAATATATTCCCTGATCAACCCAATCCCATACGAAACCACCAAGCATGCGCTTATTACTATATATTTCATCCCAATACTCACTGAAATTACCCAAAGCATTACCCATGCAATGAGCATATTCACTGGTAAGAACTGGTCGGTTGTCATTCTTTCTTTCAGCTATTTCGAGAAGTCTTTCCCATCGTGCATTCTCTGCTCTCTCCTTATCGGCACCAATTGGAATACCAGGATTAAGATATTCCTGCATCACACGAGGATAAAAGCGACTTATTATATCAACGCATGCAGGATCTGGATGACCATCATATCCCTGCGCACCTTCGTAATGAACAAATCGTGTAGGATCAAATTCATGAAGCCAACCAGCCATTGTAGCATGGTTGATACCAAACCCACTCTCGTTTCCTAAACTCCAGAATACAATACATGTATAGTTTTTATCTCTCTCCCCCATTCTCACAGCACGATCAAGGAAAGCCTCAGTCCAATCTGGAGAAGAAGTAAGAGTACCACGAAGTCCATGGGTCTCACAATCGGCCTCATCCATGACATATATACCCGCACTGTCACACAATTCATACCAACGTGATACATTTGGATAATGACTTGTGCGCACTGCATTTATATTTGCGGCTTTCATGAGTTTTATATCCTGCTGCATACGTTGTTCTGTCATTACGCGTGCAAGTTTTGGATCATGTTCGTGCCTGTTTACACCACGCAATCTCACCTGTTTCCCGTTTACCAAAAGCATTCCATCCTTTATTTTATAATCTCTGAATCCAAGTTTCTGTTCAGTTTGTTCAACAATACAGCCCAAAGAATCAATAAGCTGAAGTCGTAGATTATAAAGATATGGTGTTTCTGATGTCCAAAGATGCGGATTATTAATGATTGCCGACATACGAGCAAACTTGCTTCTACCTCTCTGCGGAAACCATTCATTCATGTTTGCAGCTTTATGCTCTATATCCAGAATATCTGAAGCATCAGCTGTTATATGAACTATATCACTGCCCTTTTCATCAGAAAGTATTGCTTTGACCATATATCCAGCACCTGTCTCATTATTAAATACACGTAACTTAGGATTTACCTGCAATTCAAATTTACAGAAACTAGAATCTACAGCAACAGTCCTCACTGCGTAGTCACGCAACTGAACATTAGGAGTTGAGAAGATAGTTACATTACGCTGAATACCTCCAAAGCGCCAGAAGTCCTGATCTTCAAGATAGCTAGCATCACTATATTTATATACTTCTACAGAGATATCGTTAACTCCTTTCTTAACATAACTAGTAATATCAAATTCAGAAGGTTCCATAGACCCTTGAGAATAACCTACATTGCGACCATTTACCCAAAGATAGAACGCTGACTGCACTCCGTCAAAACGAATATAATAACGGCGTGTCGGTAATCCTTTATCTGAAAGAATGAAAGAACGGCGATATTGTCCAGTAGGATTACGTTCATTGAAAGTTGTCCAATTATGTTTAGGTTCTTTCATCACATAAGGAGGATCTATCTTAAAAGGATATCCTGCTGATATATATATCGGTGTACCATATCCATTTACTTCCCAGTTTGCCGGAACATCTATTTCTTTCCAATCGCTACAGTCATACTGTGACGAATAGAAATTTACAATACGTTCATCAGGCGTTTTTGTCCATCTGAATTTCCACTTGCCGTTGAGCGATATTTCACAATCACCTTTGTGAGAAGTAAAAGGCATAAAAGCTGCACGAGCAGGTTCACGATTAATCTGCAACACGTGATTATTCTCCCAATCATTTGCTGAAATCGGGAGACTTATTAAAAACAGAAGTGAGAATATTATATGTTTCATTGTATTTCTAGAGTTTCAAAATCAACATTTTTGGCATTTGATATTATGACACGATACTTTCCTGCATTAATCTGTGTCCCTGTTGTTGAAGAAAGTATCTTGACTTTTGATTGAGTTGTAGGGAATGTTATGTCACCAGAATGAACAACAATCCCTTTATTATCAACTATTGTCAACCGTGCTATTACAGCCTTAGCAGTCATATTGCGATAACGGAATCTAAGTGCATATTCTCTTGCTACCCCCGGAGCTATAATCCACTCGCTTTTTCCGACACTGTTATATTTTACGGTAGGGAATGTCTCTGTATCTTTAGGCAACAACGCTTTTGGATACTTAGCAATAGTATCACTATCCAGACTACGCCAATAGTTGGAAGGCAATGCCGAACTGTAATCAAAGCTTTTAATTTTATCTCCATGACGTGCTACTGCTATTGCAGAGATTACAGCCTGTCCAGCTTTAACTTCTGGGAAACTTATCGTCAACTGATGATTAAAAGCTTTGGCATAAACCACACGTTTATATGCTCCTGCATAACCAGCCTCAGCCCAAAGATCAACATCATTGGCAACAACCGAATCGTTTACTGCTACATCGAATATTCTCTCGCCTTCACAATCTATTGCTGTTCCGTATCTCGCTCCAAGCCAAGGTTCAGCAAAATAGAGTTCTATGCGATATACACTGTCATCATCAACCTTAAAATGATACTTCAACTTATGGCGTCCCCATCTGAAATATCTAAATAATTCAGCATCATCGGTACCATGTATTTTTGTTGTTATATGTCCTTGACTTGCCATAAAAGGATTCAAGCCAAACTGCGAAGACCATGATTCTGAATATTTTGCATTATCCTGACTCCACATATGACCATAAGAATCAACATAAGCATCACCACCACAGTTTACACGATACAGATATGAATATCCATCTGCCGGTTTTAGTATATCAACATTCCTATCAGCTGCAGTTGGAGTAATAGTGTCTACATCAGCCGTAGCATAATGATTTCTATACCAATAGAAAGCTTCTGTCGGTTGTTCCCACGGAGAAAGTAATCCCTTATAATTAAATGGTCCCACCTTATCAATGCGTCTCAGTGATTCATCAGGTTGCACACGTCCTGGATTCTCGTGAGAAACGAATATCCATTGAAAATGACCACACACACTATCTTTTACACTTTCTGCCAAAGTAGCTTTCTTAGCCAATAGTCGTGTAAATGATTCTTCTGAATAACGGTCATTGCCATGAAGTCCCAATGTTCGCCATGCGCCATATTCTCCATTCAATAATTGTAATGGTTGCTTTAGTTCATTACTATAATTATCAGCACTTCCGCCATAAGTTCCACTCCAATTCTGAATTACATTCCAATCGGTTCCCTCCCCACCATTACATGTTGTGATGGCACGTTGGTCACGGCATGTAGGGTCCATTTCTCTAATTATAGCAGAACATTCTTCTGCGAAATCCTTAGGAAGTATACTTTCATTCTGTAATCCCCACAATATTATACTAGGAGAATTGCGACGTTCCTTAATATAACGTTGCAACATCTTCTTGAAATTACTTCTGAAAGCCTCTGTATCATACCATATATGAGCAGAGAACTGACTCCAGAAGAGCATTCCCTCACTATCCATTAATTCCTGATAATAAAGATTATGTGGTTGATGAGCCTCACGAAAAGCATTGAATCCAGCCTGTCGCATCATCTTTACACGTGATGCAATCTGTTCATTTGAGAAGGCGTGACTTTGCCCGAACAGATGTTCATAATCACAAGTACCATTGATAAACACAGGTTTGCCATTCAATAGGAATTGTCCTTTATGTGCATTATCTTTTCTGTGAACGGGCCAACTGATAGATCTTATTCCATAAGGTGTAGAAACTTCATCAACAGTATTACCGTCACGCTTTATCATTGACGCAAGATTATAGAGATAAGGACTCTCTAAACTCCATCGTTCTGGATTTGAAATCTTTGCATACTGACGTATAACCTTCGTTTCTCCTGGAGCAAGAACCGTATTTTCTGACAATCGGAAATATGTTTTTCCGCTTGCCATATTCATTTTGCTTACGAGTTCGACGTCTACCTTCTTATTCCCGTAATTCTTTATTTCGGTATCTATAAATACAGAATCGCAATTAGCATTATTCCATACGTGGATTCCAAACGGTTCGATACGTACTTCATCAGTTTCCACCAAAGACACAGGACGGTATATACCAAAAGGTTGACTGCCTTCTGAGAATCCCCATTCAGAAGAACATCCTCCACACACCCATGGACTATCTTTTATATATTCAGGATGATCTACCTCTATGCGTAATTCATTATCACCATTGTGCAGATGTTGAGTAATATCTTCTGTAAATACAGTGCGTCCAACAAGTTCTTTTGGATATCGATAGCCATTTACAATTAATGTGGCATAAGTTCCTACACCTTGCAGTTCTAGAAAATAACGTTTTCCTTCACGTTTTTCCACATTTATGCTTCTGTTATACACAGCACTTCCATGGAGATTTCCATGCTTCAATTGTCTATATCCGTAATAATCATCAAGATTATTAGGTACACTAACAATTGTTTCTGGTATAAGTGAAGTTATAGAATCAGCATTCGTATGAGTAAACTTCACACGCCATGACTTATCAAGACTTACAATCTTTCTATGTGAATTGTTTTCAGGTTCAGGGAACTTCACATCAGAACGCCCCATCGGTACACTTGTCGCAACAGCAATACCACGTTGTCCTGCCTTGTTTACCGCACAATAAAAATGATATACTACTCCATTATGTTTTACCACATAGCTTTTATGGGCAAACATATCGTCATAAGGCTTTGACGGGTATATAAGATCTTCACCGTTCCAATCCTGCCAATCAACAAGATTGCGACTTACGGCAAAAGTATTGAAAGCATTGTATTTACGTGTAGGGTTATACGCCGAGAAGTAGAACATCACGTAAAGACTGTCCATCTTAACGATCTGCGCATCGCCCGTTATAATGCCCGGTGACTCATGATAATATACAGGATTACCAGCATAGCGTTGCCATTTCTTCATATCATTTGACAAAGCGATACCAATGCGTTCAGCTTTAAGATTGTTGGCAGGATTAATTCCACCAGCATTATAGAACATCACGAAACGCTTTCCAAGTGTTCGTGACTTATCTTCATATACCGTACTTTTATATTGCACCAATTTCTCCCACCATTGTGAGTCCTTATCATGAATGCTCATAAGCGGTTTGTCGGCAGAGTTCCATTCGTGAGCGATAGATATATTATCCTTTGTCCACGCCACGCCTATATTCAAAGGTTCTTTCACGGCTTCATATCCAGTTCCATGCCCTCCAATATATGTCATCCAATAGCGACCGTGATATTTCTTCATCTCGCAAGAACCATTCCAAGTCCAGTCTATCAGAGAAGGGAAACCTCCACGCTGATTCATATCCCATCCACTATTTTTATATGATAGCAACCTGCCGAGAGTTTTCCAATGAAGCAAATCAGCTGATTCAGCCAACCATGTTTCATATCCACGACCGTCAAGTCCGTCCTTACCATTATACACAACATAAGTCATATACCATTTTCCGTCATTCCGAAAAACAGTAGGACAGTCTATTTTGTGATAGTTGTCTTTTGGAGCGACTGCCATTCCATATTTATATGGCGTCTTCACCTGATCATACAGACGTTGCATCTGCATAGGAGTAAAACCAACATTGGCAAAAAGCTTGAAGGTAAAGAATAATAAGACAGAAAATAATCTATATCTCATAACGTTCTATACTTTTAATAAAACAACCAATCTATAGCCTTATCTGTTCTAGACAGTCCGGCATCACGCTGCGTTATTTTTCCTGACGTATATCCAAGAACAAGGAGCATACCCTTAGGCAACAGCAATGTATGATTTCCTGCATTGAAATCATATTTATGAAGATTTACCTGTGGCATTCCATCTATTAGTATCGCTGATGTTATCATTGGTTCTGCCTGTCCATAATCATTGGCGGTAGCGTCAATTTCCAGTTTTGGAGCACCTGCATACTTCATCTGATCGTCACGGAAATAACCAACAAGCAGATGTACTGGAGTTTCACATTTAAATTCTATCTGTGTAGCACTGTCGCGCTGTTGTTTGCTATTCAGCACATAGGCATTCATACCTTTTAACTCTGTTGCGAAATCAGTAACAACACTATCCATATCAGAAAACAGACGTACTCCCTTAGCTATCTTCACGGTTTTTACATCGTTGGGTAAAGTGACATTCGCAGCAGGTAAAGGTTTTATAGCCATTGCTACATTATTATATTTACCTTTTGCTATATCTTTGAGCATTGCTACATTCTTTTTCAGATTATCAAGTTCCAGTTGATACTGTGGTAATAGCTCCTGCCAGTGTTTCATCTTCCCGTCATCACCTCCTATCGGAATACGACGTTGTGCTGTCTGCATTGAGTTGGCATATAGATATGTATCTTTAGTCAGATCAACAAGTTTTTTATAATGCATCACGCTTTTTTCCAACAATACCACTGCTGTGTCAAGTTGGTTGATATCCTTTCCCCATTTATAATTCAGCACATGTTGTGCTGCCTTAACCTTGAAACCAAACGACCATGCAAATTCCTTATAACAGTGCATGTCATTACGCAGACGATTAAATTCTTCTTTATGTTCTGTAACCTTATCAGCAACAGCGTCAATAGCTGCCACAGCCTTGTCGCCATGAGCTTCAGTCTGCGCAACTATATCAAGAGGAAGTTCCCCGATATGCGGTTGATGTTTCCATTCTTTCTCCACATATTCAATCAGTTTCTCACCCTCAGGTCCACAACTCTCATAGAATCCAGGATATATGGTGTATTTATAAGGATTCACCAATTGACTCATCATCATACCAAGAAGTAATGTTTGTCGGTTTCCTTCTGTTATTCCAAAACGCCTTAACAACTTTGGAGCGATTTCTCCGCTTTCATCATACGCCTTTCTTATGCTGTCAGCCACACTCTTGTCACCACTGCAATAATATTCCGACAACACATCATCCCAATAATGTCCTTCCTCAGTTACATTGCGTCTACAATTCCACGCATAACGTCCCCAAGTTTTATACCACATCCAGTCACGATCCAACTGTCTTTCACGAAGTCCATCGGGCAACTTATCTGCAGTGTATGGCCAGTCCCAATAACTTGCTTGTGGATAAAGATGTAAGGCATTTGCATGATGAACATCATGCATAGCTATAACAGCCTTCCTCACAAAGGATGGTGACGACCAACGCCAAGGTTCAAGATTAGCAAGTATATGAACATTACTGATATGCGTTGTTCCAAGAGCAGCTAAATCTGTATGTATCTTTGCCCAAGGTCCTCGTGGTTCATATGTCGTGAGAGATTCACCATTGTATTTGTGCATTGTATACAAATTCTTATATAGTGGTAGCGAAGCTTCCATTACGGCTTTGCAATCTGTATCATGCGCACGTAGCAATACTGGCGGTTCATCATTACGTCCAAGGGCTTTCAATCCATCTTTCACTCCTGGAATAATTGTTTTCGTCATCCATTCTACATCGTCGTCATAAGTATCCATTGCTTCACCAAGACATACCAGTAGTCCCACATTTGGATATTTCTCAATAAAGGCTGCTATACTTTTGCGGGTATAGTCACTTATCAATGGAGTGATTGGGCGATGTCTGTCTTGTGTCTTCAGTCCATAATGGTCGGCAAAAGGTTTTGATAATATGATATTATAAAACATCTGGATAACAAAGATTCCTCTTCGGTCAGCTTCTTTTGTGAGAAAAGAGTATATTTCTTCATTCTTTTTAAATGTATCTTCATCTACTTCCACCGCAAATGGATAGTCTTTGAGTTTGACCAATGAAGCAAAAGGATGACCATTCCACAGATATAAAGAATTCATCTTGTTGTCTACAAGCATATCAAGATATTCTATCCATTGCTGCTTATCATAAAACCACGGAAAGTTTTCTGGTGTATATGGATATTCATATACCTGATGTCCGGGTAGATATACGGTCTTTTGCAATCCTACACATGAACCACGCAATACCATTTCTGGATTTTGCTGAATGTTGCCTATGTTGAGATTATGATGTAGTGCTGCATACTCTGCAAGCTCATTACATCCATATATCACTCCCGAACCATCATATCCTTCAACAAAGATGTTCTTCTTCTTTGAAGTGATTCTGAAACCTTCTTTCTTCAGCCCAGTCGTATCGGATGCCAATCTGAGATATATTTTGTAATCGTTTCCATGAGTAGGAAAAGTATATCCCAATGCCGACAATTTCTTTTTGATATAATCGGCTGCATATTCCACTCTGGAATTTGTTTTAGAAATGGTTACGATTTTAATAGAGTGCGCCTCTGAATAAGCACACAGCATAAGTATGATGAGTATGGTATGTATTCTTTTCATAAATTTATTTGAGCTTGCTCAAGTCTATTTTTTTATAAGCAATGAGTTGTCTTCTCCATGTATATACACAATGCAGGTTTCCATCTTTTCCCTGAATGATTGCAGGATATGAATATTGACTGATAGGACTATCTTCTAATGTGAGAACATGACGCCAATGAGTACCGTCGTCGGATATCGCTATACTGAGAGGAGTTCGTGGTCCTTTCTTTGTACCAGGTATGGTTTCGAAATCATTATAAATCAAAACGTGGCGACCATCTTTAAGAGTTACAGCATCTGTTCCACTTTGGTTATTTGGTATATCTGTCAAAGTAACTTTACTCCATGTATCTCCATTGTCTGAACTGAAAGATGTAGCCAACTTTGCGTTATGAGTACGCATCAGCACTTGCAGACGACCATCTTTTAGTTTCAGTATAGATGGTTGTATGCTATATATATATTCTGGTTCTTTTCCTTCTTTATAGATAGGATTTGTCATATCTCTTGCCGGAACGACATCATCTGTACGTGCTTTCTTTTCTGCATCAACGATTCCTACATATTTCCATTTTCCTGTTTTTATGTCAAGTATCTCTACATGAAAACGCCATCCGTTTTTCTCAGTGCTCGAACCGCATATCAGTCTGCCATTAATCAATTCTGGTTTATTCTTTACCGGTCCGATAAATCCTTTTGGCAAAGGTTCTCTTTCTGTCCAAGTCTTTCCTCCGTCTCGAGACTTTACAAGCCAACCAGTCCAGTCATCAACTGTTGCACCGACTTTATAAAAAAGCCAAATCTCACCGTCAGGCATTGTAAACAATACAGGATTCCAACATGCTTTGCGCTTCAATGTTCCTGATAATGGGACCTTACGAGACTTTATTGGACCTGCTGAAGCAGCCGTTGTCTTTCCATCTACTCCAGCCAATTCTGCATCTTTCGTTCCCAACTGATACACTCCATCGCCTGCTAATATGGGGGCTTCCCATTTATCAGCACCCTTGGGTTTCCTGCTGACCCAGATACATACATCCGGATTACGCTCTTTTGTTCCACCGAAATAAGAAGCTATTAAATCACCATTTTTAAGTTCTGTTATCGTCGAAGCATGGGCCTCTGGAAATGTAGCCTTCTCATACAGAAATTCATCTTTCATGATTGCAGCGTTACGGGTTGGCATTTCCAAGTTATAAGAATATCTACCCGATCCCACTTCCTCTGTTTTACCATTTGGCATATATAGCGTAGCACTTGTATTTACAGGTATCTCCACTTCCCAATGTAATTTTTGCAAAGTCTTATTCCATTTGCTCACCACTTTTCCGTATGGTGTTTCGTAAGAAGCATCTACATGAAAACAGTCTTCAATATCGAAAGAGGGTTTCAGGATAATGTGTTTATATGCCACACTATTTTCAGCTTGCTTTATTCCTCCAAGATATTGATAACACCATGTTAACAGGTCACCAAGCAACATTACGTGGTTTCCCGAATTCATCTTTGCGTCAGCCTTATCGCCATTCCATAATTCCCAGATTGTCGTAGCTCCATTTTCTGCCATATATCCCCAAGAAGGATACGTATTATTAGTTGCAAGAAGATATGCTACATCTGAAAAACCATTATCTGAAAGTCCTCTCAATAGCCAACTAATTCCTATCACTCCACAGGTGACATGACCATCACCAATATTTATTATATTTGCAACTACATTTTTAACGACCTCTACCTTTATGCTATCCGGAACCATACCGAATGCCAAAGGAAGAATGTTTGCTGTTGCGGTGTTATTACCATAGAATACACTATCAGGATATAACACATGCCCTGAACGCAATGATGTGCCACGCTTCACTGTAAGAAACTTATGATTAAACGCATCTGTCATCTCCTTACGTTTGTTCTCCCAAAGTTTGGCATCGTCGTTCATATTCTGCATCTTGGCAAACTTCTCCATCAATTGCAGAATCCTTACGCCATAAGCTGTTGATATCAGTTGTCCATCTGTGTTGCGTGATGGATCTTCACTATGTATAAGTTCCAACTTCTCTGGTGGAACGCACCAGTCTCCGTATTTATCTTTTGTAATTATTCCGTCTGTTTCATATTCATTCAGCATGTACATCAGCCATTTTCTTATCGAAGGATATGAATTAATTATCGGTTGTGAATTGCCATACTGTTCATACAGCATATCACATGCAAACGGAAAAACGGCAGGCCAAGTCATATTGTCTTCGTAATAATTCCAGAATGCTGGCGTAACATTCGACATTGCTCCGTCATAGCGCACTCCATCACTTAGGTCCTTCATCCATTTGGTATATAGACGTTCATTATCAAACAGGAAACTCTCACCAAGGCATCCAACAGTACGATCGCCCAACCATGGTTGACGTTCATTTCTTTGTGGACAGTCAACTGGTATACCTTTATAATTGCTTTTTATTCCCCAAAAAGCATTATGAATGACCTTATTAAGAATCGTATCAGATGTTATTATTTCACCTATTGATGGCATTTCATCGCCAACAGTAAATGCCGTGAAATCTTCTTTCTTTGCTGTAGCGATATTGCTTACTTCTGCATACCTGAAACCATGATACACAAATGTAGGTTTCCAGATATGTCCCAGTTCCTTACCATTGCATACATATATATCCGTGGAATTAGCATTTCGCAGATTATCTGTATATATACTTCCGTCAGGATTCAGTTTCTCGGCATATCTCACCTTTATAGAATCTCCGCTTTCTCCACGTGGAATAAATCCTATCCAACCTGCCATATTCTGCCCGAAGTCAAGGATGTATTTGCCATTGACTTTGGTCATTGATATTGGAGTTCCATATTTATTTTCTACCATGCAAGGTGTCATCTGCGCACGCAGTTCTCCCTCTGGTACGGCTGCTCTGACGGCATTTATCCATTTTGAATCATCATATCCAACGGTATTCCATCCAGACATTTCCATACGGGCATCATATTCCTCACCGTCATATTCATTAGTATTACGTATTGGACCGTTGAAACTCAACTTCCAACTCTGGTCTGTTGCCCATGTTTCCTTTGTTCCGTCTTCATATTCCACAATGATGTTGATACGACATTTTGGCAATCCGAACACTGGTGACTTATAATACTTTTCCTGACGCATCGGGAAATATCTGCCAGCGGCCAAAGATATACCTATCGCATTGTTTGATTGCATATAGCGTGTGATGTCAAATGTATTGTAATACACGGTTTTACGATAATCAGAAGGAACAGGTTTCAAAACCTGATTATCACCAATCTGCTTTCCGTTTACGTAGAAATCATAAATACCCAACCCTGCTACATAAGCCATAGCACGGCGTACATTCTTTTTGCTTTTGAATTCTTTTCGCAAGTATCTTACGGCCAATCTGGTGTGAAGTCCACGCTGCTCACCAGTCTGGAGTTCTTCTAATCCAATCCAATTACCTTTCCATCTATTTTCACCCAACAGGGCCATACCAAAATGTTGTACTTCACTCCACTCGCTTTTACCTTTATTTGTAAACACGCGTACTTTCCAGAAAGCCTTGTCATTGCTTTTCAAAACTTTACCACCATACTCTATCCATAGTTGATTGGCAGATTTCACCCTTCCAGAATTCCATAAATCAGCATTAGCTTCATCAAGTTTTTCAGGTGATGAAGCCACAATGATTTGATATTCCGTCTGTATGACATTACTGCAATCAGAAGATATCTTCCATGAAAATCTTGGAGTTGTGATGTCAATGCCTTCAGGATTCTTTAGGTTTTCTGTCTTTACGTCATACACTCCGATTTTTGCCGCAAACATTTGCAACGGCAATATCATTATAATGAATATGTATAGTAGTCTTTTCATTTATTCGTTAAGATTTCGCTTTCTGTCAGCCAGACGTTGATTAATTATTTTTGTCTGTTCACGTGATATATAGTTCTTTTCTGCATCAATGGCAATCAGCACTCTATCATTTACTTTGTCACTTTTTTCTATCTGTGGTGACATTGTTATTATTTTATTATCAGCAGTTCCGATAAAAGAAATTGCACCGTCTGAAGGATTAAACCACCATAGAAATTTCTTCTTACCAGAGATCTTCCTAAGGTCTATTTTCATAACATTACTGTTGTAATTATAGACCATCAAATAGTCTTTGCCTCGTGTGGCAATAAGTCTGTCATATTTCACACCATTCTTGCCTACAATAATGCTCTGGTCGGGGATTCTTTCAAAAAACGGAAACGACAACATCAGGTCACTAAGATATTGCATCTGATTGTAACCTGGATCTTCAAGACCTTGATACCAAGCTTTTACTGTTCCATCACTTCCGTAGCCAGTAGGATAACCTGGTTTAAGCATCTGCATAATGGCATTGTGTCCGTATGTGTGTCCACAACTTCCTGCAAAAACACTCCAATATGCATAACGGCGTACATCATAGTCCTGCCAACGGGCCTCGTTTGCATCGTGAAGTCCCTTTGGTATGTCCTCGTAACTCGGTTCATCATCAAGAACTGGCTTTATTGGTTTGTATGCCCAAGTAGAGTCTACATACATCCAGTTGTCTTCCTCTGTACTGTCTGGAATTGGATATTCTTTGTTCCCCATTCGCTGACCGTATTTGCGGTGTCCGCTTTGGAATGTATGAAAATCCATCCATGAAGCTTTACTCCACCATTTAGCAGAAGTATATCTACCTCGTGGATGAAATGTCATAAGATGTTTATTGTCTATACTTTTTATTGATGTGGCAAGAGCATTCCATACTTCGGGATGTATATTGCCTTGGATATCGCCGCCCATTATCCATATTATGTTTGGATTATTCTTATATCTTTCGGCAAGAAACTTTCCATAGGCTTTGGCTTGTTCGGCGTTGATGTTTCCAGCTTGTACCTGAGATCCCCATATTGCGACCATGCCGATATATATTCCGTTTTGCTCTGCTTTACGAACGATATAATCCAAATGGTCCCAATACGAATATATTCCTTCTGGATCGGCTTTTGTAAAATCCCATCCGTAAGGCAACGATTGCTGTCCGTAAATATTATAGGACGGAACAGCATCCATTACCTGTATCTGCACCATATTATATCCTGCTCTGCGACATTTATTGAAATAGTATTCTACTTCAGCTCTATCAAGATGTTGTGGAACAAGCCAACCTGTATCACCTAGCCAAAAGAATGGGCTACCATTTTCAAACTGCAAATAGCGATTGTTTGAAGAAACCATTAGTTTTCCGTTATCCCACGGTTTTTGTCCATATGTGAATACCGTTGCCAGTCCTAACATCAGGCATATCGATAATATTCTCTTTTTCATAATACTTTAATTATTTGTCCTTTTCCTGTATTTATATCGTATAGATAGGTCTTTGGGAGACTCATCTTACTAAACTTTACATCTGAATTATTTAGTAGTTGTGCTGAAGGATAACTTACAAAGAAAGGATTTACATTATCTCCCTTTGCTTTGTGCAAGGATTTCACTGGAGCATTTAGTCTTAAACGAAGATTACCACCAAGTGCAGACTTAACCACAAGACTGGTCAATTTTCCTTTACGCCACGACATTGTGATGATTTCAAAACCACCACGTGCTTTCAATCCTTTTACTATTCCTTGTTCTTTCCATGCATCTGGTAATGCCGGAAGCAACGCAACGCATCCGTCATGACTCTGCATCAACATTTCTGCTATACCTGCCGTACATCCGAAATTACCATCTATCTGAAATGGTGGATGTGCATCAAAAAGATTTCTATATGTTCCGCCTTTCTTCTTTACATTTCCATAAGCAAGAAATCTATCATTTGTCAACGACAATTGATTATGTATCAACTTATAAGCATGATTACCATCTAACAAGCGTGCCCACAAGCATACTTTCCATCCCATACTCCAACCTGTACTTGGATCTCCACGATGAATGAGTGATGTACGTGCAGCATCCAGTAATTCTGGGGTACGATATGGAGAGATCTGTGTTCCGGGAAACAATCCGTATAGATGACTCACATGACGATGATCATCACTTGGATTATCCCAATCTTTTATCCATTCCTGAAGTTGTCCCCAACGTCCTATCTGCATAGGAGACATCTGTTTCAATCTTTCGGTATAGTGTTTTGCTAGTTCTGTATCTTCTGACAAAACATTTGAGGCAGCAACAACGTTATTAAATAACTCATAAATCAATTCGTTATCCATTGTAGTGCCGTATGTTATAGGAAGCATTCCATCGGGTGAAGGATGTGAGTTTTCTGGGGAAACAGCAGGAGATATTACTAACCATCCATGCTCCGGTTCTTTTATCAGCATCTCATCTAAGAATTCTGCAGCTCCTTTCATGATTGGATATGCTGCTTTCAGAAATTCTTTATCACCAGTATATAGATAATGCTGCCACAGATGTGAGCACAGCCATGCACCACCTGTCATCCACATTCCACTTGTTGCATGATCTACAGCACCAGTGATACGCCAAATATCAGTATTATGATGCAACACCCATCCGTCTTTATCATACATTGTACGTGCAGAAACGGTTCCCGTCTTACTGACTTCTTTTATCAATCTGAAAAGAGGCTCATTAAGTTCGGTAAGGTTAGTAGGTTCTGCTGGCCAATAGTTCATTTCCAGATTAATATTGGTTGTATATTTAGAATCCCATGCAGGTTCCAACTTATCATTCCATATACCTTGTAAATTTGCAGCTTGTTCTCCAGGTTGTGAACAACATATAAGAAGATATCTTCCAAATGTGAAATATGTCGACACAAGCCAGTTATCATCATGCTTTTCAAAATTCATCAAACGCTCATCAGTAGGTAAGTTTGCATATTTATCTTCTCCAAGATACAATGATGTGCGGTGCATATAATTTTGAAAGAGTCTCACATGTTCTGCTTTACTCTTTTCATAGTCATGAAGCATTGCATTTCTTAGATAGTTTTCGCTTTTGGCACTTTCATCACCTGTTATATTCTGATAGTCTACAAAATTAGTTGCTATCGAAATATACAACACAGCTTCGTCAGCATTTTTCACCGAAATTATTCCATCATTTGAAATCGCATTGGTTGCTTTATTTCCTGTTTTGGATGTTGCAGCCATACGTCCCATAAAGCGAACTTTTCCTTTACAGTTTTCTAGTTTTGAAGAAACGCCCTGCAATATCGACTCATTATTTTCACTAGTTATGATAACATCATCATGGGGGGTAGTAAAATTGGCATTAAAAGTAATCTTACCTGATTTTGAAGCCGTAAACTTAACAGTTATCACATTATCGCTGAATGATGTCATAACCTCACGCTTATATGTAACTCCGTCAACAGTATAACGAGTAACGGCAATAGCCGAATCAAGACTCAGTTCACGCTTATAGTTTGTATATTGCGAAACATTTGGAGTTGAGATATACACATTACCAAAAGTTTGGTATGCCATCCCATTATTCGTTGCCGACATCACCTTATCAGAAGCCATGTCCTGAGCTTCCTTATACTTTCCTTCAAAAAGTAGGTTCTGAATGATTGGAATAGCAGCTTTTGAATTTGGATTAGGATTATTATTGGGTTGTCCTGTCCAAATAGTTTCTTCATTGAGCTGTAATCTCTCAACGGCAGGTATTCCATATACCATCGCACCAAGTCTTCCATTACCAAGAGGCAATGCATCAGTCCATACCATTGCAGGTTCTCTATACCACAACTTATATTGTTGTGCGCATATAGGCAATGATATTATACAAATCAGAATTAATGCAAAGTTTCTAAATAGTTTCATTTCGACGCTTATTATATAAGGATAAGACGTATAAATATATATTTTGTCGTCATAATTAATCCAAAAATAACAAACAGATCAATCAGATATATCAGATTAAGATTATCAATAATAGATGTCAGATTTAGGATAAGTCCTAAAACCGTGTTTAGCATAATCCCGAACTTCTCTGATAGCTCGGATTATATAAACACAAAAAAGCCTCGAAAGATATTACTATCTTCGAGGCTTCTGTTTAAAAGAAGGCGGCTACCTACTCTCCCGCATTGTATTGCAGTACCATCGGCGCAAGTGGGCTTAACTTCTCTGTTCGGAATGGGAAGAGGTGGGACACCACCGCAATAACCACCTGATATGGGTTATGACGTATTTTTCACAAGCAAACTGTAAGAAACCTTAGTTCTTACCACTATCTTAAACAACTCAAAGTATGACCTCCCGAAAGAAAGTTTCGGGCAATTAGTAGTGCTCGGCTTTGACGTCACCGTCTTTACACCTG